>DDUU01000034.1 GCA_002344965.1 Candidatus Tepidiaquacellales bacterium UBA2330 | reverse complement strand
TTTGTCAACTCCGTAAAGAGTAAGAGATTTAGTTATAACTACTCTTTCATTATAAGTCCCGGCGCTTAACTCAATTACATCTCCGGGATTTGCAGCTGTAATAGCCGGAGCAATTGTAGCGTAAGTTAAACTCTGTGTAATGTTTGTAACAGGACCGACTCCGGTACATGAACCCGGTACTATCTGAAATCCTGCCAAACCCGGATCGTTATCTGTTCCGTTTACCACATACGGAATGAAAATTAAATTACTTCCGTGCAGCGCTACGACTGCTGAGGGAACTGCAGTTCCATACCAGTTACAGCTTACTGTAATGCTTCCGGAAGTTTTATTTAAGATCGCTTTATTTGAATACCCGTTTCCAAAGTGGTTTTCCTCAACTGTTACTCCTGTCGGGGAGTTATTTACTTTATCAAACTCTCCAAACCTCAGACCGTTTACAGGTCCGCTGATAAAATTATTCTCGACGACTACACCGGTAAGTGTTGCAGGATCGGAATTATAAGAAGGAGAGTCGTCTCTTGCTTTTATAGTTATTGCAGCAGGATTATCAATATTTCCTGCAGTACCTGTAGCTCCGCAGTTTGTAATAGTACAGTTACGAATTATTATACCTGTATAATTATCATATTTTAGATTTAAATCTATTCCGTTATTAAAACCGTAAGCGGGATCATTACCGCTGTTATTCATAAATACATTTTCAATCAAAGCATTTCTCAGCTTTTCGAAGTACATTCCTTTTTTAAGATTATCGCTGAAATCGGAATTTCTGATCGTAATTGTATCAAATGTATTTGCAACAGGAGTGGCGGCGGCGACAAATATTCCGAATCCGTTATTAACGCCTGTTCCGTTTGTCTTCACCTCACAGCTGTCAAATAATACATTTGTGATAACATCAGCGGTACCTACTCTCCAGCCGCCGATAATATTATTATTGAGTTTGCATTTTAATAAAGTCAAAGCTCTTGTGCCGTTTGTACTGATCAGACCGTAACTGCAGTTTGCTATGCTTTCTACATTAAAGAAAGTTGTGTTATCGGTAGATGTCCTGAGCCCGTAATTAAAATCCGTAACTGTTAGATCCTTTACACTTACACTTGAAGATGAAACTGTAATACCGTCGCCTGTGCATGTTACTGTAGGAGTCAGTATTGTAACACCAGTCCCGCTGCCGGACACAGTCAGTGTTTTATTTACGTTTATGCTTTCGTTAAATGTGCCGGATCCTATATTAACTGTGTCGCCGACAGCGGTAATACCGATAGTGTTCTGAATGGAAGCGACTGATGTATTTGGGGAATAAAAACTATTCAATGTAACATAGCTGTTGTTTGCTTTTACCGATACAAATCCAAGACTATTCCAGTCGGTTTTATGATCAATTTTATCTTCGACAGAAAATAATTGTGTGTTATTTAAAACCGTTCCGTTTGCTCCTCCGAACATAACACTCTGAGCATTGATACCGGATGCCGGAACATTTGTACCGTTGGTTATAAGTCTTATATATTTAGATAGAGTTGTACTGAAATCGACCGGCGAAGCACCGTTAAAATTAACTGAAGCGTCACCTCCTTCTAACAGTAATCCCATTCCCGTTCCGTTTACAAAGTTTGTTGCATTATTAATACTGAGTGATACTGTGGCGCTGTTAGTATTAAGATCATTATCCCTGACCCAGATTGCTGTATCACAGTTTGTAATTGTAACACCGGTCATTGCATACTGACTAGAGGCTGCATTAGAATTATACCCGTCATAATTATTTGCAAACACTCCGACGTTACAGTTTGAAACAACTCCGCCGGTGATAGTTACAGTGCTTGAAGTGGGACAGTTCCAGAGATCATAACCTTCGCTTGCTCCGGTTATATTATTATTGTTTATATTTACTACAACAGCAGTTTGAACAGAACTTATTTCTATTCCTATATTTCTCTGAGAGCCGGTGACTGTTGTTATATCATTGTCCTGAATTGTATAAGCGGTTGCATTTGCATATGTCAGGTTATGCCAGATTCCAAGCCGGTAGGATTCTATTTCATTATTATCAATAGAATGGTTTGTACCGAGATCCGGCTTTGAAAAGTTTCCTGTCTGAACGCCGATGCGGACCCTCGTCATTACATTGTTTGTAACTCTGGTATAACAATTATCATAAAGTAAAACACCAATACCGAAGTCCGCCTCCACATTAATATTATCAAACAAATTATCCGAAATTATATTATCATATGTCGAAGCCATCCCGTTAAAATAATTATCAAAATCAATTGCGGCATAATTAATATTCTTAAATATGTTATTTGTTACTTTTGTATTTGATAATCCGTCATAAGCTCCAATTGCCTCTGCAGCGTCAACGTTAGCTCCGTTGATATTGACAGAGCTTGTTAATAAAGTATTATCGCCGTCAAAAGTAATTCCGTCAATGATCGATCCGCTGCCGTTTGCAGTTATATAAAAGAATGTTACCGCTCCGACCAGATAAGGATCAGGCTGTGAAGTAGCCGGCTGTATTATGGTTTCAGCAACTCTGATCCCTGTATTAGGATTTATGCCGTAATTTGCGCCTCTGATCTGGAGGAACTTATTCAGAGTAATATCTTCACGGTAAATTCCTGCATCTATAGTTATGATGTCACCGTTAGTAGCTGCATTGATAGCAGCCTGAATTGTAGGATAGTTTGAAGGTACATTTATTATGATCTGCGGCGCGTCCGGTAAAGGAGCGTTGCTGACCTTAGTTTGATTGGATTTTACTCTCTCTTCATCCATAGCCCTTTTTATCGGCTCGCGCAAGTCCTGCTGCGCTTGTAAGTCTGATGAAATTAAATTGATGGAAAAAATTCCAGTCAGTAAAAACAAACAGTAAAGTTTTTTCATTTGGGTTTTATTTAATTATTATGAAAAGATTTTTAATGCCCGCTGAACTGAATAAACGGAATTTTTACGGAAGTAAACGTAAATATCCCTTGCCGGTAAATTTATAAAAAATTTCCGGTTATAGAAGATACAGTAAATGAGAATATTAGATTAAGGCTGATAACTTTAAGAGTTCTTCCTTATATAATATTCATACAGGAAGTATAGAAGAAAGTATTATCTGCTTTAGTCCTTTAATTGATTACATTATTAAGATTCAACGAAACAAAGAACAATATATTAATTTTATTGAAACTATTAATAGTATGTAAGATTATGAAGACTTCCGGAGTTTGTATGAATTTAAAAATTTGAAGTAAATGAGTCTTCTCAAAAATTTGTAAAGACTATGGTGTGTACCGAATGATCATTTTATATCCCCCATATTTGAATTGAGAATTATATAAATAACGAATTTTAAACTGACCGGATTTTCTATGGTCAATAGTATACAAATCTCCCCCGGTTTATATACTTTTAAAATTGTTTTTCTAAGTTAGGTTTTCTGAGAATAAATTCCAAATCATTTTTTTTCCACGGGATAAAATTTTATTACCGGTGATAATAAAATCATTAAATATAAATTGAAAGATTTAGATAAAATCCTTACAGACTTCTACTTATTTTAATTTTTAAATTTTTCGATTTAAAATAATAGCCGCAAGCAAAAGCCTGCGGCTGCTTTTTCAATTTAGAATTTCAAATTACAAATTTCAGATTTTTATATTTTTCTAAATTGTTTGTTTAAAAATCATAGCCCTTTATTTGACATTTGAAATTCGTAAATAACATTATGGCGTAATTTTACTCACAAAATTAAACCCGTTATTATCTGCAAACACAATATCTGAAAGATCAACAACACCGTCACCGTTTACATCTGTCGGCAGATATCCGGTTGCAAAATTTATTGCGCTGTTGTCAATCAGACTTGCGTCTGCAATATCTATGACACCGTCCTGATTAACATCTCCGCTGTATATCGCAAACCGCAGCGGCGATGCATCCGCCTGCATCATATTATTTCCGTACGCCTGTGAGGATGAAGAAGTGAAATTATAGCTGCAGACATTTGTTAATGGATCAAATGTTACGGCATTTGAGCTCCATGTTTCGATGGAATTTCTGTGTTTTAGCTGAAGGTAATAAGGCGTTCCGGCTGTAACATTCTCAAAAGAGTAATTCGCCGATCCGTTGTTCTGGAAATATCTTTTTGATGAATCGACAATATTGTAAGGAGGAAATGAGTTTCTTACAAATATTTTCATTGTGTCGCGGACAGATATATTTGTTGAAGAATTATATAATCCCTGTATCAGAGAGGTGGAGTTCATCATAAACAATTTTTCCGGACTGTTATTGATTTGAATTCCCCATGCATAAAGTCTCCCCGTGTTTCCCGGCGCATAATCATTTATCTGCAACCTCCACTTACCGCCGGAAGGAATTCCTGAAAATACAGAGTTGAGACTAACATTTGATTTTATTGAAGGAGCGAAAGAAACAAACTGACCGTTTATTAAATCGCTAACCGCCTGATCATCAAATATTGTTACTATGTGGCTTGATGAACCTACAAGATAATTATTATCATAAATTTTTAAGCTTTGACCGAGAGGCGAAATCAATGTGATATCAAGTTGATATTCTGATGTGTGATTGAGAGCAATGAAAATATTTATGTCGTTTATCGTTTCGAAGTTTACTATCTCCAATGTGTCTTCTGTCATATCGCCGTATGTCTGTGATTCAGGGATTTTTCTGTCTGATTGTTTTATGTAAAACCCGTCAGAAAAAGATAAGTTATCGGCTCTGTTTATAGGTGAAATGGGACTCAATGAATTATATGCAGGGTGTATAAAACCTGCGCCGTTACGGAAGTAAAATCTGATTGCAGAACCGACGCTGCTTGTTGCATATCCGTCAAAATTGAATACGACATCAATACCGGCCTGATCATTTGATTCATCAATAGACTGATACAGAAAACGATAAATTTCCTCCTGATATTTTACTGCCTGTTTAAGTCTGACTTCATCGATAAATCCTTCAAAGTCATTCTGCGCTATTGATCCGCCTATATACAAAGAATCATTTCCGTTATTTATCCATCCGCTGAGACCGGTTACGGAATCCGTTAATGCACCGTTTATATAAAAAATATTTTTTCCGTTTGTACCGTTGTAAACATATGTGATATGCGTCCATTCATTCAGCGGAATAACCTGTGAAGAAGTAAGTCTTACCTGACTGTTTACGGTCGCCTGAAGATATCCGTTAAATAATCTGAGTCCGTAATCCGTGACCACTCCGTTATCACTGCCTTTATGAATTATAGTATTTGTTGCTCCCGCTGATTCCGGAAAAATCCATGCCTCAAGTGTAAATACAGCTGTCGGAGAAATTGAAGAATTATCAGGCACTGCAAGATATTCATTCGTTCCGCTGAGCTGTATTCCATCATTGAAAGTAACTATTGAAGAAGGCAGTCCGCTCAGATCCACAGGACTGGCTCCTTTATTGATAAAGTTATTTCCGTTTCCCGTCTGATCGGCGGTTGTGAATTTTGCTCCGTCGGAATGTCTTTCCTGAAATGTCAGTGACAAAACAAGTCCTGAGTATATTCCGGAATTTGTGCCTATTGAAGACCTCATATACTTACTTATAAATCCTGATCCAAGGGCTGTATTCCAAATCCTTATTTCATCAAGCTGACCCTGAAAAGAATTATCCCATCCTGTCCCGATGAACAATGAATCAGTATTGCCTATTGGCGCCGAACCAATAAATACTTTGCTTGTATCCGATGTTGCGTTTATAGCAATTAAAAAATTATTTGTAGAAGTGTTGTATGTTGCTGATACATGCGTCCACTCGTTTACAGGTAAAACTGTTTTTGAGATAAGGCGTGTGACGGCATTAGTTTTGACAGCAACTCTTCCGTTGAACAAATATATACCATATCCTGTTGGATTATTTCCTTCTGATTTTTGTAAGATAGTTCCGATCTGATTAGGTATTTCAGGTTTTATCCAGGCCTGAATAGTAAAGCTGCCTGTTATATTTAAGCTTGAAGAATTCGCTCTGCTGATATGGCTGTTCGGATTTCCCGCAAATGAGATTGCGTTATTCCAGAACATTTGTGCTGATACATCAACAGCATACAATCCTGTAAGTAATATCAGCATAAATAATTTGAGTGTTGAAATTTTTTTCATTTCTGTTTTTTGTTTTTAAAAAGTTAATTAAAAAAATTAGTCAGATTCTGCTTTCTAAAGGTTACATTATTGTTTGAAAAATTTTTGAGATGCTTTCGCATCTTTATCCGAATTCAGAATCCTGGTTACAAAAATACTTTCATTCCTTTACTCCGGCAAAGAAAATTAATTAAAAAAGTAACCTGCTTTTACTTTGTAATTTATTTAGGTTAATGGAAAAACGCTGTTAACGACACGGAAATGAAATTTTTCGGCAATTTCAAGTAATCATTTTTCATTGCAATATTTTAATGAATAAAAGCAAACTCATAATATTATTGAGGTCATTTTCAAAAGAGGAGCTGAAAAAGTTTAAGGACTTTTTAATGTCTCCGTATTTCAATAAAAATAAAACGCTCATTAAATATTATGCTGAACTGATAAAGGATCACCCCCGGTTTGAAAAGACTGATAAAGAAAAAATTTATAAAAAACTCTTTAGCGGAAAGAATTATAATGAACAGGTTATGAAGAATCTTACTTCCGATCTTAAGAAACTCTGCATGGATTTTCTGATAATTGAAATTGGAAAAAATGATAAGTATGAAAATAAACTGAATCTGCTCAGGCAGATGATACTTCGTAAGGCGGATCCTGTTTTTTACAACGAACTGAAAATTTTTGAGGCTGAGCTTAAGCAGGTTTCGGAATTATCCGAAAAGAATTTTTATTTTCTGTATCAGCTTGAAGATACAAAGATCAGTTTTCATCTGGAGAGAAACGAGCAGCCGCTTGTGTTTGACAAAGTTTTAAAATCCGGCGAATATCTCATACTGTTTTTTCTGCTGAATCTTACCAAGACTATATCAAATCTGAACGTAAACCGGCAGTCATTTAATGTAAAGCATAATGTAAATCTCGTGCAGGAATTTTTTGAGAATACAAATGTGGAAAATATTATCGAGTATATGAAATCCAACGAAATAGAATTTTCTGAGACAGCAGAGCTTTATTATTACAGGATCATCTGCAATACTCCTCCTTATGACGAAAAAAATTATTACAAATTTAAGGATCTTGTTCTGAGAAATATTAATTCGCTAAACAGAGTAGAAGTTTACGGACTCTTTAATGCGCTCGAAACCTTCTGTCTGATAAAGATAAATTCAGGAGTAAGTGACTTTAACCGCGAGCTTTTTGAAATATTCAGGCTTGAGATGGAAAAAGATTTTTATAAATATTCCGAGACGTCGCCGCTTACATTTATGAAATTCAGAAATACTTATCTGACAGCTTTTTCGCTGAACGAATATGAATGGGTAGAAAATTTTATTAAAAATTACGGTAAAGAGATAATTGAATCTGACAGGGTAAATTCAGTGAAGATTGCTTATGCGCAGCTGGAATTCGAAAGAGGCAATTATGAAAATGTTCTTGAAAGCGTTGCCGGTATAAACGCAGATCATGCTTATTCAAAAATTGACATAAGGAATCTTACGTTAATGTCATATTATGAGCTGAACCATACGGAGTCGGCTTTATCTATGATAGACTCATACAGACATTTCATAAATAACAGCAGCAACCTTTCTGAAGTATTCAGAGAAAGTCATCTGAGGTTTGTAAACTCGCTGAACTCTCTGATAATATTCAAAGGTAAAAATCAGAAAGAAAAACTTATGGAGCTTAAAGACAAACTCCTGCCCTTCAGGAAGGAACGAAGAGTAAACTGGCTTATTGGAAAAATTGACGAAGCGGTATTATAGTATATACGAATACGGCATAAATCTAAATCATAATATTTTGCTTTTGATATCAATTCTGTGTTTATTTTTAAATATAATTTTAAAAAAATATCCAGATTCCGAACCATTCAATTTATCTTTTTCCGAATAATTCTTATAAAATTTTCATTCTCTATATCCGACTGCGCGCTTTGTATGCTTAATTAAAAATTATATAATTTTAATGATATCTGAATTTTCTTATTTGTATTTAGTCTTAATAAGAAGTATATTTGTATCAGGTCTTAATAAGCATAAATTTAACAAACTCAATTTTTTATATGATGCGTTTTCTATTACTTTCATCTCTGCTTTTTATCAATTTTTCGATTTCAGCCGGGATCATCTTTTCTCAGGATGAACATTTTAAAACAGTATCCTCATCTACAGTTCTTAAAGATACATTATTTAGAAATTATGAATTTCCGCAGGTCGATATCATTGGAACAAGTCCCGGACTGATCAACAGAGTTCCGGGTTCGGCTGTTTTGATTACTTTGAATCAGCTTAAGATGACAAATCCGGTAAACGGAAATGAAGTCTTTAGAAAAGTATCAGGAATCAATGCAGTTGATGAGGAAGGAATCGGTCTCAGAACAAACATCGGAATCCGCGGCCTGGATCCGGACAGAAGCAGAACTGTGCTGATGCTTGAAGACGGAGTGCCGGTCTCTCTCGCTCCTTACGGCGAACCTGAAATGTATTACACTCCCGCTATGGACAGAATGAACGGCATAGAAATTCTTAAAGGCAGCGGCTCTATTCTTTTCGGTCCGCAGACAATCGGCGGTGTTGTGAATTATCTTACAGCTGATCCTCCGGGTGTACAGTCAACTTCCTTTAAAATCAGAGGAGGTGAAAACGGATTCTTTACCGGGCAGATGAGCTACGGAAATACTTTCGGAAATGTAGGAGCAATGATTAACTATCTGCATAAACAGGCGGACAATCTCGGAACGCTGAACTTCAGTGTAAACGACATTACGGGAAAAATGAAATTTGAACTCGGCGAAAAATCTATGCTCGGTTTAAAACTTTCCTTTTATGACGAGACTTCCAATTCAACTTATATCGGACTTACCCAGAATATGTACGACTCCGGAGAATATTATGAGATCATTGCGCCTTATGATAAACTAAATATAAAAAGATATTCAGCCAGTATTACACATGACTATAATATTTCAAATTCCGTATTGCTGAGGACCACTGCTTTCGGTTATACAACCGTTAGAAACTGGCTGCGTCAGGATTTCAGCAGAACGCGCGTGAGCAATCCTGTAGCGGTATTCGGTGATACATCAGCCGCCGGCGGTGCGATTTACATGAGAAACTCCACAGGCAACAGAGACAGACAGTTTGAAGTAGGCGGAATTGAGCCGCGGATTTATTCAAAATATTCAATCGGTAAAACGCTTAATGAACTCGAAGGCGGATTAAGATTTCTCTTTGAAAGAGCAAATGAACAGAGAATAAACGGAAAGAAAGCAAATGCAGAATCTGGTGATCTTACAGAAGATGAAGTAAGAACAGGTTACGCATATACGGCATTTGTGCAAAACAGAACTTATCTATCTGATAAGTTTTCAGTAACTCCCGGATTAAGACTTGAATCATTTATGTATGAAAGGGAAATAAACCGTCTTAACAGCAGAGATACTCTGATTACTGCTGAAAATAAAATTTTTTCCGTGATTCCGGGGATAGGTTTAAATTATGATATCAATAACAGATATACTTTCTTCGCAGGGATTCACAGAGGGTTCGCGCCGCCGCGTATAAAGGACGCAATTACTAACGGCGGAGAAGCTCTCGAGCTGGATGCAGAGCTAAGCTGGAACTCTGAACTAGGAATGAGAATCAATATTGCCGATGGATTGGATGTTGAGCTTACCGGTTACTTACTGAATTTTTCAAATCAGATAATACCAATTTCAGAATCTTCAGGCGGAAACGGAACGGGACTTGTAAACGGAGGTGAGACAAGGCACATTGGTCTTGAGACCGGAGTTACAGTTGATCTGGGAAAGCTGTTCAAATCAAAATATAATTTCATTATATCTTCAGCAGGTACTTTCAGCAGCTCTGAATATTCAGCTGACAGATTTATTACTTCAGGAAGTGAAACTGTAAATATTAACGGTAACAAACTTCCTTACGCGCCGGATTTTATGCTTGCTAATTCATTTGAAATAATTTCACCTTTCGGATTATCAGTTTTGCTTTCGGCGAAATATACCGGACAGCAGTTTACCAACGAACTGAATACAGTTGAACCATCGGCAAACGGAGAAACCGGACTGATGCCTTCTTTTACAATTTATGATGTGACAGGCAGATACAGATTAAGTTCACTGAATACAACGTTCTATTTATCCGTTAAAAATTTCACAAACGAAAGATACATTGCAAGCCGCAGACCGCAGGGAATCAAGACCGGACTGCCTGCAATATTAACAGCGGGATTTGACTGGAACTTCTGAAGTGTAAATTCAAATTACAAATTACAATAATAATTCTGGTTTTAAAAAATTTTCTTTTGAAATGTCAGCTGCTGGCTAAAACCTGATGAATTAATTTTAAATTACAAATTACAAATACTAATTTTTATTACCTGCATATTTTATAATTCGAAATTCAATGCTTCTTATTAGTCATTTGTAATTTGTAATTTGTAATTGCTTTATGGCGTTATTTTCCCTACAAAATTAAACCCGTTATTATCCGCAAACACTGCGTCTGCAAGGTCAGTTACATTGTCGCCGTTTACGTCCGTGGACAGATAACCCGAGGCAAAATTCAATGCGTCATTATCAATCTGGCTTCCGTCTGCAAGATCTACAACACCATCCTGATTTACGTCGCCGCTGTATATTCCGAATCTCAAAGGCGAGGAATCTATCTGCAGGATATTGTTTCCAAACGCCTGCGCAGCTGCATAAGTGAAATCATAATTTATCGTTGAGCCGGATATATAATTAACTGCTGAGCCGGACCAGGTTTCTATTGTATTTCTGTGTCGGGTCTGTATGAAATAATTTCCCGTTGCAGCGTTAGTAATTGTAAATGAACCGGTAAATGTATTTGCATCTATAATACCCTTAGCTGAATCAATAACAGCATAAGGTGAAGAGGCGTTTCTCAGATAAACCGTTACGGTATCATTCATTGACATACTGTTTGCAGAAGAATTATAAAAACCTTCCATTATCATTGTAAGATTTAATGTTCCTGCCGCTGAAGGTATATTGAATTCATCTGCGCCGATATCCGGTGACAAAGTATCCCTTAAGTTCCCGTCAATATCGTGCGTAACGCCGGTAATGAATGTTCCGGCATTACTGACCGGAGAATTCTGCAGCGAATCAATGTGAAGATCTGTGCTGCTTATGAATATCGGGTCAGCAGAAATGCTGTTTGAATCTTTACCGGTAGCGGTTTTCCATTCATTAAGATTGTTTCGGTGCGCTGTGCCGTCAAATGCAAACACATTGTTCCCTATTCCGGAATTTAACAGATCATTGTTGTCTGAATTCAGAAGTGAAAGATTTCCGTGATTTCTGATAACATAGTTTGTTGCAGTGCTTCCTGTTCTTGTATTTATAATGATATTGTTTTTAAGATTTACAGTGCTGCCTGTATTTCTGTAATAACCGATTGACTCCTGATTACCGGTTACATTTCCGCTGATAACAATTGTGTTGTGATAAATATTTAGATTCACGGAACTCTGGTCATAGATACCTATTCCCGAGTTTTGAACGTTTGAGTTTAGTAAAATAAAATTATTTGTAATCTCACCGGTGCTTGCGGCAGCAAGATTCTGAATCCATATTCCGTATGCTCCGCCAAATGCTGAAACCATCATATCATGAATTTTATTTTTATCAAATATAAACCCTTCAATAGTATTTGAAGTAATGTGTAACGGAATGCAGGTGCTTTGCGGTGAGGTCTGAAAGAATTCATTGCTTCGATATATTATTCCCGCTGAATTTCCGTTGTCCTGTATTCCTCTTGTAGTGAAATTGTATATGCGGTTTCCGATTATTTCTATTCCTGAATTTTTTCTGTCAGATGTTGTTCCGGTTCCGGTATTCACAATACCAAAACCGCAAGTTAATGTGCTTCCGGTGATATCATTATTCTGAATTAAGTTATTGTCATTTCCGGTTGTACCTGTAGTTGTGGAAAATAAAACAACCATGAAGGAAGATTTTAAAATTGAATTCTTGATTATGTTATTCGTTGCGTCATTTATAAATCTTAAAGCTGAATTTGAAGTGTTCCTGATTGTCAGATCCTTTGTATTTCCTCCTTCGGTATTTGAACCGTCTATAAAAAAGTAATCTCCGTTGTTAATGTCAAATATAGCGGTTGAATTGGTCCCGGATATTTCTGATGTAACTCCGTCGTTCGGCTTTATAGTAAGAGTATTCACAGATGAAGCGCCTGTCCATGGCGTTATTGAAATCGGAAGAGTCTCGGATGTATATGAATTGTCATTCAGCAGAAATCTCACAGGTCCGCTTGATCCCCATGTTTTCAAATCGTTTACAGCTTCTGTAATATTTGCATAAACACCTGACAATGCCTGCGCATCCAGTTCAGGATTATCTGTGCGCTTAATACTAAGCGGTCCTTCATAAGTTTTTCCGTTTTCGACAGGAATAAAAATTTCATCTTCAGTTTCAGTGATTTTATTTATTACTGCACCATTTATTCCTTCACCTTCTGGTACAAGAATTTCCTTCATTGCTATCCTTTTGCTTTTTTCAAAAGTTATATTCTTTCCGGAAATTCGGTTAAATAAATTTAGTCCAACTATATAGTCCCCGTTAAGCGGCGCTTTCAGCAGTCTGAAGAAATTCGGTGCTCCGGTTACAGGAAACGCAGCTGAAGTAAGCTCTGTACTTGCCGGATATTCCGCAAACGTTACAGTGTTTGAAAATATATGAGGAGTCGGCGCCATATCCTGAGCTACTACAAAATATTGTATGGTATCATTAACTGACGGCGCTGAATTAAGCTTTGTAAGATCCATTGTGAAATCAAAAGGCGAAGCAGTTCCGTTTGACGCAGAATATTTCCAGCCGGCTGTTGCACTTGTATTGTCATTAAAAACATTCACATCGTTTTTCTTTTTGAAATAAACTCTTGGACGGAGATTTCCGCTTACTGCAACACCGTCTGAATCAGAAATTATAACTCCTGAAAAATTTATTGCTGACTGAACTGAATCATTTACGAGCGGAGTATAGGAAATTGTCATGGGATTAATATCTATATTAATGAAATTTCCTGCGTCAGCACCTATGTCTGTCGGAGATAAATCTGAACGCAGTTCACCTTCAAAATCATCAATCACTGAAGGAATCAGAACTCCGGCATTTTCAGCTGGCGTAGGGAAAGTTCCTATATGAAGATTGACATCAGCAGAATTTCCTGTCGGATTTTTATATACCGGATCTGCAGAAATGCTGTTTGTGTCAAGTCCTGTTGCAGTCTTCCATGCACCAAGAGTTGTTCTGTCAACGTTGTTATAAAATCCAAGCACACTTCCGTTTCCGGTTGCATAAAGAATATTGTAATTACTTGTGCAGCCTGCAGGCAGTGGAGATGATCCGGCAAGTGAAATTGCAAAATGCTTTCCTGCTCCGCTGCTGTTAGAGCGTGCATTAAAGAAAATATTGTTAATGTAATTTCTTGTAACTGTAGTGACTATACTTCTGAAAGCAAAAGTTGTGACGTTATTTGACACAGGGTTTCCGCCAATATACACACTGTTAAAATAAAAATTGTTTGTTCCGCCGGTTTCATATATACCGATAACGCTTAAACCTGTATTGACTCCTGTTCCTGCTTGATTAATTCCAAGTCGAATCATATTATTTTTATAAGTTGCCACACCTGTCTGTGCATATATCCCATAAACCATTGAAGAAGCGGAGAATGCAGACAATGAATGTATATTGTTTCTTTCTATTACACTTGAGCTGCTTCCGTTGGAAAACATTATTCCTGATACAAATGTGGACTGTGTTGTATTAGAATTACTTAAAGCATATACGGTATTTTGTGATACATTATGAGTATAATTACCTGAGGAAATAACTATCCCTGCCATCGGGTTAAGCCCTGCCGCCATTGTCATATTTCTTAAAGTATTTCCTGATATTGTCGAAGCTCTGCCATTGTTATATATTCCATTCAAAGTTGTAAATATTGAAGCTGAAGTTGACTGAATTGAATTCGCAATTGTCCCTCCAATTACATTATTTTCACAAGTCCAGTTACCGGTTGATGTACTTCTTATCAAATAAATGCTTGATGCGCCTGTTGAAGAATTTGCCGCAGAAATACCAGCTATTACATTGTTGCTTGTATTGATACCCGAAGAGCTGATAATATAAATTCCGGAAATTTCAGAATTCGAAGTTGAACTTGAAGTAAATGCAATGCTGTTTAATTCTGAAAGATTTCCTATTGTATTTCCGGAGTCGTTTCCTATGTTTACCAATCCTGATGCACAATAAATTCCTATAAAAGGCGAAACTGTTCCGGTACCGCTTACAGAGCCGGACATAGAGATTCCTGCAATTGTGTTTCCCTGAACGCTTGTCGGGCTAACAGCGCCTGTGTTAAGAAATACAGGAATAAATTTTGAATTTGCAACGCCTGCAAAAGAATATACTCCGGCTCCGTCAGATGCAGAATATCCGATAGTATTTCTTGTTATTTTAAAATCATTACCCAGAATAAAATCAACCGAGACTGCAAAGTGCTGCATTCCGGAAGTTTGTGTTCTCGCTGCGGTCTGATAAAATTTATTATCAAGAACACTAATGTCTGTATTCCCGCTCAGGATATTTATTCCTGAAGAGTTTATTGTCGCGGAAAAATAATCGTAGATATTACAGTTTCGGATTGTATCTCCATTGTTATAAACTGACGCAGATAAACTTCCCAGAAATGAAACAGCTTTTGAAGGAAGGTTTGTGCCTGCAGGACCAATATTACAAAAAGAAACAACATTATTATCATTACCTGTTGAATTTCCGGTTCCGAATGTAACTGTCCCTCCTGCGCTTCCGGCAAGAGTTGTTGAAGATCCGAGTATTGTGCAGTTTGTAATTTTATTGCTGCTTGCATCTCCAATCAGGTTTAAAGTGCTTGTTCCTGTAATGGAAGATGTTGAAGTATTCGAAATAGTCAGTGAGTTTCCTCCTGAGTTAAGTCCGTCAATTGTAACATTATCAGCTCCGTTTAATCTGATTAATGCATTTCCGTTTACTGTGCCGGAAATTGTTTTTGCCGTTCCTCCATCAGGTGAAATTGTAAGTGAATTCCAGTCGCCGCTGTTAAGCGTCGCTCCTGTTTCAGTTGTGTTTCCGTTAACACTGATAAGTATATCTGCACCTGACTGACTACCTGAATTAATTGCTGCAAAAGCCGAAGTAAGATTTGTATAAACTCCGTTTCCGGTTACTGCGCCGGATACATTTATTGCAGCAAGTGTATATGAGTTTATAATTCCTGTTACCGGAAAAGCTGCTGAAGTAAGATCTACGCCGGACGGAATACTGTAGAATATTCCGGAATTTATTGAAAGGTTTGGATTAAAATTCAGATCCTGTGCAATAACAAAATACTGTATTGTATCGCCTGTTGCGACGCTTCCTCCATTTAATAAAGAGTAGTTAATATTAAAATCGAAAGGCGAACTGGTTCCTGTTGCTTCGGAATATTTCCAGCCCGGAGTGCTGTTTGTATTATCATTGAATGTATTTGCATCTGAGTATCTTTTATAATAACATCTGGGCCGAAGTCCTATGCTTACATTAACTCCGCTCGAGTCTGTTATAATTACTCCCGTAAAATTTCTGGAAACAACACTGGAACCGTCTGTCAGTAAACTGTATAGTATAACAGGAGCATCTATATCAGAGCTGACAAAATTTCCGGCGTCAGCGCCTATGTCAGTTGGTGATAATGATGACCGTATTTCACCGTCATAGTCGTCGGTTACTTCAGCTATGGCAATTCCTCTGCTTTCAACGGCAGACGGATTTATTCCGATATGCAAATCAAGAGAAGACGAATCGCCGTCAGGATTTATAAATTGCGGATTACCGAACACGCTGTTACTGTCCTTTCCGGTAGCAGACAGCCAAGAAGCCAGCGTTGGTCTGTCTGTGCTGTTAAAAAATCCTAAGACACTTCCGTTGCCAATTGAATATAAAATATTGTAGTTGCAATTAAGACCTGCAGGATTTTGTGATGTACCGCCGACGCTTATGGAATAATGTTTTCCGTTCGAGCCGTTGTTTGACCTCGCATTATAAAAAATATTATTGTAATAATTTCTTGTATTATTGATTACAGTACTCTGAAATCCGAATGTATTTGAATTGCCTGTAGTCGGACTTCCGCCGATATATACACTATTGAAATAAAATTTATTTGTACCGCCTGTTTCACTTATTCCTTTGAAAGGTACACCAACGTTCAGTCCATTACCCGAATTGTTTATTCCTAATCTTATAAAATTATTTTTAAATGTTGATGAACCGGCGGATGCAAGAATTCCGTTGACTGAATTATTAACCGCTGCTGAAGTCAGAGAATGTATAAGATTTTTTTCAACTGTAGCTGAACCGGATACAGAATTAACTCTAATGCCGTTTACTACATTTGAATTACTTGTCGTGCCTGTGATCCCCGATGAATGAATAAGATTTTGCGAAATCAGGTTATTAGCCGCATTTGAAGTCAATAAAATTCCGGTCAAAGTCATAACAGAACCTCCCGAGCCGCCTGAATTTACATTCAGGTTTTGAACGTAGTTGTTTGTAATTATTGAAGTCCCGCTGATGCTTGATATACCGGTCAAATCTAAACTGCCTTCAACATTATATGATGTTCTGATAGAATTATCAATGTTTCCGCCTATTACATTGTTCTGACATGTAAAAGTATCTGCAGACAAATTACCTATTGCGGTAAATTTGAACTGAGTGAAATCACTTATCTTCGAAAGCGTTATTCCTCCGATTAAATTATTACTTACATTTTTGTTTCCCGTACCTGCGCAGCGAATTCCGAAATTATCCATTAAGCCGGTGCTTCCTGTAATTGTAATATTTCCGGCTGATGACATGCTTCCGATAAGATTCGGAGAAAGATTGCCGGCGTTGACTCTTCCAGATGCTATATCAATTGCATTAAATGTCTGACTTTGCTGCTGTAATGTGTAATTGATATTCTGAATAATATTTCCCTGAACATTTGTAGTCCCGGTATTTCCAACGCTAAGGTATATAGGATAAAAATTAAAACCACCGTATCCGACAAGTGTATAGTTTCCTGTTCCGTTTGAAGAAGAATAACCTATTGTGTTTCCTGAAACCAGATAATTATTCCCCGAATTATTTTCAATTCGAATCGCAGAATGAGTAGTGCCGGGATTAGCTGAACTTCTTGTTGCGGTCTGATAAAATTTATTGTCTTTTACAGCAATATTTGTAGTGTACGGACCTATATAAACTCCTGCGCTTGGTCTAAAAGTAGAATAATAATCATATATGTTACAATTCTTTATTGTATCATTACTATGACTATTTAAAACATTGCCCTGAATGTATATTGATGTATTAGGCAAAACTGAACCTGCGGGTCCAATGTCACAATAGGAAATAACATTTCCTGTAGATGAAAGATACGGCCATAATACTATTGTTCCTCCAATGGTAGGAGAATAAGTCTGACTTGATCCGAGAATGGTACATCTTGTTATTGTATTGTCAGATGCGCCTGCATCCAGAAAAATTGTACTTGTAGCTTGAGTACCTGATACTTGAGTATTTGAAATTGTCAGAGAGTTTCCATTGGAGTTCAGTCCGTCAATTGTTACATTTCTTGATCCTAATAATCTTATTAGCGGATTACCGGGTGATGCTGCCGCTGACACTGTCCTTGGTTCGTTGCCATCCGGTTTAATTAATAACGTATTCCATCCGTTATTTCCGATTATTGCGCCGCTAATCGGTTCGGTTGTATTTCCCATTATCAATACTGTAATGTCTGCGCCTGTATGACTATTAGCGTTAATTGCATTAAATGCACCGGATAAATTTGCGTAACTGCCGTTTCCGGTTAAAGCTCCCGTTACTATTACCGGATGAATCCGGTATGAATTCAAAGGATTTCCTATTGGGAATGCTGATGATGTAAGATTTACGCTTGTAGGTACTGCAGCAAATGTTCCCTTATCAATAACAACATTCGGAACCGGAGCAAGATCCTGAGCTACTACAAAATACTGAACAATATCATTTGCAATGATACCGTTTCCTCCGCTCAGAAGTGAGTAATTTATTGTAAAATCAAAAGGTGATGTTGAGCCGTTTGCTTCAACATATTTCCATCCTGCGGTAGAATTCGTATTATCTATGAATGTATTTGTATCTGTTGATCTTTTGAAATAACATCTTGGCTTTGTTCCGGCTGATCCGTTTACTCCGCTTGAATCAGTGATAATCACGCCGGTTAAATTTCTTGCAGCTGAAATTCCGGTATCAGACAGCACATAATAATTTGAACTAGGAGGTACGCCGTCTGCCCCGTGAAATACAAATGCTTTCGGTGAATAAGGAGTTATAAGTACATCGTCATAACCGTCATTATTGACATCGCCTGCTGTGGAGACTGTAATAGCGTAAGCTGCTGAAGTTGCATCTCCTTCCGAAGTCCAGACGCTGTTTACTGAAGGTCCTGCCGTAGAACCTTTGTAAACATATGCTTTTCCATAAGGTGAATTATTCGGAGCACCGACTATTATATCTGAAAATCCGTCTCCGTTATAATCACCGGCTGTAGCCGCCCATTGTCCGAAATTTGAATTTATCTCACCTGTGGCAGTCCACTCTGGTGAAGCGGATATTCCTGAAGAGTTACCGTAATATACATAAGCTTTTCCCGTTCCGCCTGCATTATCATCAGGGGCTCCGATTATAATATCATCATAACCGTCATTGTTAACATCACCCGCATCATAAACACTGTAACCAAAAATCTGATTGGAAAACTCACCGGTTCCTGTCCATACCGGTGTATTTGATAATCCTGATACCGAACCCAGAAAAACAAATGCCTGTCCTGTCGCGCCGGAATTTACAGGAGCCCCGACTATTATATCATCATAACCGTCATTGTTTACATCGCCTGCAGTGGAAACTCTGTGTCCGAATTGACCATAGCTCTGAGTACCATCCTTTTGCCAGTCTGGAGTTGCAGATAATCCCGCAGAGCTGCCGTAGAAAACTAATACTGCTCCCTTGTTTGAAGCCGAATCCAAACCACCGTATGCTATTCCAACTATTACGTCATCATATCCGTCACCGTTTAAATCTCCGGCTGTTGAAACCGACCTTCCGAAATCCGTTGTGGTACCGATATAAGTCCATGATGGAGTTGCTGACGGTCCGGCAGATGAACCGTAATAAACCAGAGCTCTTCCTCTGCTTATGCTTCCGACTTTGTAACCCGGCTCGCCGATTATAATGTCATCATATCCGTCACCGTTTACATCGCCCGCTCTTGACAGACTATGCCCGTAAGCTGATCCCTGATTTGCTCCGATATCAGACCAAACAGGTGTTACAGCAAGACCGGATGCTGAGCCGAGAAATACATACGCCTTTCCGTCATTTGTGAAATTAGTTGTGTTCTCTTTCTTTCCTACAATTACATCATCGTAACCGTCGCCGTTTACATCGCCGGCAGGTGAAGATGCCGACCCGAAGCTGTAACCAAAATTAACAGTCCAGTCCGGCGTATTTGAAATTGACATTAATCCTGAATTCTGAGTCTGCTCATTTCCTGATCCAAGCGTAAAGCTTGTTAAAAAAATAATAGTCAGACTAAATATTAACAGAGATACGGATTTTCTTACCGCTGAATATACTGAATAAGAATTCCTTTTCTGATTATCCCCGAAGCCCTGCTGCCATGATAGATTTGATACAACTGAGTAAAATGAACCTATGACAGCAGTGCTTACGAGGGGTAAGTCAAAACCTTTTTTATGCTTTGATGAATTTCCTTTTTTGGATATTAAATTGTTTAATTGAAACATGATTACCCCCGTAATTTGATTTAATAAATTTCATACAAAATATCATAAACAAAAGTATTACCAAATGAGATTTTATGTTAATAATAACATATCAATTCAGATGAATTTTGAATAATGTTGCATTTTTTAGCTATTATCGCAATTTTATTGTTTCAAAAATTACAGACAGGAGTAACTTTTTAAATTTTGAAAGACAATAAATTAATAAATCTGCTAAAAAAGTTTTCTGCCGAAGAAATGAGAGAACTTGAAAAATTCATTGCGTCTCCGTATTTCAGCAGGTCAAGAAATCTCAATCCGTTATTTAAAACGCTTAAGCAGTTTTATCCCGAATTTTCAGATGAAAAATTAAATTTTGAATTCGTTTTTAAATCTCTTTATCACGGGAAAAAATATGAGCAGGTAAAGTCATCTAATCTTATAAAAACTTTATCCTCAGAATTGTTTATGCTCTGCAAGGAATTTCTGATTTATTCTGAATTTTCAAATGATAAAAAAAGAAAAGAATTCTATCTTTTAAATCAGCTTCGCAAAAAAAAGATTTATAAGGAGTTTGAAAGAGATCTGAATAAAATAAATGAAGAAGATGATTTTAAAAATAAAGGCAGCATGGAATATTTTATTGAAAGTTATTTTCTGAAAACGGTTTTCAGGGATTACTCCCTGGACAATGACGATTTTAAAAATACTTATGAATCTGCATTGTCATCAGGAGAATTCATATCAGTCATGGCTCTTATCAAGTGCCTGAGAAATTCAGATGAAAGAACTCTCGCTGATATTTATAATCTCGAAACGCGGTATAATCTGATTGATAATTTGTTTAATCACATTGATATAGATTCTCTTTTGGATGTTATGAAAAAAAATAACGATAAATTTTATCCGTATGTTTATACATATTATCTTGTTCATAAACTGAACACTGAAAAGAAGAAGGAAATATATTTCGAACTTAAAGATCATCTAAGCAGGAATATGTCATTGTTTGGTAAAGATGAGCTTTATGTGCTGAGAAGTATCCTTTTGACTTTTTGTTCGATTATGGTAGTTAGCAACGAGTTAGGACAATTCCGGAAAGAGCAGTTTGAACTTAATGACGGCAATCTGAAACTCGGCATATATAAAAGAAGTGCTGAGGAAGAATTTCATGTCGTGCTTTTCAGAAATATGGCTTTAAATTCCGCTGTGATCGGAGAGTTTGAATGGCTTGAAAAGTTTATTTTTAAATACTCTCCGGAGCTGCCTCTTGAGCACAGGGAAAACATGATTAATTTTTCAAATGCTATACTTCATTTTTACAGAAATGAATTTGAAAAATCTCTTGTGTTTTTTTCTGAAATAAAACTGAATCTTTTTATTTTTAAATTAGATGTAAGACAATTTCAGCTTAAAATTTATTATGAATTAAATTACATTGAGCAGGCGTATTCTCTTATAGATTCGACAAATCATTTCTTAAATGACACAAAGGAAGCTTCAGAAATTTTGTATATAGGTGTAAAGAATTTATTAAAATTTTACAGACAGATCTTCAAAATTAAGCAGTCGGCTAAAACAGACAAAGCTGATCTTGATTTAATTTTAAAAAATATTTCGGAAGAAAAAATACTTGCTTCGCGGGACTGGCTTATTTCGAAAATTATTGAATTAGAGAAGTAAATAATCCTGATAATTTAATCTTATAAACGCTTTAATAAATTCTATTCTGAGATCATTTTTAGTTCATTTAAAATAAAACATAACACAGTATTAAGGTATCTGGCTAAAAAAGTATAAACAATTCTATGCTTTGACATTTAATAATTGAATCAAATTCTTCTGTTCATACTCCAAGCATCCAAACACATTTATTATTTTTCCTGCATAAAAAAAAGTATTCTCCAAGCTGCCGGCAAACCAATTGTATCCCGTCCCTCAATTCCTGCCAAACTTCAAAATATTCTTCGGAGATATATTTAGCATGTTCTTCGCCATAAATCTTTGCGAATACTTTATGAAAAATTTCAAAAGTAGGATAATAATCCAATGCAGTTTCAAAATCTTCTAATTGGTTAAAGAGATAGTCAATTTCGTCAGCATTCAGGAATTTATGTGAATACACATCAATATTGTCGTCATCCGCAGATTCTCTAATCATTTTTCGAAAGTAAATAAAAATTTCTTCATTTATATTCACCCAATAAAAATCCGGTATATTATTAATCCAGTCATACTCCTCTTCACTGTCCACCGCGCAGAATTCCACATAATCTCTGTTATTCCTTCCCGGAGAGACGCAGAAGTAATACTTAATGTGTTCAATTTTATCTTTAAGTTTACTATTTATAATCCTTTGCTCTTTTTTAGCATTAATCATTTTGTTGTTTCTAAAACAAACATTTAAGTTTGTTCTTGCATCTTCAATTATTATCGCATCATTTTTATTGAATATCTCTTCTGTAAAACTAAAAATATTTTTCGCTTCTTCTAATTCCGCGTTACTTTCTCTTAAAATAGAAAACAATCTTTTCAAACCTTCAGCCGAATATTCTGTCTTTGTAATTTTATCTATTTCTTCAAACTTTTTCTTTAGCAGCAGTTCAAGTAAATTATATTGATTGCTTATTCTGTCAATATGAAAACTCATTTCACTGTGATCTGTATAGTGTTTGTTCCTTTGAATGTAATCATAAAATTTAAGCGGGTCTTTCTTCGCTATCGATTCCAGTTCTTTTAACATTCCTTCTACCCAGATTCCGTCATTATTTTTGATCTTTTCTTTCAGATCATTCCACATATTTACAGTTACAGGTCTTTTTAGAAAATTAAGATCAGGATTGAATTTTTCCTTATACTGTTCATACCTGAATCTTTCTGCCCACCTATTCAAATATTCCCGGTTTTTTGAAAAAAGTAAAAGATACTTCTTAGCGGAGTTCAGAATTATCATATCAAAATACATTTCACAAGTGTATAAGCAATTCATACAAACGAATTTATTTAAACCGTCATTCAAAATCATATACCTCATATGAAGTGTATCCGATAAATCAATAACTGTTATAAGCTGAAGTTTGTTTTCATGCTTGCAGTACGGACATTTCTGAACATATTCCTGTATATGCTTATCCGGCTGTAAATAAAAATTTTTTGAATTTATCATCTGTTTGAATTATCAAATAAATGTGTTTTCAAATTCTTTCCTGAAATCATTTTCAGTTTTGTTGGAATAAAACGGAACACCGGTAATAAGATATTTATCCGACCTTATATGTATGACATTTTTCTTCTTTCTTAAACAAATAAGAAAATCTTCTTTCCATTGATCATTTCCCTTTAAATAAATTCCTTTTGGCTCAATGAAAACCTGATATATTAATCGCTTACTTTTCTTTTTACTGCAGTACAAAATAAAATCCGGCTCGAACGTCCTGCCAATCTTATCCACTATCTTTACTTCTCTTTCATTCCGGATCAGAAAAATATTGTCAAATTTCTTTTTTAAATTATCAAATTCTCTCGAAAACAATTCTACAAACGCTTTCTCTTCAGTAGTTCCGTAATTAGCATTAAATACATACCATGGTTTATCCGATACAACCTCTTCCTGTCCAATAGAACGCTCACTTCCTTTTGCTACTTTAATCTGCTTATCTTTGAAAACATCTTTTATTTTCTTATTGAAAAACTCGGATCCTTCATACTCTGTCAAATTTGATTTTATTTCCTTCTCAATATTTTCCAACAAACCAATAACTGCGTGTAAATAATATAAATTGGAAATCTCCTTTAGCAGTGACTTTTCACCTGTGAAAGTAATCTGTAGTCCTCCTAAATAGTCCATACTAACTATGAATTCGTTATGAGATTGCAGAGCCGGAAAAAATCTTATCAAGTTTGAAAATTTATAGAACGGATTCTTTGTCAATGCATATCTTATAATATGTTCAGGAATTTCTAACAGTTTTATATCTGCTTTACCCGGGGCTGAAGATGATTTTGCATCCGTATCTTTTCCAAAAACTGATGTCGCAGCACCTGTTCCCGATGAAAGAGTATATGAAAAATTCTTTTTCTTAACTCCCAGGTCAGAAAAGGATTTTATCTTGTCGTAATTTTTTCCGACCTTTTCGTTAAAAACTACTCTCCCGTTTTTGTAAAAGTCCGTCTTCTTAAAATCTAGCTTTAATGTAAGCTGTTTAATTTCCATTTTATCTTCATCATCGTAAATACCGGACTCTACTAAAGCTTTCTTAAGCTCGGAAATATATTTGCTGTCTTCTTTAGTGTGATAATATAATTCTTCAATTGTCTTCAGCTCATTTTCAATATCGTCATCAAACTTGCGTTTGAATTTATCTTCACCTTTCTTAAGCTCAAACGGAAAATACCTTGCTCCTCTTCCAATAAGCTGCGCTTCCGAGATTGTTGTCGAACCTGCTTTATTGCCTTTGCTGTCTCGTCCTTCATACAACCTCACAATGTCAAATAAGTTAAGAACGTCCCAGCCTTCATTGAGCTTCATCACCGCAAAAACTGCTCTGATTGGATTGCCGGCGTCTTCTAATGTGTTTAGCAGTATCTGATTCATTTCCGCTTCATCATCATTGTTTGCGCTTATGCAATTCTCAAATCTGAAGTTTGATTTGATACGTTTTGCCATCTCTGAATTTGAATGTCCGGTTTTTTCAAAATAATCAAACGCTTTTCTTATAACAGGTATTGTCGAAGTTCTCTTTATGTTTTCAATTTCTGATGCTGTCAGCCTATCAATTAACTTGTGAAAGTTCTCCTTATTTAATTCCGACTCTTTAATTGTTCTTTTAGCTTTGAAAAGAATTACCGGCTTTAGGTTAATATTATTTGAAGCTGCTATTTCCTGTCTGTATAGATTTAAAATCAAAGCCTGCAAAATTCTCTCTTCCTCATTATATAACGTTCTTATCAAACTGATTTCTTTAGAATACTTATCGTTTCTGAAATGTGCAAGATCATACTTATAAATTACTTTGTTTTCATATTTATCTGATATTTCCTTGTTCTTATAATCCAATGTTGCGGTAAATTCAAGCAGGACATTCTCGGTGTTCTGATTAAGTATTTTCATAACCGTTCCTTCCCACTTTGCTTTCTCTTCACTATCCTTCTTCTTGGTTGACGCACTTAAATGATGAGCTTCATCTGCTATCAGAATGATTTTCTTGTCTTCAAACTCCTCATAACTTACGCTGTTTTCCTTTATGGTAAGTTCTAAGTCAGTGTATAGCTGCTGAATGGTTGTAAACTTTATATTAATGTTTCTATCATCGGATGCATCAAATGTTTCAACTTCCTTAACTTCTACCTTTTCTCCGTTAATGAATAAACTTTCATTGAAAAGATATTTGAATGACTTAGAGTTCAGAAAATTCTCCTTCGTCTTTTTTATAATGTTTTTGGAATTAACAAAGAATAGAAAATTTCTGTAACCTTTCTCATATAAATACAGCATCAACCCTGCCATTACTAATGTTTTCCCGCTTCCGGTAGCCATGTTGTAAAGTAAGTGATATGGTTTGACCTGCTTGCCTTCAAACTCAGTGTTATAAAAATAATCAAATCTCGAAAAAGCCTTTATCTGATATTCGCGGATCGGAAGTTTTGGAGATAGGTTATCTTCAATCAATGAAATGCGCTTGTTTGGAATTGCTCCAAACTGTGTCAGTGTATCAAAACTTTCATAAAGATATGCCATTGGTCTTCAGGTTATGCTTTTGATTTTTCTTCAATTAATTTCTTAGCCGATAATTTGCTTATAACTTTCTTTCTTGTCTTGGCTTCAATTTCCTTTCGCGTATTGCCTGCAATGGTTCCCCCTTGGTTTGCAATAACTTTGCTATCAAAAAATGTTTTCGGTTTCTTTTCTTTGCTTATCTCTGTTGTAGTTGCCTCAGCAAGCATATTCAACACCAACTCTAAGTTCGTCATGTTATCCCGAAGATTCTCTTTCTTTAAATCTTTATGCTTCTTGTATTGAGTAACCGTAAATCCGCTCCATGCTTTTGTTATCTCATCCGTCAGTATTGCAAACTCCTGACCTTTTTTAACTCCCCGGTTTTCCCATTCATCTGTTAATTCCTTCCTGACTTCAATGCTTTTCAGGCGCTGGTTTATCCATTCCTTACTATACCCTTTTTTCAGGTAAGTTTCCATTAATCTGTCAATTCCGATTTCAGGATCGGAAATTTCGTCTATCCTTTCCCGTACAACTTTAGCGATCCATAGTTTGAATGGCTCTGCTTTTGGCGAAGGTATAGACTGAATCAGACGGAATAACTGCTCAGTGTCGGCTACATCTGTTTTGTAATGTTTACCGTCTGAGGATGCCAATTTCAGTTGTCCGATTTTTTCGGACAACTCACTTCCTTCTTCAATCAACTTCGTTTTTAAGTCATTCCAATATTTTCTCGGGCGATCAGTTTCTGTCAAAACTTCAATTACATCTATAATAGAGAAATACCACTTCTCTTTTTCTTCATTCCACATCGAACGAATCTTTTTCGATTCGAATATTTTTATCGCAGTTGTGTTTTTCATACGTTTTCTTTGTTAAAGTTTATAAATTACCTGCTTAATTCAGTTGTCCGATTATTTCGGACAACTCACTTCTTTTATTTCAACTGTCCCATTTTAAAGGACAGTTCATTTTCTAATCTTATAAAAATCCCTCGTCACCTTCTTCTCCTCCTCCGTAACTTTAAAATCTTTGTCATCCATCGAAGACAAATTCACATAAAGCTGATTCTTATCAAGCAATTCTGCCAACAGCTTCTTCTGCTGCTTTAATGATAATTTCTTAAACTCTTCTATACTCTCCTCCTGCTTCTTTATGTCAACATTGTAATTCAAGAATGACCTCTGCTTCATCTCTTCCCATATCTTCAGCAATGACTTCGTGTCCTTTGCTGTTTCTATTTTTTCTATGAATGCTTCGTTGAATTTCTGCAGCTCAAAGTAAACAAACTCTCCGCCGCCTCTCCAGTTGACTGACTCACTGATACCTCCTTGCTCTCCTTTTATTACTTTTTTCATCCTCTCAATTGTAACGTCCTCTATGTAATCCATTTGCTCTATGCCAATGTATTGTCGGTTCATTTTATGAGCAACAGCAGCACTTGTCCCGCTGCCTGCAAAAAAATCTAAAATAATGTCATTCTCCGACGAACCAATATTTATTATTCTTTGAATGAGTCGTTCGGGTTTTGGCGTGGAAAAAGTAATCACATTTTCAAAATCATAAATTTCATTCTTTGCTTGCTGATTATCACCTACATCTGTTCTCAACCAAATTGAAAGCGGTGTAATACCTTCTTTAACTTCATTTAAATACCTTTTTACTTGAGGAGCTCCTTTACCGTTTTTTCCAAAATAAATTCTGTTCTCAGTTATCATTTTCTCTAATGTATTTTGAGCATATCTCCAACATCTTCCTTTCGGAGGGAAGTATTCTTTTTTAGTATTTGGGTTAACAATTGGAAATACTCTATCTTTTGTGAATGACTTTACTAAAATATTATCTGTACGCCATATGCCTTTTCCATCATTATCATCATTTATATACTGTTTATTATTTTCCTCAGTTCTTTTCAAAGGATTTAATTTCCAATAAGTTTTGGATTTTGCAATAACAAGAATGTGGTCATGATTATCAGTGAAAAATTTAGCATCATTTTGAGGGGCATATTTTTTTTGCCAAACAACATTTATTATAAAATTATCTCTCCCAAAAATATCATCCCCAAGCACTTTTAAATAATGTGCTTCTCTATCATCAATGTTTATCCAAATTGAACCCTCTTTCATTAATAATTCACGAGAAACCTCCAATCTATTCTTCATAAAAGTTAGCCAGCTGCTGTGATTAAAATTATCATTATAATTAAATCCATCCTTTCCTGTATTATACGGCGGATCAATATAAATCAGCTTCACCTTCCCTGCGAATTCTTCTTTAAGCGAATGCAGCGCAAGTAAATTATTTCCTTTGATAATGAGATTATCTGTTATGGTATCTTCCGGAAGTCCGCGTTTGCGGTTGAGCTCTGCATCGCGGGTAAACTTGTCAAGCGGCTTCTCTCCTTTTGCAGTATATCTTTTCGCATTCGTCAGAACTTTCGGTTCAAACAATTGCGTTATCTCATCCTGCGCAAGTGTTTCATTGAAGAAAATCTCCTCGCGTTTATCTTCTTCCCTGCTCTGACCGCCTTCGAGGACACAGTCTTTATAAGGCCAGACGAGAGAGACTTCATTTCTCTGATTAAGATATTTGCCGTCTATGTTAAGTCCGATTTTCTTTTTATAAGAAGTGTAACTGTCGTTGAGATAATTTTTTTGTTCGAGGAATTGTATGAACAAAGATTGATTAAATACTAAAGCGTCTTTGACTTTAATAAAAAATTTAGACTTAAGCTCTTTATTGCCGAGCAGAAGACCTATTAGTTCTTCATCAAAATTCTGAGCTTTATTAATTATTACCCATTTTTTCAGCTCACCATTTTCGGAAATGTAATTAGATATTTTCTTTAATTGTTCTTCGAGACTTTTCAGCAGCTTCATAGAAATTATATTAATTGAATTAAGGAAAGAAATAACAACCGACTTTAACCGGAGTGAAATTAATAAAAGAAACAGAGAAAGTTAATTCAATATATGTTCTTAAAAAGCACAGCGATAACCTTCTAAAAACTTTTTTATGAATATATCTATCATTGCATGTCATTCCCGCATACTCTTAGCGGGAATCCAGTCAAAACTTTTCAAGCAAACAAAATCTTCTTGTTAATTAAATAACCTTCTAATTCCTCATTTACAATTCCGAGTGAAATTGCGATCTTAAACTAAAAACTTGAAGCATTACTAATACAAACATAGAGTTTTCATGATTGGATTCCCGCCAGAAGCACGCGGGAATGACAAACACTTTATTATTCTTTTTAAATTTATCGTGTTCAAAATAAATCCTTTAAGGTAAATAACTATATTTTTATATTATTGTAAAACAAAAATGCAAAATGAAATTCACTGCTGCAAAATGTCCTTCCTGTAACGGCGATCTGCAGGTGCCGGAGGATCTGGATTTTGTATATTGTATGTACTGTAAATCTCAGATAAAAGTCCGGGACTCTCTTATAATTAAGAATAACATTGATCCTGAAAATCTTATTGAGCTCGGTTACACCGCAATCCAGCACAGAAATTTTGAAGAAGGGGTTGAGCATTTAAATAAAGTTTTGGAAAGCGATATTAAGAATAATAAAGCCTGGTGGGGCAAGGGAATGGCATGCATAAATTCCTCCGGCGGTGACCTGTTTAAAATGGAAGAAGGACTGACATATTTGCTTAAAGCTAATGAATTGTCTGATGACGCGGATAAAAAAATTATCAAAGATAATATTATGGAAGGATTATGTGAACAGCAATGGTCAGAGCAGCACATTGATTTTCTTTTCAAAGTTTTTGAATCTTTCGGGTCGGATGATGAGAGACTTCTGATTAAAATAATTGATATGACTAACATATCAATAGAAGACACTGGGGATATTTCTTTACATTCTGAACTTTCGGAGAAACAAGAGAAAGCTCTTGAGTTGCTTAAGGATATTAATTTCAGCCAGTACACAAAATATATTGATAAGACAGTAAAATCAAAAAACATAAGTTATGAAAAAAAGAAATCAATACTGGAAAGTAATTTCAAGCAATTTAAATCATTATACTCAGATAAATATTTTTTTACTTTTTTCTTTACTGTAATTCTAACACCGGTTGTAACGATGGTGCTGATTCAGTCATACAGCATGATATTATATATATTTCTTGCTGCAATAACGTTTTTATTGTGCTGGCTATTTTTGAATTCAAAGATCAATGAAAAAATGAAAGCGTATGAAAAAGAACAGTTCGGAGATAATATATTTTACAAATAACCGGCAAAAAAAAATAAACTTTAATTTTTCCGCTGTGAGCTCTTTTGCTCCTTTTGTCAAACTTAGTTTATATTCGAATGAGTTTAAAAGTTGTCACTGACAAAAAACAGAGATAAAAACAAACCGCAAACCGAAGCCTGCGGCTAATTTTGTTAGAAATTCAATTCTAAATTCCTAATTCTAAATTCTAAATTCCTAATTATGTTTAAGGCGTTATTTTACTCACAAAGTTAAAACCGTTATTATCAGCAAACACACCGTCAGCAAGATCAATTATGCTGTCTCCGTTTAAATCCGTCGGCAGATATCCCGATGCAAAATTAAAAGCGTCGTTGTCAATGAGACTTCCGTCCGTCAGATCTATTGTCCCGTCCTGATTTACATCGCCGCTGTAAATCCCGAATCTAACCGGAGAAAGATCTACCTGCTGCATGTTATTTCCGTAGGCAGAAGAGATCAGATTCAAAAAATTATATGCGGAATTTGAAAGATATATATAACTATGAGCGGCTGAGCTCCAGGTCTCCACGGTATTTCGGTGTCTTATAACGATATAATAATTTCCGGTCGGAGCATTGTAAAATTTAAAATTACCTGTAAGAGAAGATCCGTCCAGTACTGATGTCGATGAATCAATAAAATTATACGGCGGAGATGAACCTCTGAGATAAACAGTTACTGTATCGCTCATAGACATTTTATTGTTAGAGCTATTATAAAATCCTTCTATGACAAGTGATACTGATATCTGACCTGCTGAATTAAAATTTACAACTGCAGTATTTGAAAGTTCGCTGACATTTCCGTGAATGTCCACAGCAGCAACCTGATAATTGTAAACCGAATCATCCTCAACATTCGGATCATTGAAATTAACATTTGCAGATGTGCCAATTTCAACTCCGTTTCTATATATAATGTAATAGTCAAGATCAGGTTCTTCATTCTCATTCCATACAAGCTGAACGGAAATATTATCAGGCAGAGCTGAAAGATTTAAAGGGGCTGCAGGAGCAAGATTATCGCGGCTGTATCCTGAAATTATGTTTGACCGCCAGAACTGATTCACATTTGACGTTCTGGCAGTAATTCTGAAAAAGTAAACTCCGCTGTTTTCATCCATTGAATCAGTCGGCGTATTTGCAGTGAACTGATACTGAGAATTAAAGGAAGCCGGAATTTCACTAAGTGTCTCCCAGTAAAATCCGTTTACTCCGGGAGGATCACTGATCTCGATAAGATAATTTGTAATGAGATTTTGATTTAAATAATCATAACCGCTACGGTTCCATTTTATTTTTACTTTGCCTCCCTGATCGAACGGAACATCTTTGACTGAGCTTATCCTCGGTCTTACAGTCATAGGCGAAGAAAAATATAAATGGGCGGATCCGGAGTTTGATGCCGAAACATCATCATTCGGCTCTCCCACCATAATATCAGAATAGCCGTCACCATTTAAATCACCCGCACTGCTGACGCTGATTCCGAACAGTGAATTAGAATTTATATTGTTGAGAAGAATATCGGCTGTGGAATTTGGAGTACTGCTTCCAAAATAAATTGAAGCATATCCGGAATTACTGGCAAATCCAAACGCTCCAATAATAAAATCGTCATAATTATCTCCATTCACATCACCGGCATCTGAAACTGAATTTGCAAAAAAATCTGCATCATTTATTCCTGTAATAGTTAAATTAGCCGTATTGTTCATAAGCTGTCCTCCGTAATAAACAAAAGCTCTTCCTCTGTTTAATCCTCCCGGATATCCGCTAGCTCCGACGATCACATCAGAATATCCGTCTCCGTTAATATCACCGGCAGTAGAAACTGATTCTCCGAATAAATCGTCACTTGAAGTTCCTCCTGAGAACTGAACATCAAAGACATTGTTTAACACACTGCCTCCTAAATAAATATAAGCTTCTCCTTCGAAAGTATTCCTGCCTTTTGCTCCGATAATAATGTCATCATATCCGTCTGCGTTAACATCACCGGCATCTGAAACTGAATTTCCAAAATAATCACCCGTGTTAAGCCCTGTAAATGTTAAATCAGAAACATTATTCATTGAGTTTGATCCTAAATACAAATAGCTTCTGCCCTGATTAGAGTTATAACCGCCGGCACCTACAATTACATCGTCATAACCGTCATTATTAAAATCTCCTGCGCCAGAAACTGATTCTCCGAAATAATTATTTGCAGATCCTCCTGTCAATGTAACGTCAACCGTACTGTTCATAGAGCTGCCGCCGTAATAGATATAAGCTCTCCCCTGAAATGTTCCGGCATTGTAACCGTATGCTCCTACAATCACATCATCGAAACCGTCGCCGTTTACATCTCCGGCGTCTGATACAGAATATCCGAATCTGTCACCTGAAGATATTCCTGTAAGAGTTACATTCGGAACATTATTCATTACATTTCCTCCATAATATATAAACGCTCTCCCCTGCTGGGTATTATAATTATATGACCCGGCTATTACGTCATCAAAACCATCACCGTTTACATCACCTGCATTTGATACACTGGTACCAAAAAATTCATTTACAGTTGATCCGCTGACAAGAATATCACTTAAATCACTCCCCGACATAGTATTAAAATAAACATACGCCCGGCCGGAAGATGTGCCGTTCTGATCATTCAAATTTGCAGATACTATAAAGTCATCATTTCCGTCTCCGTTAATATCACCGCATCCGCTGACTGAATGTCCCATTCTGTCTCCTGCATTTTCAGCAGGTAAAATTTTTGCTGCATTGCTCAGAGGAGTTTCACCGCCTCTGAAGAGATATGCTTTTCCGTCTCCTGAATTAAAATTTGAAGCGCCGGCTATTATATCATCATAACCGTCACCATTAACATCGCCTGCCGATGAAACGGATTTTCCGAATTCATCCCCGCTGTTCTGTCCCGTAAACACTACATCAGCTGTATTATCCGGGACAGCACCTCCGAAAAGTACATAAGCTCTTCCCAGACTTGCCGAGTGTCCGTAACCTCCGATTAAAACATCACTGTATCCGTCGCCGTTGAAATCCCCGGCATCCGATACGCTGTAACCGTAAAATTCATTTGACAAAAATCCAAGAGAAATATTATCAGCCGCAGAATTCATTGAACTTCCGCCGTAATAAATATATGCTCTGCCTACATTTGTACTGTAACCTGATGCTCCGACGATCACATCACCAAATCCGTCTCCGTTAAAATCCCCTGCTTTCGAAACGGATATTCCGTAAAAATTATTTGCAAGTCCTTCATTTAATGTTACATCTACTGTATTATTTAAAACCGAACCGCCGAAATAAATATAAGCTTCACCTGTATTGGAAGCATTATTCGGAGCACCGATAATGACATCAGCAAAACCGTCGCCGTTTACATCTCCTGCATCAGAAACAGATGAACCGAAATAATTATTTGCAGCTTCACCTGTAAAGAATAAATCTATTGAGGTATTCATATTCGATCCGCCAAGATAAATATAAGCTCTTCCTGTATTAGTTGAGAAACCCGGCAAACCAACTATCACATCATCGTAACCATCCCCGTTTACATCTCCGGCAGTGGAGACTGAAAAACCCAGCTGCAGTCCTGTTGTACCTGAAAATATTTTATCCGGAGATGAATCGAAATTCATTCCGCCGAAATAAATATAAGCTCTTCCGGCGTTTACACCTACTGCATCATTGAAAGGTGCTCCCACTATCACGTCCTGATATCCGTCGCCGTTTACATCACCTGCTTCCGAAACGGAATATCCGAATTCATCTCCTGCAATTAATCCGTTAAGCACTCTTTCCTGAATTGCATCGGTTTCCAGAGTGTCTGTTTTATTTCCTGTGTTTGAAAACAGCGGTATTCCGTTTTCATCAAGAAAACCTGAAACCTGTTCGAATGATACAGATGATTTTTTTATATTTGCTTCATATGAAGCTGACTTGTTTAAAGTCCTGCCGCTTAACATAGAATTTGCTGAAAGCTTACCTGATGAAACTGCTAACACTGTTAAAATTAAAATCTTCAGTAAAGTTTTCAAAACCGATATCTCCTGATTATGAGGTTAATTAATTTTAATAAATTTTCGTAAAGAAAATTCAAAATTTTTATTTGCAGTAAAATAGGAATCTCAGTTTATGAAATCTATACTATTGTAGAAATTGAATATAATATTCCATGCTGTTTATAAAAGCTTTCAGTAAAGTTGATTTGAAAATCTAAATCAGAAGTTTCAAGTATTAATTTTTATTGAATATTAATTTTTATTATTCGAAATTTACTGACGCTTATTTGACATTTGTACTCTGTAATTTGTAATTGCATTAAGGCGTTATTTTACTCACAAAGTTAAAACCGTTATTATCAGTAAACACACCGTCAGCCAGATCAATTATGCTGTCTCCGTTTAAATCCGTCGGCAGATATCCAGATGCAAAATTAAAAGCATCGTTGTCAATGAGACTTCCGTCGCCAATATCCACAACACCGTCCTGATTTACGTCGCCGCTGTATAATGCATAATTAATTTCAGGAAAGTCATCAACCTTTATCTGATTGCCGCCAAACGCTTTTGAAGCATCGGTTGTGAAATCATAATAGATTAGTCCGTAAGTCAGAAATGATACTGTACCTGCAGTCCATGTCTCAATGGAGTTTCGGTGCTTTACGGAAATGTAATAATTGGTCATGAAGCTTCCGTTCTTAAAACTGAAAGCATATAACCCGTCATATTCAGGAAAAACCAATGCCGAATCAATTATTGCATAAGGCGGTGAAGCGTTTCTTAAATAAAACCTTGCCGTATCTTCTGTCATAATATTTGCTGCTTCATTATAAAATCCCTGAATGAGCAGATTTATCCTCGCCCTTAAAGGATATAAATTGTATTTGATTACAGACATTAAAGTACCGGCTGTAGAGTCATAAATTCCCGCACCGATATAAACATTTCCAATATCATTAGCAGCAATTAATTCCTTGCTTTCCGGACCTACTGATGAATTTTTTAAAACATTTGCTCCGAAATAGTGAAGAGGAGAGCCGGATGAATCGTATGCTGTTAAATCCGTTTCACGTTCCTCCGGATTAAATATTCTGTATGTACTAATGTAAATAGTTTCTCTCGAATCTACCGCCAAACCTGATACAATCGTTTCACTGCCTAATACATAGAACAAAGTCGATGTTCCGAAAATTTTTACACCGGACGAATCATACTTTGACAGAAATTGCGCCCTTCGTCCCTGATAACCGTGTGCAGATAAATTTCCTGCCAGATAAATTTTCGTTTTTGATGTGTCAAGTTCAATTGCGATTCCGCTTTCCAAAGCATTCAGTGAATCACTCCTATTGTCTTGTTTTGTCCATCTTAAAACTCCTGAAGAATTATATTTCAGCAAAACCGAATTGTAACCGGATGAAATTTCATTTATCATACCGCATACATAAACATTTCCTCCGTTATCAATTTCCAGATCATTTCCGAGATCTTCACCGTTTGCAGAACCGTTATATCTGTGTAACCACTGCTGAGTTCCGGAGGAGTTATATTTAATTGTCGCAATGTCATCCTGTGTCCCTGCCCCGCTGCTTTGCCCGGTAATATAAACATTACCTGAATTATCAGCTTCTATGTCATAAGAATAGTCACCTCCGTTTCCGGGACCGTTATAGACTGCAGACCACATTATACCGCCGGCAGTATTGAGTTTGACAGTAAGATAATTTGAATGACCGGAAAAGATCTGACTTGTTCCCGTTATATATACATATCCTGAGTTGTCAACTGCCAGAGCATTTGCTTTTTCATTTACGCCTGCCGATGAATTAAAAGTTGAATACCAGATTTGATTGCCTCCGGAATCCAATTTTACTGTAAAAAGATCTGTGCTTGAATTGAATCTTGAATAGGATGTACCAGTTACATAAATAAAACCCGCAGCGTCTATTTCAATATCTTTCGCTTCATCATAGTTATCAAAGAGCTGCACACCGTAACTTCTTACCCATTTCTGAACTCCGGCCGAATTGTATTTTATAACTGTAAACTGGTCTCCGTACTGGCTTACGCGTGACTTACCTGCAGCATATACATTGCCGGATTTATCAGCTGCAACGCAGTTAGTATAATCATAAATAAGCTGCGCTCCGTAGAATATTCTCATCCACTTTAAATTTCCTGCTGAATCATATTTTACAACAGGTATATCAAGATTGTCACATTCGCCGGTCACTAAAATATTTTTACTGTTGTCAAACGCCATTGCATACAAATCTTCATAACCGTTTCCGGATGAAGTCTCAATAAGTCGTGTCCATATTGAATCGCCGTTTGGATTATATTTTATATTAATAAACTTTGCGAAGTAACCGTCGTTAATTCTTCCGGCAGCATAAATATTTCCTGATGCATCCACTTTCAGTTTTTTTCCTGCGTCTCCCATGCTTAAATTACCTGCATATTTTCTTACCCATTGAAGCGTTCCAAATGAATTATACTTTAATGTAATCATATCGCCGGAGTAAACTGCACCGTCGGTCTGTCCTGTTACATATATATTTTCATCAGAACTTATTCCGATATCCTTGCCTTCATCATAACCGTTTAAAACTCCGTTGTATCTTTTAACCCAGACGGTATCTCCGTTTAACACATTATATTTAATTATCAGAATATCCGGTTGTGAATTTGCCGCGTTGCTCGCACCTGTTACATACAGGTTTCCGCTGCTGCTGAATTCCAGTGCGTTTCCCTGATCACTGCTGTTAACATAGTTATAAATTTTATTCCACTGTAATACTCCTGATGAATTATATTTGAATGTTATCATATCAAAGTTCGTAACGGGGTCATATATTTTTCCGGTTGAATAAACATTTCCGGCTGAATCAACTGTAATGTCATTAGCAACTCCGTTATAGTAATTGACCGGAACGGGAGGTTTACGCATCCATAATGTATCTCCGTTTGAATTAAACTTCAGAATATACGGCTGCGAAGATGTTCCGCCTGCAATGTATATGTTTCCTGAAATATCAAGTGTCAGCTTTGTTACTGTTGAGTTAACTCCTGTTGCAATATATTTACTCCACAGCAGATTTCCGGCGCTGTCATATTTCAAAAGACCCGCCTGATTTCCGTATCCGCTTACTGATATATCGCAGGCTGCGTATATAAAATAATTTATGCCTGAATTGAAAACCGCAGCTGACTTCCCGATATCAGAATTATTCTCATTGCCGCCGTCAAAACTTCTTGCCCATCTTAATTTTCCGTCAGCGCTGTATTTAATTAAAGCAACATCAGTTCCGTTATAACCTCTTGAGTTATATCCCAGTACATATGAAGCTCCGTCCGCGCCGGCTGCAATATCATTTGCGCTCTGGGAATGAATGCTGGTTGGATTATAAGATTTTGCCCAGTCAAAAGCCGACTGTGACCGGCAGTTTCCGGAAATAATTATTATAATTAACGCGGTTTTGAAAATTAAATTTTTCATAGTTTTTATAATAAAAACTTCATAACCGGACTCAGCATAACTTGTCTGAGAGCATATTATACTTTAGTCCGGACTTATGAAGTGAAATTAAATTCTTAATATATGCTCTCAGCTGTATCTGAATAAAAATAGAGTTACTGAATATAATTTTGCAAGTAAACTTTTTTAAAAATGCTACACGGCGGGTAATGCAATAATCAAACTCCTGATCAGCAGTGAAATATTTTTAGTCATTCATATTGCAGGATTTTTTTAGAAGAAAGATTTATAAACATAAATTGCGACTTAAAATTTTGAATAAGAAATTAAAATAATTTTAAGCATATTTATTTTACATAAAGACATTGAATTTATGAAAAGACACAGCTTAACCGCTTTGCTGAAATCCTTTACCAAAGAAGAAATTCAGTTGTTCGCAGACTACATCAGCTCGCCTTACTTTAACAGACGAAAAGCAGTCATTAAATTATTCCGCGTGATCATTAAATTTTACCCTGCTTTTGATGACGTTAATTTTACAAAAAAACATCTGTTCACTGCTGTATTTCCCGGGAAGAATTATAACGACAGTTCAATAAGAGTAATTATATCTCGTTTGAATGAACTTGCATTCGATTTTTTGGTTCAGAGAAATTTTGAAGAAAACAATCCTGAGAGCAATCTGATACGGATCAAAACAATGTTCAAAAGAAATTATTTTAAGAACGGTGAGAGCTTTATTGAGAGATCTCTCAGATCACTTTATGAAAACACACCTTTGGCGGAAGACAGATTTTATTTTGAACATAATTTTTTCGAGATGAAAAAGTCTTTTTTACAGATAAATAATTCGGGTATTATAGATAAAAAACTTGATAAACTGGAATTTACAAATTCGATCGAATGCTTTACAAATTACTTTTACATAAGAACTCTGAAGACATACATTATAATTCTGAATATAAAAATTCTTTACAACAGGGATTATGACACTACATTTCTTGAGAATATTTACAACACGATCGAAATGAAGATAATCAGAAAATATCCTGTAATAGAAATATATTATCTGATAGTTATACTGCTGAAAGATACTGCAAATGAAGATGCATATTTCCGCGCTAAAAATTTGTTCTATAAAAATCTTAATTCATTTAATAAAAGTGATAAAGAAGAAATACTTATTAATCTGGGAAACTTTGCATCTAGAAAAATTTCGGAAGGGGCAGAATCATTCAGAAAGGAAAAATTTGAGTTATTAAAAAAGGAAATTGAACAAAAGACATTCAACATTAACGGATACATGACCTTTGTTTACTACAAGACCGTTGTTTCCATGGCGCTGATAATGAAGGATGTTTCGTTTGCAAAGATGTTTATAGTAGATTACGCTGTTTACTTAAGCGGGGAAAGCAGAAACAATTCATACTATTATTGCAGCGCAATGTATGAATTTTATATGAAAAACTATAATAATGCGCTTGAACAATTAAGCAAAGTTAATTTTCCCGATCTGTATTCAAAACTTGATCTGAAAGTATTTCAGATAGTTATTTTTTACGAGATGAATTATGACGAAGCTCTGCTTTCATCAATTGAATCATTCCGGCATTTCCTCAACAATAATAAGCTGATAACTAAAAATAAACACCCGTATTATTTTAATTTTTACCGGGCAGTAAAAAAACTCACAGCTCTAAGAAATACAAAAGATGAATTTGAAATAAATTTATTCATAAAAAATTTTCTTAATAAACATATGTTTATAAACAAAGTCTGGATAAGAGAAAAACTGGATAATCTAAAAGCTTAATTATAAAGATTCACAGACTTTTTTTAAAAATAGAATTCTCACGGCAATATCACCGATATAAAATTCGCACTGTTGTTATCAGCAATCGCCGCATCGCTTGCATCAGTAAAATTATCTCCCGTCAGATCCGTAACTATATATCCTGAAGCAAAATTTAACGCGTCATTTTCAATAAGCAAAGCGTCACTTACATCAACAATTCCGTCTTTGTTCACATCGCCACCGTACATTGCATGTCTTACCGGGGATGCATCCACTTGCATAAGATTTAATCCTGTTACCAATGTATTTGAATCTCTGATATTTAGAATTGCTTCACTGAAGTTAAAACTAATTCCGGTACTCCATGTATTAATTGAATTTCTGTGAGAAAGTTCTATAATGTAATTATCTCCGTTTATGATTGAAACGTTCGGAATAAAGCTGAACAGACATTCTCCGTCAGATTTCATTTGTGTCTTTGCAGTACTGACAATATTAAAAGGGAATGATGAACTTCTGACATTTACCGTCAATGTGTCCGGAGTTTGTAAGTTTGAGTTTGGTTCATAAAATCCCTGAATTAAATTATAAGCAGAAAGATCAATATTTTTAACATCTGCATCATTGAAATTTAATCCCCAGGCATACAATATTCCGGAATCTAATGCAGCTTCATCTTTGATCACCAAATGCCATTTCCCCTGAGCGTTCTTATTCATAAAAACATTATTCATATTGTTTTCAGGTTTTACTTTACAATAAAATGAGGCATATCTGTTACTTAGCAGAGAGCTGTCAGCAAAGTCATCAAATATGGTTATCAGATTATTGTCGGATGAGTTTGTACTCCTGTTGTTAAAAACAGTTATAGAATCACCGTGAGGTGAAACAAGTGAAATTTCCAGATCTGTGAGTTTTGTATGATTTAATCCGATGAATAATTTTATATTGTTTATGCTGGTATTAATATTCACTATCTGTGAATCTCTGAGAATTTTCATATCACTGATAAATCTTACCGGCTGATTAATATTAAATCCATTTGAAAACAAATTTTCATTAAACTGATTTAAAGGTGCTACGGGAATTTTTGTTACTCTCCCGGGATTGCTGAATGCAGCATTTTCTCTGAATTTCAGTTTTGGTCCGCCGTTGTCATTATTGTCAAAAGTATTTCCGTCAAAACTGTAGTTTATATTGTTGTCAATAACATTCGGATCTAAATTTTTATTCAAAGATGCATAAACAAATTTTTGTATATCGGAAATTGATTTGCTTTTATTCGTAATTCTGACTTCATCTATGTAACCGAAAAATTCTGAAATACCCCCGGGTCCGCCGCCGATATAAAGTGAATCTGTATTGACGTTGATAGTTCCGAGACTGTGTAATCCTGATTTTACAAGTAATCCGTTTATTAAAAATTTAAATCTGCCGTCTGAATTATAAGTAAAAGCAATATGCGACCATTTCCTGAATGGTATTTGTGCATTTGCTGATAATATAGTTCCGTTTATTGCTGCAGTTAAACCTGCAGGTGTATAATTAAAAGTATAAGCATTGCCTTTTGTAAAAATCCGTCCTGTTGTAATATCAAGAGGATAAATCCAGCATTCAAGCGTAATCCCGTTTTGCGGATTTAAAGCAGCTGTATCTTTACCTGACATATAAGAGTCTGTACTTCCGGGAAAATATATACAGTTGTTTAAAGTAATAGTGTTTTCAGGATTGTAACCGATCACTGAAACTTCAGAGATAGAATTTAACGAACCGCTTACATTCCTGAAATTACCGTGGTTATTAAAATCAGAAAAATCCATTGAGGATAATCCGGAAGAAAATTCTCTCTGAAAAGTCAGTGATAAAACTAAACCTGAATATACGCCGCCGGATGCGCCTAATGAAGTTCTCATATTTGACGAAATCTGATTTGACGTTAATTCTGAATTCCATAATCTTACTTCATCAAGTTTTCCGTTAAACGGTGTCGTGTTACCGCTGATTCCAACAAACAATGAATCGGAATTTGTCTGCGGCTCAACTCCTGCGGCAAATGCCGAAGTATCAAGAGCACCGTTAATGTAAATTTTGAAAGTATCTGTCTCAGAATTGAAAGTGCATGAAATATGAGTCCAGTTACCGGGCTGTATTGCTGAAGAATTTCTGCTTAATATTCTTTGAGATCCGTTAGTTAATAAAGATATTCTGCCGCTTGTCAATATTCTGACACCTAATCTTAAACTTGTCCCGAGTGTCCCGCCTTTTGAAATAATTCCCTTTGAACTGCCGGAAAGTGAACCGGGATTTACCCATGCTTCGACGGAAAAACTTCCGGTTATATTAAGAGACGTCGAATTTGGTACTGACATATAGCTGCTTGAATTTCCTGCAAACACTGCCGAATTATTCCAGAATATCTGAGCATGTGAATCCAGTGATATTACTGTAAACATTGTTGCAGCAACGAAAATTAAAAATGCTTTTTTCATATTGTATGATTTTTAGTTTAAATAATTTTTTAAAATATTATCTCTGATGCAATTCCGGTTTGAACTGCTTAGTTTTTTCAGAGATGCAGCCAATCCTGCTATCATCCCTGATTAGATGGACAAATATATGAAATGAAAAAACCGGGATAGGGATGATGATTTTTTCGAATTGCGTAAAATTAGATTGTTTGCATCTAAAAACAAAATAAAATTAATTGCATTCTTAGGCAGTTATATGCCCTGTTTTTCATAATTCTTTAATAAAACTTTGTTTTTTTATCCGTATTCTGCGTTTTTTTTTAAATCATATATTTTATTATTAGTCTTCAGTTACATTATATACTGAACTTTTTTCGCTGAAATGATCCAATCCAAATCCTGTAAACTCAAGAAAATTACAATTTTTATGACAGGTTAATCATTGTCACGTAATAACTCGAAACTGGATGACAAAATCACAGGAAGCATTTAAAAAAGATTACACAAAGAAAAGATAATATTTCATTAAAGCAGACTTTTTAAGGGGATAATTTATATTTTTCATTCTGAGACTTTAAATTTAAAACTTCTTTTAATAAATTGATAAACATTTTTTTTAAAGAGCATACCGGAAATTTATTTAAAAAATTAATTCCGTCATATCAAACTAATTTTAATTTATTTTATAAACCTGTATTTTTTAAATTTATGAATACAAAAACCGTTTCATAAGAAGAGTGGAAAAGAGAAAGGATAGAGCTGTTAAAAAAGGAAAAAGAGTTTACAAAATTAAGAGATAAACTTACGGAAGAAAGGCTTTCGCTGCCGAGAGTAAAAACAGATGAGGATTATGTGTTTGACACATTGACAGGCAAGAAAAAACTCAGTGAACTTTTTGGCGGAAAAAGTCAGCTCATTGTTTATCATTTTATGTTCGGACAGGATTACGGTGATCAGGGCTGCAAGAGCTGTTCGTTTCTGGCTGATAATTTCGAGAGATCGGTTATTCATTTATTACAGCGAGATACTAATCTGGTTTTTGTATCGAGAAATGATCCCGAAAAGCTGGAGGCATTTAAAAAGAGAATGAAATGGACAACGGAATGGGTCTCGTCTTTAAATAATAATTTCAACTTTGATTTTCATGTAACTACTAAACCTGATGAAGTTTCAGAATACAACTACAAAGAAATCAAATCTTCCGGCAAAGAAAATCAGTTGCCCGGATTAAGCGTGTTTTATAAAGATGAAGAGGGAAATATTTTTCATACTTATTCGTGTTACGGCAGAGAGCTTGAAACATTTGTCGGCACTTACAGACTTCTTGACGTTGTGCCGAAAGGAAGAGATGAAAGCGCACTTTCTTACGGAATGGAGTGGGTGAAGCATCATGATAAATATTGAGGTTCTAAAATAAATTACCGCAGGCTAATGCCTGCGGAAATAATATTATTTTTATTTTTAAAACAAACTCGTTATTTCAATTTTATATTGAGATTCGATATATGCGGATCTTTATTTGTCATTTGAAATTTGATATCCGTAGTTTAGTTAAGGTGTAATTTTACTTACAAAGTTAAATGAATTATTGTCCGCAAACACTGCATCAGCAAGGTCAACCACACCATCACCGTTTAAATCAGCAGGAAGATATCCCGATGCAAAATTAAATGCTTCATTGTCGATCAGACTTCCGTCCGTCAGATCTATCGTCCCGTCCTGATTTACGTCACCGCTGTATAATGAATACATAACCGGAGAATTATCCGTCTGTATCAGATTGTTACCATATGCTTTGTTGGATGAAGTCGAGAAATCATAATTATAAAAAGAACTTGAATTTATAAAAACCGGCGACATTGACCAGGTTTCAATACTGTTTCTGTGTTTCAGAACCAAATAATATCCGTAGTTCCTGTTAACCTTCTTAGCGTAATAATCCCAGATAAGTAAACTCGAATCCAGAACTGTCTTAACTGAATCTACAATTTCATAAGGAGATACGCTGTTTCTGAATATTACTGAAACTGTATCATCGATATTGTGCTTATTTACAGCAGGATTATACAATCCCTGTATCGAAGCTCCTATAAGCAGCCATTTGAATCCGTCCTGATCAAAATACACATTCTGCGAATTTACCCCTCCGTAAATGAATGATGATAAATTAGTTTCGTGTCCGAATGTGAATGCGCATACCGGATTTATATTGGGATCGGAAATATTACCATTCACTTTAAAAAATATCTCGCCCAGTGCGCCGACAGCTCCTCTCCTTATATTTATGGAATCGCCGTCCTGCGTAGAGTAAATTGCAGTGAAAGGAGGAGATCCGTATGGCGAAGAGTAACAATGCGTGAATTTAAAATTGTTTGCTAATGTATTGCTGAGATTATAACCATACCATATAGTGCCGGAAGTTCTGCTTCCGTAATAAACCGCCTGTCCATTATTAATTGCTGTAATCATCATTGTATCCGGCGTTGCGTTTTTTTGAATCGTCAGACACGGCTTTTCGATATTCGCATCAGATATCTGCTGCTCAGTAAAAGACGAACTTAAATTCCAGTTCGTGCGAAGCAATACCAGTTCCTTTGGTCCTGCTGCAGGTCTTCTTTCCACTGCAATAAATATCTGCGACGGCGAACCCTGAAAAAAATCCGCGCTTGGATAAAAGTCGTTGTATCCTGTCGTAAATGATGATGAAGACCAGCTTGATCCCCAGTTTGCAGTTTTAAAGATCTTAAAACCCTGAGTGGAAGTATAAGCATAATTTGATTCCGTGCAGACAACTCCGAAGTAAGTTCCGTTACTGTAATACGCTCCGTCACTTACTGAGCTGATGTGAGAAAATTCCTTACCCGCCCCGGCAGCTGCCAGTTCTCCCGAAATAATCGAAGTGCCGTTTACACGGAAAGATATAAATGAAAGAGTTGACAAATCATTATTATTACTTCCTGCTTTTGTATAAAATAAAATAATTCTGGTAGAATCTTTGTGCATGTTTGATCTTGATTCGACAAGCATACTGATGTTTGTAATGTATGCTGAATTGGAAGCGTAAATTGCCGCAAATATATTCCAGCTGTTTCCGTTATCAGAGGATTTATAAAAGGAGACCTTGCCTTTATATAACGCTGCATTTTCCTGTTCATTTACTGCCGTATATAATACGCTGTCTTCCCCGCATTTCATATCGATCTGCTTGTGATAAGACGGAAGAGATTTTACAGGTCCGCTGTAAACTGTATTATCAGAGACCAGCCAGTCCGTTCCCGAATTTGATCTTCCGTATTTTTCAAATCTGATTTCATTATCCGGAACCGGGATTATCAGATTCTTGCTGTTCAGGTAACTTTCCATTTCAGAATGAAGACGGATGCTTTCGGTTTCATTGCCGCTTTCCATTGCCGCTTTGTGCTTCTCCTCAAGTGCTGCAGGATAAAATGAATCCGTATTTATGTCATTTTGAATTTTCACTTCCGTAGAATTTTGACTTTCAAGATAATTCAAACGGGTATTCTGCGAATATGTATTATTTTTTAACCCTGAGATTATCAGCAAAAGTAACGCAAAGTATATGACGGTAAATAATTTGTAATTAAATACTGATGTAACAATTCCGGTTGAAGATGTTTTAAATAAATTTGCAGAGTGTTTCATTTTAATTTTGATTTATTTTTTTTAATTAATAAAAATTTTTGATCGCAGATTATTCTCTCTGCAGCCTAGGAATTGCAGAGAGTTATTATCTGCCCCTGAGTGACGGGAAAATCTTTTTAATGAATTTGAAATTTATTTAACTCCTTTTCACTCAGGAATAAAAACTGTTACAAAAATATAAGTGTAATTAAAGCCTTTCAACTAAAGTTTTTTTTAATTGTTGACATAACTATTTTGAGACCGGCAAAGCTTTTGTTGCTTTTAATGCAAAATTTAAATGTTTTCTCAGCAGGAAAGTTGACAAAGTTGTTCAAATAATAAAGCTGTTTTCCGGAAATCTTTTGATAAGTAATTAATAAAGTTGTGCTTGGATTCAGGTTTTATTAATTTAACTTTTAAAAATTGTTTAAAAATTTAAAAAACAGATTATGAAAATTTCTTCAGCACAATCGGATCTGAATATACCGCTTATCTTTTCATTTGTATTAATGCTCACAATTATAAATCTAAAATCCGCGTTAGCCTGTAATCTCTCAGCCGATTCTCATCCCAAAATCATTTATGACAATCCTGCTGACAACTGTTATGACCTTTCAAACCATACTGTGAAATTTATCACAACGGAACCGGGAGTAAGCCTTGAAGTGCTTGACTGGGGAGGGACGGGTGAATATATTGTGCTGCTGACCGGGCTGGGAGACAATGCGCATGTATTTGATAATTTTGCATATCAGTTTACAGATCTTTTTCACGTTATCGGAATTACAAGAAGAGGTTTCGGTAAATCGAGTAAACCGGAAGAAGGTTATAGTGAAGAGATAAGAGTCAGGGATTATATGAGTATTCTTGATCAGCTGAATATATCCAAAGCAGTATTTATCGGACATTCAATTGCCGGAGGTGAACTGAATTATATCGGTACTCATTATCCGGACAGGGTAAATAAACTTGTTTACTTAGACGGCTGGGATTACGGAGAGCATAAACATCTCGCTCAGCCGCCTTCGCTTGACTTTGCAGAATCTGATCTTGTTACACTGAACAGTTTCATGGCAGCGCTTGTAAGGTATAACGGTTACCGTGAACCAAATTCCGCGATCTGTGATACTTACACCCGGGACAGTGACGGAAAGATTTCCGGAACTGTTTCACCTCCTGAAGTTGCGCAAAAAATTATCATGAGTTCTGCAGTTACTGATTACAGTCTTATCACCGCTCCCGTACTGGGAATATTTGAAAAATGGAATCCGGAAACCAGACTTCCTTTCTATCATTATCTCGATTCAGAAAAGAAAGCCGGGTATGACGAAGCCTGGAAAATATTATTTGACTGGAGAGCAGGACAGATGAAACGCTTCAAAACTGAAATTAAAAATTCCAGGGCAGTCGAATTCTCTGAATGTTATCATTATGTTTTCATAAACAGGGAAGCCGACTGCGCAAGAGAAATAAGAAAGTTTTTGGCAGAGTAAAGTGCTAAAGCTGCCGCAAATACTTTATAACTGAATAAATAAAATCCGCAAGCTAATGCCTGCGGAATTAGTTACTAATTACGAATTTCAAATGTCAAATAAAGAGACGTAAATTTCGAATAATTAAATAAAAAATAAGCATTTGAAATTCGTAATATGTAATTAATTTATGGCGCTATTTTACTCACAAAGTTAAACCCGTTATTATCAGCATACACGCCGTCTGCCAGATCAATAACTCCGTCGCCGTTTACATCCGTCGGCAGATATCCCGATGCAAAATTAAATGCATCATTATCAATTAGACTTCCATCCGCCAAATCTATCACACCATCCTGATTTACATCTCCGCTGTATATTGCAAATCTATCCGGTGAAGTATTAACCTGTTTCATATTATTTCCGAATGCCTGAGACAGTGATGAAGTAAAATCATAATTGTAAACAGAAGGAATATTTACCGGCATTGCGCTCCAAGTCTCGATGCAGTTTCTGTGTACCAGTTTAAGATAATAACTTCCTGCCGGAGCATTTAAGAAAGTAAACTCCGAACTATGCGAGACTGAATCAATTATTCCGACTGAAGAATCTATTGCATTATACGGAGACAGATTCTGACAAAGATAAACTTTCAATGTATCTTTTCTGCTTTGTAAATTTAACGCAGGATTATAATAACCTTCTGATATTACAGCTATATTAATTGTATTCAATGGTTCGCTTAATTCCGGTCCGGGCGATATCCAGTTTGATGTAATTCCATTTAATTCAAAATTTGCAAGAGCTCCGTGATAATTATTTGCTGCATCATTCAGCGTAGTAATAGCTGAATTGTTTTCTCCCGCCAGTCCCTGATTGAAGTGATAACTTGCAAGTAGTCCGGGACCTGAATTTATTTCAGTTAACATATTAGCGGCAATTTCTGCCTGACTCAGTTCGCGTGTCCATATTCTGACTTCATCAAGCGAACCCTGTAAATATTCTCCGCTGCCGGCATTATACCTGCCAAGATAACCTGAAACTTCAATAAGCGGAAGATCAATATCAGAAGAATTTTTCTGATCCACAAGTTCGCCGTCAAGATAACTTTTAAATCCGTTTAAAGTATTTTTTTTCCAGGTCATGGCAACGTGATGCCAGCTGCCGTCAGTTGCATCAGCGCCGACATTGATTCCGTCCGTCCCGCCTTCGGTAGATATAATATGCTTTTGATTTCCCGGAGCACCCCAGCCGGCGACAATCCATTTGTTCGGCGACTGAAAGCGGACTGCTGACTGAAGATTGGTTCCTTTAAACCAATATTCAATTGTAATTTCCGATACTGCCGGAGATGTAAGATTTTGAGATAACGAAACCGGAAGCTCTACATTATCATTTATTCCGTCAAAGTTAAGCACCTGTGCAGAAGATTGCTTACCATAACCCCTGACAGCAAAGTCATAATCATTTTCATTGCAGTCACTGTTCAGTATATGAACCACAGCATTTTTCTGACCGGAATTTCCGGGAGTAAAAGTAACACTGAAAGTTGCTGAACTTCCGGGCGGAATTTTACCTGCAGGGATAAGCGCGCCTGCGGTAAACATTCCGGAATCTGCTCCGGTTATTATGATATTCCCTGCGTTAAGACTGTCAGCCCCAACGTTTTGTACAGTATATGTCCGTACAAAGCTTGAACCTGCATTTACAGAATCGAAAATAGTATGATCATTGAAAGAGGGAGAAAGATCGCCGTCATTTATTGTGATTCCGTTTCCCTGTACATTCACTTCAATATAAGGTGAACAAAAACCCGGTCCCGGCTTTACCCAGTTTGAGACAGTTCCGTTTAAATCAAAATTAGTGAGAGTACCTGAAAAATTGTTTGATGAAGTTTCTGTAAGAGTTGTCAATCCGGAATTGTTACCATCAGCAATCCCCTGATTAAAATGATAACTTGCAAGAAGTCCCGAAGCTGAATCTATTTCCTGATACATATTTGCAGCAATTTCAAACTGACTTAAAGCTCGGGTCCAGATTCTAACTTCGTCTAAAGAGCCGTTCATAAATTCTGAAGATCCGAATTGACTGCCTAAAATCCCTGCAACGGATAATGACGGGAGATTTGCATCTACAGAATTTCGCTGCTGAATGAGAGCTCCGTCAAGATAGCTTTTGAAACCGTTAATAGTGTTCCTTTTCCAGGTCATGGCAATGTGGTGCCAGTTTCCGTCATCTGCACCTGACCCAACACTGATCCCGTTCGTAAATCCTTCAGTTGAAATCAGATGTTTTTGGTTTCCGGGAGTTCCCCATCCGGCTACAATGTAAGTACTTGAATTCATCTGAAACCGGACAGCGGACTGAAGATTGCTGCCTTTAAACCAGTACTCAATTGTGAATTCAGAAACTGCAGGAGCTGTCAGTGCCTGTGACAATGAAATGGGTAAAGACACATAGTCATTAATTCCGTCAAAGTTTAATGCTTCAGCAGTTACAGCAGAATTGAATTCATCACACCCAATATCCGGATTTGAAACATTTCTTATATTGCTGTCAATGTCAGTTGTTATTGCCGCTATGTTTAATCCGCCATTACTAATTGAAGTTGACATAGTTGAATCAATGTGAAGATCTGTGTGGCTTTTAAATCTCGGATTATCCGAAACACTGTTTGAATCCTTACCTGTAACTAATTTCCATGCCGATAAATTTAAAACATCAGCACTATTGTAAAATCCCAAAACGCCTCCGTTTCCGGTTGACAATAAATCATTATGATTACATAAAAGACCGGGAGGATTTGGGGAAGTGCCTTCCAGCCGGACTGCGTAATGCTTTCCGATAGATCCGCTGTTTGATCTGCCGTTATAAAAAATATTGTTGTAATAATTTCTCTGATTTGATGATACGAAACTTGCCAAAGCATAAGTATTCATAGAAACGCCTGCAGGATTTCCTGATATATAAACACTATTATAATACAAATTGCTTACTGCAGGAATGCCGATATTTATACCGAAAATTGTGCTTCCTCCTGTCATGTTTGCACCGGAGCTGTCTTTTCCGAGACTGATCATATTGTTTACAAAATCATAAGTGCCGCTGCTGATTGTAATACCCGATAAAGAAGAAACTGAATTGCTGATTATGAGTGAGTGAATTTTGTTTGATGCTGCAATTCCGTTTATACCGTTATTAATTCTGATGCCGCTGAGGTTACAGACTGAACTTGTATTTGTTATGCTTAGGGAGTGAACTGTATTGTTCCTGACAGTTTGATTTCCTGACGCAAGATTTATATAAATACCGGAAGTACCCGGATTTGCATTCGTTGCCGCTGAATTCATATTTCTTATTAGATTATTCTCAATAAGCAGAGCCGGCGAACCTGCGCCTTCACATGAAATTCCTGTCATCTGACTTGATGTATTTGCAAGATGATGCTGAAGAGAATTTGCTGCTGCGCCGCCAAGTGTATTATTTCTAAAGATTATCGGATCATTACTAAATGCAATGAAACGCATTCCGTAAAATTTAGAAGATGAGGCTGAATAGCGTATACCGCCGGCTTTATTGTCAGATACTGTTTTACTTCCGCTTCCTTCAATTTTAAAAACATGCAACTCCGAAGTGCCTGAAGCATATTTAATATCACTTAATGCCGTCATACTTCCGATTGTATTATTGCTGATAATCGTAAAACCATTTTGTACATTAATCAAATTTACACCGGCAGAGGTACCGCTGATATCCAGTCCGGCTATTGTATTATTGGATATTGATGATTGAGCAGAAACGCCTGCCGAAAGAAATATGCCGTAAAAATATGAACCTGTTTTCAGATTCGCTGAATACACTCCTGTTCCCGCTGAAGAAGAATAACCTATCGTATTACCTTTAATGCTGAAAGCGTTACCGTTTGTATTATTAACAAAGATCCCGTTATGATTTAAATTTAATCCCGATGCAACTCTTGATGAAGTTTGGTATAATCTGTTATTCTCAATTGCTATTCCGGTGTTTCCTGCGCCGATATAAATTCCCGCACTGTTACCGTTTACATTAAAGTAATCATAGATTTTACAGTTGCGGACTGTATCATTACTGTTGTAAACCGTTGTATTTGTTGTCGATCCCAAAAATGAAACCGCACAATGCGGCAGCTGACCTGCCGGACCTATATCACAATTTTCAATTACATTATTGTCATTGCCTGTCGCGGAAGAATTTCTGTAAAATAAAACCGTTGCTGCATGACCGGATAAATTATTCTGTGAAGAGCCGAGTATTCTGCAGTTCTTAACTTTATTATTTGTCGCATCATATTGAAACAAAACAGTGCTTGTACCTGCCCAGCCCGAAGTACTTGAATTTGATAGTGTAAGCGATGCGCCGCCTGAATCTATTCCGTCAATTGTAATATTTTTCGCACCGTTAAAACTAAACAGCGGAACTCCGTTATTCGGTGTTGCGGTGACAGTAATTGCTGTATTAGCAGCAGGCTTTATTGTAACGCTTGCCCAGTCACCATTGCCCGGTGTAGCACCCTGCTGAGGTTCGGTAATGTTAGTATTAATTGTAATATTAATATTTGCGCCTGACTGCGAACCTGCTCCGATTCCGTTAAATGCATCGGATAAACTTTCATAATTACCGTTACCCGTATTAGCTCCGGATACCGTAACCTGTGCTGCAACCGGGTTATTTCTGATGAAAGTACCGTTAACTCCGGCAGATGAGACAAAATTATCCGCATAAGAAATAGTGCGGAGATTATAAGGTGTGCCGGTATTCGGCCAGCTTGTCCAGTTTATTCCGCCGTTTGCTGTTTTAAAAACCTGACCGCCGCTTCCGCAGACAAAAGCAGTATCATTATTTTTGAATTCTATCTGGCGAAGGTCAGATGCTGAGGTCATAACAACCGACCAGTTTACTCCGCCGTTAGAGGATCTGATTATCGTGCCGTTTGATCCGCATGCAAATCCGACATTTCCCGACGGGCTGAATTCAATATCATTCAGACTTGCATTATCAAATCCATCGCCGTATCCCCAGGAAGCGACAACGCTGAAATTATTGCCGCCGTTTGTTGATCTTAAAATAACAGGCACGGGGATTACTAATGCAGAGATCACAGAACTGCTGAGTAATATTGTATTCAAATCAAGATATTCAATTCCGTAAATGTCAAAGTTATGAGCACCTACACCGCCTGCATTAATTACTCCGTGTGTCCATGATACCCCGCCGTCTGTTGTTTTTGAATAATTTTTATTTGAACCAACACATATAATATTTTGACTATCGAACGCATCCATTCCATAAAAAGAAACCATACCTGCTGATTGTGACCAGCTTAGTCCTGAGTTTGACGTTTTGAGTATGATACCGTTATGTCCGCTGATTATCCCGTTATTGATGTCAAACATTTTTATGTTCCTGAATACTTCAGTGAAGCCGCCCTGCCACTGCCAGGAGAGACCGCCGTTAACAGTTTTCTGAATTCTGCCGTTTGCACCTACTATCCATCCTGTATTTGCATTTATAAAATCCGATGCCCATATCTCCCAACCGTAATCCGTGCCGTAAGTTGTCCAGACAGCTTTTACTGGTAATGTTGAAAACATAAAAACTGCTATGGTTACTGCCTTTAATATTTTCACTCTTCCTCCCACGCCTTCCTGCCGGCTATTGAATCTAAGCGATCCGCATGTATTATTTTGCATCCGGCAGGTCAGGCCTACGAGGATTTTAAAGAATTCTGAAATAAAATTTAAAGCTGAAATTTTAAAATTTCTGATGCATTGTTTTGAATTGTTTGAAATCATTTTTAACCCCGTAAGTTTAATTTTAAAAAAGTTGATACAAAATTATGACCGTTGAAAAAATATTTCAAAAAGATTTTAAGGCAATAATGACATCCGGATTTTCTTGAAAAGATTAAATGTTTGAAAAATGAGTTGGAATTGCAGTTATTAAGGATTAATTTGTTGCAGTAAAATGACTGATTCTAAATTAATAAACTTGTTAAAAACGCTCTCTGAGGATGAATTTAAACAATTAGAAAAATTCATCGGCTCGCCTTTTTACAATAAAGGAAGGGATCTGCTTCCTTTCTTTAAATCTATAAAATCTTTCTATCCGGATTTTAATGATAAATATTTAAGCAATGAATTTATCTTCGGTAAATTATTTCCCTGTAAAAAGTATAACGGAATCAGGTCAGATAATCTTATCCGTACCTTGTCCTCGCATTTGTTCAGGATCAGCAAGGATTTTCTGATTCATCTCGAACTTGAAGAACAGACATCAAAGAAAAAGTATTTTCTGCTGAACCAGCTGCGTAAAAGAAAATTGTATAAGGAGTTCGACAAAGAGTACAGCGAGATCAGCAAAAATTTTGATGATTCAGGAAAAGGAAGCGTTGGATTTTTTATTGATCGGTATTTTCTTACCGCTGTCCATCGCGATTGCTCACTTAACAGAGATGATTTTAGCAGTTCTTTTGAATTCTCTCTGCAAACCGGAGAGAATATTGCGGCTGCCGCATTGATATCCGCTTTTAAGTTTGAAGATGAAAAAAATCTCGCTGCAGCTTACGGAATTCCGGTAAGAGATAATCTGCTTGATTTGATACTGAAAAATTTAGACCCGATAAACTTTATGTCCGGTGTCAATACAGATCACGAACACTTTCCTTACCTGCAGATCTTTCAGGGAATTTATATGATGAACAGTCATAAGGAAAATACCACGTATTACTTTAATCTGAAGAAACTTCTGAAGAAGCATTCATCTTATTTCGGTCAGCCGGAAAATTATGTGCTCTGGAATACAATGCTCACTTACTGCGGTGTAAATAAACTTGGCTCGAAGGAAGCGTTTGAACTCCAAAAATATATGCTGGAAAACGGAGTGTATAAACCAATGAATTCAGAAAATTTTCATATCGTGTTATTCAGAAATATTGTATTGGATTCTTCTTTTATAGGAGAGTATCAATGGCTTGAAAAATTTATAGAAAAGTATTCAGCTGAACTGCACGAACATCACCGTGATAATATGAAAATTTTTTCAATGGCTTATCTTTCATTTTCAAGAAATGATTTTGGAAAATCTCTTGAATACATACTCCGGATAAAATATAATTTATTCCTGTTCAAGCTTGACGTAAAGATCCTGCAGCTTAAAATTTATTATGAACTTGGTTATATTGAAGAAGGATTATCACTCGTTTCAGCTACACTGAATTATTTAAGTAATACAAAAGAAGTCAGCAGTTTAGGTAAAGAAGCAATAGGAACTTTTGCAAAATGTGTCAGAGATCTGATCAGAATTAAATCAGAAGGTATTGTAAAAGATGAAGATCTGTATAAGCTGAAAATCACCGCAGAAAAAATCAGTTATAAAGGTCTTGCTGACTGGCTTACGGAGAAAGTCGGTCAGCTGAAGAGAGCATGATATTTTTAATAAGTTAAAATTATAATTGTATTTTATTTGATAAAAAAAACCGCAGGCTAAAGCCTGCGGAATAAATTTCAAAATACAAATTTTAAATGACAACTATTTATTTTATAAACCGAAACTAATTATTCCATATTAGTCATAAATATTTTGCCATAAGTAATTTTTTTATGGTGTTACTTTCGACACAAAATTCGCACCGTTATTATCAGTATAAACACCGTCAGCCAGATCAATAAGCCCGTCGCCGTTTACGTCGGTTGGCAGATATCCGGATGCAAAATTAAAAGCGTCATTGTCAATCAGACTTCCGTCGGTAAGATCGATAGTTCCGTCCTGATCCACATCCCCTGAGTAAATACAATACTTAGTTCCTTTCAATGTAGAATTATTTCCGTATGTCTGAGTCTGAGCTGAAGTAAAGTCATAAACCAGCGAAACACCCTTTACATAAGACTGACCGCCTGCCTTGCTCCAGGTTTCAAGTGCGTTTCTGTGTTTTGTCTGCAGATAATATGTTCCGTTTGGAGCATTCGCAAATAAAGGTGCGCATTTAAGTGTTGCCGAATCTAATATAGATTTTGCAGAATCAACTTTTGCAAACGGCGTTGTAGAATTTCTCAGATAAAAAGTTACTGTGTCTCTCATATTCAGATTGCCCGGAGAGACATTGTAGAATCCTTCGGGAGCGAGGGTTATATCAGAAGGAACACCAACTGCTGCTTTTATTACGCAAATATTGTCGAGATAGAGATTATTTCCCCATCCGCTTCTGGCTCTGAATCTTACTTTATTAGTTCCGGCAGGAAGCGAATATTTTTTCGTCGCCCACTGGCCTGAAGTCGGAGTGAATGCACTTCCCAATGCGGTTCTTGTATTAAGATTTCCGTTTATGTTGTTTCCCCAGAGTTTTACAAGTGTTGAATAACTTGTTCCTCCGTTTGTTGAAGTTAAAATCTCCAATGTATCCGTCGAGCCGTCTGTATACGGCGCGTAAGCGTGATCAAATTTCAGCGTATCGCCTGTCAGAGCAGTTTCAAAAATTTTTGAGTTTAACAATTGTGTATTGCCGGCTGTTGCAGTCCAAAAGTCAAACTTAGCCGAACCGGATCCTGTCCCGTATCCGCTGACAGCATTCCTTGTCCAGTAAAGAGTTCCTGTGTAAGTTATATCCCAGCCGGAAGGAGGGAAGCTTACGTTTGTAAAATCTTCGCAAAGGTTATTGTCAATTATGCTAAAGCTGAACTGAGCCGTTGAATCTCTTTCATTTCCCGCCGAAAGATTCTTTGCGAATATTTTATAATAGATCATATCGCCTACAACTACATCTGAATTCAAAGAATTAAACAACGCTGAATAATTATTTCCCGAAGTGTTTATAAGTTTAAACTGCTTTGTATTAACAGGAGAATTTTTATACCAGACCACCCATGAAGAATCTATCGGATGAATGGATGTTACAACAGCATCCACTGATACCGGCCATGAAGATTTCAGCTGACTTGTAAGCGGCGTATGGCTGATTGCCGGAAGACTTGTATTTGAAATCTGAAAATTTGTATTTGAAATATCAAAGAAAATATTACCAACAGCTTCTACTTTAATTCTTGCTGTAGTAGTATTAACACCGGGCAGCGTTACGCTCTGTGACCCGTCATTCGGAGTATTTGTCAATAAAGTATAAGGGTATGTGTTACCTCCGTCCGTCGAAAGCAAAATATTTACATTAGCGCAGCTCACAGGAGATGCTGTTGTATTGGCAACATTCCATGTTACTGTCTGTGGTATTGAGCTGTTCCAGTTTACATTCGTATTCGGTGAAGTAACAATAAACGGACCTGCGGCTGAGGATACATTAAAAGCAACGGTGCCGATTCCTATACCACCTGCGCCTGCATTGTTATCCCTTACTGTCATTCTGAATGTTAATGACCTTGTATAAGTAGGAAGTATTTCACCAATAGTCTGGGTATTATTTAATAAGTCTGATAATTTAGGGAAAATTCTTGTAGGCGTTGTAACGGAACTGAATGATCTGAATATCGGTGCATTGCCAGACGGACTGTTTGGTGATCCGGCTGGACCTACGTCATATTGTTCCCAGTTATAAGTTAATGAGTTCGGATTATTAACATCGGTTGCTGATCCGGTAAGCTGAAACGGTGTGCTGATCGGAATCGTGAATCCGCCGGTAGGCACTGAAACTGTAGGCGGAGTATTTCCTGTTGCAGTCTGAACAGGGCAGCTGTTACCGTTTCCTGTCTGTGTATAATTTGTAATTTCAGTTATACTTCCAGTATGAAAATGATCATTACTGAATGCCTGAAGATCATCAGCTCCGCAGATACCTGCATAGCCCATGATTGTACTTCCGCTGCCGGGTTCCCATGCAGTCGAGCCGTTTCTGTTTCCGCCGCTGCAACTTCCGAGTACACCGTTAAAGGAATGATTTCCTCTGAACTGATGTCCCATTTCATGTGCAACAAAATCTATGTAAAATACATCTCCTGTCGGTGAAGGTAATCCCGTAACACCTCTTGCTTTCTGACCTGTTATGCATACAACTCCGAGTCCGGCGATACCGCCGCCGCCGGTACTGAAAACGTGACCAATATCATAATTGGCATTGCCGATTACATTGTCCAGGTTAGTCTGATTTTGACCGAGCATTGTCGAACCGTTGTTGTTTGTATAAGGATCAGTTGCGGAGTTTGTGTAAACAATATTAATATTATTCGCTACTAAAGTCATTCTTACAGAAAAATCTTTTTCATACACACCGTTCACTCTGTTCATAGCGGTTACAATCGCCGCCTGACCTAATGCAGCCGTTCCTCCGTGGAATGCTGTGTATTCTCCTGTTGCCGCAACTGCAAGTCTGTATGTGCGAAGGATTTCTCCGGTTGCATCGAATTCCATAGGGATCTGCTCATTCTCAGCAATTTCCGTAACAAGACAGTCATAATCTGTCTTTGGTCTCAGATCCTTTTTATAATAAGAAATGTAAATATTTTTTTCTTCGGAGCTGTAAGGATCGATATAGTAATTTCCGTTAACACTCAGTACCATTGCATGAAAACCGTGCATGGTAATATCCACTTTTCCTGTTGCATAAGGATCATCCACTCCTTTAATAGTGAATGTCTTAATCTCGGGAAACTGAGCTGCGAGTTCCGGCTCCATCATTGAATATTCATTAATAATAAATTGTCCGTAAGTTCCGTCGGGTTTCGGCAGATTTATCTGCACCTGATTCTGAGGAAGATTATCGTATGATTCAAAAGGTAAATTCTTCAGATCATTTTTAAGATCATTAAAATTTATTCTTACTGTTCTGAATATATCCGGAATAATTCTTCTTTCGCCTTCATAGGTAAAACTTTTGCCGGTTTCATCCGACCAGTTAAGATTTCTGTAATTATTCTGCTGTGAAGATGCAGTATTAACACCCATCATCATTGTAATACAGAAAAAAAGAATTGCGCTAACGCAAAGAAATGTAGTCTTTTTCATTATATTGTGTTATTTAAAAAAAAATTGAATTGAAAATAATCCTAAACTTTTTAATTTGAAAGTTATAAAAAAAATAAGTCTTGAGTAAAAATTGAAACGGATTTTTATAAATTAAAAGAAAACCGGATATGCTTCGCCAAAAGAGTTTAATGATTATTTTCTGAAGTGAATGAAAAACCGCAGGATTCTGATTCCGAAGCAAGTTAACCTGTATTTCCTAACCCTTAATTCCCAACCTTAATTCCCAACCCGCAATTCGTAACTCATAACTCGCAACTCGCAATTCGTAACTCGCAATTCGTAACTCGCAATTCGTAACTCGTAACTCGCAACTCGCAACTCGTAATTGAATTCAGTGCGGCAGTCTGTCTCTGTATTTCCCGTAAACCCAGGTTCCGGCAATCGCTGACAGTATAGTAATAATGATCACGGAATATCCGCTGCCAAGCTGTGCAAACAGCGGTCCGGGACATGCTCCCGTTATCGCCCATCCGATTCCGAAAATCATCGCTCCTATGATCTGACCTTTGTTGTATTCTTTGTTTTCAAACGTAATATCTTCTCCGTATATGCTTTTGAGTTTAAGCTTTTTTAAAATAAATACTGAAAGTGCGCCGACAGCTACCGCAGTACCTATCACACCGTACATAAAAAATGAAGTAAGCTGAAACATTTCCTGTATCCTGAACCAGCTTATGATCTCCGCTTTTACAAATACTATTCCGAAAATAATTCCTACTACAGTATATTTAAAATTATACCACCACGGGTGAACAAGCTGCGATTCATTCGTGCATACTGTATCGAGATGTCTTAATTCAATTTCTTCCTTAGTTTCAGTGTATCCGGATTTTAACAGTTCATTTTCTGTCATTATTATAAATAATTAAATATTAAAGGGATAAGAATATTAGTTGAGAAGAATCCGCCTGCCATGAAAAATATGGTTGCAATAAGTGAAGCTTTCTGAAGATTTGCCAGTCCCATTATGGAATGACCTGAAGTACAGCCGCCTGCATACCTGGTTCCGAAACCGACAAGAAATCCTCCTGTTATAAAAAACACAAGACCTTTTGCTGAAAGTAAATTACTCCAGTTAAATAACTGAACAGGCATAAGACTTGAGAAGTCAGTTATTCCGTAACCGTTCAGAATTCCCGCTGTCTCCGGAGCAATGCGTATGGGTTTCGAAGGATCAGTCAGAAATACTGTCGCTATGAATGCGCCTATAATTATTCCGCCCACGAAAAATAAATTCCAGATTTCCTTTTTCCATTCATACCTGAAAAATTTTACGTTACCGGGAAAACATGCAGCGCAGATATGCCGGAATGATGATGAAATTCCGAATTTTTTATTGCCGAGTATCAGAAGCATCGGAACTATAAGTCCGATCACTGCGCCGCTAACAGCCCAGTGCCAGGGCTGTTTTAAAAGTTCTGTCATTTTAAAAGAATGTTAAATTATTGAATTTCAGTTACCCGAAATGATTTTATACATTTTGAGTTTTCTTAGTGCATACTGCGTCAGTTTTCGGAACGCCTGTTAATTTTATTTTATTATACCCGCCCTCGACCTCTTTAAAATTTTCCCAGCCTCTGGATTTGAGAATTGAAGCGGCTGTCATACTTCTGTATCCGCCTCCGCAGTGAATTATAAATTCCTTATCTTTCGGAAATTCAGCCAGATTATCATTTATAAAATCAAGAGGAATATTAACCGCTCCGTCCACATGTTCAGAATTATATTCACCCGGTCTTCTTACATCTATAACAATCGATTTATTTTTATCAAAATCCTTTTCAAATTCCTGCGGAGTTATTCTGCTTATTGTATCAATTTCCTTACCTGCTTTTATCCATGCTTCAAATCCTCCTTCAAGATATCCGATCACATTATCATATCCGACCCTTGCAAGACGCATCACTGATTCCTCTTCACGTCCAGGCTCTGCAATTAACAAAAGCTGCTGCTTTACATCAGGTATCAGAGCGCCTACCCAGGGAGCGAACTGACCGTCTAAAGAAATATTTATACTGTTTGGTATAAATCCGGTATTAAAAAATTTATCATTCCTGGTGTCAAGCATTACAGCGTCTGTCTCGTTTGCAGCTGATTCAAATTCTTCCGCATTCATTGCCTTAAGACCGCGTTTCATTACTGTATCTATATTTTCATAACCTTTCTTATTCATAGCAACATTCATTGGGAAGTAATTCGGCGGCGGAAGAAGTCCGTCCGTTACTTCTTTTACAAATTCTTCTTCTGTCATATCAGCTCTCAGCGCATAATTCATTTTTTTCTGAGCGCCTATAGTCGAGACGGTTTCCTTGCTCATATTTTTTCCGCATGCGCTGCCTGCTCCGTGTGCCGGATAGACAAGGACATCATCTTCAAGTTTCATTACTTTATCACGAAGCGAATGAAACAATGTTGCCGCAAGCTGCTCCTGTGTCATATCTGCCGCCTTTTGCGCAAGATCAGGTCTTCCGACATCACCTATGAATAAAGTATCACCGCTGAACAGCGCAATATCTTTTCCTTTTTCATCAATCAACAGATAGCATGTGCTTTCCATTGTATGACCGGGAGTATGAAGCGCTTTGATTTTTATATCACCCAGTTTGAATTCTTCACCGTCTTTTGCAATGACGCATTCAAATTCCGGCTGAGCGGTCGGACCGTATATTATTTTCGCGCCTGTTGCTTTTGCCAGATCTACGTGGCCGCTGACAAAGTCTGCGTGAAAATGCGTTTCAAAAATATATTTAATTTTAACTCCGTCTTTTTCAGCTCTTTCAAGATACGGCTTTATCTCTCTTAGAGGATCCACAATAGCCGCTTCTCCCTTACTTGTTATATAATATGCGCCTTGTGCAAGGCATCCTGTATATATCTGTTCGATTTTCATTTATGAATATTTAATTTATTATTAAAAAATTTATCAGTCTTTTTTTAAATCGCCTTTCCATTTCATAATACCGCCGGAAAGATTGTACAGCTTTCTGAATCCTTTACCGTGCATGATTTCACACGCCTTGCCGCTTCTGTTTCCGCTTCTGCAGTATAGTATGAAAGATTTGGATGAATCAAGTTTTTGTATTTTCTCTTCAAAGTCACTTCCGTTAAAATTAATGAACTCATCTGCGCCATGAATATATCCTGATTCCCATTCGCCCGGTGTCCTGACATCTATAATTACAAACTCATCATCATCAGATTTCAGTACCAGTTCCTCGCCGCTTATGTTCTGATATTTTGCAGATGAATCTTTCCCGCTGAAGTCAGGAATAATATTCTTAAAAGTCGCTGATCCGGCTATAGTTGAGAAAAGCAGTGAACCGAGCAAAGCTCCGTATCCTGTTGATATATATTTGTTAGATGTAATGGCGCATGCGCCTGATTCGCATCCGATGAAGTTCCAGTACAGGAATCCGGCTATTCCTCCGATTATGATTCCGATGTATGTCATAATTTTTTATTTTTAAGATTAATAAATACTTCATTGCCGCTTCTCTTTGCGACAGAGTTGTAACATCTTTCAAGCGTTTTTATTTCAAAATGTTTTCCGAATAAAACTTCATACTCATTACGGGATCCACCGAACGGCGGACCTTCTTTTTCAAACTGCGTGTCAAACAATACGCCTGCTACTTTACCGTTTTCAGAAAGTAGCGAAGACATTTTTACTGCATATTCTTCCCGCATTCCCGGATCAAGCGCGCAGAAAAAAGTCTGCTCTATAATCAAATCATATTTATCTTCATGTTCGAAAAAATCCTCATTGAATATTCTAATTCCTTCATATCCGCCGAATTTCATTTTCAACTTCTCCGTCAGCACTTCAGAAATATCAAGAACCGTAATATCTCTGAAACCTGATTGCAGTAGATATTCCGCTTCATACGCATTTCCGCAGCCGGGTATTAATATTTTAATTTCTTTATCTGATATCTGATCTGCATATTCCTTAACAGGAGTTGAGGCATATCCAATATCCCAGCCGGTCTGACCTGATTCATACCGGTCATCCCAGAATGCGCTGTCTGATAATTTTAAATTTTTATACAGGTTATACTGTGTCAATGGACTTTCATTAAAAATTTATCTGTATGTTTTATTTTCAAACAATGTACAGGACTCCATACACTCAAATATTTTCAGGATATTCCTGTCTTCAAGCCGGTACATAACATTCATGCCGTTCTTTTCGCATTTAAGTATTCCGCGGTCTTTCATTTTTATAAGGTGATGTGAAAGAAGCGACTGCTCTGTTTCTGTTCCGATATTATCCTGAATCTCAGATACTGAAAGCGGCTCTTTGTCTTCAAGCGCTTCAAGTATTTTCAGTCTGACCGGATGACCGATAGTTTTTAATATCTCTGCTACTCTGATTACCTGATCAGCATCTAAATTCGTTTTTGCTTTTGCCATTTTTAAATTTAAGTAAACAAATATATGAACATTTATTCATATAGTCAACAGTAATTTTCTCCCTCATGTATCCGAATTAAGACTTAACACTTTTGAATATTCCTCTGAATACTTATAAGCAGAAGTAAACATCCGTCTGAATGTATCAGGAAATGCAGAAGCATAACAGAGTTAAATGATCCGGAAGTAAAAGACTTAAGCGGGTTATCCCTGGATGACGACTTTATATTTCCGACGGAGAGCAAGTTTCAGAAAAAGGATCACATTGAAGATGACGAAGGAATTGATTAAAATGAGAGAAAATTAATCATAAAATTTGATCTTTAAGTCCGGTAATAACTTAATACTTTTTAACGATCTGCATATCACTTTTTTTGAGCCGGTCAAAAATAAATTATTACACTGAATGGAAATACTTATTTTAAGCTTACTGATTTTACTGAATGGTTTTTTTGCATTATCAGAGATAGCTCTGGTGTCAAGCAAGCGGACACGTTTAGAGCATTTAAAATCCGAAGGGTATAAAGGAGCAAATACAGCATTAAAATTACTCGACAATTCTGAAAATTTTCTTTCTTCGATTCAGATCGGAATTACGCTTATCGGAATTGTAACAGGCGTTTACGGAGGATTAAACATAGCTGATGATGTATCTCCTTTCTTTCAGAATTTCGAATTCACAAAAGAATATGCCGGAGTTATTTCACTATCAGTTACAGTTGTGATAATTACTTATATTTCAATTGTTATAGGCGAATTAGTACCAAAGACAGTTGCTATGAGTAATCCGGAAAAAATTGCAGTTCGTGTTGCTCCGGTCATTTACTATTTCAGCGCAGCGTTTTATCCTTTTGTTAAAATTCTTTCTTACTCAACAAACTTTGTAAACCGATTACTTGGTATTAGAAAATATTCTGAAAAATTATCCGAATCCGAGTTACGGCAATTAATTCATATCGCTTCTGCTGAAGGTGTTATCGAAAAAGAACAAAAGATAATTCATGAAAAAGTGTTTTACTTTTCAGATAAAAAGGCAAAACACATTATGACACACCGTACTGACGTGGAATGGTTAGATCTTGATGAACCGGATGCTCTGAACTTTAAATTTTTATCTGAAGTCAGTCACAGCCGCGTAGTCTGCGCTCAGGGTCATCTTGATAATTTACGCGGTTTACTTTCTCTGAGGGATTTCTATAAAAGACTTGCTATGAATTCTGATTTCAGTATAAGTGAATTGATAATTCAGCCGGTATTGGTAACTGAAGAGACCGATGCTCAGTCAGTACTTAATATTCTGAAACAAATGAAGACTCATATATGCTGCGTTGTAAATGAGCATGGGGGTTTTGAAGGGATTATAACTATTCATGATATTATAGAAAATATAGTGGGGCATATACCGGAGGAAGGAGAGACAGATGAGCCAGATATTTTTGTCCGCGAAGATAACTCAATTCTTATCAGCGGTGACGCGCCTGTAGAATTATTAGCCGAGATCATTGATGACTTTGAAATTGATTTTGAGAAAATAGACTATTCTACTGCAGCGGGATTTGTATTTTCTAAATTAACTGATATCCCGCGCATCGGTGACAGACTTGAACATTTAGGTTACAGATTTGAAATTGTTGATATTGACGGTAAAAAAATTGATAAGCTTTTAATAACTAAGTTAAGCAGTTCATAAAATAATCTGCAGTTGCGGTAAAGCATCAGAGTTTCGTCGGAACAGGATGTTTTGATAAAGTATAAATTTTAACAACAACAGATCAAACTGCTGCAAAAGCTATTGAGGGATTAACAGAAGAAGAGCAATTTACAAAACATTTTTAAATTAATAATTCACCTTCTCAAAAGTATAATTAAGCTTTATTCAATACTCCATTATATTATCCTGCATTGTCTTTTTCATACCGAACAATTCCGTGCAATAAATAATTTTTACTTGAATTGGCAGTCTGTTATTCGTAAGTTTACGAATAAATGACTATTTTAATGAAAGCAAAAAATAATAAATTCACTGAAACACAACAGCTTATTTCTAAATTTGCCAATGCTCTGGCAAATCCCGTAAGGATATCAATTTTAGAACTGCTTGCTGACCGGTCATGTTGTTATCACGGAGATTTGTCTGCTGAACTGCCAATTGCCAACAGCACTCTTTCACAGCATTTAAAAGTTTTAAAAGATGCAGGGCTTATACAGGGCGAAATAAATCCGCCGAAAACAAAATACTGTATAAATCCTGAAAACTGGGGTCTGGCAAGAGGATTGCTTACAGGATTTTTTGATAAAAAAATTTATTCGTATAAGTGCGATTAGATTCTAATTTTTAAAACTTACCTCCCAATATATCCGGTTGTAAGCATTACCCGTAGTTCAAAATAATTATGAAAATCAAATTAAAATTTCTTGACAGGTTTTTAACTCTTTGGATATTTCTGGCTATGGCAACAGGAGTATTTATTGGAAATATATTTCCCGGCATATCAGATCTGTCAGACTCATTATCTTCGGGCACTACAAATATTCCTCTGGCTATCGGGCTGATACTCATGATGTATCCCCCGCTTGCAAAAGTTGATTACTCGCTTCTTCCTAAAGCTTTTCAGGATAAAAAAGTAATGTCACTGTCTCTTGTACTGAACTGGGTGATCGGACCTGTTCTAATGTTTGTGCTGGCGATTATTTTTCTCGGTGATGAGCCGGATTATATGACAGGATTAATTTTAATAGGAATTGCACGGTGTATTGCAATGGTAATTGTCTGGAATGATCTCGCCGGCGGAAGCAGGGAATACGGCGCTTTACTGGTAGCGCTTAACAGTATCTTTCAGGTGCTGACTTACAGCTTTTATGTCTGGCTTTTTATTAACATGCTGCCTGAGAAATTTGGACTCGGTAACTTTGATGTGCATGTACCGATGAGCAGCGTAGCTGAAAGTGTTTTTATTTATCTCGGCATTCCTTTTATAGCAGGATTTCTGAGCAGGTATATGTTAATAAAGTATAAAGGAATAGACTGGTTTAACAGAAAGTATATTCCGTTAATATCTCCGGTTACGTTATATGCTTTACTTTTTACAATTGTTTTAATGTTCAGTCTGAAAGGCGAAAAAATTCTTGAACTTCCCATTGATGTGCTGAAAATTGCAACACCGCTCATTATATATTTTGTATTAATGTTCTTCACGAGTTTCTTTATTAACAAGTCTATGAAAGTCCCTTATGACAAGAACGCATCGATCTCATTTACCGCCACAGGAAATAATTTTGAACTTGCGATTGCAGTATCAATTGCTGTTTTCGGAATTCATTCGCCGCAGGCATTTGCAGGCGTGATAGGACCTTTAGTGGAAGTGCCTGTGCTGATACTACTGGTGAAAGCAAGTTTATATCTTAAGAAAAAATTATATACGAATTAAGCACTGTATAATAAAGTATAATCCCGTCTGAATTTAAGTTATATAATTTTACAATCAGATATACTGCGTCAAAAAACAGAATGAGAACAATTATGAAAATATAAACTTAATACTGCAATTAAATGCTTTTAAATGAAGTCCCGTATTTGTAATTTCACAAATCCTTTTATTACAGAACGCATAATTAAATTATGTCAAATTCTAAACTTGAAGTTAATGCTGCAATACAAATTCAAAAGCCTGCCGCTGATATATTTGAAGCTATTGTAAATCCTGAAGAGATGCGTAACTATTTTATTTCTGAAAGCACCGGCCGTATGGAAGAAGGTGAAAATCTTATATGGAAATTTCCGGAGTTTGAAGATCAGGCACCGGTCAGAGTCGGGAAAACAGAAGCGAATAATATTATTTCATTTTACTGGATCATTGACGGTGAAGAACTTTTAACCGAAATAAAACTCGAAGCCGTAAATGACGATTCAACAGTTGTAAGAATATCAGAAAAAAGCATGGAGAATAACGAATCCGGAATAAAATGGCTGAAAGGAAATACTGAAGGCTGGGCGAATTTTCTTGCATGCCTGAAAGCATATCTGGAATTCGGCATTAATCTGAGAAAAGGCGGATTTGATTTTTTAAAAAAAACTTCCTGATTATTAAATTTTTAAATATATAAAACTTTTTCTAAAATGTTCTGCTTAACTTAAATAAATAATTTTATATTATGCTGATATTAACTCTTAGTTTTTTACTTTTTTTTGCAATTGCTGCACATGGACAGGATGTTCTTAAATCCGAAGCGGGAGATGCACCCGGTAAAGGCAGTTTATCTGAACTAACATGGCTGACAGGTTACTGGAAAGGGACCGGTCTCGGAGGCGAATGTGATGAACTCTGGATGCCGGCTGCTGATAACAGTATGATTGGAATTTTCAGATTAATGAAGGATGGTAAACTTAATTTTTCCGAATACATGATAATGGAGGAATCCGAAGGCACGGTTACTTTAAAGTTAAAACATTTCGGTAGGGATCTTACACCCTGGGAAGATAAAGATAAATGGGTTACATTTAATCTGATAAAAATTAATGAGAAGACAGCATACTTTAACGGAATTACATATCACATGAATGGTGAAGAGCTGGTAATAAAGTTGAATTTAAGATCCAAAGATAATGAATGGACAGAGGAATTCAGATTTACAAAAGGCAATCTTAACTGATATTTTTATGCACCTATAAATAAATTTAGTCATGATCCGTGTTTTCAGCATTTTATATTTGAATCACTAAGTAAAAAAATTAATCAGTATTTTTTAACAACTAACTAAAAAATGCAGAATAAATATTTCCGGTAACTTATGTTACATACACTGATGTATTACTGATAAAGATAATAGTAAAAATTAAGGACAACTCAATTATAAAAGTCATTATGACTTTTATAAATTTTTAATTAATAAAAAAAAACAAAATGAAAAAAAATCTTGCAGAATTCATCGGCACATTTTGGTTAGTGCTCGGAGGATGCGGAAGTGCAATGCTGGCAGCAGGCTTTCCTGAACTGGGAATCGGATTTACGGGAGTATCTCTTGCATTCGGATTAACAGTTCTTACAATCGTTTATTCTCTCGGACATGTTTCGGGAGCTCATCTTAATCCCGCAGTATCAATCGGATTATGGATAGGCGGTAGATTTTCCACAAAGGAATTATTCCCTTATGTGATTTCACAGATACTGGGCGGAATTGCAGGAGCGGGAGTTCTATATATAATAGTAACCGGAAACGGATCAGCGATCGGTGACTTCGCTGCTAATGGTTACGGTGAACATTCGCCGGGGAAATATAATTTAACGGCTGCGCTTGTTACTGAAGTAGTCATGACCTTTATGTTTCTAATTGTAATACTCGGAGCAACGGACGGAAGATCACCTGCCGGATTTGCAGGAATTGCAATCGGACTTGCTCTGACGCTTATACATCTTATCAGTATTCCTGTAACAAATACTTCAGTAAATCCTGCAAGAAGTATCAGTCAGGCGGTTTTTGTAGGCGGATGGGCGATAGAACAGCTCTGGCTTTTCATAGTCGCTCCTGTAATTGGCGCAGCACTGGCGGGAATTGTATATAAAATTTTTAAATCTGAATAGTATTCCTCAGATTTTGTAAATACATTTTATTATAATCAGTATTCCAAAATTTTTCTGAAATATTAAATATCAGAAAGACCGGATTTAATGTCCGGTCTTTTTAATTACTGTATAATAATATCATCAAGAAGGATAGCCGTATCATAGATACTGTCTCCGACATCTCCGGCAGAGAATATAATTGTAATCACCTGACCTCTGTAAGCTGTGATATCAAATGTAATATCCTGCCATCCGGTCATATATACACCACCCTGATCGAAAACAATATCGGGAGATACCGGTATAAGCGAACCGGCATTTTGCTGAGTAGCGCCGAACTGAGCAGCGATCTGATCTATTGTTTTACTCAGTAGGATAACTTCTGAACCGTCCTGTTTGATTATCTTGATTCTGAAATAATCCTGAAACTGAGAATTTATGTATTCAAGAAATTCTTCAGACAGAAAATTCCATTTCAGCTTTAATGATGACTGATTATTCTGTACTGTGAAGCACTGTGAAATGGAACCGCTTGAAGTAGTATATCCGAGACCGGTGGATATGATACCCATGAAACTTCCCTGAGTAGGATTTACATTACCAAGTCTGCTGATTACTCTTCCGTCACCTGATCTTGTCCAGCCCTCTATCTTTCCTTCCTCAAAATCCTTATTGATCAAAGAAGCAGAATAACCAAGATCATCAGAACCGATTTTTTTCTCAAACACAGCAAACGGTGATTCGGGATCTGAAGCGTTAAAAAAAGTATTGCCGGTAGTTTTACTTTCCACTCCGAGTCTCTTTGCGATGGAATCACTTATTGTCTGAACAAACCCAACGTGAACCACTTTACTGTAACCGAAATATGATTTTGCTCCCTTTCCAAGAAATGCATTGGCAAGGTCAGGGTTCATAGAACTTTCACAGGAGTTATTTACAATAACAGAGTTTGGAAACGTGCCTGTTATATCTGAAATGAATTTATTATTCACTACATATACGTCTGCGGAAGTGTTAACTGTTCCGACTGTACTTATCACTATGTTTTTCCAGATACTCATCTTATCAGCTTTTATCAGAGCTTTGTATTTGTTTTTGTATACAGCAAGATTTGTATCCGCTATTTCACCTGTAAACAGACTTTTACCAAGTAACCCGTGAGTAGTAAATACGACCATTCCGTATTTCGTAATATCGGAGAGGACAGCAATATTCGCTTCCTGATTGACATAAGTCGTAACATTGTAATCTTTGCAAAGGGACTGTTCCAGTCTTGATTTAACTTTTTGTCCTACATTATACGGAGGGTAAATTGCAAGAAATGGTTCATAGATCAGAACATTTCTGTTTCCGATAGTATTCGGGTCGAGAAGGATATTGTCAGACTGAGATGCGTTGTCGTTGTAAAAGTCATTCGTTCCGACAGTTTGTTTTGACGGATGAATAGCTTTGTTATTCCTCCTGAGCGTATCGGAAATTCCCGCTCCTCCCAAAGTAGAGATTGCGCCGCTTGAATTAGCGAGAGAAAACAGAATACCGCCGGAGATCCCGCTGCTGTAATGAATCAGGATCCCGGTATTGCCAGCTCTTTCCACGCTCTGCACTCCGGTCTGTGTCTGCAGCCATGATGCCAGTTGTGTCGAGGCGTTATCTATATTATTAGGATTACCGGCGAGGTAAGTAATGAGCTGATTCTGTGCATTTGCCTGAGTTGTAAAAACTGTTTTCACATCGTTTGAGGATAATTCCGACAGCACAGCAATTGTAACAATGGGAGAATATCCGTTTGATGTGGAAGAAATAATTCCTTTAGCTTTATATTTTATATCTCCTTGAGATAATTCATTTATTATAAATCTGCCGCTGAAAATATTATCGTTTGCAATCTCATCGCCGTTTTGAAGATTACCGTTATCTTCAAGCAGACCTATTTCGGTTTCCGTATTATTAGCATTTATTTTAATCAGACGTGAGACTGAATCCGTGAACCGGACTCCGGGATTTACAGTAAATCTGAACAGAACCGTATCGTTTAAATTTACAGTAACCGTATTTGGTGTTGTGATTAATGTTCCGACTACAAGGTCATTCTGACCGGGCGGGGGCGGGTTTGTTACAGAATTTTCTTCAGAACATCCCGGAATAAGGAGAAACAAAACATAAGAAGCCAAGCATAAAAAATAAATAATTTTTGTTTTCATAATTACGAAAATTAAAGTTTGGGAAATTTTATTCGAAATTATTGATTGCCTTCAGCCTCCTTTTAATTTTTAAAAAAAATTACTTTTTTTGTTTTAACAAAATTACTTCAGCAATGCCGTAAAGACAATTCAAAATAAAATCACAAATACAGGGAAATAAATATCTGCAAGGGATAAATATGATAAAGATAAGTCAGCAGTCCTTTTGTAAAAACCCTTCTCATATATTCAAATTTAATTTTTTAAATGCAATATTATACCTGTATAAATCCAATTGTAATTTATAGTAATTTTATGCTGTTTCAAAATTTCATTCTATTTTATAATTTCATAAAACACTCTGAATGAAAATATTATTACTGAAAATTTTACTTACCTTTTTATTGATTTTTTCCGTAGCCGGTAATGTTATTTCCGGTTCGCCTTCAAAAGATATCAGCCTTTTCTTAAACGGAAAGGTAACGGATGAAAGAAAATTTCCGGTACCTTTTGTAAAAGTAATTTACGGTTCAAAAGAAGTTTTAACAGACCGCTTCGGAAAGTTCTCACTAACAAATGTGACTTTTCCATATACGCTGACTATAGCAGAGAAAACTTCGTCAACAGCTGTAATATACAAAGACCTGACATTATCCAATCCCGAGCTCATTATTTTCGGCGACCTGAAAGAGCAGTTCTCAAATTATGTTCAGCTTAAAGTTAGATTCCCGAAAATATCCGAAGGCGGAAGTGCTGTGATCAAGATGATAAGTCAGGAAGTGTTTGAATGTAAAGAAGCTAAAGCAGGTGTAGGTGACTCAACCGTAAATCTTAATATACTCTGGCCGGTTTCTGAAAATTATCTGAAAGGAGAGTTAGTTTTTCTGCTGAGGGATAAACAAGGATTTCAGACTATTAAATATTTGAAAGTAAGCGTTTATAAAAATGACAGGAATAAAACAGCAAGGATAAATAATAAAAAAGGCAGCTCTCTTTCCACTTCAGCAATTAATGTATATCAGCCGGCAAGTAAATCTCTGAAAACCGAATTCAATGTTTCACTGAATTTTTTCAATTATAATCTGAATTCTGCAATAAAGTTTTCAGAGAATTCTGACGGAGCTGTAAAGACACATATCTGGGTGCCCGATAAACTTTCCGTTACAAACAAAATTCTCGTTACCGGTTTCGGAAGATTCAATAACGGTTCAGGTTATGCCGGACTGAATTTTGTATCTCCCGGCGCTGAATTAAAACTGTATCCGGAGTCGCCGCCCGAACTCTTCACACCGTCCGATAATTATCTCGGTGCTGCAGGAAATACAAATTTTTCTTATTCTCTCGGATCAGGTACAGGTATTTATGTTATTGAATTCAAAAGCATAAATCCATATCTGAATCTTTACATCGTAACATCTGAAAGACAATCAACATTAAATTACCTTTCAAGAAATGAATTCAAAAATTACAGCGCTCAGTTTACATGGAGTGTTAAAAAGTATCTTACTTATTTTAATACGGATGAATTTGTCCGGCCGAAAGTATTTAAAAATGACTTCAGTTATAAAGCTGTTCTCTATTCGGACAAAAGAAAATTTAAGACGGGATTTTACTGATAATACTTTACTGAATTTACAGATACAGGTAAAGCCGTTCCTTTATTTAAAAGAACGGCTTTTTCAATTCATTTGGTAAGAAGCATTTTCCTTGTCTGAGAATAATTTTCCGAATGCAGACTATAGAAATAAACTCCGCTGCTGAGGTTATTACCGTCGAATGTATATGAGTAACTTCCCGGATTGAGTTTTGAAGAAAATAACGTCGCAATTTCCTTTCCGAGTATGTCAAAGATTTTTAGAGTGTAAAGAGAATTTGATATTTCTCTTGACGGTATTGTGAACTTTATGGTTGTTATTGGATTGAACGGATTTGGAAAATTCTGTTCCAGCAGAAAACCTTCCGGAATTGCCTGTGACTCCTGTTCAATTCCGGAGACAATTCCCTGTCCTTCAGTTGCGTTATAAAACTGATTCAGACCGACGTTTGTATAAACTTCTTTCAGCCCTCTTGGCCAGATTATCACCAGCGAATCAATAGAAGCGGCATCACCGAATCCCATATGCACGTTCAGCATATTCATTGAGTTAAAAGAATTTTGCGACGACACTTCACGCATTTGCCAGACTTCCGTTCCGTTGATAGTTGCCTTGGCTTTTACTCTGGTTCCGATCGCCGATTTATTGGAATAATTATTTCCCGGTCCTGAACCGATGCATTTTATATTAATCCATTTGTTTCCGTTAACAAGATCATTTCTAAACAGACCTTTTGAAGAAGTGCTGCCGGCTACGTACAGGTCAAGCGTTCCATTATTGTCGTAATCGCCTGCTGTAGCTCCGTAATTTCCTCCGGAGATTGAAACTACCTGTAGCGTATCAATTCTTGTAAATGTTCCGTTCCCGTTATTGCTGTAATATCTGCTCTGCTGTCCTCCGTCTCTTGTTACAAAGCAGTCAAGGTCTCCGTCATTGTCAAAATCACCCCAGACATTTGCGAGATATAAACCTATATCTGATACTATACTTCCTACCTGAGCAGCTATCATCCTTTCATAGACACCGTTATTATTTCTGTATAAATTATTCGGTACATTATTTGCGTAATTTGTAATGAAACCGTCAAGATCTCCGTCATTATCATAGTCGATCCAGTTCCATACCTGACCGTCGAGCTGATCAGTAGCCATAGGAGCCGTCATAAGTCTTACCAGATCTGCCGAACCGGTTTCAGTCAGCATATTTTTATATAAGAAATCTGTAGAAGTAGATCCTCCGGGTCCGCTTCCTATAAAAAGATCCATATCACCATCCTGATCATAATCAGACCATGCCGGAACAGTAAACGGCGCAAGAGTATCCGTTAGTCCGTGTATCTCAAGTCTTGTAAAACTCCCGTCTCCGTTATTTTTCAAAAATCTGTTGGGATGAAACACTGTACCAAAACCGTTTGCAGCCGCAATAATCAGGTCAGTATGACCATCATTATTATAATCAGCCCAGGCGCAGCCCCAGCCGGTGTTGTTTGCAGTATCGCCTATAACACCTGTAAGAACTTTGCTCATTATTCCATTACCTTCATTTTTGTAAAGATATGAAAACGGTCCGCCTGTAGAAGTTACGAAGCAGTCTGTCAATCCGTCGTTATTATAATCAGACCATGTATTGCTGAGATTTGTATTTTGATTTGCCATAGCGGATATCAGTTTCACAAAATTGCCGTTACCAAGATTTTTGTAAATTACTTTTCTGTTCACAAACAGATCAAGCCATTTGTCATTATCAATATCTACCCAGCTTGAACCGATGTAAACGCCTGCCAATGTATCATTAACTACAGGATTACTCTGATCAGTAATTTTTACAAAATTCTGACCTAAAGATCCTTTCGCTGCAAGCATAAATAAAATTAGAATTATTAGAACTCTTACCGGTTTGAATATATTTTTCAGAAATTTCATAACTACTCCTTTCCATTTTGAAATTTTTAATTTTTACAAACCTAAGGTTTTTATTATTTAATAAACATCTCACAAACATATGGTTTTATTCAATCATTTGTTTAGAAATTAAATTTATTCCTGTACCCCTTTCTTAAAAAAAGTTTTACTCTATTGGATTATCATTTTATATTGACAGGTTATACATAAAAAAATCCCGGAAAGATTTTGATATCTGTGGGATAAAATATTTGTTAAATAATTTATTTGCAATTTGAATTTTGCAATTGTCTGAATCACGGATTGAAC
>DDUU01000002.1 GCA_002344965.1 Candidatus Tepidiaquacellales bacterium UBA2330 | reverse complement strand
TAAGCTGAAATGGAATCATAATACGGAGCCGGATATGGAAAGAACATTATCCGGCGAAGAAGGACTATTCAAGAGATATAAAATCTATAGAAGCTCGGCAATTGACATGAGCTACGTTCCGGATGACGCAATGGCTTATTCGGAAAACTATTATGACCTCATAGCAACTGTTGACATTAATAAAAACGCAGACGCGGCATATACGGATGAAGAGCTGATTTCAATCTGCAATACGGAAATATGCGCTCCGCCGAATTACTGCATAGAATATCCGGTTCGTTACAGAGTTCAGGCAGTGGATAAATATGACGACGTTTCAGTGCTGTCTGATTTTGTAAATACCCGCGGAGGCAGTCTTGAAGCCGGCTCTGGAAACAGAAACGCATCTAATGAAACCGGCGAAAGCGAAACGGAGCTGCCTTTAGAATATTCCCTCTCACAAAACTATCCTAATCCCTTCAATCCCGAAACGAACATAAGATACGATCTGCCTTTCGGAAGCTTAGTTACATTAAAGCTATATGACATACTAGGAAAGGAAGTTTATACGCTGATAAATGAATACAGGGAAGCCGGCAGATACATAACCGGATTCAGCGGCGCAGATCTGTCGAGCGGAATTTATTATTATACAATACGGGCAGGCGGATTTACTCAGACGAAGAGGATGACTTTACTCAAGTAATTATAAATTCCAACTGACTAATAAAGTGCAGTTTCGAGTTTTCAAATTACGGTTTTCTAACCGGTAATTCCCGAGTGCTCTTTCCGGAAATCAAATCAAATTCAAGTTACAAGTTTCAATTTTCGAGTTTCGAGTTTATATGACCGTTGATTAAAATAAACGGTCATTTTTTATTACTTAAAAATTAAATTTCACAGACTGAGAAAATTAATTTTGCTTAATTCAATCAAACTGAATAATTTGTTTGCTATGAATGACATTATTAAAAAAACATTCCGGAAAGTGAATATACTTTATCACAGCATACTGGATTTTGTTTATCCTACTGCATGTGTACTCACATCTGAAACTATTGATGAAATGAATTCAAACAAATTCATAAAAGATGAGAACTTCAGTCTGCTCAGCAGAATATCGGATAAAGATAAAACCGATCTTATAAATAAAGTAAAATCAGAATATTCATTCAGTCTGTTTGCATTTTACGAAGGAGATGAATTTTCAAAAATTATTTACAGCATAAAATACGGAGGTATGAGAAAACTCGCGGGCTATATGGGTGAGATACTCGGACTGGAATTTCTCAGGAATTTTACGGGAGATGATATTAAAAACTTTTATTGTATTGCGCCTGTCCCTCTTCACAGGTCAAGATTCAGAGAAAGAGGATTTAATCAGTCGGAACTCATCGGAAAGGGTATGAGCAATATTACCGGAATTATGATATATGAAGATCTTTTGCTCAGAGTAAAAAATACATCTTCGCAGACCAGATTAAATAAACACCGCAGAAAATTAAACATCGAAAACGCTTTTGAAATAAACAGTAAATATCAAGCGGAAATTTACGGAAAGAATATAATTATATTAGATGATGTGATAACCACCGGATCGACAATTAATGAAGCAGTAAAAATTCTTAAGTTAAATGGAGCAGGTGAGATAATGAGCTGCTCGCTGGCAATGGCGAGAGATTAATTTTAAAATTTAGATTTGATATTTTTAAATTATTTTGAAGTGTTTAAATTAAATTCAGTTTATACAGAATTATTTAGGTGTAAATAAACACTAAATTTTTGTAGTTTGAAATATAATATTTACTTAATCTACATTTTAATTCTGATTAATGGATCAAAAGGAAAAGTTTATTGCAAATGTAAATGAGGGATATAATTTCAAAGGGGAGAGCATAACGCTCGGCGGCGCAATATACAACGGAGAGAATCTTCCCGGTGTATTTATCAAACTGCCTTTAAAAACCATGAACAGGCACGGACTGATCGCGGGAGCGACCGGTACCGGTAAGACAAAAACTCTTCAGCTTATTGCCGAAGGTCTTTCGTCAAAAAGCGTTTCAGTTCTGCTTATGGATATTAAAGGCGATCTGAGCGGACTTGCCGCAGCGGGCGTTGCGAATGAAAAAATTACAGAACGTCATAATAAAATCGGACTGGAGTATATTCCTTCCGCATATCCGGTTGAGCTTCTGACCATTTCAAACGAAAAAGGCGCTAAACTCAGAGCTACAGTATCCGAATTTGGTCCGGTGCTTTTCTCTAAAATACTTGAGCTAAATGAGACGCAGTCCGGCATAGTATCAGTAATTTTTAAATACTGCGATGACCATTCGCTTCCTTTATTGGATCTGAAAGACTTTAAAAAAATACTTCAGTATATTTCAAATGAAGGTAAGGAAGATATTGAAAAAGAATACGGCAAGATCTCTCCTGCGTCTGTCGGTACAATGTTAAGAAAAGTAATTGAGCTTGAGAATGACGCAGATCTTTTCTTCGGGGAAAAATCTTTTGAAGTAGATGACCTAGTAAAAATAAACGATGAAGGAAAAGGTCAGATCTCCGTTATCAGACTGGCTGACATTCAGAATAAACCAAAACTCTTCTCCACTTTTTTACTATGTTTACTTGTTGAGATTTACAATAACTTTCCTGAAGAAGGCGATCCGGATCAGCCGAAGCTTGTTATTTTCATCGATGAAGCGCATTTGATATTTCAGGAAGCCTCAAAAGAATTACTTGAGCAGATCGAAACAATTATAAAACTTATCAGATCAAAAGGCGTCGGCGTATTTTTCTGCACGCAAAATCCTACTGATATTCCGGAATCCGTGCTGAGTCAGCTCGGGATGAAAGTACAGCATTCTCTGAGAGCTTTTACCGCAAAAGACAGAAAGCAGATAAAACTGATCTCCCAGAATTATCCTATGTCGGAATTTTATAATGTGGAAGATCTTCTGACTTCAATGGGAATAGGTGAAGCAGCCGTAACAGTGCTGAGTGAGAAAGGCACGCCGACTCCAATCACCGCTGCGCTTCTTTGCGCGCCGGCATCGCGAATGGATATACTTACAGACGCCGAACAGGATGAAATTGTTAACAGGTCTGATCTTGCAAAAAAATATAATGAAGTAATTGACAGGGAGAGCGCATATGAATTGCTGACAGCAAAACTTAATGCTCCGCCGGCTCAAGAAATAAATGAGGAGCATGCAAAAGGCAAAGTCAAAGAAGAGAAAAGTACGGTTGAAAAAGTTCTGACCAGCACAACGGCAAGACAGGTTGGTAGGACAATTGCAAGAGAGATCACAAGAGGATTTCTGGGAGTTCTCGGGATCGGAGGAAGCTCTTCAAAGAAAAAATCAGGATGGTTTTAAAAATTTGTTTTCTAAAATAAAACAGAAAGGAAAGTAAGTTGGACGATTTAATAAAATTGGTTTCGGAGAAAGCCGGAATCACAGCAGAACAGGCAAAATCAGCAATTGAAACGATCGGCGGTTTTGTGAAAGATAAGCTGCCCGCAGGTCTTGGCGATCAGGTCAGCAATTTTCTTGAAGGCAAAAGCGGCGGAGGACTTGCCGATATGGCAAAAGGATTAAAGGATAAGTTAGGTCTTTAAGAATTATAACCGTATACGGTTTTAAATTAAAATTTAAATTTTAAAAGGTTTATACTTTTAAAGAATTATCTCTGATTCGACTTTAATACAAAAGAAAATTTAAAAATCAGGTTTTTGTCAATTCTATTTTATATTTCAATGGAATATAAAAATAGTATTGGGTAAATTTACAAAAAATACATATATGAAAAATTATTACAAATCTGTATCAGCGCTGTTTGTTTTTATTATCTTAATCTTCGGATGCGGTAAGCTGAAAAATCTAACGGAATCCGTAAGCGGAAACAAATTATATTTCTGTGAAGAGTATGACTCTTCTACTGATAACTGTAAGGGGGAAAGCAATAAATACACAGAGGGTAATCTGACAGTAATGGTGGACCTCAGACCGACCAAGACAAAACTCGGCGTCAGATCAGTAAACATTAATGTTACTGACATCAGCACAGGAAATGTAGTGGAAACTTTTCCTTTTGATACTGATTCGGATATGGATTACATATATTTCGAGAATGTAAAGTTTGAGAATCCGGGGAAATATAAAGTAAGTGCGCTTAAACCGGACGGTACGGTTATCGTTTCCAATGAAATTGAAATTATTGACAAGTAGAAAATAATTTTAATATTAGAATTTAAATTATACATTCTGAGAAATTTTATCTCTGTAATATTATTTGTTTTAACAGTTAATTTTATTACCGCCGGAGAAATTTATGCCGGGGATAAAAGCCCGAAGAAAAAGAAATCCGATAAATCAAAAACAGAGAAAACAAAGTCTGAAAAATCCAGGAAGATAAATGTTTCTTTGTTGTCTGTTTCAATGAAGATCAGAGAACTTAAAGCGGATGAGAATTTCTACGGAAAACCGGACAGGATTGCAGCAAGATGGGGTGTTATAATTAATGATATCAGAAAACAAAATCTAAACCGTCAGGATGCAATTGATTCCTTGTATGTTTTTACAAATCAGCTCTGGGATTTTTTAAACGGGAGAATTGAAGCCGGCATAATAAGAAAATATACTGATGAAGAATGGGTCTTTCCTGTAAGAGGTTACGGACCGTCCGCAATTGGCGGCAGAAACGGAAGCGGATACATTGTCGGCGGATTTGATTTCTTTGACGGAAGCACGGGAGGTCATCCGGCTCATGATATTTTTATTAATGACAGGGATCAGGATTCCAGGGATGATAATACAGGTCTGCCTGTGGAGATTCTTTCAATGACAGGCGGAATTGTCATTGAAACAAGAAAAAACTGGACAACTGAAAACATGGATATTAAAGGAGGTAACATTGTATATGTGTATGATAATTATACAAACGGATTATTTTATTATGCACACCTGGAAGATGTGTTTGTAGATGTCGGTGATTACGTAAGTCCGGGTAAACCGCTCGGCACAATGGGCAGAACAGGAAAGAACGCTTTTCCTTCGAGATCCCCGACACATCTGCATCTTATGTATGTAAGATCATTTGACGGTGAACTGCTGCCGGAAAACATATACAGCGATCTGATCAATGCTAAAATAATTTATTGAAATGCAAACCGGAAAAATAACGGGTACCGCGATCACATTTGACGATATACTTCTGATACCCGCTCACTCGGCGGTATTGCCGAGAGATGTGGATCTCAGCACAAGACTTACAAAAAACATTACCCTTAATATTCCTCTGCTGTCTGCAGCAATGGACACTGTTACTGAAAGTGAAATGGCTGTTGCAGTAGCAAGAGAAGGAGGAATGGGGATCATTCACAAAAACATGACTGCCGAAAGGCAGGCGTCTGAAGTGGATAAGGTAAAGAGAAGCGAAAGCGGAATGATCAGGAATCCGATCACGCTTACTTCAGATAAAAAAATATCTGATGCTCTGATGCTTATGCAGCAGTACAGCATATCCGGAATTCCTATCATCGACTCATCAAATAAGCTGATTGGAATATTAACAAACAGGGATCTTAGATTCGAGCCGGATGTAACTCAGTCAGTATCGGAGATAATGACAAAGAAAGATCTTGTTACTGCTCCGGTCGGAACTGATCTTGAAAAAGCTGAAGTAATACTGCAAAGATACAGAATTGAAAAGCTTCCTGTCGTAGATAAGAACGGGATATTAAAAGGACTCATTACATTTAAGGATATTCAAAAGCGCAAGAAATTTCCAAACGCAAGCAAGGATAATTTCGGAAGACTGAGAGTCGGTGCTGCAGTCGGAATTTCAGCAGATACGCTTGACAGGGTGAAGCTTCTTGTGAATTCCGGTGTCGATGTAATTGTAGTGGATACCGCGCACGGACATTCAAAAGGCGTGATAGAAATGATAAGGAAAATCAAGAAAAATTTTAATGTTGAGCTGATTGCCGGAAATGTAGCAACAGCTGAAGCGACAACAGCTTTGATAAAGGCAGGAGCAGACTGTATCAAAGTAGGCATCGGAGCAGGTTCAATCTGCACTACACGTATTATTGCGGGAGTGGGTATTCCTCAGATGACGGCGGTGTTTGAATGTTCGGCAGCAGCTGCTAAAAGAAATATCCCTGTGATCTCTGACGGAGGAGTTAAGCAGACCGGAGATGTTTCAAAGGCAATTGCAGGAGGAGCGGACAGCGTAATGCTGGGCGGATATTTTGCCGGAGCGGAAGAAGCTCCCGGTGAAAAAGTTTTATATGAAGGAAGAAGTTTTAAAGTATACAGGGGAATGGGTTCAATAGAAGCGATGAAGCACGGAAGCAAAGACAGGTATTTTCAGGATGCTGAAGATGATATCAGTAAGCTTGTACCGGAAGGCATTGAGGGAATTGTACCTTATAAAGGAAATGTAGGAGATACGATTTTTCAGATCATCGGAGGACTCAGATCATCTATGGGATATTGCGGCGCAAAGAACATTCACGAGATGAAAACAAAATCAAAATTTGTAATGATCACAAACGCCGGACTGAAAGAATCACATCCTCATGATGTCAGGATTACAAAGGAAGCTCCGAATTACGGATTAAAATAGTTTAACTTAATTATATTATATTATGTACAGATCATTGGAAGATTTCAAAAAAGACTGGAAGTATGAAAGTGATTCTACTTTAAAAGTATTTAACTCTCTTTCGGATGAATCATTGAATATAAAAGTATATCCTGAAGGCAGAACTCTCGGTTATCTGGCATGGCATCTTGCAGTTACGATTCCGGAAATGATGGCTAATGCAGGACTTAAAGTGGAAGGACCTGAAGTAAATGAACAGCAGCCGGCTAATGTTGCGGATTTAACTGCTGCTTACAGTAAAGCATCCGATTCACTTTTAAATGAGTTATCAAAAAACTGGAACGATGAAAAGCTTCAGGAAGAGGACGAAATGTATGGTGAGAAATGGAAAAAAGGATTAACGCTGATGTATCTGAATCTTCATCAGACGCATCACAGAGGTCAGATGACAGTGCTGATGAGACAGGCAGGACTGAAAGTACCCGGAATTTACGGACCTGCAAAAGAAGAATGGTCAGCAATGGGTATGGATCCGCTTCCTTAATAAATATAAATTGAGTTTACGAAAATTTAATTTTCAGGATTTACCGGTGATTGATCTTACGGAACTAAATTAAGAATTTCCATGTCTCAATCCGTTAATGAGAAAAAAATTTTTTTTACCAATCAAACATACAGGAGAAATAATAAATGAATCAATTTAATAATCAGTTTCAGAATACTGGAGCGGTGGACGCTTCCTTTACAACTGAAAGCACAAGAAAATTTTTGCTGAATGTATATAACTGGATGGCAATGGGACTTGCTCTCACCGGCGTTATTGCCTGGGGAATTTCCGGCTCGTCATTTGCTGAAACATTGTTTAACAATTCTTTTTTATTCTTCGGAATTGTAATACTTCAGCTCGGAGTTGTAATCGGACTCACATTTGCAATTAAAAAAATGTCAGCAGCTGTTGCTGTCGGAGCATTTTTCTTTTACTCTGCTCTTACAGGTCTTACAATGGCTTCGGTATTTCTGATATACACAAGCGCTTCAATTGCATCTACATTTTTCATCTGCGCCGCAATGTTCGGCTCAGTCAGTGTCTTCGGTTATGTTACAAAAATGGATCTGTCAAAATTCGGAGCGTTCTTTTTTATGGGACTTATCGGTCTGATAATTGCTTCCGTAGTAAACATTTTTCTGAACAGTCCGACACTTTACTGGATCATAAGCTATGCCGGGGTTCTGATATTTGTAGGTCTGACCGCTTATGACACTCAGAGAATAAAACAAATGAGTCAGTCTATGGATTTTGAAACAGAGGACGGAAAGAAGGCAGCGGTAATGGGATCCCTGATGCTGTATCTTGATTTTATAAATATGTTTCTATTCCTTTTGAGAATTATGGGTGACAGAAAATAATCAGGTTTTAATTTTTTTAAAACGGATTTGCAGATAAATACTTTTGCAGATCCGTTTTTTTTATATAGTTATTGATTTACTCTATCCATCTTCTTATTACAAATCTTTTGCCCGTTGAGGAAGCCCAGTCATTAACTGCGGTTCTTTCATTCATTACTTCGTTCAGTCTTTCAGTCAGCATTGACCTGTGAACTCCTTCATCAGGCGAACTTTCTATTACGGTATTTTTATCAAGAATTACAATAACATGACCGCTCCAAACAATGATATCAAGAGGTTTCAGCATTTCAGCAATTTCCTCTAAACTCTTACCTTCTATATTCAGTCCTTCTCCGTATATTACGAGCGATGAAGTATTCCTCGGCGTAGCTCCGCCGGTCGCCTGATAAATAAGTCCCGAACAGTCAACTCCTTTCAGACACCAGTTTGTTTTTTCCGATGCGTCTATCTCTGAAGCGGGTTTGTAATAATTAAGGAGTTCTTCTACGCCGTCTCCGTAATTTCCTCCCCACATATAATTCTTTCCTTCAAGAGATAAAATGCTTTCAATAATTTCATTTCTTTCAGGCATAACTTTTAATCTGTCAGACGGTTTGTCCGATTTTACTTCGACAAATCTGCTGTCAATATACAGAGGCGAAGATTCATATGGATAATCTGAAGTTACAATTCTAAATATGCTGTAACCGTCTTTCTGAATTCTCTCCGTTATTTCAAAGACAGTATTCGGAAAAGCAATAAATTCCATTTCCCTAATAAGACCCTGACCGTCAAGTTTCACTTTGTCACGTTCAGGTCCTCCGAATACACTTTCAAAGTCAGGTGTATTAAGCACGGGAGTATATTTTACAGCTACTGCATACAGCGTTGTATTTTCCTGTGAATAAATTCCGGACGCTGTTAGAAATAAAATTAAATATATAATTAATTTTAACTTGCTCATCTGAATTATAAATGTTTATTTTGTTTCGTGAATTTTAAAAAAATATTATGCGCTTTCAATGTAATATGAAATGAAATTTACCTGCTTCGAATGCACAGTTACTGAATTTTTTGCTAACTTAAATTACGATGAATATGAAAACGACGTTTGCCGCTTTAATGGTCTCCATTCTTTTTTACTCTTTCTCAATTTTTACTCCGCCTGTATATCCGCAGATCATAATAAATGAAGTAATGTACGCTCCTGTCTCACCGGCTAAAGAATGGTTTGAGCTGAAAAATGTTTCACAGACTCCTGTAAATTTACAGAACTGGAAATGGCGTGACGCTGCAGCCGGGAATCCGCTCAGAATAATTACTGCGTTTAATATTCAGTTGCTTCCTGATTCATTTGCAGTCGTTTGTGAAGACTCCGTCAGTTTCAGAAATCAATATCCGCTGTTTTACGGAATTGTTTTGCAGTCTTCAGCATGGAGCGCTTTGAATAATTCCGGAAATGAAAATGTGGTCGTCTATAATGTTTCAGGCGATATATCAGATTCACTGACATATAACAGTTCATGGGGAGGAGTATCAGGTCTTTCGCTTGAGAGAAAACAAAGCGGAGAAAATACAAACAATTCCTCAAACTGGAGTTCGTCCGTTCACCCGGATAAAGCTACACCCGGAAAAAGAAATTCGGTTACACCTTTTGATTATGACGTGAGACTTTTTTCATTTGAAACAATTCCGCTCTATCCATATTCCGGCGGGGAAATTAATATGAAGTTAAATATCAGGAATACAGGTTTAAACACAGCTAACTTATTCAGCGCGGCAATTTATTCCGATTTGAATAACGACAGCATCGGTCAGATAAATGAGAGAATTTGTATGCAAAATTTTGCCTCACTAATTAGTGGAGACTCATTGCAGCATCAATGTTCGCATACACCTGCAGATACGGGATACAAAATGTTCATAGCAGAAATTAAATTCACTGAAGATGAGGACACTTTAAATAATAAAATATTTAAAAAAATCTACATCAGCAATCAGACCGGCGGCGGCGGAGTTGTAATTAACGAAATTATGTATGACCCTCTGACAGGTCATTCGGAATGGCTGGAGATTTTGAATAACACAGGCACATCAGTTAATTTAAAAAAATGGAAATATGCGGAGAGTACTAATATAATGACAATATCAGATTCGGATTTTATTTTAAATCCCGGAGAATATTTTATTATAGCACATGATACTTCTCTTTATCAGGCATATCCTTATTTAAATACCAATGAAAACCGCAGAAGGATAACATTTATAAGTGCTATGAGTCTGTCAAATACAGGTGAAAGAATTATGATAACAGACAGTATGAATAATACCGTTGACGCAGTAAATTATGAATCAGGATTTCATAATCCGAACATAGAAACAACTAAAGGCATATCTCTTGAAAAAATTAATCCGAAATTTATATCAGGAGACAGACACAGCTGGAGCTCATCTGCAGATCCTTCAGGAGCAACACCGGGAAAATTAAACAGCATTTACACATCAGGTATAAAAAGCGAATCAAAAATTTCCGTATCGCCAAATCCATTTTCTCCGGACGGGGACGGATATGAAGACTTTGCCGTAATCAGTTATAAACTTAAATCAAATATAGCGCAGATCAGAATAAAAGTATTTGATATAAAAGGAAGGGAAGTCCGGACAATAATAAATAATTCCGCAGCCGGGAGTTCCGGCGAGACTGTTTTCAACGGACTTGATAATGGTAATCAAAAGCTCAGAACAGGAGTTTATATAGTAATGATAGAAGCAATTGACGAAAGAGGAGGCGCATTGGAAAATATGAAAGTGCCGGTTGTTATTGCTTCGAAATTAGAATAAATTTATTTAATATAAAACAGTTTTACGGTTTAATCACAGTTACGACATTGTAAGCATTATTGTCTGCGATTGTAAGATCTGTTATATCCGTAAGCAAGTCATAGTTAAGATCAGAATTTAAATAGCCGGCCGTAAAAGATGAAGCTAAATTATCAATTAAGGTTAAGTCGGTAAGATCTATAGCTCCGTCTTTGTCAACATCGCCTGAATAGAAACAAAACTTTGCGCCTTTTTTAATAACGTTATTGCCGTAAGTCATGGATGAATCATTTGTAAAATCATAATTCAGAACAAAAGAGCTGAATGACTGACCTCCGGATTTGCTCCATGCGTCAGTGGAATTTCTGTGAACAACATTTATGTAATAATTTATATCGTTGGATACATTATGAAATTCAAGTGATGAAAAACCTGAAGTATTAAAAACCGAAACAGCGGAATCAACTTTATTATAAGGAGGATTAATACTTCTTAAATAAACTCTGACTGTATCTGATACTGTCTGTTGTGTATTTATGTCATACAAACCTTCTATAAGCATATTAAGATTTAAGACCGGCGTTTGGATTTCACCGTCATTGATCAGGATCTTTGAAGAAAAGGCAGGTACCTGAATGACATTGCCGTTTACATTACTTCCGTCGAGATTTTTATAGCTTATACCGTTCAGATTATAGATCTGCGGGGAGGTGGTTTCGTTTATAAATATTTTTGACTGTTCAGTCGAATCAATTTTCTGAACATCGACTTTATACATATGTACATTGTCAACAAAGTAAAGCGAGTCGGGGAGTTTCATCCCGGTTGTAAGCGTAGTGGCGGGATCGGTTGTGTCAGGTTTGAAAATAAAAGAATAATCTCTTCTGAACGGTTCAAACCTGTATAATCTTCTCAGTCCCATTTCAAAAACCTGCGGAAGACTTGATCTGCCCCAGAGATTAAAGTCACCGGACTGATCTCCGACGACGCTCATGCTGACCTTATAAAAACTTCCTTTTGTTGTTGGAAATGAATTACTGATAACGAGATTTTCCGTATATCCTGTGCCGTTCCAGCGGATCCTCATCGCGCCGCCGTCAAGAAGGGGATGAATAACTCTCGCAATGGATGAGCCGGAAGGCCATGTAGTCCAGCCGGCAATAGTATCGTTGAAATGAGGATTTGTAATGTAATTATTACTTAGTGTATCAGTAACTGAATACTGTTCAAAAGAGAACTGGCTGTAAGACGAATTCAGATCTTCGCCTACGGATGATTTCCATTCAGCTAACCTGTATTCCTTTGATGAATAATTCGGAGGCATGATCATTCTTCTTACAACATATTCGTTATAGGGATTAGCATAATAATTGCTGTCAAAGACGCCGTAATCGCTGAACGTAAGCGAGTGAAACATCTGATGTTCCATACATACCTGTTTCCAGCTAAGACTGTAAAAAATATTTCCTTTGCATATTGTATTGTATGAGGGCTTAAATGATGAAGCTGAGAGATCGGAAAACTTTATCTGTGTCCAGTGATTATTATAAAGAATATTATTTCTTATCTGAATATTATCGAGAGTATTTGTATTATCAACATAAATTCCTACAAATCTGTTATGCGCAATAGTATTTCCTGAGATTATGAGATTTTTTATAGTGGTGTTTCCGAAATATATGCCATAGCTTAAATTATAATTTGCAGCAGGAGATGTATCCTTATTGCCTATTGAGTTTTTAATAATGTTGTTTTTGATCTGAAGTCCGTTGACATTATCTATAGCAATTCCTCCGCCGTCATTAAGTATCAGACAAGAATAATCTATAATATTATTTTCGCAAAGATTATTCTGACCAATCCGAAAACCCGTATAACCTGTGCTGTCTATGATGTTGCCTGTATAGACAGAACCTGTAGAGCTTTCGGCTCTGAGTCCGATATAACCCCAGGAGCTTCCGCCGTATCCAGGTTTTAATCCTGTCCGTTTTATAGTATTACCTGTAACGAATCCGTCAAAGATCTGCGCAACGATTCCGATATCAAGAACGTCTTCGATAAGATTGTTTTCTATTTTATGGCCGGTCCCGAAAAGTCTGATCCCGTTTTTATCGGATTTGCTGATACGGCAGTTTCTAACTGTGATTGACGTTCCGTTAACTTCTTCCACTCCTTTATCTTTTGCATATGAGAGATGAAGATTTTCAATGATCACAAATTTTACGCCTGCATTAAGATGCACATTGAACTTGTTAACAGTCACCTGAATCTCCAGTGAATTTGGATTAACTCCTCCCGGCGCATAAAAATACAGGAGCTGATTGGGAATGTCGTAAAAATATTCACCTTCTGCATCAAGTAGGTTTAATTTATTGTCAAAGAAATATCCGTAATCAAAAGCAAGCGCATTTACAACGGGACTTGAAAACTGAACATTACCTAAACTGAAATTCGATACTGTCTTTACTTCGTAAGACCAGTCTCTTGTTCTGATCCTGCAGGTTGCATTATTCCAGTAACCGTTAACCTGATTTAACGCGGCGTCATTGAAACCGGTATTGCTGATGCCGTAATCAGTTCTCAGCCAGCCGCTGTTCGGAAACCTCGCGATGTTCATAATTTTCCCGGAAACATATAAATTTGAAACAGTATCAGTAAAAGTAGTTTTATAAATATTTCCCGAATGGACAATCCAGTTTTGAGGCGACTTTGCACCGGTAATAACAGGAAGATCACCGCTGCCGTAACTGCCGAAAATAATTTCATTTCCTGCAAGACCGGACTTCGATACAGTCAACTGTCCGAAGAAAGTATCTCCTCTTCTGAAAAGGATCATATCTCCGGGAGCAAATGAAGCCATCATGGAATTCACTTTTGCAACTGTTGCCCATGGAGTGGATATTCCGGTACCGTTATTACTGTCGTTTCCGTCACTTGATATGTAATAGTTTGCTGCATATGCAGGATAAGCTGATGAAATAATTAATACAGCAAATGAGATCAGAAAAATTTTATATTGCTTACAGATTGGATTTGATTTGCCCGCCATTTTAAAACAGTAAATTTAAAAATAATATTTAAAATTCGGGGCAGAGAAACCTAAGATTATTTAGTTAAAAATTCAAGTGATTAGAAACGCAATGTTATTCCCCCCCAAAAAAAAGCGGGGAAGTTTGTTTTTTAAAAATTTAAAAATCAGGCAAACAAAAATGAATATTGTTTTTAGACATATTAAAATTTATTACAAAAAAAAAGAACCGGAAGATTTCTCCTCCGGCTCTTTCCCAACATAACTAACTAATTAACTAACTAACTAAAGAACACTCTTTTGATTATGCTGTTATGGTTTTATTACTGCAATACTGTTTGAAGCATTATTATCAGCTATACTTAGATCTGTCAGATCAATAACGTTATCACCGTTACAATCTGTCGGCAGATAACCTGATGCAAATGAAAATCCGTCATTATCAATTAATGAAAGATCAGTAACATCTATTACTCCGTCCTGATTAGCGTCGCCGCTGTATATGCAGTATTTTCCTGATTTAAGAATCATGTTATTTCCGTATGCCTGTGAAGAGGCAGTTGTGAAATCATAATTGTAATTTCCGCCGGCTGCCATTACCACCGGTGCTGCGCTCCATGTCTCAAGACCGTTTCTGTGTTTTACTACTATATAGTATGAGCCTGCCGGAGCTGAATTAAATTCGTATGTCTGATATCCGTTAACTGTTATAACTTCCTTTGCCACATCTACAACTGCAAAAGGTGAAGTGGAATTGTGCAGCTCAACTGTAACTGTATCTAATACGTGAGGTTTACCGTTCCAGAATCCTTCAATATTAACGGTTACGTTGACTGAGATTGAAGTTATATTTTCAGTTTTTCTTCCCGCCTGAAATGAACCGTTTCTGTCAGAAACTGCCATCCATAAATTTTTATTTAAGAAAGAAGCATCAACTAAAGTAGAGAAACCCGGATTTGACTGAGCCCATGTCAATCCGCCGTCAGTGGTTTTTGCAGCCCATCCGCTGGCTCCGATTACAATACCGTGCTTAAGATTGAGCCATTTTGTTTTGAATATTGTAGTTCCTGCTGCGCCGGCGAGATTGGAAGTAATATCCGTCCATGTAGCTCCGCCGTCAAGTGATCTGATTATTTTTTTAAGTCCGCTTGTTCCGGCTCCGTTTAAATAAATAACATCTTTATTTAGTACAAACATATTTGACCAGCCCGTAGTGAGTACATATGAGTTTGTAGTTTTTAACCAGTTAGTTCCGCCGTTTGTAGTTGTATATAAAGAGTTACCAAGTAAAAATCCATTGTTTTCATCAATCATCTGAATGCTGATTACAGAACCGTTAGGACTTGTTTCTAATGTCTGTGTATTCCAGGTATTTCCTCCGTCAGTTGTCTTAGAAACTAACGCCGGTGAGAATGGTCCTGCAAAACCTCCTGCCCAACCTGTAACATCGTTTACAAAGTCAGCAGTATTAATCTGATATGTGCTTAACGGCGCAGGTAATCCAAGAGCAAACCAAGTCATTCCGCCGTCTGTTGATTTTGACATTTGTCCGACTCCCGAAGTAGCTCTTCCGCCGTATGCATAACCGGTATTAGCACTTGAGAAATCCATTCCATAAACAGCAAAACTCATGCCGTTTGGCTGAGTTGTCCAGTTTGTGCCGCCGTTACTGGAATACAGAAAGTTTGTTTCGCCGATAATATTTGATCCGATCCAGATATTTCCTGTCGGTGACTCAGCGTAAATACTGGAATAGGTCGGAGCATTGGGATGAACAGTGTAATTTTTATTTCTCCATGTTACTCCCCCGTCATTACTTAAAGTCAATTGTCCGTTTTGACCTCCGACTGAGAGATCATTACCGTTTACACCTAAAGCATAAATAATAAAAGGTGACGGCTGATTGACATTACTGTTATCATAAAACTTCACCGAATCCCAGTTGACTCCGTTATTAGATGAAAAATAGACATATTCATAATCACCGGCTGTCCAAACAACTCCGTTATCATATTCTATCGCTCTCTGTCCTCTGATGGAAGAATGTGTAGAAGCAGTCCAGTTTAATCCTGCATTTGTTGTATATGCAAAGTAGTTCGGGTTACCGATTACATATCCTGTGTTTGCATCTTTGAATTTCATACCGAGGAACTGAACGTTAGTAGCTGCTGAAAATAAAGTATCGATGATCCAGCTTGTTCCGCCGTCAGTAGTTCTTACAATTCTTCTTGAAGATGTACCGAGTAAAATATTATTTTCATCAAAAGCGTGCATACTGTAATAAGTATTTGCGGGAGCTGAAGCAATACTCGTCCATGTATCTCCCTGATCTGTAGTCTTGTATAATTTCGCGTTTGGAGTTCCGCCGCAAAGATATCCTGTTGTAGAATTAATAAAATAAAAATTATTAACTGATGAACCTGCAGAGGCATTCACATCTATGTTAGTAAAAGTAACACCGCCGTCAGTAGTTTTTCTGATAACTGTTTTTGTCGGTCCTGTTTGTGTTGCGCCTGCTACTATACCTGTATTTGCATTAAAGAACCAGCCCGTAAACAAATCTCTTCTTGCGTCAGCGCCTGAGCTAAAATCGTTAGCGCCTGCCTGTGAAAGAATCCATGAGTCGCCTCCGTCAGTTGATTTCATAAATAATCCTCTGTTAGTTACTGCAAAGATGTTAGCAGCATCAAAAGCTTTTATCCAGTTGATGGTATGTCCCAGGGGCTGGCCATTCATCCAGTACCAGCCATTTACATCCTGCTGAGCAAAAACTTTAATGCCTGAAAAACTGATCATTACTGATGTTAACAATAATAAAAATTTCAATTTCATTTTACTTTGATTAGTTATTTAAAAATTTGTTTAACGCAAATTAAAAAAATCACTGTTTTATTACAAAGAAGGTAATTAAAAGAAATACCCAGCAATAATTTAAGGAAATTAAAAAAAGTTTAAATTATCGTTATAATTAATTAAATTTAAATACTAACTATACCCATAACTATTGAACATAATTAACTATAAACTATTAAATTTCCTTAATTTATTATCTAAGGAAGATTTAACCGAATTTAAAAAGTTTATCTGCTCTCCTATATACTCTTTAGGAAGAAATTACCTGCCTATGCTTGAAGAGTTAATAAAATATAAAAATGCTGATGCTGATAAAATTTCCGCTACGGACCTTTATAATGCCGTATATCCCGGGAAAAAATACAGCGGTCAGACTTTAAAAAACAGATTTTCCGAACTGCTGAAGCTCGGCGAAGAGTATATTATTTATAAGGGAGTAAAGAATGATATTGTGGAAAGAGATTCCATTCTGACTAAAGCGTATCTTGAGAACAGGATGTTTAAATTTTATGAAAGCAAATTTAAAAAAGCTCTGAGTTATCTTGAACTGCAAAAAACTGATGATAAAAAATTCGCAGATATATATTCCCTTAATTTGAGAAATCTCTGGTATTTGAATGAAACGGAAAAGTTTGATAAATACTTTACAAATATTTATGACCATTCCATATATTCAGTTTCTATGTCACTAATCTCACTTTTTGATTATGGGATTGAATTTCTTCAGCAGGTTAATCTAAACAGAAAGTATGATCATAATATCGTTTTAAATATTGTAAGAAAAATAAAATATGAAGACATATTCGACAAAAAGGGTATTAATGAAAGCGAAATTTTAAATGTTGTAAAATTATATTACTATCTGTTTAACGCATTTGATAATCTGGAACAGGAAAGTTTTTATTTCGAAGCAAGAAAAGTGTTTAATAAAATCTCCGCTTCATTCAGCGATTCATATAAATATAAATTTTATATGATCTTTATTTACTTCTGCACGCGAATGCAGAATCTCGGCAGGAAGGAATATCATGCAGAATTATTCAAATTATATAATGAAAAACTTGACAATGGTCTGATTACTGATTTTACTGAAAATATTTTTCCGGTAAATAATTTCAGGGATTATGTTTTTATCGGAATAGAAATGGGAAAACCTGACTGGGTAATTAATTTCATAAAAAAATACTCCGGTTACCTGCCGAAAAAAAACAGGGAAAATGAAACCAATCTCTCTTATTCCAGAGTAAGTTCTTATCTTGGCGATTATCGTAAAGCACTGGAATATGTCTTAAAGGTTAAGCCGTACAATTATATGCATTATCTTGACGCTTCGGTTGCAAAACTTATAAGTTATTATGAACTGGATATGGAAGAAGAAGCTTTTCTTGAAATTGATAAACTGATCCACTATGTCAAAAGTCACAGAGAGATATCTAAGATTCACAAAATTTATAACAAGAATTTTATAAAAATATATTCTAAACTATTAAAAATAAAATTTAATCCTTCGAAAAAAGAAATTGTAATTTTAGAAGGAGAGTTTAAAGAACTTAAGTTTGTAACAAAAAGAGACTGGATCAGGGAAAAAATAAACCTGCTTAAAAAATAAAAAAAAAGGCAGTCCCAAATTCTGCCTTTTTTTTAAACTGGTCCGGAAACCAAACCGGACCATCAACGATAGGAAATGAAATGAAAAAATTATTTTAGTAAAACCATTCTTCTTGTCTGATTAAAATCACCTGCGGAAATTGTATAAAAATATATTCCGCTTGACATATCCGAAGCGTTAAAATTAACTTCATATCTGCCGGCTTCCTGATTTGAGTTTACCAGAGTATATACTTCTTTACCCAGCACATTATAAATTTTCAGAGTTACAATTCCTGAAACCGGAATGCTGTATTTAATTTTTGTCGACGGATTAAAAGGATTAGGATAGTTTTGTGAAAGTTCATATGAATATGGTAATTCGCTGCCGGATAACGGGTCATTGGATGTTGGTATTTCATCAACGAATTTCATTAATCCGTCAAGCACTCTTCTGACTGTAAACGGGTTCGGATTATCAGAAACAGGTCTAAGTGATTCTGCATCAGCAGCCATTACGGCTACATTATAAGTCGGGGAGATCCTTCCGACTGCATTCATTGAGTCAAGGAATAATCTGTATCTGTATAAATTAAATGTCTGATTTGAAGGAATGGATTCTGATCTTTTTATCACGTCAGATGACGGACCGTATGTGCTGTCCGTTAGATTGGTATTTATTGTCATTCCGATTATACCTCTTCCGCCTACTCCCGGCCTGTCTGCGACATACTGATATCCGAGGCTGCTTCTTGCAAATGCTGAATCAAAATAAACTGACGCCGGTCTGTCGATCTGATAGCCAATATCTTCAGACATAATTATAAGTCTGGATTTTCTCTGAAATGTTCCGGCGTTTAAATATGATTTGAGAGAATCTTTTATCTTGTTTGACATTACAGATGAACCTTCGCCGAGAAGTATAACGCGTTTGTATTCTCTGAATGATATTGCATCAGTTGAAGTTACTCCTTTTCTGTTATACAGGTCATAAGTTACTGCAAGTCTTTCAAGGTTAACAAGCACCGAGTCTCTTGAGATCCTGCAGTTTACGTTGGTCGAATCGTATAATACAATGACATCACCCTTAGCTTTTCTCCTGAAAGTAATAGTATTGCTTTGCGATGCCTGCGCCGAGTCAAATCCGTTATATGCATATACAGACCACTGTCCCGTTATTGAATCACCGGGCAGTACGCCTATACTTGCGAGTAATCCGTCCATCTCATTGTTAGGAATATTTAATGATGAGTCCACTCCCGACAGATCGGAAGTTCTGATTATTCTTGTCGCTGATATTACAGGCGATCCGAATTTCCATTTGTATGTTACTCCCGGTCCGGAGGTTGACCAGTTAAATCTTAAATTACTGAAATCAGTCGGCGAAGTAAAAATCGAAATTCCGCTTACCGGAGTATTTAAATTAAAAGATGAGAGGGGAGGAACTCCTCTTTTCAGAGTTATTGCTCTCGGTCCGTTTGCAGCTTTTAAAGAATCATTTGTTAAATTATTTCTGAATGCCCATACATCCCATTGTCCCACAAGAGAATCTCCCACATTAAGACCAAGACCGATTAAAATATTATCAAGCTGACCTGCTGTAAATGAAATTGAATTCTCAAGAGACGGGATTGTAATTCTTCTTGAAGAAGCGCTGGGATTTCCGAATATCCATTTATAAGAAGCCGTCGAAGCTGATGTATCCCAGTTTACGGTATATAAGTTTGTAGAATTCGGATAACCTGTCAGAGTAACGCCTGCCGGAGGCGAATTCAGATTAAATGAATTTAAAGGAAAAGAAGTAATGTCAACTCTTGCAGTCCACGCCTGATATAATCCTGTAATGTCATCGCACCAGTAAGGCCAAAGGACATTGTTTCCTGAAGTAATGCCTATATAATCTCCCTGATATCCGCCTGCAAGTCCGGTAATTGCTTTTGGTCTGAATTTGTGATCTGAAACTAAAATATCTGTCCACGTATTTCCGCCGTCCAAAGATCTTGAAACGTAAACCTGTGCAGAATCATTGGTCGGCGTATTTCTGTTATCATAATATATTACATTCACTCCGCCGTTATCATCAACATTTACCGCAGACAAATACTGATACTTTCCATTGCCGGGAGTATCCTGATTGACTCTTACTTTTGTCCAGGTGGTTCCTTCATCAGTTGACTTGTGGAGTATAACATCCGCAACATCAGTAGCCGGCGCTAAATTTTTCTCAGAAGTAACTACATAAATCCATCCTCTTCTCTGACCGTTAGTTTTATCTACTGCAATTCTCGGAAAGCCGTTCGCTCTGATGCCGTTCATAAAAGACTGACCGGTGTTTCTGATTCCGTTCATGTCGCTTGCATTGTTTCTTGTTACAGCCCACGTTACACCGCCGTCAGTTGACTTTGCAAAGCCAAGCGAATCTTCCGTTGCATTGTTGAGATTATTTGCCCATACTACATACAACTGTCCGTTAGGACCGACAATTGGTTCGGCTCCCTGATGGAAATGCTGAAAATAAGGACCAGGACTTACAGGCGTTGCATTTGACCATGTAGCTCCCTGATCTGATGAATATGATAATGCGATTCTGTTTAAGTTTATACCGGAAAATTCCGTGTAAACTGTGTAATATCTTCCGTAATAAGGACTTGAAGGAGCATCATCCGTAGCTGAGAAATTTTTATCGGATTGTGTTGAAGATCCGGGGATAAGAAAATCAGGAGTCCAGTTTATTCCGTTATTTGTTGAGACAGAATTTGATATTCTTCCGGATGTGCTGATATATGAAATTAAAAATCTTCCGTCCTTGTCGATAGCCGGACCCGGATCGCCGAAATTAAAAGAGCCTGTATTAATTGTATCCGTGCCTGACCAGGTGACTCCGCCGTTTGTCGTAACATATACTCCGAGACTGAATATGTTTCCTCCGCTGAATGTATTTGCAGAAGCAAACATTATATTCGGATTTGACGGATGTCTTACTATCGGTACTTCAGATTGTGTGTTAAAACTTTCATGAATTAAAAAATTCGGGTATATGGTATAGGTCTCTCCCTGATTGTGAATTATCCTCGGCTGCGTTGAAAAATTCTGAATGCCGCTTTTAGGCAAAGCTGAATAATCTCCCGAAATTTGTAACCGTGTTGACCATTTCTTTACATCATCACCTGAATTCTGTCCGGTGAAAATAAAGTATCCCGCCAGTATGAAAGGTATGATTAAAAATAATTTCTTCATTTCTTTATGTAAAATAGTTAATAGTTTTTGTTGGTTTTTTTAAACTGATATATTCATTTTAAATTTCAGTGATACAAAATATAAAAAAGTGGTAATTGATTCAAAGAAGGCATTTACTGATTATACCCAGATAAAATTTACCGCTGCAGAAATTTCTTCTTTTTTTAATGCTTAATTTGAAATTAAGACAGTAAAAAATACCCTTATTTAATATATTTGTGTTTTGTATGTATGGTTGCGGAAAAATCAGACAGGAAGAAAATTATTTCAATAAAAGCATACTTTTCGAAATGCTCTGAATAAAATTCCCGGATATTCCTGCTGCACTCATTCTGTAAAAATATATACCCGAGCTGAGATTATTTCCGGAAAAAATTATTTTGTGATCTCCGCTTTCAAAAACGGAATTTGCCAGAGTTGTGATTAATTTGCCTCTTATATCAAACACTTCTATTTTAATAACTGCCTTTTTGCTGACATTAAAATTAATTTCAGTAGAAGGGTTAAATGGATTCGGAAAATTCTGATTTAATGTGAATCCGGAAGGATATGAAACCTGCTGATTACTAACTGAAATCGGATATCCTGCTCCTCCTCCGTTTATTGTTTTAAGAACTGTGCCGCTGTTTCCCACGGCAAAACCTGTATCTTTATTCAAAAGGAAAAGGGAAAATAATTCTTTATCCGTATTTGACTGAAGTGAATCCCAGCTTTTTCCTCCGTCAGAAGTCCTGAGAATATATCCGGCTGAGCCGGCAGTCATTCCGAAATAGTTATCAGTAAATTTCATTGAAAATAAAGTAAGACCCGGAGTCAGATAAAATTCTTTCGACCAGTGTATCCCGCCGTCAGTTGTTTTCAGAAACATCCCGCAGCATCCTGTAATATAACCTGTATTTAAATCTTTAAACTCTATGGCAAAAAACGGATTCGGCTGATTCATCGAATAATAATTCCAGCTGTTTCCCAGATCAACTGATTTGAAGATCATTGATTCCGATCCGGATAAAAAAATTATCTGCTGATCCGTTATTTTAATAGCAAAAATATCAATGGTGTCTATTCCTGCGTTAAGTCTGTTCCAGCTTTCTCCCGCATCAGTTGTCCTTAGTATTACAGAATTATTGCCAACAATGAAACCTGTATTGTTATTTAAGAATGAGATCTGATTTAAATTCACGGTAACTGTGGAATTTACATCATACCAGTTCATTCCGCCGTTCACGGATTTTTTTATCTTTCCGTTAAATCCGCATATCCAACCGGTATTTGCATCAGTAAAATAAACTGAATTAAAATCTCCGTTTACATTTATTTTTGTCCAGGAATTTCCGCCGTTATCTGTTTTCAATACAGTTTCAAGCCCGCATACCCAGCCGTTAGTCTGATCAGTAAAATAAACCGACCGTAAAGAATAAACAGCGCCTGTATTCTGCGGAAACCATTGTGCGTTTAAAACGGAAGATAAAACGCTGAATAAAATTAAAAAGATATATTCAGTTTTCATTTAACTACTAACTACAAACTATTAACTACTAAATGTTAACTATTAACTATTATCTGTTCCCTACGGAACAATTTTCGTAACTGTATTAAAGGAGTTGTTATCAGCAATTGAAATATCATTTAAATCTATAACTTCATCACCATTTATGTCAGTATTCAAATATCCGGTTTCAAATGAGGACATATCATTATCAATAAGCGCGAGATCTGAAAGATCTACGGACCCGTTATCATCTACGTCGCCGGCAAAAACTGCGTATCTCAACGGCGAAGTATCCGATTGTATCATATTGTTTCCGAACGCCTGAGATGAAGCATTTGTAAAATTATAATTGTATGAAACTCCCTGAGTCAGTAATTCTCCTCCTGCTTTACTCCAGGTCTCAATGGAATTTCTGTGCTTCATCACGATATAATAACCGCCGGAAGTTACATTATCAAAATAAAAATTTCCGTTAAACGATACAGAATCTATTACAGCGATTGAAGAACCAAGAAGATTGTAAGGTGATGCAGAACTTCTTAAATAAGCTCTCACAGTATCCTTTCTGTTCAGCATATTTGTAACAGAATTATAATATCCCTGCGGAATGACTTTTATATCAGCAAATAAAAAGTTGCTGAGCTGAAGTTCATAAACTCCTCTGCCGTGAGTACCGATCCTTAACTTATTTGTAGCTTTGTGATGATCAAGATGAATTGCAACAGTATTCGGCAGTCCGTTGGCAAGCTCCTGCCATGACTGACCGTAGTTATGAGAAACAAAAACACCGACATCCGATGCGCAGAAGTAAGTGCTTGTCGGAAAACCCGGATGATATATCACTGCGTCATTCATCGGCGAGTCAGGAAGATTGCCTGTTATATTTATCCAAGAAGCTCCTGTATTGGTTGTCTTATAGATCTTTCCTGTTCCGAAACCTGAATAAGTAATCAGAGCAACATTTGAAGAATCCGGATGTATTCTGACTGCAGTAATTGTATTACCGGGAAGTCCTGAGGTAACATTTGAAAACGTATAGCCGCGGTTTGTAGATCGATATATAGTACTTCCGGAAGTGGCATACATTACATTACCTGTATTATTGCTGATATCCATTTCCCTTATTGTGCCGCTTGTGCCGGTAGAAATTGAAAACCAGTTTGCTCCCCAGTTTGTGGATTTAAAAACACTTTGTCTTGCAGTATAAAAAATTCCGGCTGAGTCAGGATGTGAAAGCAGGGGACCGACCCAGCTTCCGGCTCCGGAAAGTCCTGAAGTAGCAGAACTGAAACTTGCGCCGCCGTTTGTAGATCTGAATACGCCGTTATTTTGAGTCTCACCTAAAATATAATTGTTATTCTGTGTATGAAAGCAAACCTCACCTCCGTCTCCGCTGTATGCGGCAACCCAGTTAAGTGTGCCTAAAGTCCTTTGCGTGCCGTTATCCTGAGTGCCTCCCATTATATGATTCGCATTAGAAGGATCGGAAGCTATTCTGTAGAATTGTGTCAGTACCTGATCTCTGTTCATGTTGGTCCAGTTAGTACCATTATTTGTTGATTTCCAGATACCTCCGTCATTTACGCATACAAGTTCTGAAGGATTGGTCGGATGAAAATCAATATTATGCTGATCTACATGCACGATACCGCCGCTGTAACCGTTTGTGATGTTTGTAAAATTTGTAGCGCCGCCGTTTGTTGTTCGCCAGATGTCAATTGATCCGACATAAGCTATGTTCGGATTAAAAGGATTTACGTGCATATAAAAATCATACCACGCCTGAGAGCCGCTGAAATTCTGACCTACAACAATCTGACTAAAATTAAATCCCGCGTTTGTAGATTTATAAACAACAATTGTAGAAGAAGAATGTCTTGCATAATATAAAACATTCGGTGCGGATTTACAAACAGCAATATGGTTTCTTGTACCCATGGATAATGCTCCGTTTGCGGAAAATGATGCGCCTCCGTTTGTAGATATAAGGTAACCTATTCCGCTGCCGACCGCATATACAGTATCACCTGTTGGTGAAAAAATTACATCATCAGCTCTTCCGGAAGAAACTAAAAACCAGCTCTCTCCGGCATTTGTACTTCTGTAAAGTCCTCCTGCAACACCGAGACTTGTTCTGTTTCCGAGAGCAGCGATAAGTTCATTGCTGTTTCCCGGTCTGATCGCTACGCGTGAGAAAAAACTCAGCGAAGGAAGTCCGGAAGTGTAATTAGTCCATGTGTTTCCTCCGTCAACGGATTTAAGAAGTCCTCTGCCGTAATATGAAGCTGCGCTGTATGTGGCTTCACCGGTGCCGTAATAAATTATGTTTGTGTTGTTCGGGTCAATAGCAATTGATCCTGATGAAAGAGATACTTCATTGTCACTCATTGCTGTCCAGTTATTCCCTGCGTTTGTAGATTTCCACACTCCTCCGAAAGCTGTTCCGGTATAAATTATATTGGGATCATTCGGATCGTATTTTACGGTTGTCATCCTTGAAGTTATATTTGAATAAGCAAAGTAGAATCCGGTCTTCGGTCCTAAATTGACCCATGAGTCGAATAGCCCGTTCATAGCAAAACCTTTATTCTTTCTCATTTCATCTCTCTGCTGATTGGCTTTCGAATAAGCATCTTCAGGTATAAAATTATTTGGATACATTCTTTGCTCATAGAACCATCTTTCTCTTTTAAATGCATTTCGGTTTTTAGTTTGTTCATCCGCCTGATCATAAGGACTGTCAGGTATTGCAAGATCCTGTGAATATATTCCGATTGGTATTAAGATAAGTAAAAGAAGTATGAATTTTTTCATGCTGATTTTGATATAATGAAATTTTTTAATTGGTCATAAATAATAATTTTAATCCGTAATTTGAACTGAAAAAGAATTCCGGTTTTTTTAATACTAAGAAAACTAACTACTGTTTTTATGATTACTGAGTCAGCTAAAATTTATTTTAAATTTATGGTTAGCAATTTATAATCTGTTAAATTATTTTAAATCAATAAAAAATTAAAAGGGATTTACTGAATATGACTGCCCATATATAAAATTCAGTCCAAATGATTAATTCTCAAAAAATATTATTAAAATTAATTTTACTGAAAGTAATCTTACTATTATCAAATCATAATTCTCATTCACAGTATTATCTTGAAGAAGCATTTCCGAATCTGCCGCCTTTTTTAACTCCTACTACTATTGTTCATTCCAATGATAATACCAACAGACTTTTTGCAGCGCAGCTCAAGGGGGTAATTTATGTATTTGATAATTCCTCTTCCGTCAGCACCAGAAAAGTTTTTCTGAACATCGGCACTAAAGTTCAGAATACCGGAGCTCAGGAAGGACTGCTCGGACTGACTTTTCATTATGATTTTCCCAATAACCCTCACTTCTTTGTTCATTACGTATTTGACAGTATAGGAAGTCCCGTTAGAAAATGGATAAGAGTTTCAAGATTTACTGTAAGTCCGTCTAATCCCGATTCGGCTTTATTCAGTTCTGAAAAAACCTTAATAAAGGTTCCGCTGCCGGACAGAAATCATAACGGCGGGCAGCTTGCATTCGGACCGGATAATAAATTATACATTGCTCTCGGAGACGGTTATGCCGGAGGCGATGTGTCACAGGATAAGACACAGCTGCTCGGAAAAATATTAAGAATTGATATTGATTCAAACGACACCGGGTTGAATTATTCTATTCCTCCCGACAATCCGTTTTTTACGAATACATCTGGTTGGAGAAAAGAAATTTATGCATATGGATTCAGAAATCCCTGGAAGTTCAGTTTCGATCAGCCGTCAGGAAGAATGTGGCTCGGTGATGTGGGTCAATTCAGGTATGAAGAGTTGAATGTAGTTGAAAGCGGAAAAAATTACGGATGGAATAAGATGGAAGGATTTCACTGCTATCCGGATACTATGGTCTGCGATACTGCCGGCAGAAATTTTACATTGCCCGTTCATGAATATATTCACCTGGATATCACTCAGCCGTATGCAGTAATTTGCGGAAGCGTTTACAGAGGGAATAAACTTCCCGGATTGACAGGTAAACTTATATTCGCGGATTTTTCTCAGGGGAATGTGCAGTCTTTAGAATACGACGGAGTTAATCCTCCTGTGAGTGAAGTTCTTCTGGACACAACTATAAATATCACATCAGTAGATGTCGATCAGTATAATGAACCTTTAATTGTAAAATATTCAGGCTCGGACGGAAGATTTTTCAGATTGAGATATTCCGGTCCTTTGACAATTGATGTTAATGTTATAATTGAAGGTCTTTATAATCTGAATACAAACACAATGAATCTTTCTGATACAGTTACTGTGTATCTCCATGATGCATCATCTCCGTATGCAATTATTGATTCGGCAACTTCAGTAATAGATTCTGTAAATTTTAAAAGCCGTTTTAATTTTTATAATTCTCAAACCGGATTATATTATATAAAAGTAAAACATAAAAATACAATTGAAACCTGGAGTGTAGAAGGCGGTATTCAGTTTACGAGGGGATTGTTAAACACTTATGATTTTACAGATGATGAAATTAAAGCTTTTGGATCCCGGATAAAACTTATAGGAGATAAATACTGTCTGATCAGCGGAGATATAAATCAGGACGGGGTCATAAATGCAATTGACAGAGCTGCCGTTGTATCTTCTCTGGGAATGACAGGATTCTCATATACTGATCTGGACGGTAACGGAATCGTTGACACGCTTGACAGAAAAATTGTTCTGGAAAATATCGGTAATACAATTTCAGCGCCGTGAAATATTCTTATTATGGTAAAGAAAAAAATAATGATACTTAAAACAGAACTATGAAGATAAAAATATATATAATTTTATTTCTGTTTTATTTTGGAAATGCAGATGTTTATTCACAGTCCGGCAGATTTTCAATTTCTCAGACAAATGACGGATCAGTGATAGATGTCAGTATCTATGTCAGAAGCGACGCAGGTCCTGCATGGAGTATCGGCTTTGCAAGTCTTGTATTCAATTATAATAATCTGGCAATGACAAATCCTGTAGAAATTTCCGAAAGCGTTTGGGACGACAGCGCAAATGCAGAATATGCAGATCAGTTTATAGTCTCATATGATGACGGAAATTCAGTTTCAGTCGAGATTGGACTTGATACATTGCCTGCAGCCGGAACCGCAGTACAGGAAGATTCAACTCTTGTAGGAACCATAAGATTCGATATCCTTGACTATCTTGCTACACATCAGATAAGATGGAATCTGCAGTACTGCGCTGTACTTGATAATAACGGAATTGATATTACTTCAGGTATGATTTTTTCAGATCCGGAGAATTTACTCCTGCCTGTCGAGCTTACAGCATTTTATTTCAGTAAGAATAAAAACAACATCGATCTCTTCTGGACTACTGCAAGTGAAATCAACAACGACGGTTTTGATATTGAAAGAAAGAAATCATATGCTTATGAAGAATGGAACACTGTGGGTTATGTAGCCGGTAACGGTAACACAGCCGGATATTCTGAATATAATTTTACGGATAAAAATCTTTCCCCGGGAAAATATTTATACAGACTTAAGCAAAAAGACTTTAACGGAAATTTTGAATATCATTATTTATCGGGAGAAGTGACGGTAGAAATTCCTGTAAAGAATTTCCTTTCGCAAAACTATCCGAATCCGTTTAATCCTAATACGGTTATATCCTACGAAATCGCATCTCAAAGCAGCGCTGCTGTTAACGTCCGTCTGTCGGTTTATAATTCGCTCGGAAAAGAGATTTCAGTTCTTGCAAATCAAAAACAGCTTCCGGGTTATTACAGGATAAATTTTAACGGCTCGGATTTTCCAAGCGGTGTTTACATTTATGTATTGCAGACTGACGGAAAGATCATTGATTCCAAACGTATGATGCTGATCAAATAAAATTAGTCCGGAATATTTTGAACAAAACAAAGTAAATGAATTTTCCGTTAAGTCAAAATAACTAACTAATATTTTTCGTGAGAATTAAAATTTAGTCAGTTATAAAAAAATTAATTAAAACTATGCAAATCAAACTATGAAAAACAAAAGGCTTATCATCATTTTAACTTCATCAGCGTTTTTGTTACTTATACCGCTGATCGCTATGCAGTTCACAGACGAAGTCAACTGGTCAGCATTCGATTTTTTGTTAATGGGAATACTTCTTACAGGAACAGGTCTAGTATGTGAACTGATTTTAAGGAATGTTACAAAAACCGGATTCAGGATCGCACTGACAGCAGCGGCGCTCGGTTCATTTCTGTTAATATGGATGGAACTTGCCGTCGGGATTTTCGGTACTCCGTTTGCCGGAAATTAAATCGTATATTTATTGTCAGACTAAGGAAATGATTTAAGAATTTAATCTTCATAAAACAGTTTCAGTTTAAAGAATAAAAGAATTTTATAAAAAAAGCCGCAGTGAATTTTCGCTGCGGCTTTGAGTTTAGTCCGATCACGGATTACACGGATTACACGGATTACACGGATAAAACTAATTAAACTGATTAAACTGATTAAATGATTGCATGGATAAAACTGTTAAAACTGATTAAATGATTACACGGATAAAACTGATTACACAGATTACACGGATAAAACTGATTAAACTGATTAAACTGATTAAATGATTGCATGGATAAAACTGTTAAAACTGATTAAACGATTACACGGATAAAACTGATTAAATGATTGCATGGATAAAACTGTTAAAACTGATTAAACGATTACACGGATAAAACTGATTACACAGATTACACGGATAAAACTGATTAAACTGATTACACGGATAATTTCCTGACTAAAAACTCAAAGATGACTGTA
>DDUU01000039.1 GCA_002344965.1 Candidatus Tepidiaquacellales bacterium UBA2330 | reverse complement strand
ACAAAATTATTGTCGTGTACTTAGCGGACTTACAATGTTTTAAATTCTTCCTTTTTACTTAAGTTGAATTTTTGTTATTTGTAAAAATTTAAATGTAAATAAAATAAATGATACCTGAATTTAAAAACCTTAATCAGCAGGAAACAGAATTAATGTTTGACGCACCGGCGTTGGTTACTCTGCTTATTGCAGGCGCAGAAGGTAATATCGAAAACAAAGAAACAGACTGGGGATCAAAGATCGTTCATTTCCGGGCTAAGGACGAAGAAGGAATTTTACAGGGTTATTACGCTGAAGTGGAAAAAACTTTCAAAGATACGCTCAGCCAGTTTATTGAAACTTTTCCTGATAATGTTGAAGAAAGAGGCGAGCTTATAAAAAAAGAACTATCAAAGCTAAACAATATACTGCCGAAACTGGACCGTAATTTTGCAAAAATGTTTTATGAGGATATGAGAAGCATGTCAAAGCAGATCGCAAAAATATCCGGAGGCATATGGGGTTACGGATCTATCAGCGCTGAAGAGCAAAAATATCTCGATCTGGAGATAATTAATCCTGTTGAATAAATTCTTAGCCTGAATTTTTTTATACTTCTTAAAAGCTGTTCAGTATCAGCAGGCAAACACACAGAAAAATCTTTTATATAATAAATTTTCCGGTTATCGCGCTTAACGTACGATAACCGGATTTTTGTTTTAGCAGATCAGACGAGTTCCAATAAATTTATTTTATGATAACAAGTTTTTTTGTTGCACAAAACTTATCGGAAGTAAGTCTGTAATAATATACTCCGCTTGCAAAACCTGATGCATTGAATCTTACAGTATAATATCCGGCAGGTTTAAATTCATCTACCGGCGAAGCAACTTCTCTTCCCGTGTTATCAAAAATTTTCAGAGTAACAAAAGATTTTTCAGCAATATCAAAATTTATTACCGTTACCGGTTGAACGGATAAGGTAATCCAAAAGAATCTGAAAAAAAGTAGGATATAGAAAAAAAAGAAAAAGACGAAGATGATGATTATAAAACTTTACAGCAGAAGCTAAGATATATTTTTGAATTTATAGTTTTTTAATTCTTTGCTAATTTTAAAAAGATATTTAACCGGTAAATCAAATTGCAGGTTATTGAATTAACGGTTAGTATTTTACGATAGACACGGTAATTATTTTTACCGGAATTAGTTTTAAATTATAATTTAAAAAATCATGAAACAGTTAATACTGTTGGTTTCATTGATTTTGCTTAGCTCGTCAGCCATACGAGACAATTATAAAGAACAGCCAAACTTAGCCGATCCAAAAAATCCCCTAAGCCTGACAAGTCCCGTTTACTAACTTAACTTTATTATCAATTCAAATTATACAGCTAAAACCATATAAATAATTTGAAATTTAAAATAAACGGACCAAATTAATGAAAGACTAACATATGATACGGAAAAACAAAAGTGACCATATTCATGAAAATTAAAACATACAATCATGAAAACGAAAATTTGTTCAACCTTAACTCTCCAAATTTTTTTTATATTAATTTTAACAATATTCATATCTGCTACTTCGGAATATTACAGTTACGATCAAAAACATTTTTCCGGCAGCAGTTTAACAGCATCAAAAATTGATAAATATGAAGTGAATTTATGTGATTCTCTGCTTCCCGACTGGACGGCTGTATGCGATATTAGCGGAACGAGATTCGGAGAATTTGTATCAACCGGTGACTTTAACGGAGACGGTTTTGCAGACATTGCTGTAGCTGACGGCAATTACAATAATTCCGGAGCTGTCTTCATATATTTCGGTTCAACGACAGGACCGCCGGTTTTGCCTGATCAGGTTATTAACTCAGAAGATCACGGATTCTCCGATCATATCGAAGGCAATTGTGATATAAACAATGACGGATTCAGCGATCTTATTATTAGTAATCCATGGGCAGACGGAACCGGCAAGGTTCATATCTGTTACGGCTCTCCTGCCGGACTTAATGATACTGATAAAGTTGTTATTATTCCTGTCGGAACGAATATTCAGAGCTTTGGCTATAGCGTGACTTCATCAGATTTAAACGGTGACGGATATTCAGATGTGATCGCGGTGTTATCCGGTCAGCTTGACACGCTTCAGGTTGCAGCGTATATTTACAATGGTTCGGCTGTCGGAATTTCCGGAAACTATCCTTCTTCGGTAATTGCATTTGATTTTCCGACATATCCTCAAAATCGTTCCATTGGAAGACTCGGCGACCTGAACGGAGATGGTTTTGAAGAAACAGCCATTCTTGTAAACGGTACTCGTCTTTATGTGTTCAGGGGAAATGATTCTGCAATATTTGTCAGAACGCCTTACAGAGAATATTTATTTTTTGACGCGGTTGAATATGCTTCATCTGCCGGTGACGTTAATTCGGATTTGTTTGATGATATGCTTGTAAGAACATTTGATGAAAGAATTATATTTAACGGATCTTCAGAGGGACCCGGACCGGTTCCGGACCGGAAATATCCGAGTGTGAATTGTTCGATTTATAATCCTTTAAGCTCTGCCGGTGACTTTGATAACGATGGTTATGATGACGTGGTGTTAAGCGATTGTGAAAGCGGAATTCTTTACACGGGCTCTGCAACAGGGCTGAGTGCTCCTAAGGCAAAATTCCTTATCACTCCGCACAGTATTACTTCGGGCGATATAAATAATGACGGTTTCAGCGATGTGATAATCTCTGAATACTCTAAAGTACACGCGTTTTATGGAAGAAATTTTTCCGGAATAACAGCTTACATCAAAAGCGTCTCCCCCGTTATGAACGCTAACAGTGCAGTCAGCAATTCAGATATTCAGGTTGAGTTCGTTACAGATATGAATTCATCTACTCTCAACAGTACAAATATAAAAGTTTACGGATACGAATCGGGATCAATACCTGCCGTTATTTCTTACAACAATACAAACCGGACAGCAACAATAAATCCCGTCAGCGATTTCAAAACAGGTGAAAAGATTCAGGTTAATCTTTTATCCGGAATACAAACTTCTGATAATGTAAATATAAGGCCGTTCATGTGGACATTCCTTACGGAAGCATTATCGGGTACCGGCATTTTCTCGAAAACCTCCTCTGTAGATATGTTATATCCGAACGGTATGCTTAAAATTTCAGACAGTGATCTGGACTCTGACGGTGATGTTGACGCAGTTGTATTAGATTCTACAAACTTAGTAATTCTAACAAATAACGGCAGCGCTGAATTTACAATTTCACAGACATTAATTTCCGATTGTTTTGATTTTACACTTGGTGATTTTGACGGAGACGGAGACATTGATATTTTAAAAAACAGCGGTCCGCTCGAGTTATTTTCAAATGACGGAAACGGTAATTTTACTTTCGCTGCTTCTTCGCCCGGCGGCGGCGGATCCGCAGACCTTGGAGATCTGGACGGAGACGGTGATCTTGATATAATTCTTATGAACGGAGTTACTGTGAGATGGTATCTTAATGACGGTAACGGTAGTTTTACTGAACGCTTGATAACTTTTCAGGACATAAGCGGATTTCCGCCGTTCCTGTTAAATCTGACGCTCGGTGATCTTGATAATGACGGAGATCTGGATATGACGGTTGTAGTCATTCAGATTCATACGCCGCAGTATACCGATTTTATTACTTACCTTAATGACGGAAATGCAAACTTCGCATTCAGTTATTTGTTAAGCGCATGGTTCATTTCTTCCGTACATTCTGATCTGGACGGAGACGGTGATCTTGATATACTAGGTAAAAATGATTTATATTTTAACAACGGCTCAGGAGCTTTCACTTATGCGCCGTTTTCTTCAGGAACAGCTTCATTTGTTATTCCTGCGGATTATGACGGGGACGGTGATATTGACGCACTATTCCCTGATCAATACTCAAACTTTGTCAAACTTTTTAAAAACAATTCCGCCGGCGGACTCAGCTTTTTTGCAAACTCATTTTCCGGGGTAAGTCCTTTCAACGGTACCTCCGCTGACTTTGATGCTGACGGTGACATTGATCTGGTAATTTTTAATATGGGAGGAGATGCTGCGGCTTCAAATATTTCTGTCCTGCGCAATGACTTTGACTGTAATAATCCGGCGTTTAGTATTTCGGGAAGTTCAACCATAACAACCGGATCAGTGAACAATATTTATATTGCCTCTTCCGATAACGGATACTGGGACCTGATAAATCTTGACAGCACGCAGGCATCCATTCCGCAGAATTCAACAAATGACACAGTAGAAGTGTCAGCAGGAAATGTTCCTGGCAAATTTGAATTACACTACATTGCTTACCGTGACTGCGGCGGAGATACTCTTCTTTCGAAGTTTGTAGTTGTTGATTATCCGTTACCCGTAGAGTTGTCATCCTTTATATCATCTGTTTCGGGAAGAAATGTTACCCTTGCCTGGACAGCATCCTCAGAACTTAACAACTCCGGCTTTGAGATCGAGAGAGCATCAGACATTGAAAATAATATTGTATGGAATAAGACCGGCTTCGTTAACGGAACCGGAACTTCGAATCAGCCGACGCAATATTCATTCACAGACAGAAATCTTGAATCTGGAAAATATAAATACAGATTAAAGCAGATCGACTTCAACGGCAGTTATGAATACTTTGAGCTTGCGGAAGAGGTAAGCATCGGCATTCCGGATAAATATGATCTCTCGCAGAATTATCCGAATCCGTTTAATCCTGCGACGACAATAAATTATGATCTGCCAATTGACGGAATAGTTACAATCAAAGTATTTGATATACTGGGAAGAGAGATGAAGACATTGGTGAATGAAATGAAGAATGCGGGATATTATAATATAACATTCAGCGCATCTGATCTTTCAAGTGGCGCTTATTTTTACAGAATGACTTCCGGAGATTTTGCTGCAGTGAAAAAATTTGTAGTATTGAAATGATTAAACAAGATGTTGTTGATAGTGTCTTTGTATATAAGTTATGTCAAAGAGTAATTTCAGCGCTTAAGTTAAAGATAAACAATGCTTAATATAGAATAATATTAATGCCGTCTTTTTACAGACGGCATTTTTTTAAAAACAGACAGCTGCAGATTGACTTTGACAATTCTTTGACAATTATATTTTTAAGAATTCATATTTTGAAACAGGAAGTAAGCGGAATGAAGATACTTGTTAATAAATAATTCATACGACGGTTTTCTAAAGTTCATTAATTAATATCAAAAGATATTCTAATTCAAAGATAAAATGAAAACCAAAGAGATAATATTCTTTACAGCATTAATTATAATAAGCATCGTTGTAATAGAGGCGTGTGAGACATATAATTTCCGTTCAAACTATAAAGAAGCGAACGAACTTATGCACAAGACAAAAAACACCGGCGCAAAACTTTTTCTGAAAGCTCATTTTAAAAACGGCTATGTATGTATTCTCCGTAATACATGGAAAATTGACACAGTACAGAATACAGTTTCAGGAACAGGGACGCTATATGATTTTAACCGTGAGATAAAACTTCAGGGAGAGATTGAAATTCCAATTGACAGCATTGCGATCTTTGAAACAAATAAAAAATTAACCGGCACTGAAACAGGAAGATTAGCCGGACTGTCTATTCTTGCCGGAGTTGACATTATAGCAGGGATCTATTGTATAACCAATCCGAAAGCATGCTTCGGTTCATGTCCGACTTTCTATAAAAATGAAAATGATAATTTTCACTTCGCCGATGCCGAAGGATTTTCAAGTTCTATATCCCCTTCAATGGAATACGCCGATATTGACGCGCTTAATAACAGACATTTATCAGATCATACGTTTACCATTTCAATGAAGAACGAAGCTCTTGAGACTCACTGTGTCAGGGATGTGAAACTTCTCGCATTTCCGAGAAAAGAAGGTGAGCGCATCTATCATTCAGCCGGTGATGACTTTTATTTGTGTGAAAACATTTATCCCGTTAGTAACGCTACCGGAGCTGAAGGTGATATATCTGATTTGATAAGTAATGAAGATATGATTGAGCGATTCAGCTTATGCGATGAAAATAACCTCAGCAGTAAAGAAGAAATAATTTTAAATTTCGATAACGCCGGAAATTACATTAACCCCGGACTTGTCATACATTTTCGTCAGACTCTTATGACGACATATTTTATTTACAGCGCAATGGGATATATGGGAGATGAGATCGGAGATTTTTTTGCTGAGATGGAAGTAAGCAAAGAGACAATAAATAAACTGAACGGAGGAATCAAAAAAGAACTTGGTGGTATTGATGTTTTTGTACCGGATGAGAACAATAGCAAATGGATTAAGTCGGGGAGTATATTTGAAACCGGACCGATCGCAGTAAATAAACAAATACTTCCTCTGAAAATTAAAACTGGCAGCTCTGATATAAAAGTGAAGCTTGTTCTGAATAAGGGTTTGTGGCGAATAGACTATGCAGCGCTAACAGACATAAAAGAAAAAGTAAAACCGCTGGAAATTTCAACATATATGATCTTAAATAAAGGCAAACCGGACGACGCAGCGCTTGCTTTAATAAATGATCCGTGCAAACACCTGATATCAATGCCGGGAAGTGAGTATAAATTTTATTTCAGTCTGCCTGAGCAGTATAAAGATTACGAGTTGTTTCTTTATTCAAAAGGATATTATCTCGAATGGATGCGTGAACAATGGATAAAGGATAAGGATTTACTAAAGCTAAATCAGATGATAGAGCATCCTTTATATTATCTGAGATCACAGGCAAAAGACTATAAGATCTATGAAACCACGATGGAGCAGGAATTCTGGAATTCCAAAATCGATACAAAAAATTTTTCATATCATGAAAACTAAATTTGCGCTTGCAGCATTTGCGGTATTATTGTCATTAAGCAGCTGTACATATTCGCCGGATTATTTACCGGAGTCAGAAGAAATAGATGTAAATCCGTATGGTTCTTATATTTCACTTTACCGCAATGAGAAAGAAACAATAAACGGAGAGCTGATCGCGGTTGACAGCGTAAAATTTATAGTGCTGACCGATCCTGAAGAAAGTCCCGCAAAAACAATCAAAATAATACCCGTAAAAGAAGTCAGTAATTATTTTCTGAAATATGCCGATGGTGTAAGTTACGGCGGAGCCATTCCGATATTTACTCTTGCATCACTTGCTCACGGATATTATGCCTTGATAACTTTACCGGTTAATCTGCTGCTGACAATTGCTATAGCTTCAAGCGGTGATTCAGCTTTTAGATACAGCGAAAATCAAATTACAATAAAGGATCTGAAAATGTTTGCTAGATTTCCGCAGGGACTGCCGCCCGGCATTAAAGTTAAAGAAATCAGATGATAATTTTATCTGTGCTGTCAGAATGTAATTTATTTAACAAAATATAATATCTAATCAAAGGAAAAATTATAATGAAAAAAGTAATGATGCTGTTTGCGGCGCATTTAATCAAATTAAATGTA
>DDUU01000035.1:1764-13070 GCA_002344965.1 Candidatus Tepidiaquacellales bacterium UBA2330 | reverse complement strand
GTAAATCGTTTTCACACAGGCTCTGGGGTTTGGGAAGGAGGAAATGAGGAAGGGAAGTTGAGTACCTTCCCAAACTGGGGTTTGGGAAGGAGGGAAGGAGGAAGGGAGGAAGGGAAGTTGAGTACCTTCCCAAACTTGGGTTTGGGAAGGAGGAAATAAAGGAGGAAAAAATTAAGTTGTCATTTTAAAATACATCTTAAAGTCAATGTTTAGCAATTCAAGTGAATTTTAAAACGGATAGCAAAAGTAATATTATCTCTAAATTAAAAATATTAAGTTTATAAAAAAATTTAATAACAATAAAAATAAATTAAACATGTACGGTGGCGGTTATATTTTTGAAGAATCTAAGAACGGAAAACCAGAGTCTGTAGATTCGGAAAAGCTTGAGAGATTTGAATCAAAAATTGCAGCCGGAGAGAAGATAGAACCTTCTGACTGGATGCCGGCAGAATACAGAAAGCAGCTGATAAGAATGATAGAGCAGCACGCACATTCCGAAATTATCGGCGCGTTACCTGAAGGTACCTGGATCACGCGGGCACCGGGATTTAGAAGAAAGCTTGCTCTGATGGCTAAAGTCCAGGATGAAGTCGGACATGCGCAGCTTCTCTACAGCGCTGCGGAAACATTAGGCAAACCGCGCGAAGAAATGATAAATGATCTTATCACTGGTAAATCTAAATATTCAAATGTATTTAATTATCCTGCTGTAACCTGGGCAGATACTGCAATTATCGCCTGGCTGATAGATGCCGGCGCTATCATAAATCAGGTTGCAAATTCCAAAGGTTCTTATGGTCCATACTGCAGAGCTCTTGAGAGAATATGCGTTGAAGAATCATTTCATCTGAAATACGGACATGATAACGTTGTATTTCTTGCAACGGGAACTCCGAAGCAGAGAGAGATGGTGCAGGAAGCGCTTATAAGATGGTGGCCTCCGATAATGCATTTCTTCGGACCTTCTGATAAAATTTCCGTTCATACCGAAACTTTAATGAGATGGAAAGTTAAAATGGCATCAAACGACGACATGCGTCAGAAATTTCTTGATATGTATGTACCGAAAATATGGGAGCTCGGACTTACCATTCCTGATCCGCTTTTAAGGAAAAATGAAGAGACCGGACTTTGGGAATATACAGAACCTGACTGGCAGGAGTTTAAAAAAGTTATCAACGGCGACGGTCCATGCAATAAGGAAAGACTGGCAGTGAGAAGGAATGCAGAAGAAAAAGGCGAATGGGTGAGAAGAGCTTTGATGAGAAAAGATGAACGTTATACGGTTCCTCTTGCTTAAATTTAACAGAAAATTTTAAATTCTTTAATTTTTTAAATGTCCATTAAATCAATTGATCCGAGAGTCACCAGAGAAAATCTGCCTGAAGAGCCGGATCAAAATCCCATAAAAGAACTTAATCACTGGCAGACTTATGAAGTTTTTCATCAAACCAAAAAAGGTGATCATCATATACATGTTGGTTCTCTGCATGCTCCTAATGCAGAAATGGCGCTGATACTTGGAAAGGAACAGTATGCAAGACGTTATCAGTGCGTGAACATTTGGGTTGTCAAATCATCGGATATATTTACTTCTGATTATGATGATGAAGATATTTTTGAAACTACGCCTGAAAAAATGTACCGCGAAGCCGGCGGATATAAAGTGATGGATAAAATAAATAAATTTAAAAAAGAAAGGAAAGGCGTTTAATATTTGAAAGAGATAATAGACTTTAATGAAATAAAGACTGAAGCGATAAAAAATCTTTTATACAGACTTGCCGATGATCAGCTGATTTTAGGGCACCGAAATTCCGAATGGACGGGACTCGGACCGATACTTGAAGAGGACATTGCATTTTCTTCAATGGCTCAGGATAAGCTCGGTCATTCACAGGCTTTATATCAGCTGCTCCACAGTATGGGTGAAAAAGATCCTGATACAATTGCATTTACACGGAAAGTAAACGAATATTTATGCTGTCATCTGGTGGAATATCCGATTGGTGAATACGATTTCAGTCTTATGAGACATTTTCTTTTTGATATGTCGGAAGCGATCAGATTTAATATGCTATCTTCATCTTCATTCGAACCGCTTGCAAAGATAGCCAAGAAATTCAAAGGCGAATTAAAATATCATACAATGCATGCTGTCACATGGATAAATCAGCTTGGCGCAGGTTCAGAAGAAAGCGCTTCCAGAATTCAGAAATCTCTTGATAAATGTTTTCCTCTTGCGCTCGGAATTTTTGAGCCTTCTAAATATGAAGAAACGCTAATTAGTGAAAAGATTTTTTTCGGTGAAAAAGCATTGCAGGAAAAATGGCTTGAAGCCGTAATTCCGGTTTTGAAAAATGCCGGATTGAAAATACCACTTTTGGAAAATGTAAAAGCTGCTTACGGCGGAAGAGAAGGCGTTCATACTGAATATCTTAAGCCCTTAATTGATGAAATGACTGAAGTTTATAAAATAGATTCAGGCGCAGAGTGGTAGAAAAGTTTAGTATTCAGATTTCAGAATGTTTATAATAAGAAAATTATGAAGCTGGATGAAAATACAGTACGCGAAAAATTACGCGAAGTAATGGATCCGGAAATACCGAAATTATCAGTAATTGATCTGGGAGTTATTACCGGAGTTTATGTTGATGATGAAAACATCGTAAGCATTACAATGACTCCTACTTTTGCCGGATGCCCGGCTGTAGAATATATGAAGAATGATATTAAAGAAAAACTATCTTCTCTTAAAGCAAAAGAAGTAAAGGTTAATGTAAACTATGACGTTCAGTGGAATTCAAATATGATAACGGACAGAGGCAGGGAAATGCTTAAGGAATCAGGTTTTGCGCTTCCGGGAAAGCATAACGGTCTTGTGCAGATCGAACTTTTGCAAAATGTCGAATGCCCGTTTTGCGGAAGTAAAAATACAGAATTAAAATCCACCTTCGGACCAACACAATGCAGGGCAATTCATTATTGTAAAAATTGTCTGCAGTCATTTGAACAGTTTAAACCTGTCTGAATAAATAATATTTAGAAAAATTCGGAAATTTAAATTTAAATCATTCTCAAAAGAAATTTTGCATATTTTGTATTGCAAACTTTTGAGCATAAACATATTAATAGACACTGAACTTGTTTTTTATTTTAATTAAATTGACCAAAATAAATTTATAATGAAATTAGAAGATTTAACTGCTGAGCAGCAGGAAAAGATATCGGAATTCGGAGTGAATACTTGGTATGTGCTTGAATTACTTTCTCAATATAAATCTGATCCGGATTCAGTCAGTGATAAATGGAAAGATCTTTTTAAGGATTTTAATACGGAAAGCGTAAATGGCATTGATGTAAGTTCTGATACCGGAAAAAAAGACACTGCTAAAATCACCGGAAATACACAACAGATCAATATTCCTTTGCCCGGTGAAAATGAAGAGGCTCAGATAATCAGAGGAGTCGGAGCGAAGATTATTGATAACATGAACGGCAGTCTTACAATACCAACTGCCACAACATTCAGAACAATACCTGTAAAAGTACTTGAAGAGAACAGAAGGATTATAAATGATTTTTTAAAAAACAAGAACCTCGGTAAGATATCATATACTCACTTAATCGGCTGGGCGATTGTAAAAGGGATCAGCATAGTACCTGTTATGAATAATTCATATACCGTTATTAACGGTGAGCCAAATCTTGTAAAGAAACAGGATGTAAATCTCGGACTTGCAGTTGATCTGGAAAAGAAAGACGGTAGCCGTTCACTAATTGTACCTAATATAAAGAAAGCAAACCTTTTGAATTTTCATGAATATTTCCAGGCTTATAATGATATAATTGACAGATCAAGAAAAAATAAAATTGAGATACAGGATTTTCAGGGTACTTCAATTACATTGACAAATCCCGGAACGATAGGTACTGTCGCGTCAACGCCCCGTTTGATGCTCGGACAGGGAGCGATCATTGCAACAGGCGCAATTGATTATCCGGCAGAATATCAAGCAGTTACAAGAGAGATCATAACGACAATCGGAATAAGTAAGATCATGAATATTACAAGCACCTATGATCACAGGATAATACAAGGAGCGGAGTCAGGATTGTTTTTGAAAGAGTTAAGCGGACTGTTAAGAGGTGAGAATAACTTTTACGAAGAAATATTCGCTGATCTTGGAATTCCCATGAGTCCGGTAAAATGGTATTCCGATAAAACAGCGGAAGATCTTGGTAAGATTGATAACCTGGAAGAAATTGAGAGACAGGCAAAAGCTATACAGCTTATAAATATGTACAGAGTGAGAGGTCATTTATTAGCCAATCTTGATCCATTATATTTGAAAGTTCAGTATCATCCGGAGCTTGATCCATCAAATTACGGATTTACAGTCTGGGATTATGACAGGGAATTCATTACAGACGGACTCGGTGGATTAAGAACTGCGACTTTGAGAAAAATACTGGAAATTCTTCATCAGACATATTGCAACAAGATCGGTGTTGAATACAGGCACATTCAGGACCCTGAACAGAAAAAATGGCTGCAGGAAAAAATGGAGCCAAGAAGAAATCAGCCGGAATTTTCATCCGAAGAGAAAAAACATATACTCTTTAAAATTTCCGAGGCGGAAAATTTTGAAAAATTTATTGATAAAAAATATATCGGTCATAAAAGATTTTCGCTTGAAGGATCTGAAACAATTATCGCAACTCTGGATCATCTTTTATCAGTAGCTGCAGACTATAAAGTTGATGAAATGGTATTAGGAATGGCACACAGGGGAAGACTTAATGTGCTTGCGAATATTATAGGAAAATCCATGTCAGCTATCTTCTCAGAGTTTGAAGGATATATTGATCCAGTTTCCTCGCTTGGTTCCGGTGATGTTAAATACCATTTAGGCGCCTCGGGAGAATATCATACATTTCATGATAAAAAAATTAAAGTATCCGTAGTGTCAAATCCCTCGCATCTTGAATTTGTAAATCCTGTAGTGGAAGGAATTGTAAGAGCTAAACAGATGAGAATGAAGGATCTGGAAAGAAATAAGATTATACCGGTGCTGATACACGGAGATGCAGCGGTAGCGGGAGAAGGTATAGTAGCAGAGACACTGAATCTTTCACAGCTTCACGGATACAAGACCGGAGGAACTGTTCATATTATAATAAACAATCAAATCGGGTTTACAACTTCTCCAATAGACGCAAGGTCATCTGTTTATGCTTCGGATGTTGCAAAGATGATTCAGGCGCCGATTTTTCATGTTAACGGAGATGATCCGGAAGCGACAATGTTTGTAACCAAACTTGCGTTTGAATACAGAATGAAATTCAATAAGGATGTATTTATTGATGTATTCGGATACAGAAGATTAGGTCATAATGAAGCTGACGAACCTGCATTTACTCAGCCGATAATGTATAAGACAATCCGGAGCCATCCATCGGTAAAAGAAATTTATACAGAAAAACTTCTTTCGGAAAAAATTATTACTCCTGAAGAAATTGAAATATCTGAAAAGATAATTTATGATAAGATGAACGAAGGTCATGAGATTGTTCAAAAGTTTAAATCGGATATTCCGCTTGCAGTTACAAAGGAGGAAATATTAAAAGTGGAATCGAATTACGATACATTTGTACCGATTGAAAAATTAAATGAAATTGTAAAAGCAATTACATACATACCTGAAGATTTTCATTTGCATCCTAAGTTAAGAAAATTTATAGAGTCAAGGAGAGAGTTTCTTGATAAAGATATTGAAGTGGACTGGGCGTTTGCAGAATCACTTGCTTACGGAAGTCTTCTGCAGGAAGGGATTCCCGTTCGTCTCAGCGGTCAGGACAGTTCTCGTGGGACATTCTCACAGAGACATGTTGTGCTGACAGATTCTGAAAACGGAAAAGAAATTATCCCGTTAAATAATGTAGCACCTGAGAAAGCACTTATAGAACCGCTTGACAGTCTGCTGTCGGAAGCGGCTGTTCTGGGTTTTGAATACGGATATTCGACTGCAGATCCGATCACACTTGTCTTATGGGAAGCGCAGTTCGGAGATTTTGTTAATGCAGCTCAGGTTATTATCGATAATTTCATTGCAAGTTCATATACAAAATGGGGACTACCGAATAATATAGTTCTGCTTTTGCCTCATGCACAGGAAGGACAGGGACCGGAACATTCAAGCGCCAGAGTCGAGAGATTTCTTACCATTTGTGCCGATGACAGTATGATAGTCTGTAATGTTACTACAGCTTCACAGTATTTTCATCTGCTTAGAAAACAAACCAAGCACAGAAAAAGAAGACCGCTGGTAATACTTACGCCTAAAAGTCTTCTCAGATTACCGGAAGCAAAATCAGTAAAGAGTGATTTTACTTCAGGAAAATTTATGGAGATTATTGATGACACTATTGAAGATAAATCTGATATAAAAAGTGTTATAATAACAAGCGGTAAGGTTTATTATGATCTTAAAAAATATCAGAAAGAAAATGAACATTTTGATACGGCAATTGTGAGACTTGAACAATATTATCCATATAAGAGCGAAGTAATGAAAGAGATCCTTTCGTCATACAAGAAAGCGTCAAAAGTAATCTGGGTGCAGGAAGAACCGAGAAATATGGGCGCATGGAATTTTCTCGCTATATTATTGCAGAATAATCTGTCAAAGTGGCAGAAGCTTTACTGCGTAAGCAGAAAGGAAAGTTCAAGTCCCGCAGAAGGTTCATTAACAAAATATAACGAGAGTCAGGCTGAAATATTAAGGAGAGCATTTTCAGATGAGCAGATACAGGTATTTAAATTTGACAAGTGAGTTAAAAGAATTGTAATAATGGATTGAGCATTAGATTAAAGTTCAGCAGTAATTAGCAAAACCTGACAGGTTTGTAAAGATAGCATTTACAGATTCTCAATTTTAAAAACCTGTCAGGTTTCGCCCTAAATAACTCTGCCTGAATCTAAAAGACCCAGCACTTATCTATCACTGCTGTTCTCTTAAATAAAATTCACACAACTCCGCTGATGCTCTGGCAATATCATCGGAATTTATTTCCAAAACCGGAATTTTCTTTTTCTCCCGGTACCTTTTATCGTAATAATCCTTTATCATTATATCAGTAAAATCATATACATTCCCGGTCTCTAATTTTATAATCAGATCTTCAAATGTATTATTGCTAAGCTGCTGTCTGAAAAAATTTTCCTTTGACCGGAAAAGTTTAAGCATAAGTTTAATTCCTTTTTCTCTTTCAGAAAAATAATCTTTTATGATCCTGCGGATACGGTGTTCAGGTGATCCTGTTAACCTAACTGTCTTAGACGCTTCCATCTTTCTGTATAAATTTTCCGGAATGTTAAATTTTCCGACACGCTTGCTTTCGCTTTCTATTAAAAAAGGATAACAGGAATTATCATAAACTGAATATTCCGATTTATTTAAACTTATCTGAGCGTAAATGTTATTTTCAAATTCTGTCTGACCTGAAACTTGTTTAATCCCTTTTATATCAAATGGAATATGTCCAAGCAGACTTGAAAAATGTCTTGCAGCATTTTCAAGATCTATTACGGGAAGTTTTTCTGAAACTGATTTCAGAAGATCGGTTTTTCCGCAGCCCGTAAGTCCGGATATTTCAATCAGATCATACGGAAACATTTCTGTAGAAAAAGTTTTGTTTACTTCTTTTCTGAATGACTTAATTCCTCCTGTAATTATTTTTGATTTGTATCCAAGATCTGTGATCATTTTCGAAAGATAAGAACTCCTGCCCCCGCCTCTCCAGCAGTTTACGAAAATTTGTTTACCTTCAGCTTTATTTTCTTTAAGAAAAATCTTTAAAGAATTTATTTTTGGTTCCGCAAATTCAATTGCAAGTCTTATTGCTGCAGACTGTGAAAACTTTTTATAAACCAATCCTACCTTGTGTCTCTCTTCATTTGTCAGAACCGGAAAGTTTAAGGAATAAGGTATAGATGTTTCAGAATATTCTTTTTCAGATCTTGCATCTATCAAAAGAATTTTTCCGGGATCTGCTCTGAGGAGTTTAAGAAGTTCTTCAATTGAAAATGATTTGATCTCATAATCGCTTAATATATCTTTAAGCGACAGGGCTTTTTCATTTTTATAAGATAAAACTAATTCAAATAATTCTTTGCTGTTTAAATCTTTCAAATTTAAATCGCCGCTTCAGGTTTATTGGTAATTGAATATAACTGTCCCGTTCCTATACTTATCCGAACTTTCCAAAACTTCTCCGACTATTGCAGCATATATATCGCCGCGTTTGTGAAGCTCCAGCAGAAGAATATTCGCATGATCTTTCGGTACTGAGATAAGAAGTCCCCCTGAAGTTTGCGGATCATATAAAATATGTTCTTTTATTATATCTATTTCTCCTTCGCTGACAGTATTATCCTTTGTATATTCTCTGTTTGATTTATCGCCGCGTGTTAATAATTTTTCACTTATAGCATGCTCCGTTCCGGGAAATACAGGCAGATCGTTTACATTGAATTTTAAAACAACATTGCTCGCAATTGCCATCTGCATGGAATGTCCTGCTAATCCGAATCCTGTAATGTCAGTGCAGCCGTTTGCATGAAATGCATTCATACACTCCGCGGCATCCTTATTCAGTCTTGTCATTGATGAAATTAGCTGATCATAAATTTTTTCCTCCAGCTCACCGAATTTTATTACATTATTCAGAATACCTGTGCCGAGCGGCTTTGTAAGTATAAGCGTATCTCCCGGCTTTGCGTTGTTGTTACCTTTGATATGTTCAGGATGTATCTTTCCGGTAACTGCAAGTCCGTACACTATATTCGTAATATCAATGGAATGCCCACCGATAATTACAGCGCCTGATTCTTTAATTTTATCTGCTCCGCCTCTCAGGATTTCTTTTAAAATTGAAAGATCTTCCTTTTGCGGAAATGCAAGAATGTTCAATGCGCAGACGGGAACGCCTCCCATTGCATAGACATCGCTTAATGCGTTAGTTGCGGCAATCATTCCGAAAGTATAGGGATCATCCACTACCGGTGTAAAAAAATCCGTAGTTTGTATAAGCGCTGTGTCTTCTGAAATTTTATAAATCCCTGCATCATCTTTTCCTTCAAAACCTACAATAACATTTTCATTAGTTTCCCATTGGATGTCTTTAAGAGCTTTCGAAAGTATGTCAGGAAAAATCTTTGCCGCGCATCCGGCTGATGTTACCATTTGTGTTAATCTTACTTTATCTTTAATCATTTGAAATAATTTGTCTGAATTTTTAAAATATCTCCCGGAATAAAACTGTTTCGTTCCCGGTTATTTTACTGACTGCAGCGTTACATTTGTAATCTCAGAAAGATCTATGTATCCTATCTGAGCTCCGAGCTCATTCAATGCAGCAATATCATTAATATAAATTTCTCTTCGCTGAATCCCATCCTTTGAAAAAAAATCTGTATGATATAAATTTTCATCCGGATTTAAATTGAAATAAAACAGTCTCTTTATTTTCATACAGTAATGATTTTTTCCTGAAATATATAATTGTTCAAATCCTTCGTATCTTTTTTTTATTGTTAATATAGGTCCCTGCTTCAATATCCATTCAGCGTTAACTTCTAAAGGATATCTTATAACTTTTAATGGGGGATCATCATATGTAACTACAGAATCGCTTCCTTTAAATTCATTTCCTGCAAATCGGAGTATTTCATTTGGAGATGAAAATATTTTTCCGCCGTATGAATAATTTATATTGTTTCTGTAAGGACCTAATCCCGATCCGTTATTTAAAAATGCCATTCTGATCAATCCGGAATCTGTCTGTTTAAAATATTCGCGTGTAACTGAAATGTGTCCGTTGAAACTGTATTCATTTTTAAAAATCCTTACTATGTCATCTGATAGGACTGTGTCTTCCAAAAATACAGATATTCCGTAACCTGTCAGTGTATCGGTACTGAAATATTTTCTGATGGAATCCGGTCTTATGTTTGTGATAACATTTTTAGTTGTATAATACCAGTATGAGTTCAAGGAATAAGGATATCTGTAATTATTATCAGGTTCTAATTGATTTCCATTCTGCAAATTATCCGAACATGAAGAAAAATATGCTGCAGAAAATATGAATATTAAATATACTGCTGACCGGTTCATAATATTTTATGTTGCTGGTAATATTTTTCCCGAGACTTCGCCGAATCCAATTCTGAGACCGTCTTTTTCACAGTAACCCCTGATTATAAGCTCATCACCGTCCCGCAAAAATTTAATTTCACTGCCGTCTGATAATTTTATTGGTTCTTCTCCGCGCCAAGTTAATTCCAGTAAACTTCCGTAAGTACCTTTTTCAGGACCGCTTATTGTGCCGGATGCAAGCAGATCTCCCGTTCTCATATTACAACCTGTTATGGTATGATGAGCAAGCTGCTGACACATGTCCCAGTACATAAATTTAAAATTTGATCGGGATATTATTTCAGCGCTTTCAGATGAAGGTATTTTTAAAAGAACATCAAGTTTTATATCATAAGAATTTTCACCGCTGCTTTTTAAATAAGGCAGAGGTGCCGGATCCTGAGGTTCATTTTTTAACCTGAAAGGTTCAAGAGCTTCCATAGTAACTACCCACGGTGAAATTGAGGTAGCGAAATTTTTTGCAAGGAAGGGACCGAGCGGAACGTATTCCCATTTTTGAATGTCTCTCGCGCTCCAGTCATTAACTAACACCATTCCGAATATATGATCAGAAGCATCTTTTACGCTTATAGGTTCTCCAAGATTATTACCGGCTCCGATAAAAAAACCCATCTCCAGTTCAAAGTCAAGTAATCTGCTGGGACCAAAAGAAGGAGACTCCGCATCGTCGGCTTTTGTCTGACCTTTGGGACGGATTATATCCGTTCCGCTTAAAATTACTGAACTCGCCCTGCCGTGATATGCTACCGGAAGATGAAGCCAGTTTGGCATAAGAGCATTTTCTTTTCCTCTGAACATTATACCTACATTTGTAGCATGATCCTTTGATGAATAAAAATCGGTATAATCACCGATCTCAACAGGCATACACATTGTAACATCACTTTGAAGGATCAGACATTCTGATCTCAGTTTTTTATTATCTCTCAGTAAGGAATTATTTTCATCAAGTATATCTGTAATTTCTTTTCGAATTTCTTTGTGAAATTTTTTACCCATTGACATAAATCTGTTCAGTGATTTTGATGAAAAAATTTCCTTACCTGATAATTCTTTATTTTTAAATAATCCGTTTTTTTC
>DDUU01000035.1:0-1453 GCA_002344965.1 Candidatus Tepidiaquacellales bacterium UBA2330 | reverse complement strand
TTTGTATAAAAAATTCCGTATGGCAGATTTTCGACAGGAAAATCAGAATCAATTTTTACTTCAATGAATGATTTCCTTTTTAAGTTCTCGCTCATAATTTTAATTAATTAAATTCAGATTTTTGAGATCTTCTACCGGTTCATCAAAACTGCAGCTACCGTATGACTTAACAAATGTCTGTCTTGCAAAATGAATATCTTCATTTTCAATTTCATATCCGCCCCAGCAGAATCCTGTATCTGTAAATTTAAAATTATCTGCATTCTCGTCTTCAATTAGTTTTTTTAAATCATGATCAGAAATGTTATGTCTCTTTGCAATAATTCCGGCTGTAAAAACGTTGATGAATCCGTGCATTTTAGCGCCAATTGACTTATCAAAATGTCTGAAGGGATGATGAAGCCCGGCTGTAAATTTCATTTCAAGATTTCGGTTAAGACAATGTCTTACAGCATACGTTATTTGGTCTGAAGAAGGAATTGCGTCAGCAGTAACTCCGCCAGTACGAAGTTTAAATCCTGTATCCTGATATTTTTCATTATGCTCTTCAATAATATCAGTTGCAGTTTTTATGTTTTTTTTCCAGTCACCTGCTAATGAAGTTTCAGCAAAAAATTTTAATTTTCTGCCGTTGCTGCTTTTTAAAGTCTGACTTACAAAATCCAACAGGCTGAAAAGCCGTTCGCTGTCTTCCATTATACTCTCAGGAATTTTATATTCAAAATTATCTGCAGCGATGAAAGAATTATTTCCGTCAAGAAAGTATTCTCTGATTTTAAGATCTGATATGAAATTTTCTTTAAATGTATTTTCATCCTTTCCCCCTGAAAGTATAAGAGATAAACTAACAGGAAATTTAAATTCGGGAATTTTATCACAGATCACCCTTAGTTCTGGCAGCAATTTAACCGGACAAATAAATTTTGAAAGAATAAATGAATGATTTCCGGAAATATACTTGATGTAATTAGAGAATGCGCTGCTTAGATCAAGCTCTGCTGGTGGAAACAATCCTGCATAATCAATTATTCCTTCTGTAAAAATACCTAAACTTTTAAAGTTGATTATATTTTTTTCTGACAAGAATTAGAAGAGTTTTTAATTTTAAAATTAATTACTTTAAAATAGTCAATCTCAATTACTAAATAAATTTATTTATAAAAAATTTATTTTAATAATAAGATTTTTGAGTCTGAGTGTTTTTTTTCAGAGAATTCAAATCTATATAAGATTATTTACATAAAATATTTTTAATTTTAATCCATTTTGTTAGAATTTTGTTAGGATTAGATTTATTTTTATACTAAGTAATTTTAAGAAATATATATTTTAATCGGGGTATAATAGTTTATTTAAATCAATTGAATTTTGAATATTATTGATTTATTTTAACATTCAATTTTTATAACAATAATGTAACTCTGTCTGAGACAAATTCGAAATAAAATATTAT
>DDUU01000023.1 GCA_002344965.1 Candidatus Tepidiaquacellales bacterium UBA2330 | reverse complement strand
TTTTTACAATATTTGTCACAGCGATAGATGATGCTGTTACAATATTTATATCGTTGTGATTTGCTTTCAAAAGTTCTTTTTACAATATTTGTCACAGCTTCCTATAAAGATGCAGTTCAGAAAGGAGTGTTGTGATTTGCTTTCAAAAGTTCTTTTTACAATATTTGTCACAGCCTGAAAGGAAAAGCTTTGTCTGAGCTGGCTGTTGTGATTTGCTTTCAAAAGTTCTTTTTACAATATTTGTCACAGCGTTGAGCCATAATGTTATACCGCCATACTGGTTGTGATTTGCTTTCAAAAGTTCTTTTTACAATATTTGTCACAGCAGGCAAAATACGGCGAAGAATATCAGAAGCGTTGTGATTTGCTTTCAAAAGTTCTTTTTACAATATTTGTCACAGCATTAGCAGAGCATACCACAAACAGGCTACGGTTGTGATTTGCTTTCAAAAGTTCTTTTTACAATATTTGTCACAGCTATCCGACTGAGGGGCATCGTTCTCAATCAGTTGTGATTTGCTTTCAAAAGTTCTTTTTACAATATTTGTCACAGCAGATCAGCTGGATGACCGTCTGCAGGGGATGTTGTGATTTGCTTTCAAAAGTTCTTTTTACAATATTTGTCACAGCCTTCAACCACCTCAGAGCTATAGGATTTAAGTTGTGATTTGCTTTCAAAAGTTCTTTTTACAATATTTGTCACAGCCTGGAATCCGATCAGAGTAGTAACAGTAGGGTTGTGATTTGCTTTCAAAAGTTCTTTTTACAATATTTGTCACAGCTGATCATTCTTAATGTCTATCAGGAGTATAGTTGTGATTTGCTTTCAAAAGTTCTTTTTACAATATTTGTCACAGCAAATATGATCAAATATAAAGACAAGGTTTGGTTGTGATTTGCTTTCAAAAGTTCTTTTTACAATATTTGTCACAGCGCGAATACTTTATTCTCTGCATATACGCCCGTTGTGATTTGCTTTCAAAAGTTCTTTTTACAATATTTGTCACAGCGAAAAAACCGAACTCGCATTTATTCTTATAGTTGTGATTTGCTTTCAAAAGTTCTTTTTACAATATTTGTCACAGCAAAGCAGTTAATGAGCATTTCCGTCTGATGGTTGTGATTTGCTTTCAAAAGTTCTTTTTACAATATTTGTCACAGCATGATGGGCAAGTATATGTCGCTTTCTCAGTTGTGATTTGCTTTCAAAAGTTCTTTTTACAATATTTGTCACAGCTGCCAGAATGGATTATATGCCGCCTGATGCGTTGTGATTTGCTTTCAAAAGTTCTTTTTACAATATTTGTCACAGCTGCTCTGATTGATTCAAAGATTGAACTTGGTTGTGATTTGCTTTCAAAAGTTCTTTTTACAATATTTGTCACAGCAATCAACTCAAACAATACTTTAAACCACTAGTTGTGATTTGCTTTCAAAAGTTCTTTTTACAATATTTGTCACAGCGCCAGAAATGAATATCCGGTCTTTACTTTCGTTGTGATTTGCTTTCAAAAGTTCTTTTTACAATATTTGTCACAGCCGCTGCCGGCCTTGAAGTCATATTGGCTTGTTGTGATTTGCTTTCAAAAGTTCTTTTTACAATATTTGTCACAGCCAGCTCTGATGAAGTTCAGAAGATCGACCCGTTGTGATTTGCTTTCAAAAGTTCTTTTTACAATATTTGTCACAGCTAATCCGGATAACTATGTATGGTCTCAGGTGTTGTGATTTGCTTTCAAAAGTTCTTTTTACAATATTTGTCACAGCTGGCCCTTCCTGCTGAAATATCCTTAAGGTGTTGTGATTTGCTTTCAAAAGTTCTTTTTACAATATTTGTCACAGCTAGTTAAGTGGAAGATAAAGGCAAGGAACGGTTGTGATTTGCTTTCAAAAGTTCTTTTTACAATATTTGTCACAGCTTGAATTAGGCAAGTTGGTTATGTTGAGGCGTTGTGATTTGCTTTCAAAAGTTCTTTTTACAATATTTGTCACAGCGCAGTTGTAATGATCAGTAATTACCACACGTTGTGATTTGCTTTCAAAAGTTCTTTTTACAATATTTGTCACAGCTCAAAAAAACAAGTTGAACCTAAAGTAATGTTGTGATTTGCTTTCAAAAGTTCTTTTTACAATATTTGTCACAGCAAATTCTTATCTCAATCGTTGCATTGCTTTGTTGTGATTTGCTTTCAAAAGTTCTTTTTACAATATTTGTCACAGCCTCTAATGTTACAGGAGTCGGCAGGGAGGGTTGTGATTTGCTTTCAAAAGTTCTTTTTACAATATTTGTCACAGCATTCACCAACCTATTCAGTACATATTCAGTGTTGTGATTTGCTTTCAAAAGTTCTTTTTACAATATTTGTCACAGCACATAACCGGTACCGAGCTTATTACTCCGTGTTGTGATTTGCTTTCAAAAGTTCTTTTTACAATATTTGTCACAGCTTATTTTTTAGTTAAGTAATTGTTCTAAGGTTGTGATTTGCTTTCAAAAGTTCTTTTTACAATATTTGTCACAGCTTCCTATAAAGATGCAGTTCAGAAAGGGGTGTTGTGATTTGCTTTCAAAAGTTCTTTTTACAATATTTGTCACAGCGGATTTTTATGCAGACACTATAACCACTTAGTTGTGATTTGCTTTCAAAAGTTCTTTTTACAATATTTGTCACAGCGGCCAGAATAAATGAGCTTACAATTGGTTGTTGTGATTTGCTTTCAAAAGTTCTTTTTACAATATTTGTCACAGCTACAGTTGGTAATTCTCCGAGAGTAATGTAGTTGTGATTTGCTTTCAAAAGTTCTTTTTACAATATTTGTCACAGCTCAGCACAACGTATTTGAAATAAATTTACAGTTGTGATTTGCTTTCAAAAGTTCTTTTTACAATATTTGTCACAGCTCCCGCTTGTATATCCGGCAACTCCATTCAGTTGTGATTTGCTTTCAAAAGTTCTTTTTACAATATTTGTCACAGCTATAGGTTATCCGTTTGTTTTGTCGGTTAGTTGTGATTTGCTTTCAAAAGTTCTTTTTACAATATTTGTCACAGCACTCTCCTGCGGTGATGTAATCGATAACTGGTTGTGATTTGCTTTCAAAAGTTCTTTTTACAATATTTGTCACAGCTCCAAAAGGCAGTTGACGAAATGGCGAATAGTTGTGATTTGCTTTCAAAAGTTCTTTTTACAATATTTGTCACAGCCAATCCAGCAAGCGGAATGCTTAAATATGAGTTGTGATTTGCTTTCAAAAGTTCTTTTTACAATATTTGTCACAGCTCTGCCTTGAGCATACAGCTCTGGCAGAGAGTTGTGATTTGCTTTCAAAAGTTCTTTTTACAATATTTGTCACAGCGCAGCCAAATCAACCAAATCAAGGAAAAAAGTTGTGATTTGCTTTCAAAAGTTCTTTTTACAATATTTGTCACAGCGCAATGACTTTACAACGCCTATCGGAACGGGTTGTGATTTGCTTTCAAAAGTTCTTTTTACAATATTTGTCACAGCTCTGGGCAGACTGCAGAGATTTAACCAGTTGTTGTGATTTGCTTTCAAAAGTTCTTTTTACAATATTTGTCACAGCTTGGACACTAAAAGTTACATTTCAATAATCGTTGTGATTTGCTTTCAAAAGTTCTTTTTACAATATTTGTCACAGCAAACAGAAAAAAAAGCTGAGAACGGAGTAAGTTGTGATTTGCTTTCAAAAGTTCTTTTTACAATATTTGTCACAGCCAAACTTGCAATATCTTCGTTTGAACATCCGTTGTGATTTGCTTTCAAAAGTTCTTTTTACAATATTTGTCACAGCGCTGACAGCAGATTATATGATGATGATGAGGTTGTGATTTGCTTTCAAAAGTTCTTTTTACAATATTTGTCACAGCAGATCGAAACTTGTTTCAGACATTGATGCAGTTGTGATTTGCTTTCAAAAGTTCTTTTTACAATATTTGTCACAGCATTCTGATACAGTTTTGAATTTGGAAACTGGTTGTGATTTGCTTTCAAAAGTTCTTTTTACAATATTTGTCACAGCACGATTTTTGAAATTTGGAAACGCAACGGAGTTGTGATTTGCTTTCAAAAGTTCTTTTTACAATATTTGTCACAGCATATAATAGGTGTTGACAGGCAGGAATTTGTTGTGATTTGCTTTCAAAAGTTCTTTTTACAATATTTGTCACAGCCCAAATAATTATTTACCGCTTGGATCAGGGTTGTGATTTGCTTTCAAAAGTTCTTTTTACAATATTTGTCACAGCTCTGATAATGAATTGCCCGGCGTCGTGCAGTTGTGATTTGCTTTCAAAAGTTCTTTTTACAATATTTGTCACAGCACGAAGATTATAACATATAGTTATATAATGAAGTTAAGGCAATTATTGTAATTAAAAAATATTGTGAAGATTAAAAAGGAGTAGTGCGAAACTATTCCTTTTTTTATTACGAATTTAGAAGAGTTCTAATTGCTGTGAAGGAGATATATTTTTTGTTTCTTTCTTTCTTCCGTAAAATATTTCAATCTCGCCGAATTGTTTATCTGTGATTCTCAAAATTCCTATATGACCTTTCGGAGGTAAAACTGATTTTACTCTCTTTACATGTACATTACTATTTTCCCTGCTCATGCAATGTCTTGTATATATAGAAAACTGAAACATATTAAATCCGTCTTTCATTATTGCTTTTCTGAATTTAGCATAATTTTTTCTGTCTTTTTTCGTATCTGTCGGAAGATCAAATAATACTAATATCCACATAATTCTGTATTCGTCTAAGATCATGAGATTAATTATTTATTAAACCAACTTTAAATTCAGGGTATGTTATTTTTTTACTCTTTCCTTCAAAACATTTTGCCAAAGAAGCAGTAGTTTTCTGCAATCCTACCATAAGAGGACTTCTTTCATTATCTATAATAATTTCTGATGCCGGTAACTGTAATAATTCTCTTTTAATTTCGACTGAAAGTTCATATAAATCTAACTCTTTATTAACCAAACTGCAGATAATTTTATCGACATATGGCCTGTATGGTTCCATTATATCATCTGCCAGACAGTAAGCATTATATTTATTGCGGTGATGAATTCCAAGTGTGGGAAGAAGTCCGGAAGCTACTAATCCTCTTGCAACCACTGCTCTTAAAATTGCATATCCGTAATTCAGTAAATTATTCGGAGGGTCACCATATCTGTCTCTGTAAAATTTCATTTCTTCAGGAAACAAATTTTTCCAGTAGTATACAGATGCCCTTGCCTCCAGATTTTTTGTATCTCCGGAGTTTACCTTTGCTGCCCAGTATTCCATATTAGTAACATCTACACCAATACTCTTCAACAATTTTGACTGATTGGATATTTTGGATGAAACAGTCTGCTGCCAGAGATTTTTTCTGAGAGGAACTGAAGAATTTATCTGTGCCTTGAATTTTTCTGACTGAACAGAATTGCCATCAAGATTTAAAAGTAATCCTACAGGATGATGTTTATCATTACAGAATATTACAGCAACGTTATTTTCCAGTAACTTTGATATTAAGTATTGCGATGTACTTACTCCGTAATGATCTAAAATAACGATCCCGATATCTTCTACCGGTATTGATTCATTTTGAGTTTTTCGCTTTAAATATTTGTCATTGGAATTATTATCGTCTGAATCTGAAATATTAAATTCAGTAAATATATCAAAACTTCTTTTCTCAATTATCAGCTGATTATTTTTGAAATTAAGATATGCAGGGTTTCCGAAATAGAGAGTTCGCTTAATCATTGGGCAAATTTATATTACCTAACCAATCAATTTTTATTTTAATACAATAATCTTGTATCTTTTTTAATGGAGCATTAATATTGTTTTTACTTTTTCCAAAGACCAGCTCTCTAACGAAACTTTCGTTAACTTCAGTTCTTGCGCTGTTGCCATAAGATCCAAATTCTTCAAAGTTCAATTCCTTTTTTGGAATTTTTTTATCTTTATACTGAGTTTTTAAACTATTCATTTGCTCATCAGTTAAATCCTTTGAAATACTTATTGTGTTTGCATAAATATGAGGAATGAAATTGCAGTCCTTTCCGCTGAACTTTACAACTTTATAAATTCTTTTAGCAAATTTACATTTATTTAAACTATTCGAAATCCATTCTTCAAATTCACTTTTTGTAAAATTTAAAACAGGATCTTCTTCATTTTCCGGGAAATAAACAAGTTCATTCTGCTGCAAAGTAAACAATACTTTATCCGGTTTCTCCTTATGATTAAGTCTATAATCTTCACATATTCTCTTTTTAAAGTTTTCGTTATTAATCATCAATTCATCTTTGGCAATACGAGCTGCATCATATAATGAAACAATTTCGAAAACTCTTTTGATTTTGTTATTAACTTCTTTTTCCATAACAATAAATAAATAATTACCACCGGTTTTTACACTAAGTTTATCATTATTTTCGTATAATCGCTGCAGAGAACTTTCTGTTTTTTCCATTGTACTATAATAAATTTTTATTTTATATACCGGCGGTTTCAGCTCAGTAGGTTTTTTCCTCTGGAATCTATTCTCATTAAAAAACTTTAATCCTTCTCCTGTAAACGCTTCTTTCATTGATTCGTATTTTTTTCTATGTGAGTCAATTTCATTTTTAAGAATTCCGTCAGTAATTTTAGAAATTTCTTTTACAGTTAAATTGGAAATACTTACTGTTTTTGTGTCTTTACCATTATGTTTTCCATAAAAAGTTGCTTCATGAAGCGCACTTCTTATTTTTAATTCTTTCTTGCCGGTTATTTCATTTTTCTGAATTGATAAATTGTCCTTTGGTTTGTGTGAGATTACCATAGATGATAAGAATTCATTAACTTGTTCTAATAAATCAGGTATAGGTTTCTCAAAAACCTTAAAACCTTCTATCTTTTTTTGAATTTTATTTCTTTTCTCTTCATCCAAATTGAAATACGCTTCAAGTATTGTTTCACCATCACCTACATTTAAATCAATATCTTTCTTGTTATTTGTTAACCAATTCTGTAATTCCTTATTAAGATTATTTAATCTTTGAATATCTTTTTGTTCAGTTAAAGCTACAACCAGTGCGTCTATAGAGTGGTGTCTATGGTCGTATCGTTTACTCCAGTTCTTTATTTCATATATTTTCATTTTTTTCACCTCATCATAATAATTTAAAACCAAAATAGAATTTGGAGTATTGGTATCTTTATTCCAATCCCATAATTCCATTTGTTTAAATCTACTTTCAGTTAACTCCATAAATAACTTTCTTAACCCCCATCGGCTCCTTAAAAAAGCAGTAACTTCCCCAGTAGTTGTTTTTACATTTTCACTGCCAACAATCTTTGCAAGCTCATTTTTTACAGCAGTAGATAAATATTGAGTATCTTTTATCTGCCGTTCCACAATATTAGCGGGAATGTTTTCAATTAAGAGATTTCTTTTCTTCCTGCCATGGAAATTTCTATTGGTATGCATGATAAAACTTTCAACTGAGCAAATTTCAAACTTAGAATTTTGCTGTGATATATATTCCCATGCAGTACGATTACCTTTCTCTTCATTTATATTCGTTTCACATACAACCTGATTTGTTAATGAATCATCAAAGAACCTGGATTTTGGAATAATATGATCAATATCATAAAGCCTTTTATCTGAAAATAGTTTAGATAAAGGAATTGGTTTTAATGTGTATGGTGAAATGCATTTTTGCTCTTCCCAGATTCTTAATTTATTAATTTCTTCTATAGTTGGCTCTTTTGACTGTTTTGGATAATCTTCAATTCTTTGTAAACTCCAAAGCTTGTACTGGGTTATATTTTTTTGTGTAGGTGCTTGTTTAATTTCAATAAGTTTCTTTTTTATTGATTCATTTATTCTTTGATTGGTGATATAAGCTTTGTATATGCTAGCTCTTTCTTCTGCGCTATTTTTTAAATCTCTGGCTAATTCAACTCGTATTTCTAATTCATCAGGGTTAAATTTATATTTTTTCCAAATAGCTTTTATAACCTGCATTGTTTCATTTGTTATTTGCTCAACCACAGGATTTCTCAAATTTCTTTCTTTATTATATATAATTTCGTGATAATTTGTAATTGAAGGTATCACATTAATATTAGAATGTTTACCATAAATCATTGACGTTGCAAATGAATACATCATGCCGCCGCTATTAATGAGATCAGGATTGTTATTAATGTAATTTATAATATTACTTTCTATAGTATCTTCATCATTAATTTCACCTGTCTCAATAGTTTGCTTAATCTTTTCCAATTTTTCCTTTACAAAATCAATTTCATTTAATGGAGTACAATTTAACAATGGTAAAATCCTATTAATTGCTTTTGACGATAAATCTGAATATTTCCTTGGATATTTTATATTTATTGCAAGTTTCAAAGCAATTTCTTCAGCTGTACTATTATTTAAATATATATTTAAAATATCTTTTAATGCTTTAACTTTATCACTATTTATATCATATTCGTTTCCTGTTTTATTATATAATGCGTCCCATAACTTTACAAATATTATTTCATCTTTTTGAATTAACTCTTCAAAAAAATCTCCTAAAATGTTTTTTATATTAATGATTGTATCACAACCTTTTAATTTAGCTTTCACATTTAATCCGTTCAAATATTCTGATTTATCCATCTTTAAACCAATGATTTTTGCGACTTCAGAGAATCCAATATTTTTTTGAATCTGAAGCTTTCTATATATTTCATTCTTTTGATCATTAGTTAAATATCTATCAGTATATTTATATACAGTCTTTTTCTTTTTTTCATTATAAGTTTGAATCTTAGAAGTTATATACATTTTGTTGATTTGCTCCCAACATCGAAACTCCTGAAACAGCGGATGTGTATTTGCTATAACTGTTTCATTAGTTTCAAACTTACACTTCCTAATTAGATCTGTCTGAGACTTTAACGGTCTCTGGTAATAAATTATCTGTTCTTTGATAATATATTTTAAACCACCATCAATTGCTGACCTTCTTAACTTAACTTGAGATTCACTTTTTCCTGGAAATAAGTAAGCAGCAATTATTTCTAACTTTTCCAATGGCACATTATTTAATATTGGATATTCATTTGCTTGTATTTCCCAAATTTTATCAAATTCTAGTTTGTATCGGTTTCTTAAAAAAACCCGATTCCTGATTTTTTTCCATTTGCTTTCTTTCAGATCTTTTAAAAGTAACTCTCCGACAAATAAATTTTCAGATTTTAGAATTTCCTCAGTGCTTTCCAGTTGTTTTCTCCAGTTCGTTTTTTGAGGTAATGTAAAACTTATATCCTCACCCTTTTTCGTCCTTTTAATTCTGATTTCTAATTCTTCTTCTTTTCCGGCTTCTAAAGTTTGAAGCGTGGTAGTCCCGTTTATTTCCTCATTGTTCAGATTTACTGTTATATCATAACAATTAAATTCTTTACCTTTATTCTCACCGCTTTTTGCTTTAAATGTTTTATCCGATTTTTTTACTTGCAATATTTCAACTTTCTGAGTTATAACCTCATATTTTTTTTGTGTAATTTCTTCCGGATCATCAATTAAATTTTCGATTTTATTTTTGTTGTCTTCATCATAACTTCCCCCTGAATATCCTCTGAGTTGATTAAACTTGTATAATATTTTACCAAAATCTTTTAAATTAACTTTTTTTGTTATCGCATTGACTCTTAATTGGAAATGTTCAATTGAATTTAACTGTAGTGTTCCTTTTTTAATCGGTAACAATTCTAAGTCCTGTATATTTTTAGCTTTCGGAAATCCATCATTGTATATATCTGTTAGCTTTCCGTTATTGTCTCTTACTTTATACCTAAATTTAAACTGGTCAGGACATATTTCTAATTCATTTAACACAAATAAAAGTTTGTTTCTTCTCATTTTATATCTTTTTCCCATTCTTCGGACAGAACGGGCTGCTCTTCTTTCAGCATTCTTTGTAATTCCTTTGCCTTTCTCATAGTCTAATTTTTCCGAACCCATTGGAATAATACGGCTGCCCATACCAAGAATTTTTTTATTTTCTTTATCGTAAAGTGCCCATCCAATAGAGTTTGTACCCAAATCTAAACCAAGAATTTTTTTCATATTATATTTGAATTATGAATTAAAATAGTTAAGTTGTTTCCGAACTTAAGAAAGCAAATCACAATAAGGATTATTCCGTTGTGAAAACATTTAAGACGGGGCAACTCGTCTTTTTTATTTTATATAAATTAAGAATCTTAAATCTTAGTAAGGAATAACTGAAAAAAGAGAAGATATAATTTTTTACCTTATTCTGACTTAAATATTAAACCTTTTCATTGGCTGAAATTTAGTAACTAAATTTGAGAATATAAATACTAAATGCCTATTCCTTGAAATCCCGCTTGAAAGGAATCACTTATTTTTCTCAAACATTCATCTCGCTGACTTTTTCCAAAATCCAGTTACGGCTTATAAAATCCGAGTTATCTGCTTTTGATATAATATCATCAAGTTTATGAAATTTTTTCTGTTCCTTTACTTTGTATAATTTATCAATAAAACTTACGAATGCTGAATGAGAAGAAATTTCTTTTTTACTGAGAATGAAAGCGCTGTCTGAACCTTGATTCACATGATTTCAGGATTACCTGATTTCATAAACAGCTGCTATTTTTTTTAGCAGTCATAAATCAAGAAATCCTTCAATCCTTTAATCATGGTTCAGACAATTGAGTCAGGATTACCTGATTTCATAAACAGCTGCTATTTTTTTTAGCAGTCAAAAATCAAGAAATCCTTCAATCCTTTAATTATGGTTCAGACAATTGAGTCAGGATTACCTGATTTCATAAACAGCCACTATCTTTTAGCAGTCAAAAATCAAGAAATCCTTCAATCCTTTAATCATAGTTCAGACAATTGAGTCAGGATTACCTGATTTCATAAACATCTGCTATTTTTTAGCAGTCATAAATCAAGAAATCCTTCAATCCTTTAATTATGGTTCAGACAATTGAGTCAATGTTTTTATACTTGTCATTCCCGACTCGCCTGCAGATTTTAATCGTGAATAAATTTTTAATTTTAAAAGCAGTCGAGAGCGGGATTTCGGAAGTACTGCTGTAAATTTTACAATTTTATGTTAAGAAAATCACGAAGTAAGAAATTGATTTATTGTCCGGCAATCTGCAAATTCAATTCTAAACTTTTAAATCAACTGCAGTAATAACGTTCATGGATTCCCGCTGAGAGCATGCGGGAATGACAAAATTGTGGAGCATGCCGGAATGAGAATTTTTTAATCATTTAGTGAGGATTGGATTCCGGCTGAAAGCACGCCGGAATGACAAAATGTCGTGCAAGTCCTAATGAAAAAAATGGGGGGCAAAGAGTGATGACAGTATAGTTAGCATTTTGTGGACATATATGAAATCAATAATATTTTTCGATTTAAATCTCACTCGAATGAAATCATCTGAATTTCTCAAACATTCATCTCGCTGACTTTTTCCAAAATCCAGTTACGGCTTATAAAATCCGAGTTTTCTGCTTTTGATATAATATCATCAAGTTTATGAAATTTTTTCTGTTCCTTTACTTTGTATAATTTATCAATAAAACTTACGAATGCTGAATGAGAAGAAATTTCTTTTTTACTGAGGGTTCTGTTTTTTGAAAGGTACATTCTGTAAGACGCGATGTGATTAATCAGAAGATCAGTTTCATTCAGCTCATAATAAATCCTTGCAGTAAGATTTTTTATTTGCAGATTGTAATAATTATCTTCATACCTGACTTTTGCTGAGAATGAAAGCGCTGTCTGAAAATCCTTTATGCTGAAGTAATACATTGCATATGAAAGATCTCTTACTGACTCTCTGTGATCAGGAAGAAGATGTCTGTTATATTGATCTATAAAATCTGAAGTCCATTTGAACTCACCCAGTCTCAGAGCTGAAGTTACAAGATTAAGAAAAAACATATTTGTTATAAAATTTTCCGGCATCAGTCCGTTCTCTACTATTCTTTTTCTGAGAAGAAAAATTTCCTTAACGGATCCGAGGTCATTTTTTTCCCGTGTTCTTTTAATGAAATCAATCAGATCTATATATTTATTATATAATTTTTCCCTGTCCAGAAGATTACCGTATTTAAAAACCAAAGACTTCAACTCTTTATAATACTTTTCATTTTGTTTTCTTTCGAGCATCAGGGCATTATAGTAAATTTTTACCTGCGGCATATTCCTTATGCTTTCAGGCATAATCTTAAGGGTTTTATCAACATAATCAGCGTCTATAAAAAGAGAATTGTCGATTCCCAGAATTCTGCATTCATAGAGTATATAATTCTGAATCTCCATTAATTTCATGATATAAAATTTCATAAAACTCAGTCCGGACATAGTTATGTCTTTCTTAGAGAATTTATTTATGAAACTGTTATACAGGTCTTTCTGAATGTAAAGATTGTATTCGTTCAGAAAAAATTCAGAATCCCTGATTTCAGACTTATCTAAAAAAGTTAAACTTTCCTTAAAATTTTTTTCAAAGAGACTGAAAATATTCTTTGAATTAAGCTCGGACAGTAGGTGAATATTTTTCAGAACCGGATTTTTCAAATAGTTTTTAAGTGAAAGAAAGTTTTCGGCATGAGAAAGCAGAATGGAATTCAGATTTCTGAAGACAGTATCGTTGTAAATTTTCTTCGGAAATAGCTTTGAAAATATTTTTTCTTTTGCAAAACCAGTGTCATCAAAATGCGGATAATATTTTTTATAAATATCCAGCAGCTCCGGAATTATCTTTCTTTTATTAAAGAGAGGCGAGTTAAGATAATCTGAAAATTCTTTAAATTCGTCAGGTGACAGCTTTTCCAGTATATCGAGGATTTTAATTTTAAGCATTTGAAAGAAATTTTCAAAAATTAATTAATGCTGAATATGATACAATTAGAATCTCAAAATTCTTTAATTACGGGCTAAAATTAAACATTTAAAAGGAATATTAAAACAAACTAATAATAAAATCATGAAACAAAATGAGAATTGTTCGATTGTTTGCTGCATAACATTGTAAGTAATTTTGTACAGAAATTAATTATAAAATTATTTTAAATAAATTAACCGAAAGGAAAATTAAAAATGAAACACTCAATCACAATCTCAAAAGTTACAGCAGTTTTAATCGCAATGATCAGCTTAATGTTTTCAGATTTAAGCGCTCAGTATCATATCAGAACATACGATCTGAGATGCAATAATAATTCAGGTCATGATAATGCAAGATCAATCATCCACAATCTTGAAGGCGGAAATACGATCGCCGGATTTTCATATGCGGCAGGCTGCGGAATAGGAATTTATGACTGGATGTTTATGCAGGTTCAGCCAAGCGGAAATCATTTATTTGCAAGACTGTACGGAACGCACGGTGATGACAGATGCAATTCCGTAATTCAGACAAGAAAAGATTCTACTTCTTATCTTGCAGGTTTTATGCAGGAAGGACAAAACTTTTTGAGAAAAGCGACTTTTCTTAATGTGAACAGACTGGGCGGAATAATCAACGGCAGAATGATCAATGACACAGTAACAAGCATTTACAATCAGAACTGCATCGACAGCTCATACAGAACGGCAAACGCAGGGTGGAAAGATTTTTATCCGACTGCAACCAGTAAAAAACTGGAAAAAATTATTGTTACAAATTATTCGCCTTCAGGTGTATGGAACTGGGGATACCTTTACAATACAATGTCAGGTATTTTAAACGCAAACAGCTTTGATGAAGCGCAGACAATGTGTTACCAGAAAGCAGACGATACATACGGCGTTGCTTCAAGGACTAACATTCAGTCAAAGAAATTAAATGTCTGGGATATAATGGTCACAAAACTGGCAAACACCGGAGGAGTTATATGGAATAAAACATATGCTTTTAATATTACGTCATCACAGCCATATCCGAGCACGGAGCCAAGAAAAATTATTCCAATGTCTGACGGAGGATTTGTTGTGGCAGGATTTACAAACAGATATGTAGCAGGTGAAAATGATATAATTGTATTCAGAGTCGATGCATCAGGAAATCTGTTATGGTCTTACTGTTACGGTAATACGGCGTATAACGACATCGGACAGTCTATAGTGCTTGACGGTAATAATTTAGTACTGACTGGATCAATGAACAGAACAGGTCAGCCGACTGATGCATTCACAATGAAAATACCGGTAACAGGAGGAGCAGCCGTCTGGACAAGATTATGGAACAGAAATAACAATACAAACGAAAGCGGTTATGATATTATCAGATCAAACAATACCACAGCGCCGGGTTATTCGGTAACAGGCGATGCAGCATTTAATGTACAGGATGCTTTTCTCTGGAGATCAAATTCAAACGGATTTATTCCCGGCGGATTATGCAATGATTCTTTTTATGTGCAGAATATTCAGAATCAGCATATAGTAAAAGACATAGTGATGAAGCTGAGAAAAATTACTGACAAGTCATTCACTCCGGTATTTGCAAATCCGGCGGTAGTAAATATATTAAGATGTTTCGAGTCAGATTCATCCGAACCTGAAAATACAGGTGACAGCAACTTAAATCCGGAAGTTTCGGAGGTTACTGAATATAAATTAAATCAGAATTATCCGAATCCGTTTAATCCCGTTACAAAAATATCTTATGATATTCCTGTATCATCAGAAGTAAATATAAAGGTTTTCAATTCTGCAGGAAAAGAAGTAATGACATTAGTAAACGGTACAGTAAACGCAGGAAGATATGAAGCTGTATTTAACGGATCAACTTTATCATCCGGGATATATTATTACAGAATAACCGTGAGAGGCGGCGGGACAGAATTTACAGACGTAAAGAAAATGATCCTTGTAAAATAAAACGTAAACAAAGCGGAAAGGCAGAGATGAATTCTCTGCCTTTTTGCTTTATATAATTTAAAATTAAATTGTTATTTTGTTGAGATAATTAAATCTGAGAAAAATGAAAAAAAGTATTTATAAAGTTTTATTCGGAATTTTATTTATGCTTCTATCCGGAAAATCTTCTGCGTTTATGTTCTGGAATCAGGCAAGCGGTTTCCCCGGCACTGCAAACGGTTACGTCGTCTTCGGGAATTCATCTTCAATAAACATTTCAGGAAGTTTTACAATTGAAATGTGGATAAATCCTGTAAACTCTACCGTTCCGGCTTTTCAAATATTAGCAGAAAAAAGATTCGGAACGGGCGGAAACGGGTATACAATTTATCTGAATCAGGGAAGAGCAGCAATAAGAACAAATTCAGTAACAAGACTTATCGGCAATACTATCATTCAAAATAACCAATGGACTCATATCTGCTGCACCTTTAACTCTTTTTCGGATCAATTTTCAATTTATGTCAACGGAGCTCTTGATACAAATGTAATAATTCAAAATGCCGAGCCTGTTGCAAATACAGATTCACTCAGGATAGGAAAGGGAAACGTAAACAGTCCGTTTACCGGTCAGATGGATGAGATAAGAATATGGAACAGACCTTTGACATTAAATGAAGTCATCAGACTGAGAAGGACAACTCTTGGCGTATCTTCCGGAATTTATTCGAACTTAATTTTTTCGCTGACATTTCAGGACAGGGATTCACAGGGAACTGATTTTAGTTTATTTGACTGGACAGGAAACAACGGTACCGGAAAAAATATCGGAGTAAGTCCGATAAATTATAGTGAGAGACCACTGCATACAATTGTTCAGAATGACTGTATAGAATTGAACGGAACTAATGATTATCTAAGCGGCGCGGATAATCCGGACATAAGTCCTGTCAATGAAATAACACTGGAAGCCTGGATAAATCCAAGATCACTGGCCGGCATCCGTGGTATAATTTCAAAAGGTACGGGAGCAGCAACAAATTATTCTCTCAGATTAAACGGTTCCGTACTTAATGCCGTGATAAACGGAGTCAGTAATTTTAATTCAACAGTAACTCTTGTTCCAAACATCTGGACACATATTAGCTTTACATATAATTCATCAACGGGTAAATTCAATTTCTATATTAACGGACGTAAAGCAGGAAGCGGAATTAATACAGCCGGTGCTATTACGGACGGATCAGACAGTCTTGTGATCGGCAGCTCAGGAATTGCCGGAAGTTTTTTTAACGGATATTTAGATGAAGTCAGAATTTCGAATTATGAAAAGACTCAGCAGGAAATTGACAGATTCCTGTATATGTCAATTGACAGATCAAACAAACCATATCCAATGATGTCAAACGTTGTTTATAATTTTGACGGATATGCAACTGACAATTCAGATGACGGACCTGTTCTGCAATACAGAAACAGCGCGAGCTTCTCTCACAACGGAACAGAAGATGATAAGCCGGTATCACCGATAAACAGATCCGACAGATTAAATTATTCGGACGGATTCAGGATCAGTCAAAGCATTAGAAAAATTCCCGCTTCAGGATTTTCCGGAATTGTTACAGATTCATTTGAAGTATGTCAGGATACATTGATCAGCGATGTGAATTTATTCATGGCGCTGAATCATACTTCTGAAGAGGAATTGAGTATAACGTTAATTTCACCTGACGGTGCATCTGTAAACGTATTCGGAAATAATAAGCTTACAGATAATTCGGATAACATAATCACAATATTTAATGATCAGGCGGACAGTAATTTAAATTCGTCAGCGTCATTTACATCCTTTTCACCTGAGATAAAACCGAAGAATCCATTAAATGCAGTGTTTGCGGGAAAGAAAACTTCTGGTAAATGGAGGATAGTTATAAATGATCAGACAGGAGCCGGCACAGGAAATCTTTATGCATGGGGAATTCAGTTCAATAATTCAGCGATCAAAACTTCAGCACTTTGCCTGAAAGTTTATATGGAAGGATTTTACAGACCGGTTGATTCGACAGTCATAGATACTGTCAGGACGAAACTGAGAGAGGAAGCATCTCCATACAACGAAGTGGGTATTAAAGGAGAAACTCCTGATGAGGATAATATTATAAGATATAATTTTCCTGAAGCGGATTTTGTTTCAAATTACTGGCTGCAGGTCAATCATAGAAATTCAATAGAAACATGGAGCGATACTGTAATTTCATTTGAAGTGCTCAGCGGAAATATGATCTATGATTTTACGAAGGATGCAGACTTGGCATATGGATCTAATCAGACACAGGTGGAGAATATTCCGGCGAGGTTTGCTGTTTACAGCGCAGATGTAAATCAGGACGGAGTAATAGATCTGACAGACAATACGCTGATTGATAATGACGCGCTTGCGTTTGCGGTCGGTTATGTAGTAACAGACGTAAACGGAGATGAGACAGTTGATATAGCTGACCAGACATTAGCAGATAATAATTCTTTTTTATTTATAACAAAGATTACACCCTGATAAAAATTTTGAATATGGGATTAAATGATTCAGAATATAAAGAAATGGATCAGACCTGCGAGTGCGCTGATGAGAATCCACAGAGGCACATTAATATTAAATTTATACAGGAAGATCATTGAAATTAATATCCATAAAACAGCAAAGAAATCAATACTGTTAAAAGAAAACTGGCCGGGGAAAATTATCGCTTTACCGAAATAGATACTGAGATTCAGAATAATGCCTACGACAGCTGCGGTTACAATACTCAGTGAATTTTTAATAGAGCTGTTCTTATGCGATCTTTCAATCAGCGGAGCTCCGGCAAAAATAAAAAAGAAACTCGGCAGAAAAGTGTAGAATACAGTAGTCAGGAGACCGGCAGTTCCCATCAGAAGCGAACCTCCGTAAAAATTAAAACCAGCCATGAAACCGACGAAAGCAAGTATCATAACAAGCGGACCCGGAGTAGTTTCACCAAGTGCCAGTCCGTCAATCATCTGAAGTTCGGTAAGCCACTTTAAATTTTCAACACTGAACTGTGCAACATAAGGCAGTACAGCATAAGCACCGCCGAAAGTAACAAAAGCAGCTTTTGTAAAAAAGAGTGACAGAGTTTTCCAGAATTCAAAATTATTTGGAAAAAAATAAAAAATAAATAAAGGAACCAACCAGATAAAAGCAAAGATCAAGGTTAATTTTATAAACTGAAGCGGATTGAATTTCAAAACTGAAATTTCCGACAGGGAATTAATGTAATAATTTTTTTCAATTTGGGAGTTAACGATAAAATTATCATTATTAGCAGAGTTAACAGCCGGGTAAAATTTTCCTGCTGTAAAAGCAATGATCAGCGCTCCCAGCATTATAAACGGAAAAGGTATATTAAGAAAATATATACAAACGAACGCCGCTGCAGCGGTGATGTAATGCAGGGGAGTTAACAGAGATTTTTTTGCAATTCTGATAAGGGCAATAATTACAACAGCTACAACAGCAGGTTTAAGACCGTTGAAAAGGGCGGTTATCCAGGGGATATTTCCGAAAGTAACATAAACTATACTAAGACCAAGCAGAATAAAAACAGAGGGAAGTATAAAAAGGATACCAGCTGTAAGACCTCCTTTGATACCATGTAAAAGCCAACCGTTGTAGGCGGCAAGCTGCTGAGCTTCGGGACCGGGCAAGAGCATGCAAAAATTCAGAGCGCTGAGAAATTTGCCGTCACTGATCCATTTTTTTTTATCAACCAGATATTCATGCATTATCGCGATCTGGCCTGCCGGACCTCCGAAACTTATAAAACCGAGTTTCAGCCAGAACTTAAACGCTTCTTTATAAGTTGGTTTGGGTGTCATAAAATAATATAAATATAAATATTTTTTTAATATACTAATACTTTACGAAGTCATAAATTCAGATATTCAAATTCACTAAAAAAAAAATTAAATTTATTTTCACAAACGAACTTGTTCAAAAAAATCAGATAAAAAAATGACAAAGCAGATTTATGCTGAAGAAACAAAGAGCAGTTTTAATCTACAGCCGGAACTGAAGAATAAATTTATTGAAGTAATACCATTAAAGGAAGATGATTTTGAGGAATTGTTTGAAGCGGCTTCAGATCCGTTAGTCTGGGAGCAGCACCCTAATAAAGACAGATATAAAAGGGAAGTATTTAAAAATTTTTTCAGAGGCGCGATAGAATCCGGAGGAGCATTTAAGGTAAAGGAGAGAGAGACAGGAAAGGTGATCGGGAGTTCTAGATATTATGATTATAATTCTGAAGAGAGGGCTGTATCTGTAGGGTATACATTTTTAGCAAAGGAATACTGGGGAAAAAATTATAACAGAACGCTTAAGCAGCTGATGCTGGATCATGCTTTTAGATATGTTGATATAGTATATTTTCATATAGGTGCTGAGAACATACGTTCACAGAAAGCGATAGAGAAGATAGGTGCGGTAAAAACTGATGAGAGAGATATGAGATATTACGGAGAGGAGATGAAGAGGAATTTTGTATATGAGATAAGGAAGGGGGAGTGGGGGGATAAACCGCTTTAGCGGTTTATTGCTATTGATGCCGAAACCAGAAGTTTGCAGCAGATGAGTTTAAAAAATGTTCAGATGAATTATCTGTTTTGCGGTTATATTAAAAGTCAGAAGAAGTATAATCTAAATAATTTTTTGGCGTCAATAAACCACTAAAGTGGTTTACTGCCGCCGCGCGGAATACAATTCCGCGCTACCCCCTCACCCCAAATTTAATCTTAAAATTTATGCATATATTAACTATTTTATTTCATGACTAAATCTGACGAACTCTGTATTAACACCATCCGTCTGCTCTCCGCTGACGCTGTCCAAAAAGCGAATTCCGGTCACCCCGGTATGCCGATGGGCGCTGCTGCTATGGCTTATACTCTATGGACAAAGTTTATGAAATTTGATCCGGAAGCTCCGGACTGGACTGCAAGGGACAGATTCGTTTTATCTGCCGGACACGGCAGTATGCTTCTTTACAGCTTACTGCATCTGACAGGTTTTAATATTTCTTTGGATGATTTAAAAGAATTCCGTCAGCTTGACAGCAAAACTCCCGGACATCCGGAATACCATCTTACGCCCGGGGTCGAAACTACAACCGGTCCGCTCGGTCAGGGATTTGCTAACGGAGTCGGATTTGCAATCGCGCAGAAATATTTATCAGCTCAATATAACAGACCTGAATACGGAATTTTTAACTACAATATTTATGCAATTGTAAGCGACGGCGATCTGATGGAGGGTATTTCTTCTGAAGCAGCTTCGCTTGCAGGACATCTTAGATTGGGAAATATTATTTATCTTTATGATGATAATCATATCTCCATTGAAGGAAATACGGAAATTACCTTCACTGAAGATTCTTCAAAAAGATTTGAAGCGTTTGGATGGCATGTCACAGAAGTCAGTGACGGAAATGATGTTGATAAAATCTCTAACGCTATAGTATCTGCAATAAACGAAAAGTCAAAGCCGTCTCTGATAAAAGTGAGAACTAAAATAGCATTCGGCAGTCCGAATAAAATTAATACTGCAGGCGCTCACGGTTCGCCGCTAGGTACGGATGAACTCAGATTAACAAAATCCGCCCTCGGTTTTGATCCGGGTAAAGATTTCTTTATTCCTGAGGAAGCTCATAAAGTTTTTAAAGAAGCAGGAGATAAAGGGAAAAAAGAAAAATCTGAGTGGGATAAGTTATTTAAAAAATATTCCGCAGTTTACCCGAAAGAAGCTGAGGAAATTGATACTTTGCTTAAAGGAAATTTTAAGAAAGGTTGGGAAAAATCTTTTCCGGTTTTTAGTCCTGAAGACGGTGCAATTGCAACAAGATCCGCTTCTGGTAAAACACTAAATGCCATTTCAGAATATTTCCCTCAGTTAATAGGCGGTTCTGCAGACCTTGAACCGTCCAACGATACTTTTTTAAAAAAATATAAAAGTTTTCAGCCCGGTTCTTATGACGGCAGGAATTTCCACTTTGGTGTAAGAGAGCACGCAATGGGAGCGATTCTGAACGGTATAACTCTTACAAAACCTCTGATAGCTTACGGCGGAACTTTCCTGATTTTTTCAGAATATATGCGTGCACCAATACGGCTTGCTGCCATAATGGGAATTAGACCGGTTTATGTATTTACGCATGACAGCATTGCGCTTGGAGAAGACGGTACTACTCATCAGCCGGTCGAACAGCTGATTTCTCTCAGATCAATTCCTGAAATAACGGTTATAAGACCGGCTGATGCAAACGAAACTTCCGAAGCTTGGAAAACGGCGCTGAGTATAAAGTCCGGTCCGGTTGCTCTCGTACTTACAAGACAAAAACTACCCGTGCTTGACAGAGGAAAATATGCATCGGCGGAAAATCTCAGCAAAGGAGCTTACATATTATCTGAATCAAAAAATAAATCTGATATAATAATCATTGCTACAGGATCAGAAGTTCATCTTGCTCTGGAAGTTCAGGACGATTTGCAGAATGAAAACATTTCTGCGAGAGTGGTCAGTATGCCTTCATGGGAATTGTTTGAAAAACAAAGTGATGATTATAAAGAAAGTGTGCTGCCTGAAAAATTCAGAAAGCGTGTTTCCGTTGAAGCCGGATCTTCACTGGGCTGGCATAAGTATGTAACTGACGCAGGAATAGTAATCGGAATTGATAAATTCGGTAAGTCAGCTCCGGGAGACATTATTATGAAAGATTTCGGATTTGATAAAGACCTGATAAAAAACAAAATTAAAAATCATTTTTTGCTATAAATACTTTATGTGCTAATTTTACAGATTTAAATTATGAAAATTACTAAAAAAGATTTTAAATTCGGAAGATTTGAACCCGATGTAAAAAGGAAATTTAAGAATTACGAAAATTCCGATATTCCGGAAAGAATTTATTCAAAGGATTTTACAGTCTGGAAAAACGAAACTGAATATGAGGCATTGATTAAAAATCGTCTCGGATGGCTTATGCTTCCACTCTCTATGCAGGAAAAGTCAGATGAAATAAATTCATTCGTAAAGGAAGTTAAGGGTAATGGCTTTGAATACGCTGTAGTATTGGGAATGGGAGGCAGCAGCATGTGTCCTGAAGTATGCAGGGATACTTTCGGCGTAAGAAAAGGATTCTTAAATTTATTTGTGCTCGACAGTACAGACCCGCAGGCGATCAGCGATATTGAAAATTCTATAGACATTGCAAAAACTCTTTTCATCGTTTCAAGTAAATCCGGATCGACTATTGAAGTGGATTCTTTTTTAAGATACTTCTACGCAAAAGCTGAGGATATTTTCGGCGCTGATGCAGGAAGCAGATTCATTGCAGTCACGGATCCCGGTACATATCTTGAAAAACTTTCTGCAGAACTCGGCTTTAGAAAAACTTTTATTAATCCTGCAGATATAGGGGGAAGATATTCTGCGCTTTCATTCTTTGGACTTGTACCTGCTGCGTTAATTGGAGTTGATATTGTAAGACTTTTGAAAAATGCCGAAGAGGTAATGAATGTGTGCTTTGAAAATTCTATCAGTGTGAATCCCGCTTTTGCTGCAGGAGTTTTAGCTTCAGCGCTTTCGGAATTAGGGGTAGATAAACTTACTTTCATACTCTCTGAAAAAATCGAATCATTTGGTTACTGGGCGGAACAGCTTATTGCTGAGAGTACCGGGAAAGAAAGCAAAGGCATCCTGCCTGTGGAAGGAGAAATTACTGGTAAAGCAAATACTTACGGCAGAGACAGATTCTTTGTGAATATTTATTTGAAAAAAGATAAAATAAATAAAAAAGTTAAACCGTTATTTAAAAAGAAATTTCCCGCGCTGAATATTGAACTGGATGATCTTTATGACCTTGGCGGACTTTTTTATTTCTGGGAATTTGCTACTGCTGTTATGGGAGCTGAGCTGAAGATTAATCCGTTTGATGAACCAAATGTAAAGGAAAGTAAAGACAACACATCAAACGTTCTTGATTATTATGAAAAGAATAAAAAATTTCCTGAACAAAAAAGTATATCAGGCAATAAGAAAATCCAAATTTTCCCCGGTAATGAAAATGATGCTTTGAATATTCTTGCACAGAAAACCGGCGAAGTAAAAATTACTGATTCAATAAAAAATTTTACTGACAAGTATACTGCAGGAGATTATTTTGCTGTAATGGCATATCTGAATAAAACGGAAAAGACGGAAAAGCTTCTCCGGCAGCTAAGGGAAATTCTCAGAAGCAATTTTAAAGCTGCGACAACAATCGGTTACGGTCCCAGATTTCTTCATTCTACAGGTCAGTATCATAAAGGCGGACCGGATAAAGGTATGTTCATTCAGATCGTGTGTGAAGATAAAATTGACAAAGACATTCCCGGAAAAAATTTCAGTTTCGGAATTCTAAAACAGTCACAGGCGGCAGGGGATTTTGAATCTCTGCAGATGCATAACAGAAAAGTAATTAAGATCAGCGTCGGAGCGGATGTTAATAAAGGTCTTAAAGTAATAATTAAAGAGTTTAAAAAAGCATTGAAATAATTTACTAACTTATAATTTAAATATACCGGAGCATAAATGAAAATTGGTTTTATCGGTCTCGGAAAAATGGGAGCTTTCATGGTGGAAAGGCTTCTTATTCATAAACATGAAGTTGTGGTTTATAACAGAACACCGGAAAAGACAAATGAGATTTCCAAAAAAGGAGCGGAAGCTTCTTTCTCTTTAAGTGAGCTGGTCTCAAAACTGCCGTCGCCTAAAGTTGTGTGGATGATGATCCCGTCCGGAGATCCGGTTCAGAAAACTATTGAAGAACTAATTCCTTTACTTGGCAAAGGCGATATTATAATCGACGGTGGAAATTCATATTATAAAGACTCCGTAAGAAGAGCCGCCGAACTTGATAAATACGGTATCAATTATATGGATACTGGGACAAGCGGCGGGATATGGGGACTTGAACTCGGCTACTGCGTGATGGTCGGTGGTGAGAAAAATATTTTTGATCAATGTGAACCGGTATTTAAATCACTTGCACCGGAAAACGGATATATGTATATAGGTAAAGCCGGAGCGGGACACTATGTAAAAATGATACACAACGGAATCGAATACGGAATGATGCAGGCTTTTGCCGAAGGATTCGAACTTATGCACAAATCCGATTACAATATCGATCTTCAGGGAGTAGCTGATCTCTGGGATAAGGGAAGCGTCGTCAGATCCTGGCTGCTGCAGCTGCTTGCTAATGCTTTGAAAGAAGATAAAAATCTCAGCACCCTCAAAGATTATGTTGAAGATTCCGGAGAAGGACGATGGACCGTAATAGACGGAATTGAAAAAAGCGTTCCTGTAAATGTAATTGCGGATTCGCTCTTTGCTAGGTTCAGATCCAGACAGGATGAATCTTTCGGCGGTAAAATACTTGCCGCACTCAGAAATGAATTCGGCGGACATTCAGTAAAGAAAAAATAATTCACTCCTTATTATAAAATATATAATATGAAAATTACGAATCTTGATTTTATGAACGGATCCCCTGAAAAGAAAAAAATTCCTGATCCGTGTACTATGATCATTTTCGGAGCAAGCGGAGATCTAACTGCAAGAATGCTTGTCCCTTCTTTGTATAAATTATATGCTGATAAACTTCTTCCGGAAAATTTTTCCGTAGCGGGTTTTTCAAGAAAGGAAATGGACAGCGGGACTTTCAGGGATTTGATGAAGAAGTCTGTAAAAGAGCATAGTGATGAAAATGAATTTGATGAATCCATATGGAATGCATTCGAGAAAAATTTACATTACTTCATTGCCGATTACAAAAATACGGAATCATATAAAAATCTTCTAACGGAAATTGAACTTATAGAAACAGCAAATAATACAGGCGGTAACAGAATCCTTTATATGGCTGTACCTCCTGATTCAATCCTTGAAATAGTTACCAATATCGGAAAAAGCGGACTTAATAAACAGGTAAGTAGCAGATCGTGGACAAGGATAATTCTTGAAAAACCATTCGGGCATGACCTAGAGTCAGCGCTTAAGCTTAATAAATATGTAAGCAGATGTTTCACGGAAAAACAAATTTACAGGATCGATCACTACCTGGGAAAAGAATCAGTGCAGAATATTTTGGTTACTAGATTTGCCAACGGAATTTTTGAACCTCTCTGGAACAGAAACTATATAGATCATATTGAGATCACTTCTTCCGAAAGCATCGGCATTGAAAACCGGGGCGGATATTATGACTGCTCGGGAGCTTTAAGGGATATGGTGCAAAATCATCTCCTGCAGATCCTCGGTTACATTGCGATGGAACCGCCTTCGACTTTTGATTCAAATTCTATCCGTGATGAATCGCTGAAAGTGTTTCAGTCGCTCAGACCTGTCAGCGAAGAAGAAGTAAGTAAAACTGTAATAAGAGGTCAGTATGTAAACTCAAAGATCAGAGGTGAAAATGTCAATGGATACAGGGAAGAGAAAGGCGTTGCTGCAAACTCAAGAACCGAGACTTATGTCGCTTTGCAATTATTTATTGATAACTGGAGATGGGGAGGAGTGCCGTTTTATATCAGAACAGGAAAGAGACTTCCGACAAGAGTTACGGAAATTGTCATACACTTTAAAGCTACGCCGCATCATCTTTTTAAAAGCATTAGGGATTTACCCGATTCATATAATATGCTGGTAATTAGAATTCAGCCGGATGAAGGTCTGCTTTTAAAATTTGCGATGAAGGTGCCGGAATCTGATTTTAAAATACAGAATGTAAGCATGGATTTTCATTATTCTGATGTCACAGCGGAAAGTCTGCCGGCTGCTTATGAAAAATTACTGCTCGATTGTATGCTTGGTGATCAGACGCTTTTTATCAGAGCGGATGCTGTCGAAGCCTGCTGGAGATATATTCAGCCGATCCTCAATGCCTGGAAAAAAGATCCGGAGATAGTAGTGTATGGTTATCCAGCAGGTACTTGGGGACCGGAATGCGCCGATGATCTTATTGCAGGTAAGGATTTTATGTGGCGTTATCCATGTAAAAATCTTGCTAACGATCATAACTACTGTGAACTTTAATTTCCCTCATTTATTGTTTTATTAAATCTTAATGTCAACTTAATTTTTCCCCACATAACTTTTTAGCTAAATGAAACCAGAACCAATTTTAAAGATCAGATCTGATGACAGACAGACAGCAGCGTTGCTTGCAGAGGATTTTATTAATTCATGCGGGGAAATTCTGAAGAGTAGAGAGTATGTAAACACGGTTCTCTCCGGAGGTAATACTCCTAAGATCTTTTTTGAAATACTCGCATCAGAATATTCCGGATTCAAAAACTGGGACAGAATTAAATTCTTCTGGGCTGACGAAAGATGCGTTCCGCCGGATGATAGCGAAAGTAATTACGGAGCTGTGAAAAGAATTCTGTTTGATGTTTTAAACAATCCGGATACAGGTGAAATCAAAATACCCGATGAAAATATTTATATGATAAACGGCATAAACGATCCGTCTTACGAAGCTGAAAGATATTCGGAGATACTGCTTAAAGAAATGAATATGAATAATTATTTCCCGTCGCCTGATGTTACATTGCTTGGTATCGGTGAAGACGGTCATACCGCTTCCATTTTTCCGGGAAATTACGATCTGCTGGACTCGGATAAATACTGCGCATTTGTAAGACATCCTGAATCCGGAAAATACAGGATAACTATGACAGGAAACGTACTGAAAAATTCCGGCTCTGTAAATTTTCTTGTTACGGGTAAGAGTAAGGAGAAAATTGTCTCGGAAATTATCCTTGAAAACGGAAACTTCGAAAAGTATCCCGCATATTTTATAAAACCGTCTGATGGAAAACTTAATTGGTATCTTGACAAAGCCGCCGCAGGAAGTTTACAGGAAATTTAAATGAGATTTAATTTAAAATGAAAAAGATCATTCTTGCAGGAGATGCCGGCGCTACTAATACGGAGCTTGCGTTATTCAGTATTGAAAATGACGGGCTTAAAGTTTTATTTTCGGAAAAATATAAAAGCGCTGAGCATGTTTCCTTATATGAGATCATTAATAAATTTATTTCAGATAAAAAAGTAAACCCGTCTGCTGCATGCATCGGAGTGCCTGGTCCGGTATTTGGCGGAAAAATAATTTCTACGAATATTCCCTGGGAAATTGATGAGACCGAACTCGGAAATAAGCTTGGCATACCGAACATGAAAATTGTAAATGACCTGGAAGCGGCTGCTGCTGCAATTCCCAATATGAATCCGGGTTCACTTGAAATTATTTATGCCGGTAATGGAAAAACGAATTACGGAAATAAAATGGTAATTGCTCCGGGTACAGGACTCGGAATGGCGATACTGATTCATAATAAAGACGGCTATTCCGTAATACCGACCGAAGGCGGTCATTCGGATTATGCGCCGGTAACTGACATTGAAATTGAACTTCTGAAATTTCTTAAAATGAAATTCGGACGTGTCAGCCCGGAAAGAGTTATCTCAGGTCTCGGCATTCTGAATATTTATGAATTTCTGCTTACCAAAAAAGAGTTCGGCAATTCAGAAAATTATTTTGAAAAATCGGAATTTAAAGACATTGCTGCAAAAATTTCCGAAGAAGCATTGAATAGCGGAAATGATATCTGCATAAAAGTTATGGATATTTTTATTTCATCACTGGCAGCGCTTTGCAGCAGTAAGGTCCTCGGAGTAAATGCATCAGGCGGAGTTTATCTCTGCGGAGGCATTCCCCGTAAAATTTTAAAACTTCTTTCAGACGGAAAATTTACGGAAGCATATCTTAATAAAGGAAGATTAAAATATTATATTGAGCCGGTTCCGGTTTATGTCGTCAGGGAAAGTTCAGCGGGACTGAAAGGTGCCGCGCTAATTGCCGGAAGATTTATCAAATCTGGGATTGAATAAGGCAATACCAATAAGTAAGTTTGTATACAAGGAACCTCTAAAAAAAGAAATAATTCATACATTATGATATCAGTTAAGAATTCAAAATTAGTTATTCAGTTAATCGCTGTAATTATTTTTTTTGTCAGCGTTAATTTTGCATCAGCTACAGCTGCCGTTAATGAAAATCCTAAACATTCCAAAGTAAGAGTTTATGTTTCGGGTAAAAGCGATATAGACAAAATCACCTCACATGACCTGCATTTTGATCATGCGGAAACATCTGAAAATTATATGGAAACCTGGCTTTCTGAAAATGAAATATCATTGTTAAGAAAATCAGGAGTTTCTTATCAGATACTTATTGAAGACTGGAATACTTATTACAACTCTCTGGAAAAAATGTCGGCGTCAGAGATTCGCGATGCTATTCAGCTTTCCATACTTGAGTTTAATGTAAGCCATTCGATTTACGGATCGATGGGCGGTTATATGACATTTAATGAAGTGATAAATAAACTTGATTCCATGAGAATAGAATATCCGAATTTGATCTCACAAAAATTTTCGATAGGACAGACTGTTCAAAGCCGGGAAATGTGGACAGTCCGCGTTGCTAAAAACCCTGATGCGCCGGCGGGAAGACCTGAAGTATGGTTCCATTCACTTATTCATGCAAGAGAGCCGATGAGTATGCATCAGAATATTTATTTCATATATTGGCTGCTGGAAAACTATAATACAGATCCGGTTGCAACTTACATTCTTAATAACAGAGAATTGTATTTCACTCCCGTTTTTAACCCCGACGGTTACGAATACAACCGCTCTACAAATCCAAACGGCGGCGGCTTCTGGAGAAAGAACAGAAAGCAGTTCGGCGGAAATACATACGGTGTGGATCTTAACAGAAATTACGGAATATATCAGTTCTGGAATTCAGCTAACAACGGTTCATCAACCGATTCTACAAGCGATACTTATAGAGGCAAATCACCATTCTCCGAACCTGAAACACAAAACGCAATGAATTTTGTAAACTCAAGAAATTTCAAAGGAATTCTAAGCTATCATACTTACGGAAATTATCTTATCAGACCATGGGGATATGTTGACGCACCGAGTCCTGATGAAAATATTTATCAGAATATTTCACAGGATATGGTGCTTGATAATCATTATACTCTTGGCAGATCTAATCAGACAGTCAACTACGGCGTTCGCGGAGTTACGGATGATTGGTATTATCATGACAGCGGGCATTCGAAAATTTTTGCAATGACTCCTGAAGTAGGAACGGGAAGTGACGGATTCTGGCCGCAGCAGTCAAGAATACTTCCTCTTGCGAAACAAAACGTATCGCAGAATATTTACTTCGCAATGTTCAGCGGACCTTTTATGAGTGCAAATTCATATAAACTTAACACTGAATTTTATTCACCGGGAGATCAGGGAAGTCTGAAAGTTTATTTAAAAAACAAAGGTCTTGAGAATGCTCAGAATGTAAAAGTAGAACTTGTTTCTCAAAACTCCAATGTTGTTGTGCTTACCGGCGCATATTCGTTTACGGATTTTTCTTCATTCAGGGAAGACAGCGTATCATTTGATTTTTCCCTAAGTCACGGTGCGGTAATTAACACCGGATATAAAATGGTCTTAAGGATCAAACAGAATGATACCAATACGGTTTATACAAAAAATATTCACGTAGTGGTCGGAAGCGGGAATGTACTTCTTCTTGACAGCGCTGAAAACGGAACCGGTAAGTGGACGGCGTCCGGCGGATTTGGAATTTCAACTGTTCAGTCTTTTTCTCCGACAAGATCTTTCGCAGACAGTCCGACAGGAAATTATACTAACTCATCAGTCAGAACATTAACGCTCCTGACTGCGCTGAATATTTCTTCCGCGCCAGTTGTTGTTCTCAGCTTTATGTACAGACATGCAATAGATACTCTTGACAATGCATATGTGGATGTCTCAAATGACGGAGGCGCTTCATGGAGATCTGTAAAGTTTTATAATAAAACCGTAAACACCTGGACAAAGGAAACGCTTGATATATCTGACCTTGCAGGCGGTTCCGTAAATATGAAAATAAGATTTTCGCTTGTCAGCAACGGATCGGTTACTAATGACGGAATTTATATTGACAACATAAAGCTTGTAAATTATAACAGTATTCCGACGGGAATTACAGGAGTGAACGAACTTCCTTTCAGTTTTGATCTTGGTCAGAATTATCCAAACCCTTTTAATCCTTCCACTGTGATCAGTTACAGTATTCCAAAGTCTTCAAACGTTAGTATAAAAGTTTACGATATCAGCGGTAAATTTATTTCGGAGATTGTGAATAAATTTCATTCTGCAGGAAATTATGAAGCTTCATTCAGCGGAGAGGATCTCTCAAGCGGAGTTTACTTTTACCGGATAGAAGCTGGAGAATTATCACAGACAAAAAGAATGATGCTGCTGAAATAACCGAACAGCTTTTTATAAAATTTATAAGACCTGCAAAATATATTACAGGTCTTTTTTTTAATGAATACTTTCGGAGATTGTTTATATGATTAATAATTTTCCGCCGTTGTTGGTCTTAGTGAGCATAGCGAGCGTGACCGGCAACAAACCGAAACGTGATTCCGCCGTTATTGGTGTTCCAAAAAGTTTGCGAATTTAAATGTTCATGTTGAATGTAATTCCTCTGCAAACTTTTTGGCCACCAACAACCTGAGAACAATGTTACATCAGACGGAGATATAATTCTCAAGAAAACCAAACTCGTCAATACCTTTAAAATAAAATCCTGCTGATGAATATTTATAATCTTTAGGCTCATTAGCTAAACCTCATTTTGGATTTACAGGGTTAAAGTGTATATAATTTATTTTTTGTTCAACTACTATTTGTGATATCAGCGGAACTGATAACGGATTCCTTTCCCATTACTGATAATTTCTGTCCTTTGCTCCTACATAAAGCTGTTTATGAATTTCCGGATGAATATCTTTCAGATCTCTCAAAATAGTCTGTGATATAAATTTCATCATATCTCTTTGAAAATCTTTCCTTTCCAAGTCCTCATTTATTTTCCATACCGTATGAAAATGATTCGGCATTATTACAAAAGCAAAGATCCTAACTTTACATTCTCTGACAAGATAACTGAAACTTTCAATAATAATATCCTTGTATTTATTGGGTTTTAGTATGTGCTTCCAATTTAAAATTGTTGCTGTAAAAAATAAAAGTTCTTGATCATTTTTCCTTCTTTTAATTTTATTGCAGTGATAAAATAATTTTTACCTGATCTTAATTCAAGTTGATATAGGATAGGTCTTGTTTATAGATTAGAGTGCAGTTTGTTGTTGGTGACCAAAAAGTTTTATAATGTGAATTTGTAAACTCAACTTAAGCAGTAAAACTTTTTGGTCACCAACAACGGCGGAAATTATCACTTCACCAGCGACAGTTTTTTCGTATGAACAAAATCTCCGGCTGTGAGCTTATAAAAATATACACCGCTTGCAAGTCCGCTGCCGTCAAAAACTGATTTATAATATCCGGCTTCTTTGTATTCATTTACAAGCGTCTTTAATTCTCTTCCTGAATTGTCAAACACTTTTAAAGTCACATAACTATTTTCAGATAATCTGTATGAAATATTCGTAACGGGATTGAAAGGATTCGGATAGTTTTGCATGAGTTCGGTGGAAAAAGGAATGCCAATTACGACTTCATTTGAAAGTTCATGATATTCAAAATTACCGTTGAAGTCGATCTGCTTCAGACGGTATCTGTATTTTCCCGACGCGAGATTTTTATCTTCGTAAACGTAATTATTTTGAGTGTTTGAATTTCCCGTGCCGTTTAAAAAATCAATTTTCTTCCAGACTTCATTACCTGTAGCCGCATTATCCGATCTCTGAATTTCAAAACCTGAGTTATTTTGTTCAAGGGAAGTGGTCCAGTTAAGCATTACGGAGTTTAAATTTACATTTGAAGTAAAAGACGAAAGCTCTACAGGCAAAGGACTGTCGCCGTTGAGGAGGATTGCGACGTTATTTGTACTAAATTCTTTAGCTGCAATATCAATATCCCCATCATTATCGAAATCTGCAGCAGCCGATCCAAATGCAAGTCTTGTTAAATTAGCGTTTTGAATATTAAAGTTAGCTAATCCGTCATTAATTCCAATTCCAAGTGAACTACCCCAAGAAATATAAGCAACATCTATAAAACCGTTACCATTGAAATCATAATTCATACATCCATTAAAAAAATCAAAATAACTATAAGCATTTAGAGAATCATTATTATTAGTTCTAAATGCAATTTGAGGAGATATCAAATCCATGTATCCGTCATTATTGAAATCGGATGAGGATGAATTATAAGACCAATGTATAAAAGCACCGGTATTATTAATAAATTCATCATGGAATAAATTGGCATTAAAAATTCCTGCTCCACTATTTAATAATTTATTGAAACTCCTGCACCAGGTATATCCAATTATTTGACTACCTGAAGTATATCCGCTAATTGACATTACATCCATATTGCCGTCATTATTAAAATCTTCAATCAAAAGATTATCATAATATTCTCCACCATTCACACATTGTCCTAAAAGATTATATGATTGAGTCGGATTGAATATTCCGTTTGTATTCATAAGCATCTTTACTTCAGCGGTATTTACAAAATAGGCAATGTCAATAAATCCGTTACCGCTAAGATCGCCAAATGCCCAGACACTACCGGGAAATGAAGTGATAAAATTAAAACTGCCGAAACCATCATTAATATAAAAATAAATTGTACCATTATTACTTAATAAAATGTCAAGATCACCATCATTATCTAAATCAAAGAGATCAGGTCTTCCGGAATGATTAAGCGTAGATGATAATGTAAACACTGCACTGCCGTTATTATTATAAACTGTATTATTAATAACTAAATCATTATCACCGTCCCCGTCTATATCTCCGGATCTTATATATCCGTCTGCAGTATTACTTATCTCTGATGTTTTTGTAAAACTGCCCGTTCCGCCAAGAGCTTTTGCTCTGAACGAATAGACGAAAGAAGTAATGCTTTCATTAGAAATAGTCTTTAATCCTGAAGTAAGAGTAACGCTTATTTTCTCACCGTTCTTAAATTCATTTATAGGATTTATTGTCAGCGTATTTGAAACGGAATTATAATCCAATGACGCCGTCATAAGTCCTGTCTGATATCCGAATACTTTTATGTTTGCATCCGTTATAGTCGAGCCGTTCATAAGCTGAACGAAAGTGATGACAATGTCTGATGACTTTATAACGCTGTTTGCATTCATTGGAGGAGAGACTGTATTAATAAATTGATTTATGGGATCCGATTTCAGAGGAAGCGAACAGACGAATGTAATAATGAGGATTAAAATTAATATGATTGGGTTTTTCATAAACGCTCCGTTATTTTTAAATTTAAAATTATATTAAAATTATGAGTTAAGGACTTATTGTCATTACTAAATTTGAAGAATTATTTTCAACAATTGCTGCATCAGACAGATCGACGGTAAAATCTCCATTAACATCCGAGTTAACATAGCCGGTAACTGAGAAAAAAATGTCATTATCAACTATTACATCATCTGAAAAATCTATTAAATTATCATTATTCAAATCTCCTGAAAAAATGCAATGTTTGCTTCCTATATTTACCAGATTTCCTCCATAAGCAGCTGAATATCCGGAAGTAAAATTATAATTAGCGACAATACCGTTTGATATTGAAATAGCATTCGCACTCCAGGTTTCGAGAGAATTTCTTCCAAATATAGCAACGTAATAATTTCCTGGAGAAACGTGCGGAAAATTAAAATTGCCAAGAAATGTGACAGAATCAATAACGGATTTTACTTCGGAAGCAATTCCGTAAGGAGAAGTCGAATTTCTAAGCTGCGCGGATAAAGTGTCGCGTAAATTATGCTTGCCTGTTCCGGAATTTAAAAAGCCTTCAACTGCACAATTTATATTTACAACTGAAGGAGGTCTCCATTCATTTAATTTATCAATACTCATTTTATATAAATGAATACCGAAAAATTTTCCCTGAGTAATGCTGGTATTTGTAGGACCGCAATAATATTGTGTGTAATAATGGGAATGATGCAATGTGCTTTCTATGGAATAAAAATAAACTGAATCCTGAACTACAGTTCCAACTGCATAAATTTGTTTAATAGAATCATGTAATGCTAAAAATGGTTGCCTGTTGTTTGTTCTATGCCAATCTTCTCCATTATCAGACCACATTAATTCCACATCTAACGTATATTCCAAAGGATCAGAAAAAGGATACGGATTATTCTCTCCGCCATTGTTTCCTACTCTATACATACCGGTTAATCCCCACCAGTCATCACCATTCCGGAAAACCTGCATATAATAAATTTGAGTTCTGAAATCGGGCGAACTAGAATTAATGTATTCCATAGTATCAATTTCTACAATTGTTTTTCGGTTACTCCAGTCACCCGAACTTGCAAAATGCATACTGTTTTTCATTAATGCAATTTTTCTGACACCATTACCAAATGAAATACATGTAGGAGGATCATTTCCATTACAGCAGCTTGGTTCTATATTTCTGGGTCTGACATAACCCCAGTATTCATAAGTATCTTCATTCCAAATAAATGATTTATCTTCGCCAAGTTCCATAATACTATCATTATATAGAAAGTTGAATCCACCATTAGTTGAAACTGAGGTTTTCATATATGATTTTTGTCCCATCCATTTATTAAAAGGGTCAAGTCAATTTTTCCCT
>DDUU01000043.1 GCA_002344965.1 Candidatus Tepidiaquacellales bacterium UBA2330 | reverse complement strand
CTTGAAATGTTTGTAATTCCAACTAATGGTACATTTGTTCTTATTCCGATTGCTTCACCGTTTCCGATCGGAGCGCCGTTAACGTGTGTACCTGCAAGTGAATCGCTTTGAACTAACATCTGCACTAAAGATGAACCGGCTGATGTATTGTTAACCTGTGATACGCTAACAAATCTCCAGTCTCTTAATGGAGTTGCAGGTGTTACTCTTTCAGGTGTTGACCAGGTTGCGCCGTTATTTCCTGAATGTGAGAACCATACTGCATAGTATGCACTTGTGTCTGAACCGTATTCACCAGTTGTTGCTACATATGCACAATATAAACCGCCGCCTGTTGAAGATCTTCCGATTGAAGGTCTGCAAAGCGGTAAGAATGCGTCTGTAACTGATCCTCTGTTAGGGAAGAATGGCACTGTTGACTGATCAGCCATAATTACCGGGGTTCCGCCGTTTACTGCCGGTGACCATAATCTGATTGAAGACGGGGTTTCAGGGAAGAAACCTGTTGCTGTTAAAAGAGAAATATTAAATGCAACATAAGGTTCATTGTTGTTTCCCATTACTAATGAAACTCCTCTTAAGCATCCTAAGGAATCTGTAGCTTCATTCCAGTCCCAGATTGTCTGCGGAGTGCTCCAGGATACGCCGTTGTCTGTTGAGAATCTGTAAAAAACATCGTTTGGACCATTGTTATCAGAACCGATAAATGCATGTCCGATTGTTCCGTTTGGAGCTACAGATAATGAATAAGTTTCTGCCTGATCTCCCGGGAATTCTGCAAATCCGGTCCATGTACCGTTAGTTGATGAATTTGTATATGATAGAACCTGACCATTGATCGATGTAGCTACAACTTGTTTGTCTGATCCGATACCAACTACTCTTGGCCAGATTGACTGAGCTCCTGCAGCGTCGCCCGGATCTGATTCCGTAAACACGCCGAATCCTGCTCCTGCGTCAAAGTAAGTTTTTGTTCTGGTGGTTGTACCGTTTGTATTGTTATGATTGGCAATAACAGCACCTCCGCTTGTGTATCCTGAAATGGAAGGAAATCCGCTTCTGCCTGTATTCGGAACATCACCTAAGAATGTCCATGTAGCACCGCCGTCATTACTGAACATATAAGCGCAGTTTCTTGCTGCAAATCCGGCTTCAGGTGAATACATAAATGTTGCGTGTACATTAGAAGGTGTAAGTGGATCCTGCCAGATTTCATTCGGTACGCCGTTTGACTGAAGATCATAAACAGTGAAAACGCCGGTATTGGCAAATTCATAAGTTAATGCGCCGTAAACCGGAGGAAAATTTGTGGATCTGAATGTAGGCTGATAATTATTTGTGTTGTCATAAATCTCAGAACCGTCTGAAACTTTATGTGTCCTTTCAATTCTTGTTCTGTCATCTTTTGACTGAACAAAACCAACAGAAACGAACAACATCAGAACTAATAAAGTAAGTAATTTCTGTAACATGTTTTTCTCCTTTTTGTTTTATAATATAAATTAATAATAATAAAAATCTATCTTAATATCTGGTTCTTAATATAAGGGTTGGTGTAAAAATTTTTGAATAAATATACTGTTAATGATGTAACTTGTCAATATAGATTTTCGTAATTAAGTTTCTTTAAAAAAATTTATCAAAAATATAATATCCATTTTGAATAGTCAAGCATATATTATTCAAATGAACTGCTGATTTTTTCAAATATATATTCTGAAATTCTTTTTCTGCTTTCCTGTGTTTTACCCGCCGTATGATTAGTTAACAAAGCGTTTTCAAGGCTTTTAAATTCAGGGTTTATCAGCGGTTCGTTTTTAAAAACATCCAGTCCGGCAAATCTGATTTTCCCGCTTTTCAGAATTTTGATAAGACATTTCTCATCTGCAACTCCTCCGCGCGATGTGTTAATAAAAACACTATCATTTTTTAAAAGACTGAATTTTTCTTTTGAAAAAAAATCAGCGTTATTATGATTCAAAGGAATATGCAGAGTTACTATGTCTGATTTTTCAAGTAAAGTATTAAGCTCTACAAATTTAACTCCTTTGTGTCTTTCAATAACGGATCTGTCTGTGTCATTCGCCAGCACTTTCATCCCGAATGCTTTACATAACTTCCCTACCTTGCTGCCTACTTTTCCATAGCCGATGATGCCGATTGTTTTTCCTGCAAGTTCATTTCTTCTGAATCCCGTATCGCTGAATTCATTCTTTCTGATATTTTTTTCAGAGATTGATATTCCTTTATAAATATTCAATATCAATGCAAGCGTATGCTCCGCTGCCGAAATACTGTTTCCTTCTTCCGCATTTATTACTTTAATTTTTTTCCGGGCTGCATAACTGACGTCAATATGATCCGTGCCTTTTGAACAGGTTGCAATCAGACTGAAATTAACTTTATTCAAAAACGCTTTGTCGATCTTTCTGATACTCCTTATAACTAACACATCAAAATCTTTATAATCGGAAATTATCAGTTCGTTTGAAATGCCGGGTTTATATAAGGTAAGGAATTTTTTATTGGGAAGTTTTTTGAATCCGGAAAGGTCTGCGTCATCTGCTACCAGTACTTTATACATATTTTTTAATATTGTTTAAAACCGGTAAATAAGAATATTTTTTTAATAAAAGTTATGCTTCGAGATAATCTTCTATGAGTTTTATAACTTCGTTTTTTCCTTCTCCTGTAATAGTAGAAAACGGTATGTAGTCTATGCAAAGATCTTCGTTGTTGACTATCTTAGAAGATCTGTAAATTTGCTTCTGCATTTTATTCGGGGAGATCTTATCTGACTTGGTAAGTATTACTGCAAACGGTATCTCATAATATTCAAGCCAGCTTACCATAAGCTCGTCTAAATAAGTCGGCTCATGTCTTGAATCTATTAATACAAACACCAGCTTTACATTCTGTCTTTCGCTGATATAATCTTCAACTAATTTTCTCCAGCCTGCACGGATTTGTTCGGGCACTTTTGCATATCCGTAACCGGGTAAGTCCACCAGATAAAATTTTTCATTTATAAGAAAATAATTTAACTGCCTTGTTTTTCCCGGTACCGAACCTATTTTTGCAAGCTTCTTTTTGTTACATATTACATTGATCAAAGACGACTTTCCTACATTTGATCTTCCTACAAAAACAAATTCGGATAATACCGAATTGGGAAGAGCTCTTAAATCAAAAATGCTTTTTATAAATTCCGCTGATAATATTTTCATAGTTTTTTAAAAATTTTATTTTAAAATAAAAAATCCTTAACCGATAATTTAAAAATTAAATTTTTTGAATCAGTTAAGGATAGAAATAAAACTATCAGTTAGTATCTTTATTTTTTTTGGTTTCGGATTTTGGTTTTTCTACTTTTTCGGTTTTCTTTTCTTCAGAACCTGCACCCTTAACTTTTATTTTTTTTTCTTTCTTCACTTCAGATTTCTCATCCTGATTTTTCATTTTCTTCTCTGTCCCCGGCTTTTTATCAGTTGAAGTCTTTGTCTCTTTTTTCTTTGCTTTTGGGTTTGTCTTGTTTTCTTCTGAAGTGGATTTTGCATCGGCTGTTTCGGATTTTTCCTTATCCTTTTCTTCTTTAGCTTTAATATAATTGTAATCAACAAATTCTATTATCGCAGTCTTCGCGCCGTCACCGTATCTGTTTCCGGTCTTTAACACTCTTGTAAATCCGCCCGGTCTGTCCCCGACTTTCGCTCCTATCTCATCAAATAGAATTATCAAAGCTTCTTTATGATTAAGAAATTTTCTGGCTTCTCTTCTGAGATGAATTCCCCTTTCCGGAGATGAGTCCTGATACTTTAAAGCTCTCTTGGCTTTTGCAACCAGCGGCTCTATGAATCTTCTTAATTCCTTTGCCTTTGCTTCAGTCGTTTTAATTCTTTTATTCAGTATCAATGAAATTGAAAGATTTGACAACAGGGCATTCCTGTGACTTGCTGTTCTGCTTAACTTTCTGCCTTTTTTTCTATGTACCATATATATCTTCTAAATTTTCTAAGTTAAAATTATGTTATACAGTGGTTTCTTCTTTCAGATATTTGTCAACATCCATACCGAAAGTAAGACCGAAATTCTCAATTAATTCTCCAAGTTCTGCAAGGGATTTTCTTCCGAAATTTCTGTAATGAAGCATCTCGCCTTCGTTCTTGCTTACAAGATCTGATATAGTTTTTATGTTAGCCGATCTTAAACAGTTTTGTGATCTAACCGAAAGATCTAACTCGTCAACCGGCATTAGAAGTATTTTCCTTATCATTTCATGCTCTTCATCTTTTTCCGTTTTTACCGGCTCTTCCTGCTTCTTAACGTTTTCAGGATTAAGATTCAGAAACATGTCAATATGCTCCTGCATTAATCTTGCTGAATTTACTAAAGCATCTTCAGGATTAATGGAACCGTCAGTTGTAATCTCAAGAATAAGCTTTTCATAATCAGTTCGCTTTCCTACTCTTGTATTTTCGATAATATAATTCGCTTTTATCACTGGTGAAAAAATTGAATCCACATAAATGAATTCAAGAGGTAAATTTGCAAGCTTGTTGTCATCTGACGGTACATAACCAAATCCCGATCCCAATCTGATTTCAATATTCAGATTTGCATCATTATTAAGCGTTGCAATATGTTTTTCCGGATTTAATATTTCAAAATCAGCAGTGTTATTCTGAATATCTTTAGCGGTAAATATATGCTGTCCCTTTAAAGTAAATTCTATTTTTGATGACTTATTTGTAATATCCTTAAATCTTACTTCCTTTAGATTTAATATAATTTCGGAAAGATCTTCCACTACTCCTTTTAATGTTGTAAACTCATGAGGCGCATCATTTACTTTAATAGCTATTATTGCAGTACCCGGAAGAGATGAAATCAGTATCCTTCTTAATGAATTGCCAAGAGTTACTCCGTATCCTCTTTCAAGAGGCTGCATAATAAACCTTCCGAATTTATCAGTATAAGTAGATTCCTCTTTTACTATTGATTCCGGCATTTGAAAATTATTAATTTTCATTATATACTCTTTGTTTATTTTTTAAAAAAATTATTTTGAATACAGCTCGACTATCAGCTGTTCATTGCCAATAAACTGAACATCGGATCTCTCCGGCTCTTTCATAAATACCCCCTGTAAATTAGCCTTATCCAGATTAAGCCAGGCCGGAAGCATATTATCTTTAACTCTTTTCATCGAATCATGTATAATGTCCAGCTTCTTGCTTTTTTCCCTGACCTGTATCAGATCACCTGACTTTAAAAGATATGAAGGAATATTTACAACTGTTCCGTTTACAGTAAAATGTCTGTGTAAGATAAGCTGTCTTGCTGACTTCCTCGAAGGTGCAAGTCCAAGTCTGTAAACCGTATTGTCGAGTCTTCTTTCGAGCAGTTTTACCAAGTTATCACCGGTGACGCCGGTTTTTTTGTTTGCAGCTTCAAAATATCTTCTGAATTGATTTTCCAGAACTCCGTAAGTTTTTCTGACTTTTTGCTTTTCACGAAGCTGTACCGCGTAGTCAGTCATTCTTGTTCTTTTTGAGATCCCATGCTGCCCGGGAGGATAATTTCTGTTTTCAATTGGACATTTATCCGAAAAGCATTTCGTTCCCTTAAGGAATAATTTCTGCTTCTCTCTGCGACACAGTTTACAATTAGCGCCTGTATATCTTGCCATTTATATTATTTTTCTTTATTAAATTCTTTTCTGAAATTATTGTCTTCTCTTTTTAGGAGGTCTGCATCCGTTATGAGGTAATGGTGTTATATCCTTTATGGACGTAACCTCAAGACCGGCTGTGTTAAGAGACCTTACTGCCGCGTCTCTTCCGGATCCGACTCCTTTAATTAATACTTCTACTTTTTTCATCCCCAGATCAATAGCAGCTTTTGCTGCGCTTTCTGCTGTCAGCTGTGCTGCAAAAGGAGTATTCTTTTTGGAACCCTTGAATCCCATTTTTCCTGAAGACGCCCACGATATTGTGTTACCGTAAAGATCCGTCAATGTGACAATTACATTATTGAAAGTAGCTTTCACATGTGCTACTCCGTTTGCATCCACATTTGCTTTCTTCTTGGTTTTTTTAAAGTTCTTTGCCAAATTAGTATATTTATTTTTTTATAACTTTATTAATCTTTAAATTAAATAGCCGTATTCATAAACAACTTATCAGTTATTTCTTAGCGGCTGCTTTCTTTTTGCCTGCAACGGTTTTTCTCTTTCCTTTTCTGGTCCTGGCATTTGTCTTCGTCCTCTGTCCTCTTACCGGTAAACCTCTTCTGTGTCTTCTGCCTCTGTATGTTCCGATATCTGTCAGCCTTTTTATGTTCATGGCTATCTCAGATTTCAAAGAACCTTCAACCTTTGTCTCGGCTCCGATCTCCGCTCTGATCTGATTTACTTCGTCATCAGAAAGCTGTGATACTTTTTTGTCTTCGCTTATTCCGGCTTTTGCAAGTATCTTTTGAGAGGTGGATTTACCTATGCCGAATATCGACATCAGTCCGATAACCACCCTTTTGTTTTTTGGAAGATCTACTCCTGCTATTCTTGCCAAACTATTTCTCCTGAAATATTATAATTATAAAAAAATTTTTATCCCTGTCTTTGTTTGTGTTTCGGATTTGTGCATATAACTCTCACTACACCTTTCCTTCTGATGATTTTACATTTTGAACACATTTTCTTTACTGAACTCCGCACTTTCATGACTGTAATGTAATTTTATGTATTTTTAATTATTTATATCTGTAAGTAATTCTGCCTTTTGTTAGATCATAAGGCGATAACTCCACCGTTACTTTATCTCCCTGCAGTATCTTGATATAATTCATTCTCATCTTACCGGAAATATGCGCAAGGATTTCATGGCCGTTTTCCAATTTAACTTTAAAATTGGTGTTTGGCAGTATTTCAGAAATTATCCCGTCTACTTTTATTGCATCCTGCTTTGCCATATCTGATTTAAAATTTAAAATATTAACATTTAGTTAATATCTCAGCTTTTCCTTTTTTAATCAGAACCGTATGCTCAAAATGAGCTGACGGTTCACCGTCTTTAGTTCTGATCGTCCATCCGTCTTTGTCCTGAATTACATCATATGTTCCGTAGTTTACCATCGGTTCTATCGCTATTACCATTCCTTCAAATAATTTCTGTCTGGAATTCGGCGTATAAAAATTCGGCACAGAAGGCTCTTCATGCAAATTCTTTCCAATTCCGTGACCGACCAGCTCTCTTACTATACCGTAACCCGAACCTTCCACATAATTCTGTATTGCTACGGAAATGTCATTTACTTCATTTCCGTCAACCGCTTTTTCTATTCCTTTATATAATGACTCTTCAGTAATTTTCAATAATTTATTAACTCTTGATGTTGTTTCACCTACCTTGTATGTATATGCGCTGTCTCCGTAATATCCGTTTTTCTTTACTCCGACGTCAACTGATACTATATCTCCGTTTACAAGTTTTCTGTCACCGGGTATTCCGTGAACTACCTCATCATTTACTGAAATACAACTGCTTGCCGGGAAAACTCTTTTACCTACTTTGTATCCTTTAAATGCCGGAATTCCGTCCTTTGAAAAAATAAATTCTTCAACCAGTTTATCGATTTCCGAAGTAGTAATTCCTTCCTTTATATGTCCCTTAAGATGTTCAAATACACCGGCTACAATTTTACTGCTTTCCCTTATCAGATCTATTTCTTTATCGCTCTTTATTAATGACATTCAGAAAATTTATCTTCTGGATTTAATTTTTCCTGATTTCATAAATCCGTCATAATGTCTCATCAGCAGGTGTGATTCTATCTGCTGCAATGTATCAAGCGCTACACCTACTATAATAAGCAGACTTGTTCCGCCGAAAAACTGTGACAATCCTGTTGTTACTCCAAGCTTCATAAGAAAGGTTGGTATGATTGCAATTATAGCAAGAAATATCGCGCCCGGCAGCGTTATCTTTGTAAGTATATTATCGATATAATCTGATGTCGGTTTTCCGGGTCTTACTCCGGGAATAAATCCGCCCTGCTTTTTCATGTTGTCTGATACATCTTTAGGATTAAATGCGATCGCAGTATAAAAATATGTAAAGAACACAATCAGTAATCCGTAAACTATTGAATAAAACCAGCTTGTATAATCAAAATACTGTGCAACACTCTGCATGAATTCACTGTTAGGGAAAAATGAAAGCACTGTGCTTGGAACAAACATAATTGACTGTGCGAAAATCAGCGGCATAACACCTGCTGAATTTACTTTCATTGGAATATACTGAGTTACTCCTCCGAATACTTTTCTTCCCACAACTCTTTTTGCATACTGTACCGGGATTCTTCTTGTAGCGACAGTTACAGCAATCACGCCAGCTATTATTAAAAGGAATCCGATTATATAAATAATTTCAACAAGAATATTTCTTGCGCCTGATGATACTATCTGATATTCATCAAACACCGAATACGGAAACTTATCAATAATACCTATGAAAATTATTAGTGAAATTCCGTTTCCAATACCTCTTTCCGTAATCTGCTCTCCAAGCCACATCATAAATACTGTAGCGCCGGTAAGTATAATTACAGTTGAAAAAGTAAAAAATGCGCTTGAAATTTCAGGACTGATTACGCTCAGATCTCCAACGGACCTTGAGCCGAGCTGAACACTTACACCCCATGCCTGCAAAGCAGCCACCGGAATTGTACCGAGCCTTGTGAGCTGATTGATTTTTTTTCTTCCCTCTTCACCTTCTTTCTGAAGTTTCTGGAAATAAGGAAAAACCGCTCCGAGAAGCTGGATTATAATAGATGCACTGATGTAAGGCATTATGCCTAATGCGAAAATCGCTGCATTCTGAAATGCACCTCCTACAAACATATCATACAATCCGAACAGCGTATTTGAAGCCTGATTCTTTGACGCCTCAGCAAGTATAGTAGCATCTATACCCGGCAATGTAATATGCGCGCCAATTCTGACAACGACTAATATTGCAAGCGTGAATAAGAGCCTGTTCCTGAGTTCTTCAATTTTAAAAATGTTTCTGAAACTTTCAAAAAATCCCTTCATAATTTTACTGCTTTTCCTCCTGCTTTTTCAATCTTTTCGATTGCAGTCTTACTGAAAGCATCTGCAGTAATGTCAATTTTAGTTTTAATCTCACCGTTACCTAAAATCTTCAGTGGTTTATTTTTTCCTTTTACAAATTTATTTTTCAGCAGATATTCTTTATCTATAGAAGTTTCCTGTATTTTTTTATCATCTATTAATTTCTGAATATCGTTAAGATTTAAAACCGAATATTCTACTCTGTTAATATTCTTAAATCCGAATTTCGGGATTCTTCTTTGTAAAGGCAATTGACCGCCTTCAAACCAGGCTCTGAATTTTGCTCCGGATCTTGAATGCTGACCTTTGTGTCCTCTTGTTGAGGTACCGCCGTGTCCGGATCCCTGTCCCCTGCCTACTCTTTTTCTCTTTTTCCTTGAGCCTTCTGCGTACTTTAAATTACTTAAAATGTCCATTAAAAAAATTTTCTTATACTTACAAATTTAATTAAAATTCCTTTGGCCTTACTTTAAGGGCAAAGGACTAAAAAGAACTTGGTTTTATTAATTAGTATTACTGTTTATAATTTTCTTCTACTTTTACCAGATGCTTTACAACATTGATCATGCCTCTTATCTGAGGAGTGTCTTTTTTTATGGTAAAATAATTTGGTCTTCCCAATCCCAGCGCTTCAATAGTACGCTTTTGCTTTTCCAGTCTTCCGATTATGCTTTTGGTTTGTGTGATTTTTAACATGACTTCTTATCTGAATTAATTTGCAAATAACTCCTGAACAGAAATGCCTCTTCTCTCTGCGACCTTCTTGGCATCATTCAGTAATACTAAAGCTCTCATTGTTGCTTTTACTACATTATGCGGATTTGACGAACCTAATAATTTCGTTAAAACATCCTGGACTCCGGCTGATTCAAGCACTGCTCTTACTCCTCCGCCTGCAATTATTCCCGTACCCGGTGATGCAGGTTTAAGCATAACTTTAGCAGCTCCGTATTTTCCTATAATCTCATGTGGTATTGTGCCTTTTATAATCGGAACTTCAATTACATTTTTCTTTGCATCCTCTACGCTTTTTCTGATAGAATCCGTAACTTCATTTGCTTTTCCCAAACCAATTCCTACATGCCCGTGTCCGTCTCCAACCACCGTAACCGCGGAAAAGCTGAATCTTCTTCCGCCTTTTACAACCTTAGCTACTCTGCCAATATGAACCATCTTGTCTTTAAGTTCTAATTCACCGGCTTTAAAATTTTTCGTTTTTTTCATTAAGTTAAAATGTCTTTAAAAATCTTCTTTATTTTTTTGTTCTCAGGGGAGGAGTCGAACCTCCACAAACGGCTCCAAAGGCCGGTGTCCTGCCATTAGACGACCCGAGAGTCGTTAAAACTCTATTTTCTGAATAATTAGAACGGGGAATATACTAATTAAAATCAGAATTTTAAACCACCTTCGCGGGCTCCATCGGCAAGAGCTTTAACTCTTCCGTGATACAAATAACCGTTTCTGTCAAAAACTACAGCTTTGATACTGCTTGAAATTGCTTTCTCCGCGGCAAGCTTGCCGATCATTTTGCTCTTCTCTATTTTACCTTTTAATCCTGAGATCTTATCCGTTATCTCCTTCGACTTTGTAGATAATGTGAAAAGAGTTTTTGAATTTACATCATCCACTAACTGCGCATAAATATGATCAAGACTTCTGTAAACTACCAGTCTCGGAACTTCTGAAGTACCTTTCAGTTTTTTCCTTATCTGATATCTGATTCTCTCTTTTCTCTTTTTACTTTTTTGTATTTGATTCATTTTATATTAAATCCCGTTAATTTTATTTCGCAGCTGTTTTTCCTGCTTTTCTTCTGACCACTTCATTTTCAAATTTGATTCCCTTACCTTTATAAGGTTCAGGTTTTCTGAATGATCTGATCTTTGCAGCGACTAATCCTACAAGTTCTTTACTAACGCCTTTTACAAGTACTGTATTGGGAGCAGGAACTTCAATCGTGATCTCAGCCGGCGGAATAAATACAGTTGGATGTGAATAACCGAGCATTAAAACGAGATTCTTTCCCTTTAGCTCCGCTCTGTATCCGATACCTGACAATTCCAGCTTTTTTGAAAATCCGTCTTTTACCCCGACGACCATATTATTTAACAATGATCTGTACAGACCGTGAAGCGACTTGTTCTTCTTTGTATCATCTTCCCGCATTACATTGATCTCGTTATCCTTTATATCTATACTAATACCGCCTGTAATTTCCATATTCAATGTACCGTTAGGTCCGGTTACTTCAATCAGCTTTCCCTTTTGAGTAACTTTTACTTTGTCTGAAAGTTCTATCGGCTTTTTACCTATTCTGCTCATTTCTTTTACAGTTTAACTTTTTAATTAATTACCAAATATGACAGACAACTTCACCGCCAACTTTTAAATTTCTGGCTTCTTTATCTGTTAATAATCCTTTTGATGTGGAAATTATAGCAACACCAAGACCGTTTCTGACTCTGGGAAGTTTTTCATGACCGACATACCTTCTGATACCCGGTCTGCTGATCCTTTTTAGACCCATGATTACACTCTCTCCGTCATTATACTTGAGTTTTACGGAAAGCATTTTAAACTTATCCTCAGTTTCAATAATCTTATACTCATCTATAAATGATGACTTCTTTAAAATCTTACTGATAGCTTCTCTGAACTTGGATGCCGGCATATCAACCGTTTTCTTTCCGGCTTTTATTGCATTTCGGACTCTTGTTAAATAATCCGCTATGGGATCTGTCATTGACATTTTATAATTCTCCTGAATCTTTTAATTTACCAACTTGATTTTATTACGCCGGGAATTTTCCCCTGTAATGCCATTTCTCTGAAAACCAGTCTCGACATTCCGAATTTTCTGTAAAAACCTCTTACGCGGCCGGTTACATTACATCTGTTATTCAGTCTTGTAGGACTGCTGTTTCTCGGTAATTTCTGTAAACCTTCATAATCACCGTTAGCTTTCATTTCAGCTCTTTTCTTTGCATAATGCTCTACTAATCTCTCTCTTCTTTTTTGTTTTGCAATTAATGCTTTTCTAGCCATTGTATTATAGCTTTAATTAATTATTTGTTTGTCTTTTTATAAACGGAAGTCCGAACGCCTTTAACAATTCTAGCGATTCTTCATCTGTTTTTGCTGTAGTTACAAATGTTATATCCATTCCTGATATCCTGTTCACATTATCTACATTTATTTCCGGAAATATGATCTGCTCTTTTACTCCGAGACTGTAATTTCCTCTGCCGTCAAAACTTTTATCGGATAATCCTCTGAAGTCTCTAACTCTGGGTATGGAAATCCTTATAAATCTTTCGAGAAATTCGTACATCCTTGCATTTCTTAATGTAAGCTTTACACCTATGTTCATTCCTTCTCTGAGCTTAAAATTTGAAACCGATTTCTTAGCTTTAACTATTGTCGGCTTTTGACCGGTAATTGCTTCAAGCTCTTTTACCGTTGTGTCTATCAGTTTCGAATCTGAAGTAGCAGCCCCAACACCTACATTAATATTGATCTTGTTAAGCTTGGGCACCTGCATTACATTTTTATAATTAAACTTCTTCTTTAGTTCAGGCACAATCTTATCCCTGTATGTATGAAGCAGATTTATGTTGACTTTTTCTTCTTTGAAATCACCGGAAGGTTTGCCTCCTTTGACTTCATCTTTTTCAGATCCTTGCGAACCTTTTTTTCTGTCTTGTTTTGTTTTAGCCATAAATGATTTAACTGATAATTATTTCCTGAGCTTGTTTACTGAATCTCATTTTAGTTTTTTTGCCGGTTGCTTCTTCATTGATTACCTGCATACCTATTCTTGTGGGCTTATTTGTTTTCGGACATACAAGCATTACATTGGACATATTTATCGGAGCTTCTCTTTTTATTATTCCGCCCTGAGGTTTTTTCTGACTCGGCTTTGTATGCCTGTGAACAATATTCACGCCTTCCACTATCAGAGAACCTTTTTCATTATTTAGAAAAAGGACTTTACCTACCGCGCCTTTAGAATTTCCTGAAATCACCTTAACGGTATCATTCTTTTTCAGTCTTGTCTTTTTTGCTTTTGTTTTATTTGACATATTTAAATTACCTCCGGAGCTAATGATATAATTTTCATAAATTGTTTGTCTCTCAATTCTCTTGCCACAGGTCCGAATATTCTTGTACCTTTCGGCTCGTTTTGATTATTTATAAGAACTGCTGCGTTTTCATCGAACTTAATATATGTTCCGTCTTTTCTTCTTGTCTCTTTTGCTGTCCTTACTATTACAGCTCTTGATACTTCGCCTTTCTTTACTGTTCCGCCCGGTATCGCTGTCTTTACCGTTACCACTATAATATCTCCGACACCTGCATATCTTCTGTCAGATCCGCCAAGCACTCTGATGCATCTTACAGACTTTGCTCCGGAATTATCAGCTACACTTAAATTGGTTTCTTCCTGTATCATTTTTAATAATCTTTATTATATATGAATTGAATTATTTTACTTTTTCTATTATTTCCACAAGTCTCCATCTTTTTGTTTTGCTCAGTGGTCTTGTTTCCATTATTTTTACTTTATCTCCGATGTCACAGCTATTGCCCGGATCGTGCGCTGCAAACTTTGTTGTCTTCTTATAAAACTTTTTATAAATAGGATGCTTTATTTTTTTCTCTTCGCTTACAATAATAGTCTTATCCATTTTATTGCTCAGCACTTTGACAATTCTTGTTTTTCTGATACCTGAATGTGAAGTTTTTTTCTTTTCAGCGCTTCCGTTAACTGAAGCCGGAGCTTTCTCCTTTATATTTTGCGTATTTTCGGCTGAAGATTCTGATACTGAATTTACTTCCGGTTTTTCGGCTGTTTCGTCTTTTGTATCTTCTGACATCTGTAAATTTATTAAATTATTCTATAAAATTTAGATATTACTTCTAAGCTTTCGCTTTTAATTCTTTTTCTTTAAGAATTGTTTTGATCCTTGCAATTGTCTTTTTTGTAGCTGACAATGACTTATAATTTTCGAGTTGTCCCGTTGCTAACTGAAATCTGAAATTCTGAAGCGCTTCATAATTGTCTTTAAGCGATGCTTTCAGATCTTCCGGCGACATTTCCCTTACCTGATTGATTTTCATGTTGTATTTTTAAAATCTTAATTTGCGTCTTTAGAAATATTAGTCAATTCTTGAAACGAATTTCGTCTTTAACGGTAACTTGTGAGCAGCGAGTCTTAAAGCTTCTTCAGCAACTGCTTTTGAAACTCCGTCAATCTCAAACATAATTCTTCCCGGTCTGATTACCGCAACCCAGAATTCCGGAGCACCCTTACCCTTACCCATTCTTGTTTCCGCCGGTTTTTTTGAAACAGGCTTATCCGGAAAAATTCTGATATAAACTCTTCCGTCCCTTTTCATGTGCCTCGTAAGAGCGATACGTGCTGCTTCAATCTGTCTGTTCGTAATCCATCCCGGTTCTAATGATTTTAATCCGAATGTCCCGAAATTAACCGTAAAACCTCTTCCGGCATTTCCTCTCAAATGTCCTCTTTGCGCTTTTCTGAATTTAACCCTTTTGGGCATTAACATAATAAAATCTCCGGTATTATTTTAATTTCTTGATAATTTTTCGCCTCTGCAAATCCATACTTTTACTCCGATCGCTCCGTAAATTGTATGTGAAGTAATTGACGCATAATCTATATCTGCTCTTATTGTCTGTAACGGGATCCTTCCTTCTTTATACTGCTCTGTTCTGGCAATTTCTGCTCCGCCTAATCTTCCCGAACACATAATTTTAATTCCTTCAGCACCCATTCTCATCGTATTCGTGATTGCTGACTTCATCGCTCTCCTGAATGAAACTCTGTTTGCAAGCTGACCTGCAATATTTTCAGCAACAAGCACTGCATTTAGTTCAGGCTTTTTAATTTCAGATACATTGATCTTTACTTCCTTACCCGTGATCTTTTTGATCTCGCTTTCAAGCTGAGAAATTTCTTTTCCGCTCTTTCCGATCACAAATCCGGGACGGGATGTGTGAATTGTCAGAGTAATTTTCTTTAAAGTTCTCTCTATAGAAATATTTGCGATTCCTGCTTTTTCAAGTCTCTTTTTAATGTAAGATCTTATTACAGAATCTTCCATCAGCTTCTTTGAAAAACTCTTGTCATCATACCAGTTTGAATCCCATGTATTAATGACGCCTAATCTGAATCCTACGGGGTGTGTCTTTTGTCCCAATAATGCTCCTTAAATAATCTGTTTGATTATATGATTGATTAATTTAAATTTTCTTCAGCTTGCTCTACTACTACAGTAAGGTGCGCAGATCTTTTCTGAATTCTGAATGCACGTCCCTGCGGTGCGGGTAATATTCTTTTCATCGACGGTCCTTCATTCACAAAAGCTTCCTTAATAACCACATCTGCCTGACTCAGTCTTCCGGAATCAAGCTTGTTAACAAGATTACTGTAAGCTGATCTGACAGTTTTCTCGACTACTTTTGCTGCGCTCTTGTTTGTAAACATAAGTATGTTTACGGCTTCATCCACTCTTTTATTTCTTATAAGATCCACCACAAGTCTCATCTTTCTCGGTGAAGTGCCGATATATCTTTTCAATGCTCTTGCTTCCATTTTATCTTCCTCCCGCCTTTTCTTCTTTTCTTTGACCTGAATGAGCTCTGAATGTCCTGGTATGTGAAAACTCACCAAGCTTATGGCCTACCATATTTTCAGATACATACACCGGTATAAATTTATTTCCGTTATGAACAGCAAATGTGTGTCCTACAAAATCAGGTGTGATCGTACAAGATCTCGACCATGTTTTAATTACCTTCTTTTGATTCTGGGAATTAAGTTTTTCTACTTTATCCAGTAACTTAAAATCCAGATTGGGACCTTTTTTCAGCGATCTTGACATGAATTATTTCCTTTTCTTGACTATAAACTTATTTGAAATATTTTTCTTTTTTCTGGTTTTATATCCTTTTGCCGGCAATCCCCATGGACTTACAGGGTGACCACCGCCTGATGTCTTTCCTTCACCGCCGCCCATAGGATGGTCAACGGGATTCATTGCTACTCCTCTTACATGCGGTCTTCTGCCCATCCATCTTGATCTTCCCGCTTTTCCTAAACTTATATTTTCATGATCAGTGTTACTTACTACGCCCAAGGTAGCTTTACACTCATTATTTATCATTCTTACCTCGCCTGAAGGCAGCTTTACCTGTGAATATTTCGCATCCTTTGCAACAATTTGAGCCGATGCACCGGCGCTTCTTGCAATCTGTGCGCCTTTACCGGGTTTCATTTCAATATTGTGAATGAATGTTCCGACCGGGATAGAATTTAATGAAAGCGTATTTCCAGATTTTAATTCGGCGTCATTTGAATTCTCAATTTTCTCTCCAACCTTTAAACCGTCCGGCGCTATGATATAACTCTTAACTCCCTTATCATTTTTTATCAATGCAATTCTCGCTGTTCTGTTCGGATCATATTCAATTGCAAGAACTTCATACTCGCCTGCAACATTTCTTTTAAAATCTATTATTCTGTATCTTCTTTTGTGACCGCCGCCTCTGAACCTTGAAGTGATCCTGCCCAGATTATTTCTTCCGCCGGATTTTTTCAATGGTCTTAACAGTGATTTCTCCGGAGTTGATTTTGTAATCTCTTCAAACGATGATATGCTGTAATATCTCGTTGCCGGTGTCATTGGTTTTAATTTTCTGAGTGCCATCTGTTTTCTATAAACTGATTTCTATAAAATATATTCTGAATTTCAAGACAAAATTCAATAATGTTCGATTTTTGGGAAAACTTCAAATTACTGAAAATGGTTAGGAAAGTCAATACAGGAAATCGAGGACAAGCTCACTTTTTTGGAATTTCAGGACAGTAAAATTTAAGTTTAATCTAAACCTTATATGAGGTTATTAAAAATTATATCAGCGGAAATTAAAAGGAAACAATTATACTGCCGGCGCTGCATTAATTTCATGGCTGTTATGTAAATTTTCTGTGATTATTAATACTTTTAATATATTTTTAAAAGTAACTTTTCAATTTTTTAAATTACAAAA
>DDUU01000056.1 GCA_002344965.1 Candidatus Tepidiaquacellales bacterium UBA2330 | reverse complement strand
AAAAAAAAAAATACAAGTTAATTTCTTGTGCAGGGCTGACTTTCGTAATTGTCTGAATCACGGATTGAACGGATTAAAGGATTACACGGTTTTTTCAGAACTTAAATCCGTAATTCGTAACTCGTAACTTGAAATTGCTCCTGATCTTATTCGTAACTTGAAATTCGTAACTTGAAACTTATTTCAGAAGCATCATCTTCCTCACCTGCTCAAAATCTCCGGCGGCATTTCCTCAGCCCTCGCCTTACTAAAAGGATATAAAATCATTCCACACAAATAAAAACCGCCGCGATTGCCCGCAGCGGTTTAATTTCAGACAAGCATCAGAATCACGGATTCACACGGATTAAGCGATTACACGGATTTTAAGCAACCTACACATTTTTTTACTAACTATTAACTGCTAACTGCTAACTACTTTATTAGAATCATTTTCTTAGTCGCATTAAAATCCGGAGTTAGTAAAGTGTAGAAATATACTCCGCTCGGAAGACCTGCCGCATCGAATCTGAATTCATAACTTCCTGCGTTTAAGTTTTCATTAAGCAGTTCTTTTACTTCGCTTCCTTTCGAGTCAAATACTTTCAGCTCTGTTTTGCCTGAATTCGGTATTGAGAATTTTATTACAGTCGACGGATTAAACGGATTCGGGAAATTCTGATATAAAGAATAAATATCCGGTAATTCATTTGATATGGGAATAACTCCAGTAATAATTTGTGAATACTTTATAGTTTTATAATTAAGTGAGACATTATCATTCACAGTACAAGCTATCAGTAAATTATCTGAAACATCCGCTGCAATTCCCGGTAAAGCCTGTGGAATAATATTAAAGTAAGTTTCATTCCACAATAACTGACCCGCAGTGTTATACTTAAGAATAATAAAATTATAACCGCTTATGCATAATACTGTTATATTTGAAAGTCTGTCAGGTATAATTTTAAGACCATATTCGGCTGTACTTCTGTCAAAATTTTTAGACCATTCAAGCAGACCATTAGAAGTATATTTTTTTGTTGTGATATAAGATCCGATTTTGATCACATCAGTTTGAGAACCTGTTACATATACATTACCGCTATTGTCAGTATAAATATCACGGGCAAAATCATAACTGTCTGGAAGTGATCTCTGGTTTCTCACTACCCAGATCTGATTACCTTCGGGTGAATACTTTATTGTTGCCCAGTCCGGCGTTGCTGAATAACTTGTACCTGTAACAAAAACATTACCTTCTAAATCTGTTGATACAGATCTTGAATTATCAGAAGCATTTGAAGGACCATTGTATGTTGCTATCCAGTTTTGAGCTCCTGCCGAATTATATTTAATAGTTAAATAATCAAAATCACTGTAACCGGTAACCAATACATTTCCGAATCTATCATTGATAATTGCATTTGGAACATTCGAACCTGTAGAAGGACCATCATATAAAGATACCCATTTTTGTGCTCCGGAAGAATCATATTTAATCGTAATTAAGTTTGAATTATATCCTGTAACATATATAAAGCCGGATGAATCAATGCACATTGCTTTAGCATTTTCATTTGATGTGCCGGAATTATATCTTACTACCCATTGCTCAACTCCTGCACTGTTATATTTTACAGTTGCAAAATCCAAATTGTTTGCCCCTATTCCTTTACTTGAGCCAAACACATAAATATTTCCGCTTTTATCTGTTTTTACTGCTACGGCATAATCCTCACCATTACCGGGTCCGTTATATCTTGCAGTCCATTGATGAATTCCGGCCGAATTATATTTGACCGTGGCATAATCCAAACCGAATCCACTCCCGCCCGAACTGCTTCCTGTCACATATACATTTCCAGAGTCATCAACGGCTATTGAGCTTGACTGGTCTGAACCATTACCGGATCCATTATATTCTTGAGCCCATTCTATATTTGGCTGTGAAAATAAACATAACTGAAATGTATGTAATATTAATATGGAATATAATATTCTTGTAATGTAAAAATATATTTTCATATTGAAATTTCTTTTTATTACCTGATTAGAATCATTTTCTTAGTCGCATTAAAATCCGGAGTTAGTAAAGTGTAGAAATATACTCCGCTCGGAAGACCTGCCGCATCGAATCTGAATTCATAACTTCCTGCGCTTAAGTTTTCATTAAGCAGTTCTTTTACTTCGCTTCCTTTCGAGTCAAATACTTTCAGCTCTGTTTTGCCTGAATTTGGTATTGAGAATTTTATTACAGTCGACGGATTAAACGGATTCGGGAAATTCTGCGAAAGAAAATATTCTCCCGGTATTGAATTCTCATCAGGCGTAACGCTTACTAAATTATGTACATATTTAAGAATAGCGCCGAAATTTCCTACAGCCCATCCATGCAGCGAATCGATAAAAGTAACTGAATTCAGAGAAACATTGTCAGTAGCAGGGAAAGTAGTCCAATTGTAACCTGTATCATTTGAAAAAGCCCACGCTCCGGAAAATCCGAGCGGCATCCATATCTCATTTTTAGTTCTGAAATCAATTGACTCTGCCTGTCCGAAGTAAGCAAGATTCGTATAATTCCAGTTTACACCGCTGTTTGTGGAAAGTATGAACTGCGCGCCGTATTCAAAATCGCCTCCGACTGCAAACATTCTGTTTTCATTCGTAAGCAGCAAATCATAAAAAGGTTCGGCGGCGTAATCGCCTGCAGTCCATGTAAGCCCCGAATCAAACGTACTCCAAAGTACGCCTGCAATGTCAATAATACCTCCGCACGCAAATCCTGTCTGCGCATTAACAAATTTAATTCTGTTTATGGGATACTGGGAATAATTTGAAGTATCTACGAAAGCCGGAAACCAGTTATCACCACCGTCTGTAGTTTTAAAAATAACACCGAAGAATCCTGCAAGATACCCGTTCAGAGAATCGTGGAAATAAATTGTCCTGAAGAATACCGAGGAATCCGGAAAGCTTTCAGCGGTCCAGTTGTCTCCGCCGTTGGTTGTCTTAATTAAAGTAGTGCCGTTTAAAAGAAATTCATTTGAAACGCACCAGCCGGTGTTTTTATTTATAAAAAAAATATCGTTGATATAATAGTTTACGGGATTGTTTTGAATTATCCAGTTAGTACCGCCGTCAGATGTATGTATTATCACACCTTCTTCTCCTGCCGCCCATCCGTTCAGAGAATCAGTAAATACGCAGTTGAACAACGCCGTAGTCACAGGACTGTTCTGTCTTACCCATTTATCCTGTGATAAACTGACATTGACAAAGAACATAAAAATTAAAATCTGAAAATAAGATGTCCTATATATCATCTGTAATTATTTGGTTAGTAAATTGACTTAAGAATATACAAATATATTTTTAAATGTGATATTATTTTCAGAAAAGAAATTTAAAGACAAATACATCTATTACAGGTTTTAATTTTATTTCTGCACTAAGACACAAAGACAAAAGGTTTAGCTTAAATTAACATCTGCTGTTTTCAGGGCGGAAAATAATTTATTGATTTTTTAAGTTGATTAATAAAAGTCATAACTTTATTTTGTTACATATTAAAATTTACAAAACAAAACAATAAAATGAAAAATTACACCAGCTTTTTCAAAAGCGGGATAAGCGGATTTATTCTGCTTATATTATTCGCGCTTTTGGGCACACAGATCTTCCAGGGTTCAGGAATGAATTATTTTTTAAACTACGACGAAAGCGATCCTCATATTGACAGACCTACAAGAGAGTCACTTACTCATTATCAGCCGGATGCAGGGACATTTGACATTATTACTGATGCTCAGGGTTTTGATAATTTTGAGATAGGCGCTGATAATGCAGAGCAGATGCTTGTTTCAAACCCGCGTAACCCGCTTGAAATGCATTTCGGTGTTAACGGCGGAAGCGGACAAAATGCATACTACACAAGAAACGGTCACGACTGGACGCTAAGCAATCCGAGCTACCATCCTTCAATATGCTGCGATCCCTGGTCAGCATGGGACAGTTTAGGTATGCTGCATTACGGCTCGGGTGTCAACGGACAGTATGTTTACAGTTCGACAAATGCAGGACAGACTTATGGACCTGCGATTTTAACAGTTTCTGGTAATGACAGAAACACAATGGCAGTTGATCAGACAAACGGACCATATTCAAATTATTTATATGCAGCGATTACACCCGGCAATTTTTCAAGAAGCACAAACAGAGGATTAAACTGGACTACTACTTTTAACTCTTCAAATACAATCCCCGGAGTAATGATAGCTGTAGGACCTGACAGCACCCGTACTATTCAGGGAGGAACCGTAATATATGTTACAAATACGGGCAGTACAGCAAACGTAAATTACGTTTTTCACAGATCTACTAACGGCGGTGCTACTTTCTCAACCAGATCAACCATAAACGTCGCAGGTTATGTCGGTACTTTAAATTCAGCCGGAAGACTTGTGATAAACAACGGCAGGACAAGACCTTATCCGATGATTGCAATGGATAACAGTTACGGTCCTAACAGAGGCAGACTTTATCTTGTATATGCTTCAAACGTTCCTGCAGGAAACGGAAATAAACCCGATATCATTTTACAATATTCCGATAATCAGGCGCTTACCTGGTCAAATAAAATTACTGTTAACGATAATCCGAATCCGGAACTGAGCGATCAGTGGTTCCCGGCTATCTGGTGTGAAAAGGAAACAGGAAGACTTTATATAAAATGGTATGACACCAGAGAAAATCCGGCAACGTATCAGGTAAATGTTTACGCTACTTATACTGATGACGGAGGAGCAACATTCGCGCCGAATCAGAAGCTAACAACACAGGCATGGACTTATCCTACTCCGGCATGTTCACCAAATACAAACTGTTACAGAGGAGACTATGACGGTATGACTGCTAATGAAAAAACTTCCTATTCAGTATGGTATGACGGAAGACAGGGAAATTACAAAAACATCGGAGCTTATTTTCCCGATTACGCTTTAAAAGTAAATCCGGCTGCAGTAACCATTAACAGTTCAAATGTTGCTACTTTCAAAGCTGTTGTTCCTGCTGTTAAACTTTATACAGACGTTACGTCTTTTTCAGCTGTTGTAACTCCGACACCTGCTATCGGGGCTCTGACAGTTTCATTTCCAAACGGAAATACTTTAAGCAGTTATCCGGATTCACTTGACGTAAGAATTCATGCTGCGCCAAACACAACTGCCGGCGCTTACACAGTTACATTAACTTCAGCAGGTTCAAACGGTACTCCTGTTCACAAAAGAACAGTTGCTCTGACAGTCGGACTTGTCGGACTTACTGCAAATGAAACAGGTATCCCGGAAAGTTTCTCATTATCTCAAAATTATCCGAACCCGTTCAATCCCGTTACATCAATAAAGTTTGACATTGCAAAAAACACACCGGTAAAACTTAGTGTATATGACATTAACGGTAAACTTGTGAGAGAGCTTGTCAACAGTGAACTGAACGCAGGTTCATATTCCTATTCCTTAAATGCGGCGGATCTTAACAGCGGCGTTTACTTTTACAGAATTGAAACTAACGGATTTACCGATGCAAAAAAATTCATGCTGATCAAATAAAAAATAAATTTACATTAGAAATATCTAAAGCCCGTTCATCAGAGCGGGCTTTTTTTTAAATTATTTTAATAAAATCATTCTTTTTGTATCATTAAAGTATCCTGATAGAAGTGTATAGAAATAGATTCCGCTTGAAAGATTACTTCCGTCAAATTCAATATTGTATTTACCTGCATTAAGTTTTTTATTCACTAATGAAAATACTTTATTACCTAATACATCAAATACTTTTAAAGAAACATTTTCATTACCTGATATTTCAAAACTGATAATAGTTTTTGTATTAAATGGATTTGGATAATTTTGGTCTAATCTGTAGTCAGAAATAAAACCAATTCCTGAAGAATTAACTTCAGTCAGACCTCCGGTAATAGTTTTCAAAATAATACCGTCAGCACCGGGATAATTATTACCAACAGCCCAACCTGTAGCTTTATCTACAAAGAAGATAGCATTTAACTCATTAGTATAATTATTTTTTAATTTAAACCAGTTCGAACCGCCATTTGTAGATTTCATAATATTTGACGTGTCGGAGGAACTCCTTCCTGCTATAAAGCCGGTATTGTTATCTACAAAGTATATCGAATTTAAAAATGCCGGTTTATTAACATTTATTTCCTGCCAGTTCTCACCTGCATCAGTACTTCTTAGTATTGAACTGTCCTGACCTGCGCACCAGACAGTATCACCAATGCAACAAATACTATTAAGAAGGTTTCCCCAGGTTCCATTAATGTTTTTTAAAAATTTCTTATTCCATGAGTTTCCAAAATCAGTGGATTTTAAAATTATTATTGTGTCATTACCTGTATCATCATATCTGTATCCACAGGCATATCCATTGCCGTTTGAAAAGCAAACAGAACTAATCACAAAATCAATAGAATATGTATCAGCTTGATTCCAATTCGATCCGCCATTTGTTGTTTTAAAAATTCCGCCGCCGGATACAAAATCCCCTGAAGCATCATACCCAACAAAACCTGTATTTCCGTTTATGAAGTATATATCATTTAAATTTCCACCCAGACCCTGAGTAAACCAGTTATTACCTCCATTAGTTGTTTTATAGATCACACCTGAATTTACAATATACCAATATCCACCTGCTGCCCAACCTGTATTTTCATCAATAAAAAAAATTGACTTTAATGGAGAATAATAAGGTAATGTCTGAGTTGACCAGTTTACTCCTCCGTTGGTTGTGCGAAGTATTTTTGTAGAATCAGCAGCTATCCAGCCGGATTGAGAATTTATAAAAAAAACATCATTGAGTTTTTGTTTGAGGTTACTGTTCTGCCATATCCAGCCGTTTTGAGCTGAAGAAATATTGTGTAAAGAAATAATTAGAATTGTTAATATTAATTTATTCATATCCTTAATTTTAAATTCTAAAATTTAAATGAACGGTAAATTATTTTATCAATTTCATTAAAATACTAAATTTATTTTAAATAAACATCTTTTATTCCTTTTTGAGGATTTGAATTTCAGTTCACTTCTATGATCTTAGAAAGTGAATGCTTCTGTAAAATGGAATTACTTTTTAACCGATGGAAACACTATTTTAAAAATAGATTGAATTTACATTTTAGATTAAACATATTTTTCAAAATTAATTTTTATAAAATGAATAAATTTACAATATGCATATTTGCATTCTGTATTTTAATAATTACAGGAGCGGTGTATGCACAAGCGCCATTGGTAACTGCTGTATCTCCGCAGAGACAGGTAATAAACGCGGACAGAAGTTCGCAGATCATTGCAACTTTTAACACAGCCATTGATCCGACTACAATAAATAATTTAACATTCCGTGTTTTCGCAAAACTATCCGGACCTGTAAACGGAAGCTTTGAATTTCTCAACGGCAACACTCAGGTTAAATTCACGCCTGCACTTCCTTTCCTTGCAGGAGAATGGATCACGGTTTCTTTATCAAAAGGCATAAGAAGTCAGGGTAATGTCGCTATGGAAAAAGGATTTGTATGGCAGTTCTGGTCAAAAGCCGGAACAGGTACTCTGCAGCAGTCTCTTATAAAATCAATTCCAGTACGCAGACAGGGCGAAGGTCATATACAATGTTACGGCGCACTCGGAATGGATTTTAATAATGACAGACTAACTGATCTTGCAATCGTAAATGAAATTTCAAAAGACTTCCGTGTTTATCTAAACAACGGAGTAAACTTTGATACAATGCATTCAATATATTCTCTTCCTGCAGGTAATTTTCCCAGTCCGAGTGAAGCGGCGGATTTTAATCACGACGGCAAAGTAGATATTGTAATAGGTAATGCAGGCAATAATATTATGAGTCTTTTTATTGCGTCAGGCAATGCAGTATTTCAGCCGGAAGTCCCGCATACAGCCGCAAATAATGTAAGAGGAGTAGCGGTCGGCGATATTGACGGTGACGGAGACGATGACATTGTTACTGCAAACAGGGGCGGCAGTAATATTTCAATTTTTAAAAATAACGGGAACGGTACTTTTGCCGCAGCCGTAAATATAAATACCGTCGGCAACGGCGAAACAGCCGTAATGCTGACAGACGCTAATAACGACGGAATACTCGACGCATTCATCGGCTGTTATTCAAGCCGTGAGATTGTCCTGCTGCTCGGCGACGGAAACGGGAGTTTTACTTTTTCTGCAAGGAGTGATATTATAGGAAGTCCGTGGGCTATTGCAGTCGGTGATATTAACGGAGACGGTTATCCTGATGTCGCGGCAGCTTTATCAAGTTATAACAGAATAGGTGTTGTATTCGGAAACGGAAGCGGCGGACTGAGCGCAGTTACTACATATAATACAATCGGCACTTTTCCTCTGGCAATTGATATAGGTGATCTTGACGGTGACAATGATCTTGATCTGATAGCAAGTAATTACAGCGGCGGGAATTTTAACGTTTATAATAATACCGGCAGCGGAGTATTTTCAAATACTCCTCATACTCTTCCCTCTTCCAGTTCGGGTTCATGCATTACTGTTCATGACAGAGATAATGACGGCGATCTTGATCTTGCCGGCATTGACGAGATTGACGATATACTGTTTATTTTTAATAACGGCGTAACGGGAATCAATCCCGCTTCACAGGAAATTCCGGAATCATTTAATTTGCATCAAAATTTTCCTAACCCTTTTAATCCTAACACAAAAATAAATTATGATATTGTAACAAAAGGAAAAGTTGTGCTTAAGGTTTTTGATATTCTCGGAAATGAAGTGCAGACTCTCGTGAATGAAGTTCAGGAGCCGGGAAAATATTCAGCAGAGTTTTCCGCATCTTCGGGAAATAATTATCTGCCGAGCGGAGTATATTATTACAGACTGGATACGGATGTATATTCCGAAACTAAGTCCATGATCCTTTTAAAATAAGTATTCCGCTGTAAAAAAATACATGTTAAGTTTTCGGTGGAATGGCTGATCATGCATTTATATATTTGTTAAAAAAATAAAATGAACACAGAATTAAACATACCAGAAAAAATAATGTATGAAGCTCTGCTGAAAAAAGATGAGCAGTTTGAAGGACAGTTTTTCGCTGCAATTAAAACAACCGGTATTTTCTGCAGACCTTCCTGCACTGCCAGAAAACCTCTGCGTGAAAACGTAGAGTATTTTAAAACTTCACGCGAAGCTCTTGTGAGCGGATACCGTCCCTGCAAGGTCTGCAAACCGCTTGCTCACAGCAGGACAATTCCGGCGGAAATAAAATCACTTATTAATGAAATTAATAATTCGCCTTCCTTAAAAATTTCAGATTTTGATCTCAGATCACGTGACATTGAACCTAACAGAATCAGAAGATGGTTTCAGAAAAATCACGGTGTTACATTTCAGGGATTTCAGAGACTGATGCGGATCAACAATGCATTCAATGACATTAAGAACGGTGATAAAGTTATTAACGCAGCTTTTGAAAACGGTTACGGCTCATTAAGCGGGTTCAATTATTCCTTTAAGAAGAATGCAGAATTTAATCCGAACCAGAGCGAATCAAAATCCAGTCTGACTTTCACGCGGTTTACTACGCCTCTCGGACCGATGATGGCGGTTGCATCGGAGAAAGGACTTTGTCTGCTGGAGTTTACGGACAGAAGAATGCTTGAGACAGAACTGAAGCAGATTGAAAAGCATTTCAAATCAAAGATATTCCCGGGTAAGAGTAAATTCTTCCCTGAGACTGAAAAGCAGATGAAGGAATATTTTGACGGGAAGAGAAAAATATTTAATGTTCCTCTCGATGCGCCCGGAACGGAGTTTCAAAAAAAAGTCTGGAAAATATTACAGACCATTCCTTACGGCGAAACAAGATCATACAAAAAGCAGGCGGAACTTCTCGGTAATGTCAAAGCGGTTCGCGCCGTAGCAAATGCAAACGGCGACAACAGAATTTCTATTATGATCCCGTGTCACAGAGTAATCGGTGAAGACGGAAAACTTACAGGATACGGCGGCGGACTTTGGAGGAAGAAGTGGCTGATAGATCTGGAGAAGGAGAATTCAGTCTGAATAAGGATTTCTTGGTTTAAAGGATTTTTGGTTCTTTAATATTCATATATGAAATGATGACAATCTTAAAATCATAAGAATCTTAATTCTGACTTTTAATTTCTAAATTGCAATTATCATTTAAAAATGTACCTGAATTATTTCTGATCAATATCTAATTCTTCAAAAATAAACAGCTCCCCTTCATCAATTATTTTAATTCTGTCTTTATAAGTATCTCCCGACTGACCTGTATTTCTGCTGCCGTCTTTTTTTGCGATTAATTCTTTAAGAACATTAACGGGATAATCCGGATCTCTTGAATACTCCAGCGCTCCGTAGTGGACAGGCACCATATTTTTCGCTTTAAGATCATCGAATACTTTCAGCGCGCCTGCCGCAGCTATATGACTGAAAGAGTTATCCTCTTCACAGTCCCTGCATGGACCGACAGGTACGAGCGCAAGGTCAATATCAAATCTGCTTCCGATGGCTTTATAACCGTTCTCTTCATAAACGGAATCTCCTGCATAGAAGACCGTAAGGTCTTGGTATTCGACAATGAATCCTGTACAACCGGGCATGTTCCAGCTGTAGCTGTCCAGACCGAATCTCCCGCCGAAATGCAAAGCAAAAACAGCAGTTACTTTTAAACCATTGTGCTCATAAGTCTGACCGACAAAATTTTGTTTCGCGGAATTTCCTGTGCGAAGTCTGATAATATCGTAATCATATCCGGGCAGAAATTCCTCTGCTCCCATCGGAACAATTAATTTCGCCGATGAATATTTTTCTTCAAGATCGTCAAGCGTTGAAATGCTCAGATGATCCATATGAGCGTGCGAGACAAGGATCATATCAATTTTCTTTACATTAGTAAGGTCAATAGCAGCTTCATATTTCCTTGTCATTACGCCGCTGATGACATTATTAAAAACCGGATCAATAAGAATTACTTTATCATACATCTGAATCAGAGCAGTTGAATGACCTGCCCATAAAACAGAGAGTTTAACATTATCACGGATAGGATTTTTTTCAACATTAACCGGCTTTTCAGGATTATTGAAAATTGTTCTGCCTGCGTTAACAACACCTATGCGAAACAGTCCGCAGCCCTCCAAAGCAAGAGTTAAAACCGTAACGAATATAATTATAATGAAAGATCTTTTCATTTACCAGTATTTGAAATTAATTCCGAAATTATATCTTGTTCTGTCATCGAAGTTGTAATTAAAAGTCAATCCGAGTATTCCGAATAAAATATATGCTCCGCCTTCAATGCTGTAATAACCGTTTTTATCCGTCTCTGAATTTTTTCTGAAATTATATTTTCCTCCGAGTGATACATAAAGATGTTCGCCCATATTATTTACAGGGATATTAACCCTTGTACCGGCGGCTACTCCGAATCTCTGATACCCTGAATAATCAAATGCCGAAAGCGTCCATTCCGGCTGCACGAAGAATTCAAGCGAACCGGTATATTTTCTCATCGGGTTGACCATAAAGAACTGAACCGGAGAAACATATTTGTTTGTGCTGAAGGAAATATTTATCGGAGTAATATTCCATTTCAATCCGAACAAATTCTGGGAGTTGAGTTCATTTCTGTCATTAGTCCAGCTGACAGAAGGAATAGTCTGAATAAGCGCCCATGTTATATTTTTTTTGGAAGTCTTTTCGACATCAGAGATCTTTCCGATGTCCTGAGAAAATGATACAGAAGATAATGTCAGAAATATTAACAATATGAATGATACTTTTTTTATCAAATGTAATTTGAGTTTAGATAAAAATAATAAAATTTCTTAAAAAATCGTTTTATTTAGTATTAATAAAATATAATTATTGTAACTTAATAAAAATTGAATTAAAAGCTGAGGATAATCTGTAATTCAGACTGTTCCGGATTCAACTGCATTCCTTCTAAAAAAATTCTATCATACTTAAAATTTATAAATTTAAATTCATTTGATAAATCCTGAATAGTGAATTTATTTAATACATCTAATTGGCTAAATTGACTAAATTCAATTTTTAAAATTAATCAATTTAATGGAAAGAGTTTATATAAACAAAATCCCGGATTATGTGGATCAGGAAGTTATGATAAAAGGATGGCTTTATAATATCCGTTCATCAGGTAAATTAATGTTTCCCGAGCTTAGAGACGGTACGGGAATTATACAGGGCGTTGTAGTTAAAAGCGCTGTTTCAGAAAAAGTATGGGAAGATTTCTCAAAACTAACGCAGGAGTCTTCAGTTATTGTAAAAGGTAAAGTTTCAAAACATCCGAAGAAAGAAAATGTATATGAACTTCAGGTAACGGATCTTGAGATTGTCAGCATTGCAGAGCCGTATCCTATCACTCCTAAGGAGCACGGTGTTGAATTTCTGATGGACAGAAGACATCTCTGGCTGCGCTCTCCCAGACAGGTAGCAATACTCAGAGTCAGAAACGAGATCATTCAGTCAATCAGGGATTATATGTATGAAAACGGATTCATACTTTTTGATACTCCTATTTTTACGCCGAATGCATGCGAAGGAACGTCAACACTTTTTGCCACGGATTATTTTGATATCGGCAAAGCTTATCTTTCGCAGTCCGGTCAGCTTTATGCAGAAGCGGGAGCTTTTGCGCTGGGAAAAGTTTATACGCTCGGTCCGACTTTCAGAGCTGAAAATTCAATGACAAGGAGACATCTCACGGAGTTCTGGATGATGGAACCTGAAATGGCTTATTATGACATTAACGATGACATGGATCTTATAGAAGATTTTATGGAATATGTAGTGCAGAGAGTTATTAAAAACTGCAGGACGGAATTAACAGAATTAGGCAGAGACCTTTCGAAACTTGAGAACGTAAAGAAACCGTTTCCGAGAATAACTTACGATGAAGCGATTGAGATATTAAACAAAAAGGATATTCCCCTAATCAAAAAAACTGAGAACGGCGAAGAGCATATACGTCCATTCCCATGGGGTGAGGATTTCGGCGCACCGCATGAGGAAGCGATCGTAGAGGATTTTGACAAACCTGTAATGGTACACAGATGGCCTGCAGAAGCAAAATCTTTTTATATGAAGCGTGATCCTGATAATCCAAAGATCGCCCTTGGCGTTGATGTGCTGGCGCCGGAAGGATTTGGTGAAATTATCGGCGGCTCGCAGAGAGAAGATGATCTTAATGAACTTGAAAAAAGAATTGTCGAACATAATCTTCCGATGGAAGAGTTTCAATGGTTCCTCGACCTGAGAAGATACGGCAGCGTACCGCATTCAGGATTCGGTCTCGGTATAGAAAGAATGGTAAACTGGATCTGTAATCTGGAAAATATCAGGGAAGCCATTCCGTTTGCAAGAAGACCAAACAGAATTACTCCGTAATTTTTTTATACTGCATTGAAGTGCTTAATTATTAACACCGGATCTTATCCGGGATTATCATGCAGACATCTGATTGAGAAATGTTTTTTAAATGATTAGCATATGAAAAAAATTGTTTTGATAGACGGCAATAATGTAATACATAAGTCACCTGCTTTAAAGCAGTTATTCGCAAAAGATAAAAACGCAGCAAGAAGATCTTTAATTGAAAAAGTAAAAACACGGATTGGCAGAGGAAATTCAGTAGAATTTTATTTTGACGGACACAGTGATTCGAAAAGCAGCGGCATATTTTTTTCCGGAAATAAAACCGCAGACGAGCTAATACGGAGCAGAATTGAGAAAACGGAAGATCACAAAAATATGACTGTGGTGAGTTCGGATACATTTATAACAGGTCTTGCAAAAGCATGCGGATGTGCAGTCAGATCATCCGCTGAATTTTTGCAAAGTCTTGAAAATGAAGATAAAGTTTTCAATGGTAAAAACATAAATGAACGATACGTTCCTGATAATGAAAAGCCAAAATCTTCAAACCGAAAAGAACTGGATTTCTATCGAAAACATTTCACCTGATGTCAGAAATTTTTGGTTATCTTGCGGCAATATTTGTAGGACTTGTCCTTGGTATGATCGGTGCCGGAGGCTCGATTCTGACAGTTCCGATACTGGTTTATCTGATGGGAGTAAATCCCGTGCTGGCTACTGTATATTCATTATTCATTGTCGGAACGACGACACTGATCGGTTCTTTATCATATATTAAAAAAGGTCTTGTTGACATAAAAGCTTCTCTGGCATTTGCAATACCTTCATTAATTTCTATTTTTATTACGAGGAAATTCATACTGCCTGCATTGCCGGACATAATTATTGACAGCGGAGATATTGTAATAAGCAAAGATATTTTCGTTCTGATGCTGTTTGCAGTTATAATGCTTTTCTCATCAGTTTCAATGATCTTTTCAAATGTAAAGGAAAAGGAAGATGGAAAGTCAATGACCGGAAAAGAAACTATTCTGATGATCATTTACGGTACAGCTGTAGGATTAATAACAGGAATGGTGGGAGCCGGAGGAGGTTTTCTTATTGTACCTGCTCTTGTATTTATTGCAAAGATGTCGGTTAAATCAGCGATCGGAACTTCATTACTTATAATTGCGGCGAATTCTCTTTCAGGATTTATCGGAGATCTTACCGGCGATTATATTATCGACTGGAAGCTGCTGCTGATATTTCTTGGCTTTGCAATTGCCGGAATTCTGACAGGAAGCCGACTGACAAAATTTGTGTCCGGTGACAGCCTGAAAAAAGCATTTGGCGTGATTGTACTTGTAATGGGTATTTATATTATTATAAAAGAATTAATCGAATTAAATATATTTTAAAAATTTATAAATCAGTAAAAAATGAATCATAAAGACATTGACACAAAAACTTTTAAAACTCTTACTGAACTGGATGCTTATGTTTTAATTGATGTAAGAACGACAGAAGAGTTTAATGAAGGTCATCTCCGGGATTCTATAAATATAGATTTTTATAAACCGGATTTCGAAGATGCTCTTGATGAACTCGACAAAAGGAAAAAATATCTTGTATATTGCCGCTCAGGCAACAGAAGCAGACAGGCGATGTTCCTTATGAGAGATCTCGGATTTGAAGAAGTGAACAATCTTTCAGAAGGCATTATTTCATGGATAGAAAATGAATATGAGACGTTTAAAAAATAATGTATATTTTCAATTACTGTCAGCAGGGATTTTCCATATATCTTTATCCGTTAATTAACATTTCTTAAACTTAACAAAATTCAATGGTCAGCAAATTTAATACATTTTACAGACACATCATCGAGCAGGAGAGGGAATTTCCTGAAGCGACAGGACAGCTTTCGGATCTGCTTGCAGACATTGCACTTGCCTGTAAAGTAATATCTCTTGAAGTAAACAGAGCCGGACTTATTGATATACTTGGATTTACCGGGGATGAAAATGTTCAGGGTGAACAAGTTAAGAAGCTTGATGTATTTGCCAATGATGTTCTGACTAATGTTATGAAGCAAGGCGGTCATATCTGCGCTGTTTGTTCTGAAGAAGAAGTTAGTTTCATTCCTATTGATGAAAAATTCATTGAAAACAAGTATGTTACAAATAAATATATTTGCCATTTCGATCCGCTCGACGGTTCGTCAAACATTGACGTGAATGTTTCTATCGGAACGATATTTTCAGTGTATAAAAGAATTACAAAGTCCGGTCCGGGAGCGCTTGAAGACTGTCTTCAGAAAGGTTATGAGCAGGTTGCAGCCGGATATGTAATATATGGATCGAGTACTGTGCTTACATATACAGCCGGCAAAGGCGTTCATTTATTTACGCTGGATCCGAGCGTCGGTGAATTTCTTTTATCCTCCGAAAATATTTCCATACCGAAAAAATCCAGGATCTATTCTGCAAATGAGGGAAATTTTTCGGGCTGGTCTGAAGGAATGAAAAAATATATCAATTATCTGAAAATGTCTGATCCGGATACGAACAGACCTTATTCTTCAAGATACATAGGGTCATTAGTAGCTGACTTTCACAGAAATCTTATATACGGCGGAATATTCGTATATCCGTCTGACGTAAAAAATAAAAACGGAAAACTGCGCTTAATGTATGAAGCGAATCCTCTAAGCTATATTGTAGAGCAGGCGGGCGGGCGCAGTACTGACGGAGAAAAAAGGATAATGGACATACAGCCGGAAAGTCTGCACCAGCGGACACCTCTGTTTATAGGCAGTGAAGAAGATGTATTGCTTGCGGAAAAATTTTTAAGGGAAGGCTGATAAGTTTATGATCAGTTACTATATTAAAGTAAACTAATTTTAAAATTCCGGACTGCGTTACAAAGCCGGCTCACTCAGCAGATCTGTATTTCTTAACAACTCTAGATCGCCGCTTTCAATTTTAATTTCTATAAAAACATCATTATCATATCTGTTAAGACGTATCTTATCTAGCAGCTTTGCGGCAGGAGGCTTCTGCTTGCCTCCTGTGCTGAGTCTTGATACCGTCAGGAATCCGTTCATAATACTTTTAAAAAATTTTGCAGGAGATTCGCTTACAAAATTATTCTGAATTAGTATAAGAATATCATCTTTCATTTCAGCTGAAAATGAAACCGAATTATATTTAGTATAAAGATTTTCCAGAGTAACTTTTTCCTTATTTTCATCCGGAGGAATTGTATTAATTTCCGAAGTGTCAGTGTTAATTTCATCTTCAGGTTTTATTCCGGCAGTGGATCCGAGAAAATTCTGATATATTCCTTTAATGAAAGCTTTTTCTGTTGAGACCATCCAAAGGTCCTGCTTATAAATTATACTCTCAATTGATTTATATATTTTTTCGTTCTTTAAAAGACCTGATTCGGATGTATCGCTGATGTGCATCATAGCGTCGATCTGTTTCAGATAATTGCTGGCACAGATAGTAAACTCATCCTTAAAAAAAAAGTAGAGTCCGTTATCGGTTTTAATATAAATATCCTTTCCCTCCGCATTTTTTGTAATGGAAAACAAACTGTCCGTCTTAATATATTCGTCAAGTTTATTTTTGTTAAAAAGACCTTTCATTACAATCGAATTTTCACCGAACCATGAATTGGAATAATACATCTCATCCAGTCCGTTAGAAATGGATACGCCGGTCGCATTTTTAAATGTATTCAGTATGCTGCCGAAAGTTTTTTCCTCGTTTAAAAGGGAATCGGAAATGTTCTTCTTCCAGAAATCTGATCTGCTCATACTTTTAAAGTTCAGATACATCACAAACTGCGGATCCTCCTGAAGAAGATTTAAAGTGGATCTGACTGAAAGGGGAATTGGCTGCGGTTCGGGTTTAAAATTACATCCGCCGGATAAGCTTATCATAAAAGCAAAACATATCAATATAAGAGCATTAATTCTCATACAACAGTTACAGAATTTTTAATAATCTTTTTTCTTAAAATAAAATACTGATGCCGAAAGCACAGCAAGCATAAACAGCACTGATGAGAATACAGGCATATAAGAGTTTACTTCTTCACCTGTTATTATATCAGTGGTAATTTTATTTATATCAGAAGGTTTCGGAAGAATATAATAGAAAAAGTTAATGATAAACTGCACAACATTATTTTCCACAAGTGAAAATATTGTAGCTTCTCTGACATAAAGTACAGGGCATACAATAAAAACAAGGAAGAAACTTACAAGTATTGACAGTATTGTACTGTGAGATACAAGCCCTATAAATATTATAAGAGAGTAAATAATTGCAAATGATAAAGTAAGCCAGAGGATTGTATAAAGAAAAGGAAAATGCCAGAATCCTGATTTTGATGACAGTATTATCCATACAAATCCGATCAGGTAAACAAGACTAAAAAAAACAAGCAATACGCCGCCTGTAAATTTTGCAAGGATAATGTTTGTTCGTGAAATCGGTTTTGACAGCAGAAGATCTATGTTACCTTTTTCCAGCATTGACGGTATAAAAGAAGAAACTGAGATCAGGCAGAAAGTAATGATCAAAAGATATGATATATCGATCATAGCTACTTCAAAACCTATCACAAGTTTTCTGATCCCTTCATCACCGGCAGCTCCCATCATATCCACCATTCCTTCTACTGATTCTACATTGATAAGAAAAAGAAATATGAGAATAATTAAAGTCGAGATAGCGAAAAACCCCAGAAAAATTTTCTTTGCTACCGCTTCCCTGAAAGTACTCAGTACAAGAGTTAAGAATATCATATTTAGTTCTGACTTCCGATTAAATTAATAAACATGTTCTCAAGAGTGTTTTTTTCTCTCTGAATGCCGCGTATAAGAATTTTGTTTTGTCTTATAAAATCAATGAGCCTGTTAAGCTCATCAATATTATCCGATTTAAAATGAAATTCATTAATGCTTAAAATAGTGGCTTTAAAATTCATCATAAGTTTGTTCATTATTGCTTCGCTGATATCAGAGCAGTTAATAATATAATTATCAGATATATGCGTGATCTCATCAACCCGTCCGGATTTGACAAGAGAGCCTTTGTGCATAATTGCGACTCTGTCACAAATTAATTCTACTTCACTGAGCAGATGTGAATTCAGGAAAATAGTTTTACCTCTGTCTTTCAGATCTTCAAGTATATCCCTTATTTCTTTTCTGCCGATCGGGTCCACCCCGTCGGTTGGTTCGTCGAGAAAAATAAGTTCGGGATCATTGATCATAGCTTGAGCCAGTCCAAGTCTTTGAAGCATACCTTTGGAATATTTTTTAATTTTTGTTTTTCTCCATTTTTCCATATCTACAATCTTAAGCAATTCATCGGTTTTTTTTCTGACACCGGCGGTGTTCATACCGCTCATCTTTCCGTAAAACTCCATAACCTGTTCACCGTTGAGATAATTTGGAAATTTATGGTTTTCCGGCAGATAACCGACTTTGAATTTATACGTTTCTGTATTTATTTCATTGTCAAAGATCTTTACTTCACCTTTAGTCCTGTGAGTAATGCCAAGCAGGATTTTTATCAGCGTAGTCTTACCGGCTCCGTTTGGACCGAGAATGCCGAATATTTCCCCGCTTTCCACTTCAAAAGAAAAATTATTCAGTGCAAGAATTTTTTCTTTTGAAAAGCTTTTGGAAGAATATTCTTTCGATAAATTTTTTGTCGTGATTATGTTCATATTTTATTTTCTTATGTTTATTCTTTCGTCATTTTTCATACTTTCAATAATATTTCCAATATGCGTATCCAGATCCAGTCCGATCTCTTCAGCTCCTTTTACAATATCATCCCTGTTCACATTCCGCGCAAAGGCTTTGTCCTTCATTTTTTTCCGGATGCTTTTTGGTTCTGTTTCATTCAGACCTTTTTCTTTCATAAGGGAATAAGCCATAATAAATCCGGTGATCTCATCGCATGCAAAAAGATATTTGGCAAGTCTGCTTTCCCTTGGCACATCAGTCCTTTCAGGATAAGCGTGACCGAGTATTGCATCTATAAATTCCCTGTCATAACCTGCATCCGTAAGAATCGGAACTGCAGTGACAGGATGTGTATCCGGATACATTTCCCAGTCGAGATCATGAAGAAGACCTGCCGCTCCCCATCTTTCCTGATCTTCATTAAGCTGCTTCGCATAAAATTTCATTGCTGACTCAACGGAATAACAATGTTTAATCAGGTTTTCGTTTTTAATAAATTTTCTGAGAAGTATTTCCGGTTCTTTCAAATTATTGAGATTATTATTTATAATATAATGAACTTTAAATGTATAAAATATAAACTAATCCCAAACTCAGCTTATGCTGACTTCATTCGGCAGTTCATTTATATCACCGCTTTTTACCGGGAATTCTTCCGTGAGTTTAGATCCTATTTTTTCAATTACAAACAAAATGCCTTCAAGATATTTTTCTTTTTTAAAATACTCTGTAATATGAGATGTGAGAGTTTTCCATTCCTCATCTGAAATTCTGGAATTGATACCGGCATCTGCTATGATCTCATATCTGTGCTCGTCAAATAAAATATAAAACAATACACCTGTTTTATCACGTGTTTCATTCATCCCGAGATTAAAAAATTCCGCAACGGCAAGTTCACGAGGTGTAAGGTCTTTTTCCCTGTAACCTCTCTTTGTCCTGATGCTTAATCTTATTTCCCCCGAAGTTTTACTTTCGGCTTCGTAAATTTTCTTTACGATAGTATCGAGATTATCATCAGAAAGATATTTTCTTATATAATTTTTTGGCATAGCAAAAATTTTTAATTTATATATTACCAGCTGCCGCTTGCGCCGCCGCCGCCGAACGAACCGCCGCCGCCTGAAAATCCGCCGAATGAACCGCCGCTGCTCCCGCTACCGCTGCTCCATCCGCTGCCTGTGAATCCGCCCCATCCGCCCGAACCTTTCTTTCCGGTCCGTATAAAATTTCCGAATCCGAAAATTCTTCTTAGTATCGAAGTAATGATGGATATGAAAATGAAAATGAAAATTATCATTATAAAAATCGGTATTCCGAAACAGCAAGTTCCTGATCCGCTGCCGGAAGAGTCAGTGTTATCTGCGGTATACTCACCTTTTATCGCTGAAATTATTGCATCTACCCCGTCATTTATTCCCTGATAATAATTACCCTGTTTAAATTTCGGAGTTATAACATTTCTTATAATGCTGGAACTCTTTGCGTCCGTAAGCGCTCCTTCAAGACCGTAACCGACTTCAATTCTTATCTTTCTGTCATCTTTTACTATCAGCATCAGAACACCGTTATTCCTGTCTTTCTTACCTATTTTATTCTTTTCAGCAATTCTGATTGACACATCTTCAAGTGATTCTCCTTCGAGACTGCTTATTATATAAACTACTATCTGATTTGATGTGGCTTTGTCTTCATTAACAAGTTTTGTAAGAATGTTTTTGTGCTCGGCAGGATTCAATGTTCCGGTCTCATCGACAAGATATTGTTTAAGTACAGTTGGATTGTCAGCGATGCTTTTCTGAGAATTTGACTGAGAGAAACTTTCAGAGAAAAAAAGAACGGATATGAAAAGAAGAATTAGATATTTTAAATAATTATTAATCAAATTTACTTCTTATCTTTTCAAAATTATTTTATTTAAGAAAAAAAATATATGCTCAGTTGTTTATAAGTCATAATAAAAAAAGCGATCAGAAATTATTCAGACCGCTTTTATAAAAACTAAGATATGAAATTAACCGCCTGCTTTAGTAACAATTTCCTTATCGGGATCTTCCATTTTCATAAAGCTGTATCGTTTTTCAATTTCAGCTCTGTTAATTTCATCCAGTATATCGATCATTCTGCTGTACTTCATATTCCTGTCAAATTTTAAAAGTATAAGCAGATTTGGATTTTGATTATAAAGTGATTCTATTTTTGACTTCATATCATTAAACTCCACTTTTACCGGTTCAGCTTCAGAGCCGTCAGAGAGACCTGAAGAGAAATATGCATTTCCGTTTTCAGAAACTCTTACATAAAGAACATTTCCCATATCAACTTTAATTTTATCTTCCTGATCACCTTTAGGAAGATTGATCTGCATAATCTGTGGGGTATTTAGAGTTGTGGTCAGGATAAAGAATGTCAACAGAAGCATAATAACGTCAACCATTGGCGTCATATCAATTCTGACACCGATCTTTTTTCCTTTCTTATATTTTTTCTGCTTTCGTAATCCGCCTCCGGACTCCGGGGCATCAAAACCGCCGCCTGCCATAATTAAATTCTTTTATTGTTAATAAAAATTATTCCGGTTTACTTGATTTCACGTCAGTCACCAATGCAAACCTTGTATTTCTTGTTGTTTTAAAACTTTCCATCAGATCTTCTACAACACCGTAATTCGTTTCGAGATCACCTTTTAATACTATCCTGAAATCTGATTTACCTTCAGTCTGACCTTTTAACGCTCTTCTGAGATCATTAAGAGTTTTCTCGAAACCGGCTTTATCCAAAACTGTAACAGGTCTTTTAAATGGTTTACCATTAATATTTCCGCCTGTAAGTTCATATTCGCTTTTTGAAGTACTATCAGGGTGATACAATCCAATTCCGACTTCACTGCCGAATATTTCTTTCTTAACTTTATAATTATCAACATCAATAAACACATCTCCTGCTTTTGTTAATGTTAAGGTCATAATATCTTTTTCGGGTAATTTGGTTGTATCGGTAACTACCGATTCAGGCAGTTTTACTTCAATTGCTTCAGTTGATTCGGCTTTAAAAGTAGCTACGAGCATAAAGAATGTAAGCAGCAACATAATAACATCCACCAATGGAGTCATGTCAATATTAACGCCGGGCTTTTTTATCGATCTGGCTTTCTTCATTATTATAAAATTTTATAGTTGTAATTCAGAATTACTTACGCTGATTTTTTTGAACTCTTAAGTGTCAGGATCTGAAGCATATTGTATGTAGCTTCATCAATCATGTAAGTAATATTGCCAACTTTAGTAACGAAATAGTTATAAGAAATTGTACCTACTATAGCACCGAAGAGACCGCCTGCGGTATTTATAAGAGCTTCAGATATACCTGCTGAAAGTTCAGCAGCATTTGGAGTACCTGCTGCTGCAAGCGCCTGAAACGCTCTGATCATCCCTACTACTGTTCCAAACAGACCAATAAGCACAGATACGGAAGCAATAGTGGAAAGCACAACCAGATTTCTTTCAAGCAGCGGAACCTCAAGCATCATGGCTTCTTCTATAGCTGCCTGCACTTCAGTCAGCTTACCATCCGCTTCAAGTCTGTTATCAGCGGCCAGCATCTGATATTTGTCCAGACCCTGCCGGATAATATTGGCAATGGACCCTTTCTGCTTGTCACATTCGGCAATAGCCTCGTCTATATTACCTTCTATCAAAGCAGTTTGAACTTTCTTAAGGAAAGGCTCGATCGGACCTTTACCTTTTGCTTTTGATAATGATAATTGTCTTTCGATCGTAAATGTTATAACCATTATGCTTAATGCCATCAATGATATAACTACAGGACCTCCAAGATAAATTGCGCCCATGATATTTGAAGGGGCGGTCTTATCCGGGGTTTTGAAATTGTTTACACTTCCGAAAACTCCGTAAAAAATAAAAGCTGATACTGCAAGCGAAACGACAATGATTACCGTAATAAAGACAGACTGTTTCATTAATTTTTAACCTCCGTTAACCCTGATAGAGTTAGATTTTTTAATTTATAGATAATTTTAAACTTGATAGTTCTATACTTTAAGCAAAACTGTTAATTGCCTCTTCCTGTGTTGCAAATGAATCGAATATAAGAGCTAGTTTTGTGATAACAAATAAATTTTCAAGATTTTTATTTAGCTGGCATAATTTGATCTTGCCTTCTCTTTTTGAATAGTTAGCATGTGCAGCAATTAGTACTCCGAGGGCAGTACTGTTAAGGTATAATACATCACCCAGGTCAATAACAAGTTTTTTGTTACCGGATTCAGTGTATTTTTTTATTGCGTCTCTAAGTTCGTCTGTTTCTTCCCCGCCTACAAAGTTTCCTTTTGGAGTAAGAATTATAATTCCCTTATCTGGTAATTCAGTTTCTTTAATTGATGCCATTTTTATAAAATTTTAGATTACAAAATATACGTTTAATATTAAAATTGCAATTATTAAAATTAGATAATTAAAAAATTTTCTGAGTTTTTTTGTTTGAGTTACTGATTCAGATTAATTTATTCAATATCATTTCATTTATTTTATCAGCTTCGCCTACTCCGTTTATATCAATATTTATTCCGAGCTTTTCATAATATTCTTTTACAGGTGAAGTAGAATTATAATATACTTTGAGTCTGTTAAGAATTGTATCTCTTGTATCATCGCTTCTTCCTCTTTTTAATAGTCTCTGAGTAATTTCTTCATCATCGGCTGTAAGTGTTATGACTTTCACATCATTAAAGTTAAGATTCTTAAAAATTTCTGTAAGCGCTATTGCCTGATTCAATGTCCTTGGAAAACCGTCAAGTATAAAGCCGTTTCCGTCAATATTTGCAAGAGTCTCTTTTACTATTCCGTTCATAATTTCATCCGGAACAAGATTTCCCCTGTCCATTATTTCCTTTGCTTTAAGTCCCAGTTCCGTTTCGTCGGAAACTGCTTTGCGTAAAATTTCTCCTGTGGAAATATGCCGGAGATTAAGTTTCTTTGAAATACTTTCCGCCTGAGTTCCTTTGCCGACTCCGGGCGGTCCGAAAATTATTATCTGAAACATTTATTTGATTGATTGTAAAATTAATTATTGACCTGAGATTTAATCACCGCCAGCTGCCCGCATGCAGCATTAATATCAACACCGCTGCTGGTCCGGAGATTTACAGTTACTTTGTTTCGTTTAAGTTTTTCAATAAACTGAAATAAATTTTTATTTAAAAGTAATTTATTTAGGTCTTTATCTTTGTTAAATATATCCAAAGGTCTGTTTAATTTAAAATCAATAGGATGAAACGGGATAATATTTATCGACGAAGGAACCATTCGCGTAAGCTTTACTAATCTTTTGATGTCATTATCAGTATCATTCAGACCATTGAAATATATATATTCATATGTAATTTTGCTTCCTGTCCTTCTGTAAAAATATACAAGCTCTTCATAAATATCGGGAAGTCGGTTTTTTGCTGAAACAGGTATTATGGATTCCCTGAAACCGTTATCAGTGGAATGAAGAGATAAAGCAAGCTTGATCTTTCTGAGATTTACGTTCTCTTCTGCCGTTATATCATCAGCAAAGTTTTTAATTTTATCCGTAAAACCGACAGTAGAAACCGTGATCTTCTTAGAGGGAATTCCCAGCCCTTCCTTATCAGTAAGTATCTTTAAAGCTTTCATAAGATTTGCATAATTCAGAAACGGCTCTCCCATTCCCATAAAGACAAGGTTGGTCGGCATAATTTCGGTGCAGCGGATTATTTCATAAACCTGCATAATAATTTCCGCCGGCTCCAGATTTTTTATGAAACCCATCTTAGCAGTGGCGCAGAATTCACACCCGACATTGCAGCCGATCTGCGTGGATATGCAGATCGTATTTCTTTCCTTTTCCGAAATGAGAACTGATTCAAATACATATTCTTTATCAGCTCTTTCCGTTTGAAACAGAAATTTTTTTGTATTAAAACTTTCTGAACTTCTTTCCTCAAGAAGTTTTAAAGACGGTATAAAAAAATTTTCGCCTATTTTTTCTTTAAGTAATTTCGGAATACCCTGCAGCCCTTCAGCTGTATTGATATTTTTTTTATGAAGTGATGTGAATATCTGTTTCGCTCTGTACTTTGGCTCGCCAATTGAAATAATTTCCGGTTCCAGTTCGGACAGCGTCAGATTCAGAATATTTTTTAAAGACATAATATAAGGAAGGATTCAGAGCAAATTTAAAGAACTCCGGTTTCAATTCAAATGCTTTTTTATTAGTTGAAATTCATTTCAAATAGATGTAATTTTTACACAATGAAAATTAAATTCCTCACACCCTCACTGTCTTAAATGAACGAAAATAATACAGTAACAGTAATCAGCAAATCCAAGGCAGAGGATCTGATCCTTATTGACGAAGCGCTTTCCGGAAAGCAGTCTTCCTATGCAAAGCTTATGAAAAAATATCATCCGATGATTACGCACCTTATATACAGGATGATCTCGAAGAAAGAGGATGTGGAGGATCTGACTCAGGAAGCTTTTATAAAAGCTTTTAACTCACTTGCAAATTTTGACAAGCAGTTTGCATTTTCCACATGGCTTTTTAAGATCGCCACAAATAATGCAATAGACTATCTCAGAAAAAAAAAGCTTTATACTTTTTCTATCGATAAGAATATTGAGTCCGATGACAGTGAATACAGTTTTGAAATTCCTGATCATGAAAATAAGCCTGACAGTAATGTAATTGACAAGCAGCTCAGGATTATTCTGGATGAAGCGATTGATTCTCTGCCGGAAAAATACAGAGATGTAATTGTACTGAGACACAGACAGGAAAAAGAATATGAGGAAATTGCAAAAGAACTAAACCTTCCTCTCGGCACTGTCAAAGCTCATATATTCAGGGGAAGAGAACTTCTTAATAAATATCTGAAGGATAAAATAAAACATTACTGAAAACTCCCTGATTTTTTTTTAATAAATTATTACGTTTGCCGGCTGATTTTTTACTCTTCATTTTTTTACAGTTCTGTTATTTTTATTAATAAAATAAGAATTATTTTCGGATTATATTTGAAAAGTTGAAAATGAATTTCTAATATTTCAGAGACTGCATCAATGAAAAACGAAACGCCTTTAATGAGACAATACCGGAAGATAAAGGAGAAATATCCTGATACTCTTCTGCTATTCCGGATGGGAGATTTTTTTGAAACATTTGAAAATGACGCCGTAACCGCTTCTAAAGTTCTCGGCATAACTCTTACCAAAAGATCAAACGGAGCCGCATCGGAAGTTCCGCTTGCCGGATTTCCGCATCATGCTCTCGATAATTATCTTCCCAAACTCGTAAAAGCCGGTTTCCGCGTTGCAGTATGCGAACAGCTTGAGGATCCCAAATATGCAAAGGGAATTGTAAAAAGAGATGTAGTGGAAGTCGTCACGCCCGGCGCAAACTTTTCTGAAAAACTGCTTGATCATAAATCTAATAATTTTCTCGCTGCAGTTTATCTTAAAGATAATATCTGCGGGTTTTCGTTTTGTGACGTATCGACCGGAGAGTTTGCAACTTCAGAGATCCTGACAAATAATCTTGCAGAGCAGGTTGAGAATATTAATCCGTCTGAAATTCTTATACCAAAAAAAGACAAAGAAAAAATATTTAAACTTCTTGATTATGATCCTGACGCAGCATTCAGCGAACAGAAAAAAAAATATCTTTTTACAAAGGTAGATGACTGGGTATTCAATTCGGATTACGCAAAGGAAGTACTTACAAATCATTTCGGCACCCAGACGCTGAAAGGATTCGGCATAGAAGATATGAACGAAGCTGTAATAGCAGCTGGCTGTGTACTGAATTATCTTAATGAAACACAAAAAAATAACCTTCCTCATATAAAGAAAATATATAACTATGAATTTTCCGATTATATTATTTTAGATCCTTCCACCAAACGTAATCTTGAAATCACTTCATCCATTTCTGAAGGCGGCAGAGAAGGCACGCTTATCTCAATACTTGACAGGACTAAGACTGCAATGGGAGGAAGACTCCTTAAGAAATGGGTTTCAAGACCTTTAAAAAAAAAGGAACAGATAGAAAAAAGACTTAGCGCAGTAAATGATCTTTACGAAAATAAAAACGAAAGAAAAAAAATATCAGAAGAGCTCAAATCCGTTGCTGATCTCGAAAGACTTCTTTCAAAAATTTCAACAGGCAGATCCGTTGCCAGAGATATCGTGCAGCTGAAGATCTCCCTTAAAAAAATAATCATCATAAAATCAAATCTTATCCGGTTTCCGTCTCCCGCATTAAAAGCTGTCGGCAACAGCATGATTGAAATTAACGAACTTATTCTTAAACTCGAAAACTGTATCAATGAAAATTTTGTAGCCGGCATTGATAATTACGGAATGATCAATAAAGGATACGACAATGAGCTTGACGAACTGAAAGATATTCTAATTAACGGTAAGACATGGATCGAAAATTATCAAAGCAGGGAAAGAGCAAAGACAGGAATCAATTCACTCAAAGTGGATTTCAACAAAGTGTTCGGATACTATATAATAATTACAAAAGCTAATCTTGAAAAAGTGCCTGCGGATTATGTGAGAAAGCAGACGCTCGTTAATGCCGAGAGATATATCACTGAAGAGCTTAAAGTATATGAAGATAAAATTTTAAATGCGGAAGAAAAAATTGAAGAGCTTGAGAAAAGATTATTCAATGATCTCAGGAATTATATTCTCGGTTTTGCAGATCAGATTCAGGTAAACGCAACGCTTGCTGCGACACTTGACACTCTTATCAGTTTCGCTGAAGTTTCAGAAGATTACAAATATGTAAAGCCGGTAATAAGCGAAGGTAACGAGCTGGAGATAATTGACGGCAGACATCCTGTCATTGAAAGACTTTTACCTCCCGGAGAGAAATTTATTGCAAACGATACTTATGCGGATACCGCAGACAGTCAGATACTTATTTTAACAGGACCTAATATGAGCGGTAAATCAAGTTACCTTAGACAGGTTGGACTTATTATTTTGCTTGCGCAGATTGGATGTTTCGTTCCTGCAAGAAGCGCAAAGATCAGTATTGTGGATAAAATTTTTACCAGAGTAGGAGCATCTGACAATATTGCAAAAGGAGAAAGCACTTTTCTCGTGGAGATGCATGAAGCAGCGAACATACTTAATAACGCAACTTCAAAAAGTCTCATACTTCTGGATGAGATCGGCAGAGGCACAAGTACTTATGACGGAATTTCAATAGCATGGGCGATGACGGAATACATTCACGAAAATCCAAACATAAATGCAAAGACGCTTTTTGCCACTCATTATCATGAGCTTAACGCTCTTGCTGATATGTATCCGAGGATTAAAAATTTCAGAGTGGAAGTAAAGGAATATAACGACAAAGTGATTTTCCTCAGAAAGATCACTGAAGGAACAGCTGATCACAGTTACGGAATACAGGTGGCTCAGATGGCGGGACTTCCTGAAAAAGTTACCAACCGCGCAAAGGAAATTCTAAGATCACTTGAAGATAAAGAATACAGAAGGAAGACCGCTGATGATCTGCAGATAAGCATGTTTGAATCAGCAGTAACAGAACTTGAAAGCGAAGCTCTGAAAAAGATGCTTTCTGAAATCGATATTGACAGCATTACTCCATTGGACGCTATGAATTTATTAAAGAAGCTGAAGGATGAAAGCAACAGAAAATAATTATCTTGTTTTGAAGATTGAATTGCGCTGCACTCTTTTATAGTAAAGTTTAGTATACTATAAAGCTCATTTCAATAATCCAGCTATATAATTTTTTCTGTCAATAAACAATTGGTACAGTTATTTGCTTTTTTTCTTTGATGAAATAATTTCACCGCTTTCAGCATTTAGTCTTAACTGTGCTTTGCCGGATTTTGTGAACAGCCAGAAGCTGTATTCCCAACTGTCCTTTATTTTATGGAATTTCCATTTCAAAACATTTTGCGGGGTATGCTCTGAAACAATTTTTATTGCCTGAGTAAGTGAGATGAAATTTTCAGAAGGTCTGAGGTCATATTTAACAGGCGTTTCATCCGATATCACAGAGAGAATTGTTCTTTCAAAATAAGAAACTTCAAACTTAACTGCACTGCCCGGTTCGGTTAAAAGAATTAATTCCCATACAGGGTTGTCTTTTCTGAATTTTTTTTCGGCAGATACAATTTCTCCCGGGGATATTTCTGAAATGTAATTTACGGCATCAAGGATACTTAAGTGATTATTTTTGTTTGTATCAGGAAAATTAAAAGCGGATTTCATATATTTGTCCGCAATAAAATTTCCCGGAAAACAATTCTGACTGATGAGCATAATTAAAACAATGATTACGGTCCGGTGATAATTTAATCGTTTCATGTGCATATTCTCCTTTAATAATATTAAATTCTTCCTAAAGCAATTAAATCTTTTTATTTTAAAATTAAAATACTTAAATAAATGAATGATCTGCAATCAAAACTCGAACAGATAAAGTCAAACGAGTCATGGCTTGAAAAGATAAAGAGATATATTCCCGGATATGACGGGTATGTGAACAGAGATAACTCAAGAGAGCTTGATACCTTATTAAGGAATAAACTCGCAGTAATAATGGAAGCGAATAAAACCAGCCTGAAGAATGCGGTTTCAGCGCTGTCTGACAGCGGTAGTTTAATGTCGGTTTCGGGACTCGATAAGATCGACAAAAAAAATGAGACTGTAATTGCAAAACTTAAGTCTGCAGCGAGGGGTTACAGCGGCGCGTTTGATGTGATAAAAGTGAAAGAGGATAAACTGAATCAGCTTTATCAGTTTGACGGAAGTTTGCTCGAAAATGCTGAAGATGTCTGTAAAAAGTTCAGAGAGCTTGAAGACAAAGCAAAAGAGAAAGTCGATGTTAAGGAGATAGTATCTGAGATTTCAGGATCTCTTGACGTATTCCTAAATAAGTTCAATGAAAGAGAAGAAATATTAAAGCAGTAATTTAATTTAAATAAACTCCGCACTGCGGGTATTTAAAAATCATAAAATAAAATAATCATGGCAATTATAGATATAGTACAATTTTTTGATGAAACGGGAAAGACTATGGTTCACAGAGAGCCACAGGACGGATCAGCATCATACAGATTAGGGACACAGCTTATTGTGCAGGATTCTCAAAGTGCTGTATTTTACAGAGACGGAAAAGCACTTGATGTATTTAATGCGGGAAGACATACACTTACTACGGAAAACATTCCTCTTCTTACAAAGCTGATCAGTCTGCCTTTCGGCGGTAAGTCGCCGTTTCAGGCGCAGATATATTTTATCTCAATGAAGAAATTCATTGATCTGAAATGGGGTACAAAATCTCCTATTAATTTTAAAGATTCCGAACTTACTTATGTGCAGCTGAGAGCTTCAGGAAAATTCTCAATAAGAATATCCGACCCGAGATTATTTATGATGGAAATAGTTTCTACGCAGGGACTTTATACAACCAACGATATTGAAGATTACCTTCGAGATGCTATTGTATCGAGACTTAATTCAGTGCTCGGAAAAAATCTGAAAACTGTGTTTGAACTCGGACAGAGCTATCAGCAGATTGAGACAGCGGTGAAATCCGAAGTGGCTGATTTTTTCAATTCAATGGGAGTAGAGCTGACTGATCTTATTTTAGTCGGAATAGTACCTCCGGAAGAAGTACAGGAAAAGATCAACGAAAGAAGTTCAATGGGTGCAGTCGGAAATCTCGATAATTATATGAAATTCAAAACCGCAGGAGCAATTGAGAAATCCGCTGAAAACGAATCGGGCGGCGGTCTTGCAGGAGCAGGCGTCGGACTCGGAGCAGGTATGACAATGGCGAATATGATGGCACAGCAGATGGCAAACAGCAATCAGCAGGGCGGACAGCAGCAGACTAAAATGAGTTCGGATGAAATAATGTCAACGATAGAAAAACTCGGCAAGATGAAAGAAAGCGGACTTATTACGCAGGAAGAATTTGATACAAAGAAAAAAGATCTTCTTTCAAAATTATAAGAGATGAGCGAAATAAGTTCTTCAAAAATAATCTGTCCCCAGTGCGGAGGGGAAAACAATATAAGAGCTGATGAGAAATTCCTTGAGTGTGAATACTGCAGTTCATCGGTATTTATAGACAAGAGGAGAATAGTAAGTAATTTTGTTATTAATTCAAATTTCACAAAAGAACAGGCTGAAGGAAATCTAAGAAGATGGATGGCCGGAAATTATCATGTAAAGGATCTTGATAAACTTGCGCAGATCACACAGATCAGTTTTTATTATTTTCCTTTATGGTATTTCAAAACAAAGGATCCGCAGGGCGACAGGATCCATCTGCAACCCGCTCATTCCACTCCGGTCTCTGAAATAAAAAACATACAGATACCTGCCGGAAATCTTAAGCCCTATCATAAAAGTGATTTTACGGATGAAGTATTTGTGGAAGCTGATGTGCTATATGACTCAGCAAAGAGCTGGCTTACGCAATCCGGCGTGAACCCTGACAATATTTCAGAATCAAGTTTAGTTAATGTTCCATTTTACCATTTTTATTATTTATACAAAGGTCAGCAGTATTCGGCATTGGTAGAAGCTTCATCCGGAATGGTTTATGCAAATATCTGGCCTGCAAAAAGCGAGATGCCTTTCAAAATATTATTCGCAGCAGCAATCTTATTATTCGGTCTGGCAAGCATTGCTTCATTTGCAGTATCTTATCTGATTAGTCCTGACATTTCGGCTGAAACAGTATTCTTCGGAGAGTTCATTAAGATCTTTGCTTATATTATTGCAGCTGTTCCTCTTACCGCAATTGCTTACTGGATAGTAAAGAAAGTATAATCTTTTAAAATATATAATGTCAGCAGAAACAGAATTATTAAATTCATTAGAAAAACAGGATACTTTAGATTCTCAAAATACTTCTACGAAAAAATCTCCGGGTAAGGAGAAAATTATTCGAGGAATTACATGTCCGTCTTGTTCAGGCGAGCTGGATTTAAAAGAGGGATTAAGATCATTCAACTGTAAATACTGCGGAACATTACTTGTAACCAAGGGAGAGAGCGGCACATTAAAATACTATGTTCCGAAAAAGTTAAAAAGGGATGATGCTGTAGCAAAAGCGCTTAAATGGCTCAGCTCCGGATTCTCAAAAGCTAAAAAGCTTAAGACAGATGCAAAAGTGGAAGACGCATTTCTGACTTTCATACCTTACTGGCGTGTCAGAGCCGATGTGGTAGGATGGGTATTCGGACAGGAAAAAAGGACGAGCACTTCAAACGGAAGAACAACCACTTATTATGTGGATGTCGAAAAGAAAATTCAGAATTCATATGAAAGAACATATTCCGCCTGCGATGTAGCTGAGCTCGGAGTAAAAAAAATAAATCTCACCGGAGACACGATACTTCCTGTTGAGCTGGAAGCACTGCAGATGGAAGGAATGGTTTTCAATATAATTGCATCAGAGAAAGAAGCGTTTGATTTCGCAAAGAATAATTTTTCAACCGAGTCAAGGAATTCGGTAAATTTATACAACGTGTCTTTCGAGCATTTTGATCTTGTCAGGGAAAGTATTGATATTGTATATTACCCTCTTTGGGTAATCAGATACAGCTTTGAAGGTAGGACCTATCAGGTGGTAGTGGACGGTGAAGACGGTAATATATGTTACGGTAAAGCTCCGGGCAATAATTTATTCAGAGCCCTTATGGGAATTCTCGGCACAGGTATAGGAATGTATATGATGACTTTTCTCGGAGTTTTTTCATTGTTCCATGTGGATGAAAAATTTCCTTTTATAGCATTCTTCATTATTTTTATAGCAGGGATTGCAATTACGAAATGGGGTTATAATAAATTCAGATACGGCGGCGAGATTGAAGACGGGACCGGTATGGAAAAATCCGTCAAAGGGAGTTCGGATATTATATTCGGCGATTTGAAAAAAAATAAAGCGATGGATCTGACAAAAAATGTAGCTGCTTCAGTTGTCATCGGCAGCGTTGTAAGCGCTTTGTTAAATTCAAGAAGATAGTTTCAGAATTTATTATTTTATAAAAATTGAGTGAATTCAAATTAGAAGCGGTAGTCTGTAAAAGCTGCGGCAGCGGCTTGTCAGTAGAGATGAATGATAACATCGTTTACTGCACCAGCTGCGGAAATGGTTTCGAAGAAATAAACGGCGAAATGAAAAATATAGAAATAAATTTCGCCAACGCTGCTTTCAGATCCGAAGGTGAGCTAATTTATAAACCTTTCTGGCTGCTCAATACAACCATTACAATACTTGAAAGAAAAGCCACAGGCAGTTTTTTAAAAAATCTTTTCGGCGGAAGCGGTGAATTTACCGGCGGTGATATTCTTTTTTATATACCGGCTTTCTATTGTAATATTGAATCAATGGAAGAACTCAGCAAGCAGTTCACAATAAAAAATCCTGTGGCGTCTCCTCAAAAATACAATTCCAAATTAACCGGATTCGCATACGGTAAAGAAGATGCAAAAAAGCTGGCGGAGTTTATTCTCATTTCACTGGAAGCTGAGAAGAGCGATGTTATTAAAAACTTCAGATATGAAATGAAAGTAAATTCATATTCGATTCTCGGAATTCCTTTTTATGACAATAAAAGCGGTATGCTAAAAGATGCTGTGCTTGGAATAGATATACTGGAAGATATTTAAAATCTACATTCCCATTTTTTTATTAAATTCCTCTGACTTATTCTTTGGTATCGAAAGCGTTTTCCAGTTCTTGTTTTTTATCATCTTACCAAGATAAACAATCTGACCAATGTGATAAGCATAATGGCTGATCTGTCTGTTCACAGCTTCTATTACAGAATGTTCTTCTTTTCTTATAAATACTTTTTTCAAAAGATCTTCCGGCGTGAGTTCATCTATGGCATTGAATAAGCACTGCCAGCCGTTCTCCCATCTCAGAATAATGTCATCTTTATCAGTGTAAAATAATCCGTCAAATTCCTCATCCCTTTTTCTGAAATCCTTTTCACCGTCAGTAGTCAGAAAGTCAGTCCATCTGGAAAGCATATTACCGCTCATATGTCTTACAATTACCGCAATGCTGTTTGATTCAACATCCGGGCAATAAAAAAAGTCTTCATCCTTAAGCTGTGAAAAAGTTCTGTCTCCGAGGTCTTTCATTTTTAAAAATTCCTTCCTTACATTCCGAAGGTAATGAATTCCTGTGTTATCCATATATATATATTAAAATTTTAATGCTCTTCTTACAGGTTTATTTTCTTCAATTTCAAAACCGGGTAAAATAAGACTGACAGTGTTCAGAATGGATTCGGGGATATATTCTCCTTTCGGATCCGAATCAATTTTTATTTTCGAAATTTTTTCTTCTTCATCGAAATATAAAATTATATTGTTTCCTTCAATCTTGTTTGCCCCGTTTGCTTTATTATTTTCATAAGAAAAATAAACACTGCTCGAATTATTTTCAACAACAATCTCGTTTATTTTTTCATCCGAAAATTTCATTGTAATATTATCTCCTCTGATCTGATCGTATCTGTCTCTGAAATATGTATCAGGGTTTTCCGAAACTACAAATGAAGGAACGGATCCCGGCAGACTGTTAATTTTTTTTGAATAAATATTACGGAGCTTTTTACCCGGCAGCTCAGCATAAATAGAATCACCCGTCATCTGCTGTTTATCCTGCCATACTACCGGCTTAGCCGAAAGCGAAACAGTTTCCTTTTCCCTGTAATATATCCCCGTTCCGCATTTTGCCAGAAAATCATTCCTTATAATTTCCACATTCCCTTCTGCTATATAATAGTCGGGTTTATTTCTGTATGCCTTCATAGTATCACTGTAAATAAAAAGCGTATCGCTTTTCTCATTGTCTTCTATCTGAATCAGACCGGTATTATTCTTAAGTAAGGCAAAATTTTCCTTTTCATAATTTTCAATGTAATCACCAAAAACAACCGTGTTATTATTCTGACTGACGATCCTGACATTTCCCGAAGCAACTGATTTTTTTTCAAACGAATAGTTAGTAGCTGTATCTGATGTGATGACCGTAGAATCGCTTTCTATATTCACGCTTCCTCTTGCAAAAGTCCTGCCTGCGTTTTTAAAAAAATCGATTTTATCAGCTTTGATAACAGCGGAATCAGTTGTTACGACTACATCGCCTTCTGCAAACGAATCTTCCGAATTTCTCAGATATGTCAGCTCTGAAGAAGTGATCCTGTAATCAGGATTAACAATTATAACATCGCCTTTAAAAACCGCTTTGCCTTCGTTAAAAAAATAAGTACCGTAATCCGCGCGGACTGTGGCGTTAGGATCTTTCAGCGTAACGCCTCCTTCACATATTGCTTTTTTTTCATTTCCGAAGTATGTCGCTTTCGAAGTAAGCAGCGTAAGCGTATCCTGATATATCCTGACATTTCCGCGCAGCTCTACAATGTTTGTCAAAATAAACTGTGTCGCTGAATTGCAGAAGACTTTAACATTACCCTGCGTGAATTCAACATTACCTGAAGCTTCTCTTACACTTTCACCGTTTATCACGCTTCCTTTCAGCTCATCCGCGTTTTTTAACTCGATCTTTTCCTGCGCGTTTACCGATTCAGAGAGTGAGATCAGAATTATCAGGAAAAGAAAAACAGACTTTACAGGTGAATCAATATTTTTTAAAAAAATATTCATACAGAATATATACTTTGATTGCTGCTGAGGATAATTCTTATTATAACAGCTTTTCGTTCATTGATTATTAAAGACGCCGCTTACTTTGTAGATCCTGTAGTTTGATAAATTCTGATCAGATTCAAAGCCGGTGCCTTCTATTATTTCTTCCGGAGTTGTAATTCTAACAAACATATCCGAATAAACTTTCTGTTCATCATTTTTCCATAACAGTTTTTCCGTTATCAGCCTGCTGCCTTCTGAGTTAACAACAGTAACGCTGTCTGTTATTTCAATATTTTTCGTAGCGTCATCTATTTTCCCGTTCATTCCCGTAAGTACGGAAACAAGTTTTCCTTCACGGTAAAATTCGACCTTTGCTCCGCTGTCAATAAGCGTATATCCTTTTGCTGTAAAGACCGAAATATGACCTGCGGTCAGTATAGCTTTGACAATTCCCGAATCGGAAAATACAACTGTTGAATTCCAGCTTTCCTGAGAAGGGGAATTTTCCGGTTTGACATCATCGGTAGCCGGTTTAAACTTTTCCCCGCAGGAAAAAAATGCAGCGGAAAATAACGATACAATAAATATTTTTTTTATGCGGGACATATTACAAACCTTCTTCGATAAGCCTGTGCATATGAATCATACCGACCGGTTTTCCGGATTTATCTCCTACTATCAGCTGAGTGATCTTATTTTTTTCCATGATCTCGAGAGCTGAAATAGCGAGCATTTCACCTGAAATGATCTTCGGTTTACTGTTCATAATATCACCTGCTTTGATATCATAAAGGTCGTCCAGATTATTCTCAAGAAGTCTTCTTATATCACCGTCCGTAATTATGCCTGCTATCTTTGATTTTTCAGAGACGCACGTGCATCCTAATCTTTTGGACGAGATCATATAAATTACATCCTTAAGTTTTGAGTTGACGGAAATTACGGGAATATCTTCTCCTTTAGTCATAATATCGCTAACTTTAAGAAGGAGTCTTTTCCCGAGATTTCCCCCGGGATGCGCCATGGCAAAATTTTCAGAAGTGAATCCGCGTTTTTCCAAAAGTGCGACAGCAATTGCATCTCCGAGCACAAGCGCTACAGTAGTTGATGAAGTAGGAGCGAGGTTATGCGGACATGCCTCTTTCTTTACAGATGCGTCGAGGGAAATATCTGAAATTTCGGAAAGATCGGAAGGGATAGTTCCGACAATTGAAATGATCTTAACAGAAAGTAATTTAAGCGCAGCGATAAGCTGTTTTATATCATGAGTGTCACCGCTTTTGGATATTATCAGAGCTACATCTCCTTTTCTGAAGACGCCCATATCCCCGTGAATGCTGTCAGCAGAATTTAGAAAGAAAGCGAAAGTGCCGGTGGAATTAAATGTAGCTGCGATCTTGCTTGCAATGATGCCGGATTTACCTATGCCTGTAATGACTACCTTGCCTTTACATTTATAAATTAAATCGACAGCATTTGAAAAGTCAGAGGAAAAATTTTTCTGCGAGAATCTTTTCTGAAGATCTTCAACGGAATTTTTTTCTATTGAAACGACTTTTCTGCCGCTCAGAATAAAATCCCTGCCGGAATTTTTTTTCATCAATATAAAATAACATTTACAATAGACATTATAATAATTATAATAGACCTTTATTAAAATATAAATTAATAGTGATAAAAAAAGGAGACGAAATTACTGTAAAGGTACTGGAGCTGAATTCAGAAGGTAAAGGAGTTTCAAAGCTTGACGACGGATTTGTCGTATTCACCGATAAAGCGCTTCCCGGAGATGAAGCAATGATAAAAATCCGGAAGAAAAAATCAAATTACGCTGAGGCAAAACTGCTTAGTATAGTTAAGCCGTCAGCATTCAGAACAGAACCCGTATGCGGTTATTTCGGAACATGCGGCGGATGTAAAGTAATGAATTTCGATTATGATAAGCAGCTTGAATTTAAAACCAATGCTGTTAAAAACGCGCTTGGTAAAATCGGCGGCTTTAAGGAACTTATAATCCCGCCGGCTATCGGCAGCAAAAGTATTTTTTTCTTCAGGAATAAAATGGAGTATTCATTTTCAGATGATGAATGGTTAATTAATCTCAGCGACACTAAAAATGATTCAGATAAAAATAAAACAGACAAAACCGGATCCGGCAAACCGGGATATGCTCTTGGACTTCACGTACCCGGTTTTCATTCGAAGATAGTAAATATTACGAAATGCTATTTAATGTCAGAATATTCAAACGGCATTTTAAAATTTACAGGTGAATATTTCCGTAAAAAAAATGTTTCCGTTTATTCTACAAAGACACATTCGGGATTTCTGAGATTTCTCGTTATCCGGGAAGGTAAAAACACAGGAGAGATAATGGTAAACATAATGACATCTGATCCTGACACAGAACTTTTAAATGAATACAAGACTGAACTGGATGAGCGCTTTCCGGAAGTTACTACTTTGATAAATTCCGTTACGAGAAAGAAGGCGCAAATTGCGGTTGCTGATGAAGAATATATATTAAAGGGAGAAGGGTTTATTTATGAAAAGCTGAAGACAGGAGAAAGCGAAAGGGAATTAAAATTCAGAATTTCCGCAGGTTCATTTTTTCAGACGAACAGTTTACAGGCGGAAACATTGTTCAGAAAGGTTACGGAGTTAAGTGAGTTTGAAAAGACAGACAATGTGCTGGATCTTTACTGCGGCGGCGGATCGATTTCATTATTCATTTCAGGATATGTAAACCGCGTGACAGGAGCGGAAGTAATACAGAGCGCAACGGATGATGCGGTTATCAATGCTGAATTAAACGGCATCGGGAATGCGGAATTCATAGTTTCGGATATAAAGGATTTTTTGACAGATTTCAGAAATGCATCTGAATACAATAAGGTAATATTAGATCCGCCGAGATCCGGACTTCATCCGAAGATATGTGAAATACTTTCCGTAAGTAATTTTGAAAAGATAATTTATGTAAGCTGCAATCCGCATACACAGGCGAGGGATCTGCGGATAATCTGTTCGGAGGGTAAATATGAGATAGATAAAGTGCAGCCGCTGGATATGTTTCCTCATACATATCATATTGAGAATATAGTGACTCTGAGGGGGAAGGGGTGAGGGTGTGGCGGGAAAAACCGTTTTAACGGTTTTTTGCTTAAGTACCGATGAAAATCCGGGCTGCCTAAACAGGAATCTGAAAAAAGGATTTTTTATTCTGAAACAAATAATGTATTTTAGTGTAAGACAATTAAAAAAATAAAGCCTTCCGATATTTTTTACTGATCTGAATTTATTTATAACAAAATCTGACTTACTATTCATTATAATTGAATGACTTTAAAAAATTTCATTTAATGATTAAGTTCAGTAATTATAACAGTTCTTCCGAATAATTTTAATAACCTAAGACAAACTATCAGAAATTTTTTACTTTTCTAAATCATCCTAAAATGAAAAGAAAGGAAAAGTCATGCAGACAAATGAAATGCAATTAACAAATAAAGACAAAAATAATATTCTGTGGGTGGATGACGAGATTGAATCTCTGAAATCAAACATAATGTTTCTGAAACAAAAAGGATATAATGTGCTTGAAGCTACAAACGGTGAAGACGGTGTGAATCTGATCAAAAAAAATGATTTTGATCTTGTCTTTCTCGATGAAATGATGACAGGAATGGGAGGATTACAGACATTGATTGAAATTAAAGATCTGAAACCAAGTCTTCCTGTTGTAATGGTAACTAAAAATGAAACCGAGAGTCTCATGGAAGACGCTATTGGAAAAAAAATTTCCGATTATCTTATAAAACCCGTTAACCCTACACAGCTTTTACTGGTCTGTAAAAAAATGTTAGAATCTAAAAAACTGAAAGGCGATCAGGTTTCTAAAGATTATATACAGGAATTTAACAATCTCTCAATGGCTATGTCGGATAACCCCGGCTGGGAAGAATGGATCGACATTTATTTAAAACTTACAGGCTGGGAAATGGAGCTTGACGCTCACCCGGAACTCGGACTGAAGCAGACGATTTTTGATCAGAAGAGAGACAGTAATATTGAATTTTCAAAGTTTGTTGAAAAAAATTATCTTAGCTGGGTAAATTCAACTGGTCACAAACCTATTTTATCAAATGAAGTTGTTGATAAATTCGTCATTCCGGAACTTGATAAAAATGAATCCGTCTTTTTGTTTGTGATCGACTGTATGAGACTTGATCAGTGGCTGGTTATGGAACAGTATCTTTATGATTATTTCAATATAAAAAAATCATATCATTATTCAATTCTGCCGACCGCAACTCCTTACAGCCGGAATGCAATATTTTCAGGACTTTTCCCGTCTGAGATTGAGCAGCATTATCCGGAACTTTGGAAAAAAAATGATGATGATGAAAACAGTAAGAATAATTATGAAAGGGAATTTCTGCTTAAACTTCTAGAAAGAAGAAGGATCAAGCTTAAAAATGAAGTTAAGTACACAAAAATAATGGATTCGAATTTCGGAAGAGGTATTGAAAGCAAGATTATGTCATATTGCCAGAATCATCTAAACGCAATTGTAATTAATTTCGTTGATATGATAGCCCATTCCAGAAGCGACAATGCTATTCTTAAGGAAATAGCTCCGGATGAATCAGCTTACAGATCCCTTACCAGATCATGGTTTGAACATTCATCTTTCTTCGGTATGCTGAGACAGCTTTCCGCCAAAAAAAATATTAAAATTATCATAACCACAGATCACGGCAGCATCAGATGTCTTCACGGCGTAAAAGCTATGGGAGATAAGGACACATCAACAAATCTTCGTTATAAATGCGGAAGAAATGTAAAAGCTGATCCGAGAAATGCAATACTGATTAAAAATCCACAGGAGTATAAACTTCCCAGAAGAAACGGTATTGTTAATTATATAATAGCCAAAGAAGATTTTTATTTTGTTTATCCGACTGATTATCATAAATATCTTAATCAGTATAATGATACCTTTCAGCATGGCGGGATCTCGATTGACGAAATGATACTTCCGGTAATTACACTGGAATCGAAATTATAATGGAGAAAGTTGTAAAATCCGGTTCAGCGGATTTTACCGCAAAAGCGGGAAAGGAATTTGCTGAAGAACTTATTCCGGGTTCTATAACCGGATTGTTCGGTAATCTCGGCTCAGGTAAAACTCAATTCGTAAAAGGCGTCTGTGAATATTTCAGCGTTAAAGAAGTTGTAAACAGTCCGACCTTTATCATAAAAAACGAACATACCGGAACTGATCCTGTCTCCGGTAGTGAAATTAAAATTTTTCATTTTGATCTCTACAGGATAAGCTCAATAAATGAATTAACCGAATTGGGATTCAGTGAACTTTATTCAGATAACTCTGTCACTTTGATTGAATGGGCCGAGCTGGCAGATGAATATTTCAGAGGAAATATTAACAGGATTTATTTTGAATACGGGGAAAAAGAAAATGAAAGAATTATTAAGTTCAGTTAAATTTTGAATATACTCTATTTAGACACCTCTTCACGGATTTCCGAAATAGCGTTAACCCAAAACAGCAAAATTTTATTTCACAGGATCTTAAATGACTCCGAAGGAGCTGACCAACTGGTGCATCAGCTCAGGTTATCATTCAGTGAAATTAATTTAAAACCTGATGAAATTAATAATATCAGCTTATCATCAGGACCGGGATCATATACGGGTCTTAGGATAGGACTGGCAATTGCAAAAGGAATATCCCTTGTTTGCAGATCAGGTTTTATCGGCGTTCCTTCGCTTGATATATTGGCAAATGTTTACCCTTCAGCCGAAAATATAATTTCACTGATTCCGTCAAATCCCAAAAAGTCTGAATTCTATTTTGCAAAGTATATAAAAAATAACAGCGTGCTAAGAAGAATTTCTGAATACGCCTCGGGAAATTTAATTGATATACTTAAAAATGATTCTTCTTTTATTATTAAAAAAGAATATCTGCATCATATTCCGGAATCAGAACGCTTAAAATTTTATTCAGACTTTCCTGAGAATGATGTAATGAAATCACAAATTGAACTGACATCCATAAGTATTTCTGAGAACAACTTTTCAGATATTGAATACTTTCGTCCTGAATATGTTGAAAATTATGTTCCTAAAAATTGATTTTAAATTGGTTCTTATCTTTTCTATTTTAGAATAAACATATTATATGGCCTGGTTTAAAAGATCCAAAGAAAACATATCAACTAACGAACCTAAAAAAGATTTATCTGACGGTAACTGGTTCAAATGTCCGGATTGCTCGGAAATGATTCATAAAAAAACAATAGAATCTAATTTTTATGTCTGCACTCACTGCGGACATCATTTCAGGATCGGCAGTGAAGAGTATTTCAAATTACTACTTGATGAAAATTCATTTAAGGAAACTGATAAAAAAATCAGGGCAGTAGACCCGTTGGATTTTGAAGATACTAAACCATACAAAAAAAGGATTGAGGATACAATAAATAAAACGGATCTTTATGATGCAATCAGGACAGGTACAGCTAAGATAAATACAATCGATGTAGTGATAGGCTGTATGGATTTTGCTTTCATCGGCGGAAGTATGGGAAGCGTAGTCGGTGAAAAGATAAGCAGGGCTATTGACAAAGCAATAAAAACAAAATATCCTTTGATACTGATATCGTCAAGCGGTGGTGCGCGAATGATGGAAGGCGCAATATCGCTGATGCAGCTTGCCAAAACAAGTTCAAAGCTCGCAAAACTAAATAATGAAAAAATCCCTTATATTTCAATTCTTACTAATCCGACTACCGGCGGATCCACGGCATCATTTTCCATGCTAGGCGATCTGAATATTGCAGAACCGAAAGCATTGATTGCTTTTGCCGGTCCAAGAGTTGTAAAGCAGGCAACCGGAAAAGATCTGCCCCCCGGTTTTCAGAAATCCGAATTCCTCCTTGAGCATGGTTTCATTGATCTTATTGTGAACAGAAAAGATATGAAAGATAAACTAACTCAAATCCTAAAACTTCTTCAAAATTAATGAAAGTTGTAAAAGAGAGCAGAGCAGTTCAGCAGATCTCTGAATATTACAAATGCTCCGGTAAATCCGTCGCTCTCGTGCCTACTATGGGCTTTCTGCATGAAGGTCATGTTTCGCTTATGCATAAAGCAAAAGCTGAAAATGATATTTTAATAGTTAGTATATTTGTTAATCCTACACAGTTCGGGAAAGGAGAAGATTTCGACAAGTATCCGAGAGATATTGTTAGGGATTTTCATATTTGTGAAAAAGCCGGCGCAGATTATATTTTCAATCCGGAAGTTTCTGAAATGTACGGTGAGAATAGTTTTACTAAAGTATCTGTCTCCAATGTAACTCAAAAGCTGGAAGGAGATTTCAGACCTGGTCATTTTGACGGAGTCGCAACGGTAGTTACAAAATTACTTAACATTACAGCTCCTCGTAAGTTTTATCTCGGACAGAAAGACGCTCAGCAAAATGCTGTTTTGAAAAGAATGATCAGTGATCTAAATATCGATACTGAATTAGTTGTCTGCGAAACCATCAGAGAAGCAAACGGTCTTGCGAAAAGTTCCAGAAATACTTTTCTGACAGAAGAGCAAAAGCAAAAAGCGTCAGTGCTATTTTTTATTCTTAATGAAGGAAAGCGGCTGATACTTGAGGAAAAAATCAGCGACACAGAATTTATTTACGAATATGCAGAAGAAATTTTAAAAGAAAAAGCACCTGAATTTGAACTGCAGTATTATAAAATCACCGACAATGAATTTCTGAATGAAATTAAAGACCTGTCCGGTTTTAGCGGGGAAATTTTAATTTCCCTTGCATGTAAGGCAGGGAACACAAGACTTATCGATAACATTATATTCTCAAAATAAAATCTCTTCGGAAAATAAATTTCTAATATCATTAAATGAAAAAAAAAATAGCTGCTGTTATTATGGCTGCCGGTAAAGGGAAAAGAATGAATAATCCCGGTAAATCAAAAGTTATGTTTGAACTAAAAGGTAAGCCGCTTATAGAGTATGTAGTCAGTCTTACGGAGAAAATAAACTCTGATTTAATAATTCCAATTGTCGGCCATCAAAAACAATCAGTAATGGATTTTCTTGATAAAAGATTTTCAGAATTGTCCGGTAAAATATTTTATGCTCATCAGGATGAACAGCTTGGTACGGGACACGCTGTTATGCAAACTCGTGAACTGCTTAAAAATTTTGAAGGCAATGTCCTAATCCTTTCCGGTGACGTTCCTCTACTGACTGAAAATACTGTAAGATTATTTTTGAAATTTCACAGTGAGAATAATTTTAAAGCAAGTCTTATCTCCGCAGCACCTGAGGTTCCTACAGGTTACGGCAGAGTTTTGAGAAATGAAGAAGGGGAATTTTATGACATCAGAGAGCATAAAGACTGCAGCGAGGAAGAATTAAAATGCAATGAAATTAATTCAGGGATTTATATTGTAGACAGTAAAATTTTATTTGAAGCAATTAACACTCTCAGCACCGATAATGCTCAGGGTGAGTATTATCTAACGGATATATTTAAATATTTCAGTTCAAAGGGAATAAAGTCCGGCGCATTTAAAGTAAATAATATTACAGAGATCACCGGCGTGAATTCAGCTGAGCAGTTAAGTGAACTTGAAATGAAGATTCAGTAAATTAAATTTATAAAAAATTGTCAGAATTAATTGTATCAGTTTCCGGGATAAGAGGAATTACCGGAGACAGCCTTACTCCGCAGAATATCGTAAAGTATGCCTCTGCATTTGCTGAATACTGCCGGAAAAACTCAGGAAAGAATTCAGGTAAGAAAAAAATCCGGATCGCTGTCGGCAGAGACGGCAGACTTAACGGGGATATTCTTGAAGATATTATTATCAGTGTTTTAAGAATGTCCGGAGCAGACGTAATTAATATCGGAATTGCACCGACTCCGACAGTTCAGATCGCAACAGAAGATCTGAAATGTTCCGGGGGAATCTCAATTACCGCTTCTCACAATCCTCAGATATGGAACGGAATTAAATTCTTAAATCCGGACGGCACATTCCTGAACGATTTTCAGATTAAACAATTAATTATGATTGCCGCAAAAGGATCTTTTAATTATCAGGATGTTAAAAATACTGGTAAAATAACTCATGATGATTCCATGTCTTTTTACCACATAAGTAAAGTTTTGAGTTTAAAAATTCTTAATATTAGTAAGATCAGAAAAAGAAAGTTTAAAGTTGTAGTAGATGCTGTGAATTCTTCAGGTTCAAACATTGTACCGGATTTACTTGAAAAGCTTGGATGTAAAGTGATCAGACTTCATTGCGACGGCAGCGGAATTTTCCCTCATACACCCGAACCGGTTCCTGAAAATCTCGCCTCTCTTTCCAAATCGGTATTAAATAATAAAGCTGACATGGGTATAGCTATAGATCCTGATGCTGACAGACTTGTTTTGATCACTGAAAAAGGCAAGTCGTTCGGAGAAGAAAATACTATCACTATGGCTGTAAATCATGCATTAAGAATTCAGTCCGGATCCGGGAAAAACGTAACTGTAAATCTTTCGACTACCAGATCGGTTGAAGATGTAGCTTTAAAATATAAATCTAAAGTATTCAGAAGTCCTGTAGGTGAAATTAATGTTGTTAATGAAATGAAGAAGAGAAGATCTTTAATAGGCGGAGAAGGGAGCGGCGGGATTATTTATCCTGAACTTCATTACGGAAGAGACTCACTTGCCGGGATTGCTCTTGTTCTAAACGAACTTGCGGATTCCGGGAAAAGTCTGAGTGAATATAAATCCGGTTTACCGGAATATTTTATTTACAAATCCAAAATTGAAGATATAAAAGATCCTGACAAAGTTTTAAGAAAAATTAAAAGTAAATATTCCGTCAAAAACAGCAATATCAGAATAAATACTGATGACGGTTTGAAGTTGGATTTTGCGGATCACTGGATACATTTAAGAAAATCAAATACCGAACCTATTATAAGAATAATAACGGAAGCAAAATCAGAAAAAGAAGCAATTAATATAAATAAAAAAATTACATCGGAAATCAGAGGAATATTATAAATCATTTAATAACTTTATCTTATTCAATAATTCATATATTTTTAAAAAACATTTTTAAAAGAAAATCAAAAAATAATCATGCAAAAAATATTTTTATCTGTTTTAACTTTAGTTTGCGCTTTCACATTTTATTCCTGTTCATCAGTTACTGAAATGTCAGGCACCTGGAAAAAACCCGCTACCACGGCAAAAAAATATAAAAAAATAATTGTCATGGGTGTTTCAAGTAATGTAGTTGCAAAGTCAAAAGTAGAAAATGCAATAGTAAGTCAGCTTAAGAGAAACGGAATAAATGCAGTAGCCGGTACAAATGTTATTTCGTCAACAATGTTTGACTCTGACGGAGACGGTAAAGCTGATCCCGAAAAGCAGGAAGTAGTAAAGGAAAAAATGAAAGAACTAGGCGTGGACGGAGCAATGGTAATATCTGTACTCGACATTAAAGAAGAAGAAAGATATGTACCGGGTTCCACATATTATTCTCCATATAACTCATATTATCCGTTCTATAATTATTATTATGGTTCTTATAATATGGTAAATACTCCCGGATATTATACTAAGTCGACAAATGTATTTTTAACAAGTAATTTTTATGATGTTTCTTCCGAAGAGCTTATATGGTCAGCGCAGTCAGAAACATTTAATCCGGCTTCCATCAGTGATCTGGCAAGTTCATATTCCGAAAGAATGGTAGAGGATTTTTTAAGTTCAGGAATAGTCCGAAAGTAAATAGCAATAATCTAATAGCGTCGTTTCGGGAAAAAACCGTTTAAACGGTTTTTTCCCTCTTACAAACCCCAGCTTCATCTCATATCCGCTGTTTATTATGTAATCCGTTGTAACTTCACTCTAATATTTTTAATTTTTAATTTAGAATTAAATATTAACTCGCATCTCCGCTTTTATGAATCAGAATATCACATTCTTACTGAATAATTCCGCCGTTACTGCCGTCTTAAATCCCGCTGCCGTTACTTTGGATTTTTTAAGATCATGTAAACTTACAGGCGCTAAAGAAGGATGTAAAGAAGGTGACTGCGGAGCTTGCACTGTTATCTGCGGAACTATGGAGAATGATAAAGTAATTTACCGGACTGTAAACTCATGTCTGGTCCCTGTTATGAATATTCATGGTTCGCATATTGTTACTATTGAAGGTCTAAATCTGAATAACTCTCAGCTTTCTCCTGTTCAGTCTGCTTTTCTAAGTGAAGGAGCGGCTCAATGCGGCTTCTGTACTCCGGGTTTTATAGTTTCCCTCACTGCATTTTTTCTGTCTTCCGGCAATCTGAAAAATAATAATATACTTGATTTTATAGACGGGAATGTCTGCAGATGTACGGGTCACAGCTCAATTATAAGAGCCGCAGTTAATATTAAAAAAGAAATCGGAAATGCTCCCGATGAATTTGAAAAAAGATTATTATATCTTATTAATAAAAATATTATTCCTGAATATTTCCTGACTGTTAAAGAAAAATTAACTGAACTGTATGTTGATCCAACAGATAACAATAATTCTGATATGCCTGACTATTATGTCGGCGGAGGAACGGATCTCTTCGTTCAGAAACCTGATGAGATGCTGTCATCTGACCTTTCTTTTATTTTTAAAAGGAATACTGCTGATAATGTTTTTGAAGATGACGGTTATTGCTGTCTGAGATCTTCATCAACCGTTACAGATATTCTGGAATCCGCTCTGTTAAAAAATATTTTTCCCGGCATAACGGATTTCTCCGAACTCTTCGGTTCGACCCCGATCAGAAACAATGCCACCGTCGGCGGTAATATCAATAACGCCTCCCCTATCGGCGATATGACTGCGTTCTTTCTGGCGCTTGATTCGGATGTAATTCTAACTTCGGACAAATCAGAACGCGCTGTAAGTCTTAAAGACTATTTTGTAAGTTATAAAAAAACCGTAAGATCCCGAGGGGAAATTATAAAATTTATCAGATTTAAAATTCCTAAAAAAAACTTTTTTATAAATTTTGAAAAAGTATCCAAACGCACTTACCTTGATATTGCTTCTGTAAATACTGCAATTTATATCGAATATGAAAATGAGCGTATCAGCAAAATAAACATTTCAGCTGGCGGAGTATTTGAAACTCCTAAATTTCTCTCACTTGCTTCTGAATTCCTGACAGGTAAAAAAATTAATGCTGAAGTAATCAAAGAAGCTGTCAGAATTGCAGACGCTGAAATTTCTCCGATAAGCGACGCCCGAGGCAGCGAAAGTTATAAAAGATTACTTTTGTCCAGATTGATTTACACTCATTTTATAAAACTGTTTCCGGAATTAATTGATATTAAAGAAACTGTATGAAAGACTACGACATAATTCAGCATATTACCGGTAAATCTCTGTTCATTGATGATGTTAATGTTCCTGATGGTACTTTATATGCAAAAGTTTTTTATTCAAAATGCGCTCACGGAAAAATTCTGTCCTTAGATCTTTCGGAAGCCTGCTCCATTAAAGGTGTCATAAAAATATTTACTTACAAAGACATCCCGGGAATAAATCAAATCGGCGGAATTGTCAGGGATGAATGTCTTCTTGCTGAAAATGAAGTTCATTTTATAGGGATGCCGGTGGCTCTGATAATAGCTGAGTCAAAATTCATAGCGTCAGAAGCATCTAAAAAAATAGTTATAAAGTATGAAGAACTTCCCGTCATTACTGATCCGCGTGAAGCTTTTGCTAAAGGTCAGCTGTCTATACCTCCGCGGATCTTTGAATCCGGAAATGTAAATAATGTCTGGGATAAATGTGATGTCATTGAATCAGGTACCTGTGAATCAGGCGGACAGGAACACCTCTATCTGGAAACTCAGGGCGCTGTTTCTTATCCTCTTGAAGGAGGCAGCATAAAAGTAATTTCTTCCACACAGGGTCCGTCTGCAGTTCAGAAAGTTGTTTCAGAAGTTCTCGGTATTTCAAAAAATAAGGTTGAAGTCGAGGTTACAAGGCTCGGCGGCGGTTTCGGCGGTAAGGAAGATCAGGCATCCCCGTGGGCAGCTCTGTGTGCGCTTGCAGCTTTTCTTCTTAACAAACCGGTGAAACTGATTCTGTCAAGACATGACGATATGGTAATGACCGGAAAGAGAAATCCATATTCATCTGATTTTAAAATAGGATTAAATTCAGAAGGAATGATACTTGCTTATGAAGTTACGTTCTTCCAAAACTCCGGAGCATCCGCCGATCTGTCACCTGCCATACTCGACCGCTCGCTGTTTCATTGTACAAACAGTTATTATATTCCGAATGTAAAAGCAATAGGCTACTGCTGCAGGACAAACCTGGCGCCGAATACTGCTTTCAGAGGATTCGGAGGTCCGCAGGGAAAATTTGTAATAGAATGCGCTGTCTATAAAGCAGCACTGAAAATAAATATCCCGCCTGATATTATTCAGAAAAAAAATCTCATAAAGGAAAATGATCATTTCCATTATGGTCAGAAAGCTGTAAATGTAATGTCAGGAAAATCATGGGATAAAGCGGAAATGGATTTCGGTCTTCAGAAAGAAATTAAAAAGATCAGACAGTTCAATTCAGTAAACTCACTATATAAAAAGGGATATGCATATATGCCGATTTGTTTCGGTATTGCATTCACAAATACACGAATGAACCAGGCGAATGCTCTCGTAAATGTTTATACAGACGGCTCTGTCGGATTCAGCACTGCTGCTGTGGAAATGGGTCAGGGTGTTAATGCAAAGATCCGCGAAGTAATTTCAAGAGTCTTTTCCATTAGTCATGATAAAATTAAAAACGAACCGACAAATACAACAAGATCTGCAAATACTTCGCCCACTGCTGCAAGCTCCGGAGCTGACATGAACTGTAATGCCGTACTGACTGCATGTAATAATATTCTGGAAAGACTGCTGAATTCCGCAGCAGATGATCTTGGTTTAATTAATTCTGAAGGTTTGATTATTAAGGATGAAAAAGTTTTTTTAAATAACAAAGATACCGGTTTGACATGGGGCATCATAGTTGAGAATGCTAATTCAAAAAGGATCAGTCTCTGTGATTACGCTCATTACGCAACACCGGATTTATTTTTTGACAGGGTCACTAACAAAGGCAATCCTTTCAGGTATCATGTTTACGGTACTGCATTTATTGAAGTAACTGTTGACTGTTTGAGAGGAATTTACAGAATTGATTCCGTCAAAGCCGTTCATGATTTCGGTCACAGTCTGAATCCCGTAATTGATCTAGGACAGGCAGAAGGCGCATTGATGCAGGGACTCGGATGGATGACCATTGAAGAGATTATACATGATAAAAAAGGCAGACTTCTTACCGATCTTCTTTCCACTTACAAAGTGCCTGATCTGCATTTTACTCCTGCGGAAGTTATTATAAAATTTTTAAACGAACCAAACCCGGTCGGAATATTTAATTCAAAAGCTATCGGAGAGCCTCCGCTAATGTACGGCATCGGCGCCTATTTCGCTATAATGAATGCTGTCAGGGAATTTAATCCTGATGCATCGCCTGAATTTTCCGCGCCTTTTACCCCGGAAAAAGTATTGTTAAAATTATATGAAAATACTTTTGCCAAAGATTTACATTCACCTGCTTTAAGTATTTCAGATAACAAATCAAATTGATTTCATTTAATGTCACATCTGCAAATTTGGAATTTCATTTTCCGTGAATTATCAGAGAATAAAAATGTAATTCTTTATTCGGTCGTCAGACATACAAAAGGCTCGCCCGGAAAGACAGGTTTCAGAATGGCTGTCAGTGAAAACGGAAATCAAACGGGTTCTGTCGGCGGCGGTATAATGGAATTTGAACTTATCAAAAATAGCAGAGTGATTTTTCAAACCGGTAAAACAGTTAATTCAGTTGAAAATCTTATTCATCACAGAGGCAGATCAGTCAGCATAACAGATTTACCCGTCAGAGAATCCGGGCTGATATGCTCAGGGTCGCAGACTGTTACAGCAAATTTTATTTCCGATAAAGACTTGCATACGGTACAAAAGATCATTAAATCTTTTAATAATTGGAAAAAAATTTATTTGATTATAGGCTGCGGCGGATTGAAAATCAGGACTTCAGGTAAATTTGGAAATCAAAGATATACATTCAGATTTTCCGGAATTAATGACTGGCAGTTTATTGAAAATACCGGACTAAGGGATTCTGTACTTATTGCAGGAGCCGGGCATGTAGGTATTGCTTTGTACAATCTTTTGTCGGCGCTGGACTTAAACATTATTTTATATGATGACAGAAAAGGATTAAAGGTTGATTTAAATAACTTTAGTCAAAGTAAATTTATAACAAAAGCTTTCAGTGATACAGGGAAAGTTGCTTTGAAGTATAATGTGAATTTTGCAGTAATAGTCACTACGAATTTTAATAGTGATAAACAGGCGCTGATGCAGTTGCTTAATATAGATTTAAAATATTTAGGTCTTATGGGAACAAAATCAAAAATCAAAAAAATCTTCATGGATGCTTTAAAAGAAGGCGCTGATAAAAATCTGCTCAGAAAAGTAAAAGCTCCGGTTGGTATTGATATCAGCAGTAATACTCCTGAAGAAATTGCCGTAAGCATAGCAGCTGAAATAATTAAAACCCGTAATTTATCTCAATAAGACTTTCTCAAAATATTATCTCATCTTCCCGGCGTAATTTTTCCGGATGAACGAATCTACAGCTTCAGGATGATGCTTTCCTAAAAAATTTAAAGTCGAACGCATTGCTCTGATCACTCTGATTTCATTGTCATCTTTAAACATACTCAGAACTTCTAACGCTTTATCCGGATGATTTTTACCAAAACTGTTATTAAATGACATGATCACATTCCATTTTACATACGGATCTTTTGATTTGCCGGACTTCTTCAGAAAATCTGATGTCTCTTCTGGAAATTTACCGCCGAAAAGCGAACCGAGAATAAAAGGTCCGAGATTTTTTCTTACATACACTGATCTGTCTTTCATCAGCTTACTCAGAAGCGTGAAAGCTTTTTTAAAATTTTTTTCATCTCTGTATGCAAGCGCGGAAAAAACAACAGCTCTTCTGACATTTTCGGATGAATGACCGCTCCATTCATTGAGATCCGATAAAAAATCATTATGATAATAAAGTGTATCTGCAAACGCATTACCGGCATATTCCCTTACTTCCCAGTTTGGATCATCAGATATTTTTAGAAGTATCCGCTTTACTTTCTCCGGATTAAATTCATATCCCCTCCAGATCAGTGATATTCCGATTTCCTTTGCGTTGTCATTTTCTATTTCACAGAAGAATTTTCCGGCACTGTAAAATTTTTTTACTGTATCTTTACCTGAATCTAAAATATTCCTGACTATTTCTCTTATGACAAATCTTTTATCTTTTGTTTTTGAAGTGCCGGCATGAGATGTTTTTACTTTATCAAGTATTTTCAAAACATCTTCATAATTTTCAGATTTTATCAGCTTTAATATTTTTAATTTGTCACTTTCGTTCAGAAGCGTGTCAGAGTTCATATTGGTTTTTAATTTATCCAATTTAATAAATCAATAATTATTGTGAAATGACCATTTGATGTTAATTTTATCTTAAACCATAATAAACCATTTAAATTGTTTAACAAATGAATTGATTTTTTTTTGAAATCAGGCTATAAATTGGCAATAAATTTAATTTTCAAAGATAAATTAGAATTACAAAAGTAAAATATAAACCTTATATTTGTAACGTTTTAAAATAATCCTTTTTATGAAATTTGATCTGGAAACAGTTTTATTTATCTCGCTGAGTGTTTTATCCGTTGTGTCTGCAATTTATATGATCACAAGAAAGAACCCCATTAACAGCGCATTATTTTTAATACTTAACTTCTTTACTGTCTCCGGACTATATCTTTTGCTCAAAGCCCAGTTCATTGCGATTATTCAGGTGCTTGTGTATATGGGTGCTATTATGGTTCTTTTCATTTTTGTGATTATGCTTCTTAACCTGCAGTTTCAAAAGAAAAAATTGGAATCATATTCATATAAGAGTTTAACTTCAATACTGCTGGCAATTATGTTGTTTGGGATTCTCGGATATACTGTCTACTTCGGATTCGAAGGCAAATTTAAAGGTATGTCTGATAAAGCGCTTGAGATAGGAACTGCAGAGAAACTTGGCGCTGAACTTTTCACAAATTATTCATTCCCGTTTGAGCTTGCGTCTTTCCTGCTGCTTGCAGCTATAGTCGGTGCAATTGTCCTGGCGAAAAAGAAGTTTGAATAACGCTTCTGTATTTTTTTATATCGAATCAAATCCCGCATAACCTCTCAATACTTCCGGAAGAATTATATTTCCGTCTTTTGTCTGACAGGATTCCAGTAAAGCTACCATTAATCTCGAAGTCGCAAGTCCAGATCCGTTAAGTATATGCACAAGTTCCGTTTTGCTCTTATTATTCTCAAGCGGTTTTTTGTATCTTATCATTGCTCTTCTCGACTGATAATCCGTACAGTTGCTTACAGAAGATGCTTCAAGCCATTTATTTTCCGCATAAGACCATACTTCAATATCATAGCATTTGCTTGCGGCAAATCCAATATCAGCCGTGCAAAGTTCTATTACCCTGTAATGAAGACCAAGCTTATCTATTATCCCGCAGGCATGCGAAAGCATTTTCTCCATTTCAGCATAAGACTCTTCGGGTTTGCAGAAAGTAATGAGTTCCACTTTATTAAACTGGTGCACTCTGAGAAAACCTTTCGTATCTTTTCCGTAACTCCCTGCTTCTCTTCTGAAACAATTGGTAAAGCCGCAGTATTTTATTGGAAGTTCTTCATTCACTAAAATCTCATCCCTGTGAATATTAAGAATGGATACTTCTGCAGTTGGAATTGCAAACATATCATCCTTTTCCATATAATACATATCCTCTTCAAACTTCGGAACTTTCTCAGCGGCTTCCATTGACTCGCGCTTTACAATTACCGGAGTCATCACTTCCCTGTATCCGTTTTTTCCCTGTTCATCAAGCATAAAATTAATCAGCGCTCTCTCAAGTTTCGCGCCTTTTCCCTTGTATAATGCAAAGCCGCTTCCTGAAATTTTTGCCCCTCTTTCAAAGTCAAGTATGTCAAGATCTTTACCGAGCTGCAGATGATCTTTTACCTTAAAATCAAAAATTTTCTTATCACCGGATATTCTGACCTGTACATTATCCTTTTCCGATTTGCCGTGGGGAACGGAGTCATCCGGTAGATTCGGAATATATCTTAACAAGTCATCTGTTTCCTTATCAAGTCTTCTAAGCTCTTCATCAAGCGTTTTAATTTTTTCTGACACAAGTTTCATTTCAGATATTTTCTCATCTGTATTTTCCCTGTTCTTTTTCATTACAGCAATCTCATCAGAAACTTTATTTCTGTTTTCCTTCAGAGTTTCAGTTGTATGAATGAGCTGAAGTCTGCTTTTATCCAGTTCATATAACTTTTCTATAGTTTCAGGATTTTCATTCCTGAGCGAAAGTTTTTTCTTTACGTTTTCAGGATCTTCCCTGATTATTTTTATATCTAACATTAAATATATTTTATTTTTTTCTTATTAATATCCGAGCTGAACTTTAAGAAGTCTGAGACCTTCAAGAGAATCCATCGGATTAAATCCCAGTTCAGACTGTGCTTTTAAAATTATAAGACCGGAATTCAGCGGTCTCGGTGCAGGTTGCTTTAAGCTTGCGGTTGTAACCGGTCTTACAAGCTCTTTATTGTAATTAAATACTTCACAAAGCTTCAAAACAAAATCATACCTTGAAAGTATGTCAGGTCCGGAGATATTGTAAATTCCCGATACATCCATTTCAGCAATTTTCAGTGTCCCGTATGCAAGGTCATCGATCATCGTTACATTACTTATCTGATCAGTTACAATATTAACCGGACGGTTATTTCTCAGTTCTTCTATTACCCATAATGCAAAATTCTGTTTTACCTTATTACCTATTCCATATAATACAAGGGTTCTTATAATTGCAAAATTAATGTCACTGGTTATTAATGCATTCTCGCTCGCAAGCTTTCCTCTTCCGTAAAATGAGACAGGATTCGGCTTTGACAGTTCTGTATACGGTCCGTTCTTTCCGTCAAATATGTAATCGGTTGAAAAATGGATTATCTTTGAATTAATTTTCTTTGCGGCAATGATAAGGTTTTTAACACCGTCCACATTGATCTTCCAGGATAATTCCCTTTCGGTTTCGCATTTGTCAACATTCGTAAATGCAGCGCAGTTAATAATTATATCAGGTTCATGAAATGCAATTAATTTTTTTACATCCTCCTTACTTGTGATGTCAAGTGTACTGTATTCATGGCCGTATTCAAGAAATGAAGAATCTTCAGCTGATGTGAGAATGAGTTCGTGATCAGTCTCCCTTGTAAAAATTGAAGTTACCGCCTGTCCCAGCAATCCGTTTGATCCGGTTATTAATATTTTCATAATACCGGAAAAAATATTTTCTGCATTACGGATGGTTTCATTTTAATTATAATATTTACCTGAGTTTTATTAATTCGCCGATACCCTCAAGCGATGAATTATACGAAGCCATTCTGTTTGCATAATGAATGCTTTTACTGAAATTACCGTTTTTCGAATAGTCGAGTAAAAATGCAGATGCAAATACATCGCCGCATCCGGTGGAATCTTTAAAATGAGAATTTTCAATTGCAGCTATTTCTATATGATCAAGATCCCTGAATGTTTCTGTTCCGTAAACTTTTTCCTTTCTTGCGAATCCGGTAACTCCGTCCACTCCCCTTGTTACTATGAGTCCTTTTACATCGTAAACATTATTAAAAAGAATTTCCTCTGCAATTTTATACTCTGTTAATTTTTCCCTGCTGAGTGATGCTATTTCAAACTGATTCATCTGAACTGTATCCGTATTGGTGCACCATTCATACCAGTTGTCCACAGGGACATGCGTTCTGCTTCCGTCCTCTTTTGTATCCATTACAATATTATGAATGTCAATATGCATCAGTCCTTTAAAATTTTTTCTAATATTTTTTAAAGTATCAATCGTGATATCAACACCTGATATCATATTGATCAGCACGGCATCAGCCATATTCAGCAGACTTTCCACATCATTATAATTAATAGTATAAGTCGGCTCTGTTGACTTTTCAAATCTGGCGCTTTTATCTGAATTATATAAATTGTAGTATAAATTTACCTGTCTCGTAGGATGTTTTAATTTGTTTATTCCGTATGTTTTTATATTTGGATATTGTTTTAAAAGCTCAGTAACATTATCAAATTCATCCTCACCCAGATTCATTACAGGTATTACATTATCAGCTTTATCAGCCAGTACAGCCATGCTGATTACGGAATACAAAATTCCGCCGTAACTGCGGATAGATTTTCCGTCAGCTTTATGTATTACATCTACACACGGTTCGCCGATTACAAGATAATTCATTTTTCTATTTTAAAAATTTCGTCAAGTTTCTCAATAACATCAGCAGGTATAATTATTTCAGAAGCTTTTATATTTTCCTTAAGCTGATTTAATTTTGTCGCGGAAGTAATAGCGCTCGAAACAATTCCTTTTCTGAGACACCATGCAAGAGAAAGACAGGATGCCGTTGTATTCATATCCGCGGAAATCTGCATCAGCATTTCCACTTTTTTCAGGTTTTCCTCTGCAGCAAGCTTTTTTACAAATACATTATATTTATCATTCCCAAGTCTTGTATCTTTTCCCGCTTCTTTTTTTTTATTGTATTTTCCCGTTAAAACTCCCTGTGCCAGCGGAGACCAGACTACAAGCCCTATCCCGTTTTTTTTGCAATAATCCATTACTCCGTTATTTTCAATGTCCCTGTACAACAGACTGTACTGCGGCTGATTGCTTACAGGTTCATGCAGATTTGATTTCCGGCAGAAATTAACTGCTTCAGATATATTGTTTTTTGTCCATTCGCTTACTCCCCAGTATAATATTTTTCCCTGCTCTATCAGTGAATAAAAAGCTCTGCAGGTTTCCTCAACCGGCGTTTCACTGTCATATCTGTGGCACTGATACAGATCTAAATAATCGGTTTTCAGATTCCGCAAAGATTCATGAACCGATTCGAAAATATGCTTTCTTGATAATCCTTTGTCATTAACATTATCCGACATTGGCCAGTAGCATTTTGAAGCTATAAAAAGATCTCTTCTTCTGAAAGCCGAAAGAGTTTTCCCAAGAAATTTTTCCGATTCACCGGATGAATATACATCAGCCGTGTCAAAAAAATTTATACCTTTATCAAATGCGTATTTTATAAGAGAGCTGCCTGTTTTAGCATCAACCGAACCGCCGACTGTAAGCCAGCTGCCAAATCCAATTACACTAACGCTGCTGCCGCAATTTCCTAATTTTCTGTACTTCAAATATAATAATTATTTTTAAATATCAAATATACAGTTCAATATTATTTTTAAAAAACGGAATTTTATCTGAATGCATTTTTTAACTGATCTCTGTAAAATTTCTTCGAATCGCTTCCGCCGAAATTTATTGAAACAGAACCATGATGACTAATACCAAGCTCCTGATGATTGTTTACCGTATAATCAATCTGAAACATTCTGTAATTTAGACCAATACCCGCAGAAAAGGAAACCGGCTCTGTACTGATTCCCGTCCTGAGATCAGCAATATCGTAAACAGAGTATTCAAATCCGGTTCTGAATGTCAGCGGATATTTTACATCTTTCTCAGCTTCTAAAATCATTAAGAGTTCAGATAACGGCTGAAAAGTAAATCCGGTTCTGTAAACCTGCGGTATTTTTTCTTTTGAGATTCCGATAGTTGAACCGGACAGATTCTTTGCTGTAAATCCCCATTTCATAAAATCTGTGAAGTAAGCCATCGCACCTGCATCTATTCCGAATGCCGAAGCTGAATTATAATTTTTAATGCTCAGTTGATAATAATTAGCGCTGACTCCGAGAAAGACTTTTTCGTTAACAACATTTCCGTACGACAAAATGAAAGTTAACTCTCTGTATAATTCAAACCCAAATGTTTTCACACCGGCTCCGAAAACTCCGAAACCCGTTGGCTCTGCATAGCTTAACGCAGCCTGTGATAAACCGCTGACTCCGAATATTTCCGGACCGTAATAAAATGATATTTCCCTGAATTTTAACTGACCTAATCCCGAAGGATTGTAAAAGACGGCAAGAGAATTATTTGAAAGAGAAGTAAACGCTCCGTTTAATCCAGTTGCCCTTGCACCTGTTTCCGTATTCTCAAACTGCGCTACGGAACTTTTTATTGAAAACAAAACTATAACCATCATTGCTAACCTTTTCATCGTCATCCTTTAATAAGTTTTTTAAAAATGAATTGATTATTTGATGAGGAACATCAAATTTATCTGAAATAATTTAATCTAATGAGAAAGAAAATGCAAAGACAAATTAAATGGTTTTTAATTATCATATTATTTTCACTGTTCACAAACGGAAAAGCATTCTCACAGGAAAGGGATATAGTAGTTGAGGTCATTATGAGTTATGAATTACTTCCGCCTGACGTACAGGAGAAACTCGCAAATTTCAAGCAAAAAGTAGAGGATTATTTAAATAAGAATAAATATCATGATGAGAAGATCGCGCCAATAAAGGTTCAGATGCAGTTTAATTTCACAGGAGTCAATACTCTTACTCAGACTTACGATGCAAAATTATTTATAGCCAGCCAGAGGGAAGTTTACAACCCAAACCAAAGAAATGAACAGAAATTTTCAACAGCATTCAGATTTCTGGATGAAAGAATTCAGTTCGTTTATAATGAAAATATGCCGTTCATAAAAAATGATTTGAGATTTGATCCGCTCCTTAGTCTTTTAGATTACTATGCATATATGGTAGTTGGTTATGATGAAGATTCATATTATCCCAAAGGCGGGAATAAATATTTTCAGAAAGCTCTGGATATCTGCAACAGGGTTTCTGTCAGTCTTACGGGCTGGAATGAAACAGGCGGAGGTTCAAAACCATCCAGAGTTCAGCTGGTTCAGGAACTTCTGAATGTCCGTTTTGATAATTTCCGTAAAGGTTATTTCGAATATATGTGGACAGGTCTCGATTCGCTGTCGATTAATAAAAAGAATGCATTTGCAAACATTTTAAGTGCGCTTGAAGTGATAAGCGAAGTAAAGAAAAAAGAAGTAAAGGCATTCAACATTGATATTTTCTTTGATGCCAAAGCAACGGAAATTGCCGATACCTTTCTGGACTACGGTGATGTAAGAATATATGACAAGCTGATGGCGCTTGACCGGGCTCATCAATCTGTTTATGAAGACGCAAAAGGCAGGGCGCGTTAGCGGGACTGATGGCCAATTAGAATATTCAATTCCCTGTTTCATATTTTTATTATTGCCGGATCATCTTTAAAAATCAACAGTTATTTTTTGTTACATAATTAGATTCTTCAAAAACCATAATGGTATTAAGCATGATTTATCCTGAAAAGCAAAGTAGTTGTTTAAATCATTTGAATCCCAATACCTTAACCTGAATCAGGTTTACAAGCTAATTGGTTAGTCTGATATTATTTGTGCTAATCATTTCGATTTGAAGTTTCTTCACAGGATTTTTCTTAAGCTGTCAAATGTTTGAGTATACCAATCAAATTGTAAGTCATATTTAATGCTATCATTTTGTAAGTTTTCAAACTCCTTTCCTCCTGTTTATTTTTTTTAATATGAGACTTAGTTTTTTTTTTTACTTAAACAACTGTTAATAATTCGACTTTAAAAAATGAAAACTTCACAATTGAAGATACTTTTATTTAGCTAAGTGCAGTATAAAAGATTTAGGAAAATTAACAGGAATCATATATGAAGAGTATTCTTTATGTAAGACTGAATATTAGAAGTAATGAAATTATTAGAATTTAATCAACAAAGAAAAGGATTATAAATATTTTTAAAGAAGTGACTTATTTTCAAAAGCAAATTTCATAAGACTGTTAGGACCTTTCAGGTTTAATTTAGCATTAATGTTTGATCTGTGATTTTCAACTGTTTTATAACTAATAAACAATTCATGAGCGATTTCCTTAGAAGTTTTTCCTTCGGAAATATGTTTTAGAATTGCCAGTTCAGTTTTTGTAAGATCGTTCAGTGAAGGATTTTTTTTCTCAAATTTTTTAATTTTATCCCTTCTGCTAATGAGAAAATTTGAAATTGAAGGACTTATATAATAATTGTTTTGATAAACTTTATTTATACATTCTATTATATCATCAACTGCGCAGTCTTTCAATACATATCCGTTCACACCAAGCTCCATTGATTCATCAAATATATCTTCCGATGAAAAAACAGTTAAAAAAATTACTTTACAATCGATCTTTAATTCACGAAGTTTCTTCAGCACCTGTAGTCCTGTCATTTTAGGCATTTCTATATCAAGCAGAGCAATATCGGGTTTAAGCTCCTCAATTTTCTGAATTGCTTTCTCACCATTATCAGCTACTCCGATAATTTCTATATTTTCATCTTCTTGTATAATTTGCTTAAGTCCGCTTCTGAAAATCGGATGATCATCAGCTATTATGATTTTTATTTTTTTAATCTCGCTCATATTAATTTGTTTTAATTGGAATTTTTATTTTATAAACGGTGCCTTTACCTATTTCCGATTCTATTTTATATTGTCCCATAAATTTAATTCTTTCAGAAATTCCGTTTAAACCTATCCCTTCTTTTGAATCAGGAATATACTTGCTTGATACATCAAATCCTTTTCCATTGTCTGATATAATAACGAAAATATTATTGCTTAAGATCTTAATATTAAATTTCGCAATTGTTGCATTTGAATGTTTTATTATATTACTAATTATCTCTTGAATAACTCTGAATAAATTTATCTCACTTTCTTTTGAAAGAAGATTATCAATTTCATCAATGTCCGAGTGAAATGTAATGTTGGTAGATTTATCCGCATCATAAATTATTGATAACAGAGTTTTTTTAATTCCAAGCCTTTCAAGCTGATGAGGGTGAAGATTATACGAAATACTTCTTACATCATTTATCGTTACAGAAGCAAGTTCTGAAATATCTTTCAGTGCTTCTTCCATTTTATTAATATTGTCTTTATGTTTTAGAGCCAGCGCTGCTTTATTCTTTGAAATTAAAATTTCATGAGCTATAGTATCATGAAGTTCATGAGCTATCCTTTTTCTCTCGGATTCCTGTGACTCGATCAGTTTTCTTGAAAATTCCTCTTGTTTAATTTTTTCTTTTTCTATTTTATTAAGTCTTTGCTTATATGTAAGACCGGTTGCGGCAATTGCACCGAGAATTCCAAGACTTTTAAACCACCATGTTTTCCAATACGGCGGTGTGATATTAATTTTAACAGATGTTCCTTCTTCATTCCATTTCCCGTCATTATTGGATCCTTTTACTCTGAAAGTATAATTTCCGGGATCAAGGTTTGTGTAGGTCACTCTTCTTCTTGTCCCGCAGTATGTCCAGTCTTTGTCAAATCCATCCATTTTGTAGGCGTATTGATTTTTTTGAGGGTTATTATAAATAAGGGAAGCGAATTTAAAAGAAAAGACGCTTTCTCTGTAAGTTAAGTTTATTTCGTCTGCAAAGGATATGTTTTTTCTCAGATATGGGTCTTCAAGAGTCCCGTTTACTGGTTTATTAAATATTTCAAAATCCGTAATAACTATCTTGGGAATGAATTCATTATCTTTTATTTCTTTCGGATTAAAAAATGTAACTCCGTTCATCCCTCCGAAATACATAACTCCGTTTTCGTCTTTATAAAACGAGAAAGCATTAAATTCATTTCCGGAAAGTCCGTCATGATGATAATAGTTATAGAATTTTTCCTGCATTATATCAAATTTAGAAATTCCGTTATTTGTACTTAACCATAAATTATTACTTTCATCTTTCAATATTCCGAAAACAGTATCATTGGAGATACCATCTATCTGTTTATACCTCTTTAGTTTCCCGGTTACTCTACAAATTTTACATAAGCCTGAATCTGTTCCAAACCAGATATTATTTAAACTGTCCTCTGTAATACACCATACCTTATCATTGTTTAGTTTTTCAGCGGCTTTTGACAACCGGGAATTTTTTATGAGTTCATTCTTTGAATCAAATATAAACACTCCTGTACCGTTTGTACCTATCCATAATAAACCTTGATTATCTCTGTAGATTGAGTATATTGTTTTGTCGTTTAAAAATTCCTTTTTATTGTAAATAAACTTCTTTTTGTAAATATCAAATAATAGCAATCCGTGCTTTTCTGTACCAACCCACAGTATATTATCATATAGAATATCCTGTATTAAAGGGAAAATTCGGATTTCTTTCAGATTATATTTTTCACAATTATGAATTTCAAATAAATCAAATTCTAAATTATAACTGCATAAGCCCAGCAGTTCTGATGAAAACCATAATGTGTTATTATTGTCCTGATAAACATTATATACAGACTTTTTTTCTATATGATCGAATTTTCTAAAATCACTGTAAATTTCCGGTTCGGATTTATAAATTCCAATTCCATAAGTCCCGAGCCAGATTGATTTTTTACTGTCAACACATATGGAAGTTATTTTATCAAACTTCACATTATTTGAATTTATAAGTTTTTCTGATAAAATTGAAAATTTTTTTTGATTTAGATCAGTTTTGCACAACCCTTCTCCCCATGTTCCGATCCATAAAACGTTTGATCTGTCTATAAATAAACTGCATATGGAATTACAGGATAATGTAGAAGCATTTAATTTATCAAATTTATAATGCGTGAATGTATTACTTTGCGTATCAAATCTGTTCAGTCCCTGATTTCTTGAAGCGATCCATAGAATTCCGTTTTTATCCTCGCATATATCTGTTAATACATTTTCAGAAATTGAATTTTCATTTTCACTGTCATGTAAATATCTGCAAAACTCTGTGCTTTCTTCATAAAATTTATTTAATCCTTTCTGATGGGTTGATATCCAGAGATTATTTCTGCTGTCCTTAAAAATGTGTTTTATTCTGTTATCGCTTATTGAATTCGGATTGTTTATATTAAATTTGTGATGAGTAAATTTATAATTTTTCAAATCCATAATATTTAATCCACCTGTCCAAGTACCAATATATATCCTTTCAGAATCTCTGTCATATTTCATGCAGTAAATATCATTGCAGTTTATAAAATCAGAACTGTTCTGCTTGCTTGTATAATGAGATATCACTTTAAAATTTTTAATTTTATAGAATCCATTTCCAAATGTACTTACCCAGATATTTTCCTGAGTGTCTTCAAATATACCTGAAATATGAAAGTTGTTATTATCATTACTTAACTGTATCCTCATCATTTCATTTCTTTCCAAATTAAAAACTGATAAACTAAATTTATCTCCGCCTATCCAGAGATTTTTTTTACTGTCCTCATAAGTCAGCTGAACTGAATTTTCAGGTATAGAGAATTTATTATGGTCATTATTCTTATATACTTTAAATCTATAGCCGTCAAAACTGTTTAATCCATCTTGAGTGGTTATCCATAATAATCCGACTGAATCCTGATTAATTGAACTTACAATACTGTTGGATAATCCTTCGTTTAAAGAAATTTTCTCAAATCTCAAAATTCTCTTATAAAATTTAATTTAAATTTAATATACACAAGCATTATTAAATTTTCTACTGAGAGTATTTAAAATCTTTTTTTTTAAATTTCCCCCTTGGAAAATTTATTTTCCAGGGGGAAAACAGCATTTTTATTAAAATAATGAAAACTAAATTATTGAATTTTATTCAATACAACTATAATTTTACTTATCATTTTTCGAATTTTGGTGTTTCAAATCCGATTTTTTTTTCTGCCGCTGGTACCACCGGGTCTTTTGTTACTTTGATTTCACGATCCGCCTGATCCGCCCTTTCCTGAATTTTTTGAATTCGGGGATCCACCCGCTCCTTTATTACTTGGATCCCCGGATCCGCCTTTTCTTGAATTTTTTGAATTCGGGGATCCGCCCGATCCTGAATTACTTGGATCCCCACCGGATCCGCCCGATCCTGAATTACTTGGATCCCCGGATCCGCCCGATCCTGAATTACTTGGATCCCCGGATCCGCCCGATCCTGAATTACTTGGATCCCCGGATCCGCCCGTATTTGTACCTGATTCAAAGTTAATAAAAATGTTAATTGTTTTAGCTCCGGATCTAAAAAATAATTCCCTTTTTTCAGATTCAGCTTTTTCTTCAAGTTTTTTTTGGTCTAACTTTTGATTTTTTTTTCTCATGTTTTAATTTTTTTAATTAGTAAATATTGTGGATTTAAATTAATTCTAATGCCGCTTCTACAGCACGTAATGCATTTACTTTCCCTGCGCCGGTTTTTTCCGGCGGGTTTGAAGTTATATAATCTGATGTTTCTATTAAAATTTTCTCTACCTGAGTTGCAGTTAAGTACGGATTAGCACATAACATTAAAGCCGCTACACCAGCTACAATCGGAGCAGCCGCGGATGTACCTGAAAAGTAACCATATTTAACTGGATTATTATTATCATCCGAATTATAGGTCTTGGTTGATAAAATGTTTATTCCAGGTGCGCATAATTTAAGCTCAGGTCCGTATCGGCTGGCCCAGTCTTCTCCATTGTCGCCAACCCATTTTCCGGACTCATTACATGCACCGACAGAAATTACAAGATCTTTCAGGCAAGCCGGATAAGAAACACTATAATCTGCACCATTTGATAATGAGCAATTTCCGGATGCAAAAATTACTGCTGCACCTTTTGTTACTCCGTTAATTATTCTGCCTTCGTATCTCGCAAATTTGATCGCGTACTCAATGTCAGAGCTTTCATAAGAAATGTACCAGCTATTACTTATAATATCCGCATTTAAAAATACTGCTTTTAATATCCCATTTGCATTATCCCGGTCTCCGTTTAGACTATACCAAGTTCCGTCATAGTTTTCACTTGCAATTCTAATTCCAATCAGTTCACTGTCTGGAGCTACGCCGCATATTCCGATTTGATTATTATTTCCGGAAGCAGCTGCTATACCCGCGCAAAATGTTCCGTGGGAATCACTGTTTACAGGTCTTGGATCCGCCTCATCATATATAATGTCATAGCCCTGCACTAATCTTCCGTTTTTTATTAAATCCTCATGATTCGCATCCACACCTGTATCAACTATTGCAATTTTAATTCCTGCTCCGCGTATGTTTTTATCCCAAACAGGTTTTATGTTAACATCATAACCTGGGCTGTTTAAAGCCCATTGATTTGAAAAATTTATATCATTTGGATAGTTCGATAAATTCGTAAATCTTTTAAAATTCGGATGGGCGTAATCTACAAACTCCAATTCATTTATATCATTTATAAGATTCAGAATATTTTTATAATCATCTTTATTGGAGATTTTACCGGTAAACCTGTTTATTCCTAATTCCTCTTTTTTAAAATAAAATTTACTGTCATTGATTATGCTTTCTATTTCTTCTGTTTTAGCATCATCATTAAATCTCAAAATAAATTCATCGGTCAGTACCAATATTTCCCGTTCATCTTCTCCATACACATTTAAAATTTCATTATCATCCGGATCCGTGAAATTTGATCTAGAAGAAGCTGAAGTTTCAGACTGATTAATATTTACAAGTCTGATACCGTCGTCTTTTTCGGTTTTTACTGTATTGCTTCGATTTAAAGCCGACATACCTCTTATTTCATCAGAAACATCGGCAGATACTTTTGTTTTAATTGCTCCCTTTGTTCCTGATCTTTTAAGTATGATTTTTTTATCTTTATTATAGTAAAACTCTTCTTCCATAATATTCTTTTTGATTAAATTTTGTATATATAGTTTTTTATTTTATCTTTGCAAAAATCAACAATTCAATTTAAAAATAAAATAATCAGCTGCCCCTTTTTTTATAGGGGCATACATCTATCTTTATAATTAATAATTTGCATCTTGTATGATAATGTCTGTTAAAATATATTGTATTATTAAAAAATAAAAAATATGTCATGTCTGTAAAAATTAATTCCGAATTACAAAAAATAATAGACTCAAAATCAATTTCTGAAGAAATTCCTGTTATTATAGTTTTTAAAAATACACCTGATATTAAAGAACTCGAATCCAAAGGTATCAGAGTTTCTAATCAATTTGAACAGATAAACGGTGTTTCCGGAACTGCAAAATGTGATGCAATAATTTCTTTATCTGAACAAAATGATGTTGTTACTATTGATTTTGACGGTGAATCTGAAGCTCATAAATAAATTTCTTTTTTAAAGTTCTAATTTTAGTTCAGCTTATAATTTACTTCAATCAGGTTTTTTCTGATAAACATTTGGCTGATTAAAAGGGAAAGTTGACTGTTCAGCATCCACTCTCCCGTATCCGAAATTATTATCCCATCCCGGTATTCCCAGATTATCAGCACCTTCAGCTAATAAATTCCAAATAGTCTCATTATCTGAAAATCTATGTGCACCCCATGCTAATGCAGCTGCACCGGTAACGTGCGGACAGGCCATACTTGTACCATCCATCTGACCGTATCTTCCCCCGGGTATTGTTGACAGGACATTTACTCCCGGCGCGCAAAGTCCGACTTCCGGTCCTCTGCTGCTGAAATCGGCAAGTTTGTTATTACCATTCAAAGCGGATACACCTATTACATTTTTATACTTTGCGGGATAAGTTACAGTATCTGTCTCAGGTCCCTTATTACCGGCGGAAGCAATTAGCAGAAGTCCTTTTGACCAGGCGGTATCACATATTATCTCCAATGCAGCGGGAGCTACATCTCCTCCGAGACTAATGTTAAGAATCTGCATCTTATTGCTAATGCACCAGTTTATCCCGCTAATTAACCAGCTCCATCTTCCTTCTCCGGAATTGTTCAGGACTTTTACTCCGTAAATAAAAGCTTCAGGTGCTACTCCAATTACTCCGGAACCGTTTTTTGCCGCTGCGATTGTTCCGGCGCAATGAGTTCCGTGACTGTAACCGTCCATTAGTGTTTGTCCTGGAACAAAACTAATACCATCTCTGAAATTTGAAGTGAGATCCGGATGATTATAGTCAATACCTGAATCAAGTACAGCAACTTTCACACCTCTTCCTTTCGAAGCACCCCACGCCAGATGTGATTTTATCAGAGCTACTCCTGCCGGTATTGTTTCAGAAGAAACAGGCGGCTGACCTTCAATTTCGTAACTGACATTCTGTGCAAAACATTTACCGTCATCTTCTATCAGCGAAATGTTTTTATTCTTTTTTAATTCTCCTATCTCACTCTCTGAAAGAGCGGCGGTTAGAATCGGCGCATCATATTCATTTATATCATATCCTAAATCAACATTGGAAACTCCTGCCGGAAACTGATTATCTCTTGTCATAAGACCGGTATCCCTGAAATTAATGCCCGAGCCGATCGTATTTTCGAAAATTTCAAGTTTATCCTTTTTCTTATCAGGTCTTTTGTCTTTTTTCTTAAAGGTTATTATGACTGATTTCTTTTCTTCTACCGACAAATTAAAACTCCTTTCCTTTTATTAGAATAAAATATTTTTAAATACTCTTATATATCTAAATTATTTTTCTTAACAATTCGACTGATGAATCAGTTAAAAAGTCAGCTCCGGACATCTCTAATTTACTTTTATATTCCTCATTTAATGGAGAAACTGAATAAACGATTATTTGAATAGTGTCGGATTTCTGCTTTACATTTTTTATTAAATTTATCTCTTCTTCTTCATTAAATTGTAACTCAATTTTATTTTCTATGAACAATATCAGCAAATCATTTTCGATCAGCACAGTGCTTTTTATTAATTTATCAATGCTACTTAATATTGTTACAAATTTATTTTCTTTTTTTAGAGCTAAAATAACTGATTCATTAACTGATTGGCTTCGGTTAAACCATATTATATTGTAATATGATTTTTTTATCTGATTGTTTGAATTTTCAGCTGAAGCAGAATTTCCTGTACTCTCAACCATTGTTTTCTCTTCTTTAGCTTTATTTATAAGTATATCAGCAATTGTTTCAGACAGTCTCTCATTATTCTTTCCGAAATTTTCTTTATCAGAATTTACTAATTCCTTACTTAAGTGTATCCTTGTATATGAATATATCGCGATGAAGCCGAAAATAGAATAAGTTACTATTATAGCATATGCAAACGGTTCATCATAATTTTTATTACTGCCCAATCCCAATGCAATAAATGCCGCAAAATTATTCATTAATTCAGGTGTATTTCTTAACTCTACTAATCCGAGCCCTACAATTATTTTAGTTAGCCAGTCTGATATTTGTTCAAGATTTGTATTTGGTAAATGTTTAAGTAAAGAAACCTCTTTAGAATCTAAATTCTGTATATCCGCATTCTGGTAAACTTTCGGAACACCGAATAAAAAGCCTATAAATCCTCCCATTAAAAAGCTGGCAAGTGACCAGGATAAGGCTAATGTTTTATCAACTGTATTATCGGATAATATTAAGATAACACCAATTACAGGAATGCACATAATCAATATAATATTGAAAATCTCATTTTTGATTTTTTTATCAGGCATAAAATTTTAATTAACATTAAAATACATTTGGAATGACAAAAATAATTAATCTTAATTCTTATCAATTTAAAGTTTAATTGATTATCCTCCGGTATATTATAACTATTTTATTTAATAATTTTTTTATACAAAGTTTAACCGGATATAAAATGCTAAAAATGAACAGAATCAAAAAAACTAAAGGAATAAAAACTATTACAAATAAATTGCATTTCAGATATGTATAATCCTGAAGCATCACACTTATTAATGATCTTAAGCAATTAATTATATATTCAAATGATTTATAAAATCCTACATCAGCAATTCCCTGCTTACCAAGCAGAAATTCCTTTTCCGTAGTTATTTGTACTTCAGTACTGTCCGACTTAAACCTGTTTATATCCGAGTTTTGTATCATTTTTTTATCTTTCAGAGTTTGATGTTTTTTCTTTCTTCCGAAAATATTCGATTCTGCTCTATTTCTATCAGAAAGTTTTTCAGACAAATATATTTTTGCGGATATTCTTCAGCTGATAATATTTTTTCTATTTTATTCTCTTCTTCAAGTGATAAATTCTTAAAATACTTTCTGATCAGCTCAATATTTATCAAAGACTTATTAATATTATCAGACGCTATAAGTTTATCATTTAAAAGTTCGTGAGTAATTTTTAAGCATCCGTCTAATCTTCCTTTCATTATATCATGTGCTCTCCAGGATTCCTTAAGGAAGGCTCCGAAATGAAAAAGTAGTTCACCGCAAATATGATCTTCACTTTCAGGGCTTATCTTGATTGGTTCTAAAATATCCTTCTCCATTATATCAGAATTCATTTGAATAGGGAACAGTATCATATCAAATTTATCAAAATTATCATATAGCTTTTTTAGAAATTTAATATTGTATTGACAAAGAATTTTTTTTTCAATTTTCAATATAAATTTTGTTAAATTATTGTATAAATCAAATGATTCGAATTTTATTTTTGCAACTCTTTCTTTAAAATCATATAATTCATTGTATGAGATTTTCTTAATATTAAATATCTTATCGTTAAATTTTTTTTTTAAATATAAGAAATCAGCATTCTGAATCTGAACGGAAACCGCTCTTTCAAACTTACTAATTAAAATTTCATATATTTCGGTCAGAATATTATATAATTTCCATATTTCCCTTAACTCTTTCGTTTTAATTTTTTCTAAATTTCTTTTTAAATATTCTCTTATTGCTGAGTTTTTATTATAATTAACGTCATATATATTATAAATCAAAAATGAAATTCTTCTGAAGAGAAAATGTAAATCATTTCGATTATTCAATTTAAAATAATTTTCAAGCAAGGTTTTTAAATTTTCAAAATTGAAATTATCATTTTTCTTGCATAGTTCTGAAATAAGATAATTTTGTCTCATAAGATAATAGTGTTCAATGAATTTGCTTAATAGTTTACTATTCTTTTTTCTAAAAAAATCTATCAATAGTGAATTTCTAATTTCATAGTAATTTTTAAGTCTTCTGTTTCTTTCTTCCATCTTTACAAAATCTTCTTTAATGGACTGAAAAGAAGATATTTGAAACAATGCAGTTTTAATATTATTTATAAAGCCCGGTTCATCAATTGTTTCTTTTTCCTTATTATTCGGAGCGGGATCTAAATAAAATAATTTTCTTTCAATTTCTCTATCGGCATTTCTTGAGAATACACCTTTAATAATGCAGCTGAATGGTTTATTTCTGACTGCACCTCCGTCTATAAAGTAATATTCCTTGTTTTCATTTAGATTACCCCAATATCTCAAATTTTCATTAATATTTTTTTCCATTTCATTTTGATCACTTTTTATTCCGACAGGAGAAAATGCTCCGGGAAAAGCGGAAGTGATTCTGGCTAATCTTGCCAAAGCAGGAATGCACTTCTTGTTATCTTTAAATAGTTCTTTTCTTTTTTTCCTGTATTTTATCAGAAATATTGAGTCATAATACATTGTATCTTTGTCTTTTTCATTTCCATGAAAATTAGTACCGGTAATAAACAGGTCGAGTTCTTTTAAGTCCTGCAGTTCACATATTTTACAATTTTCAAGTTCATTGAACAAATCAATATATGTTTGCTCATAATAACCCTCGCTGTCAAAAAGAGATTTATAATTATTCCTTTTCTTTAAATTTAATAGATTTGTTAATCCTCCATTTTTTACCCAAAAATTCTTGCAAATGCTGAAATCATGTTTATTGGCTAGACAGTATGTCAGAAATATTCCGTTAATTCCACCGGCGGAAGATCCGCTGATCACATCGATCACAATTTCACAATTTCTGATTTCTTTTATTAACCCGTAAATACCTTCGCCTTTTACAGCTCTGAAAAACTCATTGCAGACACCGTTCATATAAATTGCCAGTGATACTCCGCCGTAAAGAACGAGTCCGATTCTGATTTCTAATGACTTCAAAAAGTGATTTAATCTTATTTAAAAAATATGTCCAGTATAGCATTGAAGGAAAAATCCTTTGCGAAGTATAGCATCAGTTCGGTTTGTCGGTTATCATAATTCGTTCCGAATAAATATTCTCTGTATTCGCCGCCGATATTAATTTTCGAATTTCTTTCCATTAGATTAAATTTCATTATAAATTTACTCCTGTTTCTGTTGCCGGAGATAATATTCCATGTGAAAATCGGGATAGCTTTTATTTCGATGTTTTTATTTTCATAAAATAACATAATCGGCGAAACTCCGAGAAATTGCTCGTCTATTGTGGAATTTAAAGTTGAAGTTGAATCTTTTGTTTTCTTAACGAAGGCGGTGGTTACAGTATCAATCATTACAGCGGAATCATAGGTCACTTTAAAACTGTAAATCGAAGAGACATCACTCTTTCTTTTTTCCGCATATATCCCCCAATACAAATAGTCTAAGTTAAAACAATTTTTATAAACATAATCCATATACATTAATCCTTCAAAATTATAACTGCTAATTGTATTCTCAATTTTAACTGTTGATACATTGTTATTTATAAAATTATTATTATTAATAAGTTTTGATTTATAGTAATACATTCCTAATAAAAAATTTAAGGATTTGTCTTTCATAATCTCCTTGAAGTCTTTATGCAAATTAAAGTATGCTCCGGTCAGATCAAAATTATCCTGATAGTTAAATGTAGAGCCGGTATTTAACAGATAGTCTTTGCTTTTATCTTTAAAAATACCATCATTCATAACTGTAAAATATTCACTCTCTACTGAATCTTTTTTACCTTCTGGATTAAAATGTGCTTTTAGTTTAAAAGAGTTATACATAAAGTTATCATCTGTTAAAAATGGATACCAAACAAAATAACCGTCTTCTGTTTTTATGTTTGAACCAATAGTTTTTTTAATCAATTTATTTTCTTTGTCTATATAACTAAGTTCTAGTAAATCAATTATTTCCGCATTACCTCTTTTAAAAATTATTTTGTCTTTTTCATCGTGTTTTATTTTTATAATATCATTCTTTTTAGGGTATATAAATTCTATAAACTGAATTTCATTCTGAATTTCGAAATATTCTGATCTTACTTCGATGTTATTTTCAGCATAAATTTTGATAATAGCTTTTAAATTTTTATTAGGTGTTTTTTCGTAAGTGAATTCATGTACGCCATTATTTTTAGAAATATTTTTTCCATCAGGTATATCTCTCCAGCTCTTTCCGGTATCTAAAGATATCTGTATAGTTACAGATATATTATTTGATGCTAAAGAAACTAGATATACTATCTTATTGGGAGAATTACCTATCCAAACAGTATTGGCATCAGGCGAGATAATTTTTATTTCCTGTGAGTATAATCCGGATTTAAAAACCAGACATATCACAAAAGCAGTAAGTATTGTCTTATACATTTTAATAATTTTATTTTTTATTGCTCAAACAAAAATATCTGAATTGAAATATTATTCTTATCAGTATAATTATTCTTTTATCACCCTTCTTACAACCATTTTCCATAGGTGCATTCACCTATCCTCTGTACACGACAAAAGTTTTGAATTAAAAAGGTAATCTGATCCAGAATTGTTATTTTCAGATATGTAAAATTTAAAACTAAAATTCGGAGGGTCAGATTATTAACCTTCATTGATTTCTAAATTTTTTTATATTTAAACAAAGCAGACGGAGGCTATACTCTTTATATAGCATTGTTTTTTCTAAAAACCTGGTGGCTGCCGGTTTTGGAATTCCTGGTCTGCTTTTTTTATTTTCTTAATTTTAAATCAACTGCGCAAAATAAATTGATTCAATTACTTTATTAGATAACTAGACTGTTTTCATCTCATATTAATTTATAAAATGAAAAACGCTTTCCGATTTTAAAAAGAATTTATTTTAAAGGACTGGTATTGATTCATTTCTAATCAATTCACCTGTAGTATATCACTTCGATTGGGGTTCCGAATGAAATCTCAACTCTTTCTCTATTTGTCTGCTTTGCAAACATAATATTTTGCAATTTAAAAATAATATACCAAAATTTTGCCCTAAGTTTTATTGATTACTGATTAATAAAAAGAATGCGTTTGCAAATATTTTAAGTGCGCTTGAAGTGATAAGCGAAGTAAAGAAAAAAGAAGTAAAGGCATTCAACATTGATATTTTCTTTGATGCCAAAGCAACGGAAATTGCCGATACATTTCTGGACTACGGTGATGTAAGAATATATGACAAGCTGATGGCGCTTGACCGGGCTCATCAATCTGTTTATGAAGACGCAAAAGGCAGGGCGCGTTAGCGGGACAGGAAAATATTTTGTCTTCCCGAAGTTTATAATTCGAGCTGTATATTTTTACAAAAAAATTTCCTGAAACCTGAGTTGTAAATCCAAAGACATTTTTATTGCTGTTCCAAAACAAAAATCCATCTAAATAAATAATAATTGTATTTTCAGAATTCATACAAATGTTATATTCCGCATTATCCGATTCCAATAATTTTTTTAAACCGGGTTGATTTTATTAGTGCAGAAAAATTGTAATTGAACGGATAAATTCAAAGCGTTAGTTTTGATTAAATAAAAATTAATACCCGGAAATTTTTTACACCAATTCAATTGACAATCCTTAGATCAAATTTTTTAACAAATGTTTTGAAAAAAAATTTTAGTTAAATATTCTGTCCCGGAATTTTTTAATTAATCTAACGGGGAGGTTATCATCGAAAATTTCACCATTCATACCGAAACTGCTTAATATATTTAACCTTGGTCTATTCCAAATCAAAGTTATTTTTAATTTAAGTATTTACACACTGCAAATTTGAATATCCTTACTTAAAGTAAGAATATTTTTATTCTTCTATTTTTGTAAAAGCGTTTCCGAAAGGAAATTATAAATAAATAATTTATAAATTAAACCGAAAGGTTAAGAAATGAAAACTCTTAAAAGATTTCTTACAGTGATGGTTGTATTAATCGTTGCTGTAATGTGTTCGGGCTTATCAAAAGCACAGGATACAAAAGGTACGGATTTCTGGTTTATGTTTAACAAAAACGATCTGAGTTCCCCGCAGGTATTAAGTCTCTTTATTACCAGCGATGTTAATACATCAGGAAATGTAAGCATTGCCGGATTAGGATTTTCAACTCCGTTTAATGTCACTGCAAATACTGTAACAACCGTCGTATTACCAAACGCCGCATCAGTCCATGCAAATGATGCTGTTGGTAATCTCGGTATTCACGTTACTTCTTTGAATGAGGTTACTGTTTATGGACTTAACAGAGTTAATTTTACAACTGATGCATTTCTCGCGTTGCCTACAGATATTCTGGGTACGGATTATCTTTATTTGAATTATAAAGATAACGGGAACGGTCATCTTATGGGAATTATCGGCACGCAAAATAACACGACTGTTACGATTACCCCAAAAATTGCACTCGGACCGCATCCTGCAAACATTCCATATAATATAACTTTACAGCAGGGCGAGACTTATGAAATACTTCAGCAGACAGCAAATTCAGAATTAACCGGTTCTACCATTACGTCGGACAAACCAATCGGAGTAATGGGTGTTCACAGATGCGTAAATGTTCCTATCGGAATTTGCTGCTGTGATCATATTGTGGAAATGCTTTTTCCGACAAATACCTGGGGAAAGAATTTTATAACTTATCCTTTGGCAACCAGATTAAACGGAGATCACTGGAGAATTTTAGCATCTGAAAATGCAACGACTGTATCAATTGACGGAGTTCCTCAGCCGATGATTAATTCCGGAGATTATATTGAATTATCATTAACAGCCGGTGCATCAATAAATTCTGATAAGCCGGTTATGGTAGCGCAGTATAGTAATTCACAAGGAGTAGATAATGTAGTTTCAGATCCTTTTATGATGTTAATACCTCCCTTTGAACAATTCCTTGCTGCATACACAGTTTCAACACCTGCTTCAGGATTTGCTCAAAATTTTATAAACGTAGTGGTTCCGAATGCAATCGTCGGTTCAATGACTTTAGACGGAGTGCCGGTTCCTGCCGTTAACTTTACTCCAATAGGCGTAACCGGTTTTTCGGGTGCTCAGCTGCCGGTAGCATTGGGTTCTCATAATTTGGCAGGATCACTTCCATTCGGATGTTTTGTATATGGATATGATTCTTTTGACTCTTACGGTTATCCCGGCGGCGGTTCATTATCACAAATTGCCGTTGTATCTACTTTAGACGTAACTCCTGAAAACGCAACAAATGAAATCAATACTCCTCATTGTATGAGCGGTCTGGTACTTGATAATTTAGGAGTGCCTGTAGCAGGAGTAAGGGTTGACTTCTTAATTTCCGGCGCAAATCCGGGAGCCGGCTTTGCATTTACAAATGCAGCGGGTATTGCTCAGTTTTGCTATACAGGGACAGTAGTCGGAAAAGATACAATAATTGGTTCAACCGGTAACTTAGCCGATACAGTGTTTAAAACCTGGATAGATAATCCGCTGCCGGTTGAGTTAAGTTCATTTGTCTCGTCAATTAACGGAAAAGATGTTACTTTAAACTGGAGCACCTCTTCAGAAATAAATAATTCTGGATTTGATATTGAAAGATCTTCAGTAAACGGTCAGTGGACAAAAGCCGGATTTGTAAACGGTAACGGTACAACTTCCGAACAGCAGAACTACACGTTCACTGATAAAAATCTGAACAGCGGTACTTATAATTACAGGTTAAAGCAAATTGACTATAACGGCAGTTTTGAATATTTCAATCTCAGCAATGAAGTAGTGATTGCAATACCTGCAAAATTCAGTTTATCACAAAACTATCCGAACCCGTTCAATCCGTCCACAAAGATTCAGTTTGAGATCCCTATAGATGCGAATGTAAAATTATCTGTTTATGATAACAGCGGTAAGTTAGTATCCGTGATCACTGACGGATTTAAATCTGCAGGATATTATACCGTTGATTTCAATGCTTCAAATCTATCAAGCGGAGTTTACTTCTATAAGCTTGAAACACCGCAATACACTAAAGTATTAAAAATGAGCGTCATCAAGTAATGTAAATTTTCTAAAAAGTTATATTTATTAAGACAGGCATTGTTGCCTGTCTTTTTTTTTATCTTCATATTTTTTTAATTTCTTATTAAAGTTTAAATAACTATTTTTCCTTAATTTTATAAATAAAATAAAGGGGAAAGCATGAAAAAGTTTTTATCCATTCTATTTACACTAACATTATTTATTACATCACAGTCTGACGCGCAATTCAAAGATTACGTAGTTAAAGGCGGGATTCAGTACAATCAGCTTATGCCTTTTTCTGAATATAAAGCAGCTTATTCATATACTGCCAGAGCGTATCTGGCATTTGAATTGTCAAGACTTCTCGCTATTGAGATCGGCGGAGGATTCGGTCAGTACAAAACCGAAGATGATTTTAATACTTACTCAACCGTCACAAGCGATAAAAATTATGTCAAATCTGATATAATTCCAATAGACGCCAGATTAAGAGTTTCACCCGGTAATTCAAAAAACTGGAATCCGTATTTTTACGGAGGTATCGGTCTTATGAAATACGTTACAAAAGAACTGCCCGTAAATTCAAATGTTCCTGATTATTTTGAAAAAGCAAGCGGCTGGACGGCATTCATTCCTCTCGGCATTGGAACTGAAGTAAGAATGTCCAATAATATAATGCTTGACATCAGCGGCGGCGTTTCTTATCCTTTCACGGATCTTCTTAATAATTTCGTACTTGGCGAATGGGAAGATGCATCCGCAAATCTGTCACTCGGTCTTACTTTTGCAGGAAGCGACGATTGCGATACTGATCTTGATAAAGACGGTCTGACTAAATGCCGCGAAGAACAATTAGGAACAAATCCGAATATTGCTGATACAGACGGAGACGGATTACTTGACGGAGAGGAAGTCAACACTTATATGACAAATCCTCTTAACAGAGACACTGACGGAGACACACTTTCTGACGGTGATGAAGTTAAAAGACACAATACAAATCCTCTGAATAAAGACACGGATAATGACGGATTAATGGATAATGAAGAAGTTAATACTTACTTAACTATCCCGACTGACAGTGATACAGATGATGACGGACTTACAGACGGAGACGAAGTAAAAGTTCACAGAACAGATCCAAAAGTAGCTGATACTGATTTAGGAACAATTGGCGACGGAGTTGAAGTCGGCAGAGGCACAAATCCTCTGGATCCGTCCGATGACCTGCCGCCTGCTCCGGTAGAAGAGCCGATCAAAGTTGGTCAGGTGATAACTCTTGAAGGAATTAATTTTGAAACAAACAGCTCTGATATTTCATCTTATGCTGAAGACGTCCTTGAGAGAGCTTACGGATATATGAGAGATAATCCTGATCTTGAAGTTGAGATCAGCGGTCATACTGACTCAAGAGGAAGCAGGAACCATAATATGGGTCTATCCGAAAGAAGAGCAGAGTCTGTTAAAGCATGGTTTGTAGCAAAAGGAATTTCACCTTCAAGAATCACAACCGTCGGTTACGGTCCTGATCAGCCGGTAGATTCAAATGATACTGAGGAAGGCAGATTCAAAAACAGAAGAATTGACTTCAAGAGAACTAAATAGTTCTAAATTATTTATTATATCAAAAGCTGTTTCCGGTAAAATGGAAACAGCTTTTTTGTTTTCTGTATATTTAAAACTGCACTAATTTCTTTTCATAAGTTCATTCACAAGCAACGTAGTTCCTGTTGTTGCTTTTTCCCTTATATGCGTAAGATTAGGGTAATCAAAATAAAGCTCAGGTTCTGCAGGATCTATAAGATATTTATTTACGCCGGGTTCTGCAAATTGCAGTAATCCCGCAGCGGGATAGACCACTAATGAAGTTCCTATTACAATAAATATTTCCGCGTCGAGTGCGGCTTTAACAGCTTCATCCATTTTAGGAACCATCTCCCCAAACCAGACTATAAACGGTCTGAGCTGTGACCCGAGTTCGCATTTATCACCTTCTTTAATATCCTTTCCGTTCAGATCATATATAAGCTCAGGGTTCAAAGTGCTTTGTGATTTATTAAGCTCGCCGTGCAGATGAATTATGTCAGCCGAACCCGCTCTTTCATGCAGGTCATCTACATTCTGCGTGACAATTGTTACATCATAGATTTCTTCAAGTCTTACAAGCGCTTTGTGTGCTTCATTCGGCTCTGCGCTTTTAAGCTGCCTGCGTCTTTGATTATAAAACTCCAGCACAAGCTTACGATTGCGTCTCCATCCTTCGGGAGAAGCAACCTCCATCACATTATGACCTTCCCAAAGCCCGCCCGAATCTCTGAATGTCGAGAGTCCGCTTTCTGCGCTGATCCCTGCTCCGGTGAGAACTACAATTTTTTTATTCACTTTTTAATTGCAAACTTCAGATGACAAATAGTAGTTTGCTTGACTTGAAATTTTTTTAATACCTTTTAATATTTTTAAAAATTAGATTGTATGTTTAACACAAGAAATCTTTTTAATCACAAACAATTATACAGGCTGATATTACAGATGTGAAAATAGATTAACCGAATTAATTTAATGCAGAAATTTTAAATGCAAATGCCCTTATTTTATTAACACCATTCTTTTTGTCTGAACAAATTTATTAGCTTCCAGCCTATAGAAATAAACCCCGCTTGCAAAGTTTACCCCATTAAATTCAACACTATATTTTCCGGCAGTTTTTAATTCATTATTTACCAACTTCATTACTTCGCGACCAAGCATATCGTAGATAACTAAATTTACTTTGCCATCTTCCGGTAGCGCGAAATTAATTTTGGTCAATGGATTAAATGGGTTAGGATAATTTTGTGACAAACTGTATTCAAGCGATAATATACTTACTGCCTGAACATTTTCTATTAGTCCTCTTGCGCTAACTGCTGTAATGGAAAAGTCTTCCAATCTTCTCTTTGCCTTTTCATCTTTATTCAAGCTTCCTGATAATAATATGTTTCTTTTTGCTCTCTCTTCCTTCAACTTATCAAACTCGGTTAATTTGAGCAGTGATTGTTTTAACTGAGGATTATTTTCAGATGCTAAAATTTGCTTCTCCATCATTTCATTTTTTTTCTTTTGTTCTCTAACAAACGCTTTTTTAACTTTACTCATTACCGGATCATCATTAATTACTTTTTCAATCCTTTCCAATTCCTTATACTCGTTAACTTCCATACCTTGATTTCCGCCGCCACTTCCGCCATTAATCAGGTCTTGAATCTCTTCATAATTCCAGGAGGCTACAAGACGAATGTTAGGATCGGGATGAAAAAGAGCGAGCAGTTCATAGCTGTTTTCTGAATAAGTATACTCCTCAATATTTGCATGGCACATCGCAATGATTACGATTGCCATATCAACATCGCCACATTGCTCTGACTCTATTTTATCTTCAAGATAATCGATTAAATCTGTATATAGATCTATTGCATAGCTTTCATCTGCGGATGTATCAAGCGATACTGTACTGGTTCACCGGAAAATGGAATTTTCAAAATTTGATTTAGTTAGATCATATAACTAAACTCCTTGCCTTGATTCTGTTACTTCTTGCCTCAGTTAATTTATTTTCTCTCACCTCAAGTTTTTCTTTTACAGTTCCTTTCAGATAGTCATCCGGTGTCAGATAATATAACGAACTGTGCAGTCTTTTTGTATTATAAAATTCAATATACTCTTTTATCTGTTTTCTTGCATCTTCAAGATTGATCATGGAAGCTTTTTTCAGATGCTCTTCATTAATCGTTTTATGAAATCGTTCTATCTTTCCATTTGCCGGCGGATAAGCAATTGAAGTCCGGACATGCTGAAGCCCTGCAAACTTTATATACATTGCAAAGTCTTTACTGATGAACTGTGATCCGTTGTCTGAAATTATTCTCGTATTATTGCCCGGAAATTTTTCAATAGCTTTTTGGATCGTCAGCTGCACATCATATTCCTGCATGTTCTGTCTTAATTCATGATGAACGATGTATCTGGAGTAACCGTCAATTACTGAAATTAAAAACAAAAATGTTCCTTTGAAATTAACATATTTTATATCTACATGCCAATGCTGATGCGGTCCATAAGGCTGTTCAAAACCATTTCCTTTAGATGACTTTTTTGTCATGTTCCATTTGTTAAGCAGATCATTTTCCTTAAGGACTCTGTAAACCTCAGAAGGACTTGCAGCTACTACACCTTCATCCATCATCATATAAGTCATCCGCCTGTAGCCTTCTCCGGCATGATTTTTTGCATAGTGAATAATTGCCTCTGTTTCCCAATCAAGAAGCCGGTTACTTTTAGGAATTTTGCCGTTATGAAAGTTTGGCATTCCTTGCCTTGATGACCACGAATAATATTTACTTGAACTTATATTTATCATTTTTAAAAGCATTTTTATGGTGAAATCAGTTTTTGCTTTAACTTTCAAAAAGTAACTGACAATTTCATCTCTGATATCCGGTTCCACCCACAGAGCATTCATATCTCCCCATCTATGTTTTTTTTAACTCAATGTTCTCAGAAACGAGCCAGCTGATTGCATCATCTTTCCGTTTAAGCTTTGCTTCAAGCTTATCAATCTTCTTTTCATGAACTGTAGAAGATACTCCGGGTTTCGTTTCAAAAATAGCAGATGCATTCTCAAAGAGTTTCTTCTTCCAGTTATAAATATCGTTCACATGCACGTGATATTTTTCAGCAACCTGGCTGATAGGTATATTATTCTCAAGCAGTTCTCTGAGAATCATGACTTTTTGTTCTGATGTCCAGCGTTTTTTTGAACTCATTTTGGAATTTCCTTTCGTTAAGTTTACAAATATAATAATTCAGAAATTCCATTTCCACTTGAAGCATTACAATACAGATAGGAATATGAATCGCCATAGACTCTACCGGCTAAATCTTGATGATCGAGTTGAACCCCTGCGTCAATTAATCCTATCGTCTTTGGGCCGCCAGTTACAACTTCCCAAACCGGCTCAATTTTAATATCTTGCCCTGGGGTCCCATTTCCCTGACCTGTATTTTTTAAATACCATTGCTTATTAAACTCGGGATCACTCCCTGTGGACATTGAAATATAATTTCGCTCAGCAAAAATTACTTCATCCTTTAACTCATACAATTTATCTATCAATGCATCAATACTATCAGAAGAATCAAGTAAAATTGTATAAATTCGAGTGAGTAAAGAAACATTAAAATCTATTCCAAGTGTATTAGTCAATATAGTATCCGATTTAGTATACGAGGGAAAAGTTCTGGAAATGCTCACAACTCCGGATGTATCCAGTAAATTATACAAATCTGATGAATTAATCCCAGCGCTTGATAGTGAAAAACCGTTATCCGTGCTATCTGGAAAATCAATAAACTCAGGCGAGATATATACAATGATCTCTCTTTCAGGATAAGATAGTGCAAATGAAAAATCATAACAAAAGAGTAAAAGGAGAAGATACAAGCCTGTCAGTACATTCCATATTGCTTTTGTTTTCATATTAAATAAATAGTTTTAAAAAATTTTTATAACCTTCTTTTTGAAAACCCATTTCGATCTATAATAAATATGTAATTAGGGGAATAGTTATTAGAGGAATATGAAGAAAACGTAATCCATTCTCCGTTTGGAGACCAATCCGGATCAGTACTGTTGCTATCACTTATCCTTATAAGTTCAGTTCCATCGGCATTGATTCTGAAAATTTGTCCCAGGTTTACTTCTTTCTCAAATACAATGCTTAGTCCATCCATGGATACTTTAGGACATTTATCTGATATTCCATCGTTGGTTAATCGGGCTATCGAATTACCGGATGTGTCAATTATTACAATCTCGCGGGGACCCCGCAGATTTCTCGCGACAACTAATCTGATTCCATCGGGAAACCAATCAGGTGTGCGGACCTCTCCTTCTTCCGGAGAATAAATAATTCTATTTTTATCCGATCCGTCAGCTCGCATCTTCCAGACAAAACGCAGCCCGGTAGGGCTGTCCGCATTTGAATCAAACGCTATCCACTGACCATCTTTGCTCCATGATGGGAAAAAATTTTCAGCGTTTGAAGTCAGTTGAATCTCCGGGGAATCGTCGTCCGCTTTCTTTTTACATATATCCCCGTTTCTTGGGTAAACAATCCATTTCCCATCAGGTGACCAATCCGGATTAGATGCAAACTCAGGTACAACAATTTTTCTTGGATCCTCATTCGCCGCAACATCAATATCGTAGAGACCATATTCTTTATCTGTTGCTCCTCCAATATAAGCTATTCTGTTTCCGTCCGGAGACCATGAAGGTTCATGACCATGTTTTGTTTTTTCGGAATTGTTTGAAGGTTCTATTAAATTATCGTTACATGTGTAAAATAACAAAGTCATTACAAGTAAGATAAACGTAATGAAGGTTATATAAAATTTAGTTTTCATTAAAAGTGATTTGAAGAAATTCTACCAATTTGAATTTTATACATTATTTTAAAATTAATTTTTACTGCAAAATTATCCTTAATAAATATAAATGATTTTATCTTTTATATGAAACTTTAATCATCGGGAAACCAATCAGGCACGCGGACCTCTGATTTTAAACAAAAAAGGCGAAGTCAGACTCCGCCTTTTTAAATTCCAGGTTTGCAGATTATTTTCCCCCGGAAACTTTATCAATTAAATATTGAGAAACTGCCGCTGCTTCTTTCGGCTTAAGACCGGGATTCGGCATAGGCGGATAGTCAGCGCTTACCTTTGTCGGATTTAAAATATAGTCCGCAAGTTTCTTTATATCGCCGTTATATTTCGGAACGGTTAAATTATAAGGAGGACCGACAAGTTTAGTATCGAAGCTGTGGCATGCCGAACAGATCTTTGTGAATATTTCCTCTCCGTTAACGCCCTCTGTATTAATAGTTTTCGATTTCTTTTGTTTATGAAGCTCCTCAGCTTTGAGACTTATTATTTCAAGATGCTTGTAATTCGCTGTTCCGAATGCTGTCTGATTTTTCATTATTATAAATCCGCATGATAATATCACAAAGTAAAACGCCGCGCCAATGTACTTCATATCTGAATTCTTAATTACGGCATAAAGGAAATTACACAGCATCAGAAGAGAAACAAATGCAAGTCCCGTATAGACAAATACCGAGCCTGACAGCGCGGAGTTCGGAGTCATATAAAAACTGAAAAACAACACTACCGGTGTAAGCGCCGCGCCGGTAAACGCCATATTGCCGGCGATTTTTTTTACAAAATTAGAATACTCTTTATCCATATCGTGCATACCTCCCTGCCAGCTGAAGAAAAAGAAAAGTATCGCGCTGCCTGTAACTGCCGCCGATAAGACAAGGATGAAAAGAAAATTTACAAAAGTCGCTCCGGACAAAAACATCTGCGCAATGTTTTGATAATCCTGATACTTCTCGGAGAACTGCGCTATCGTTATGCCTCCGGTAAAAAACAGCGCGGTAATTATTAATAATACAAACCCGTATAATCCTGAATTTGAATTCGTATTCATAATGTCAAACTCGTAATCAGTAACTTCCTCAGGAAGCTGTTTGTCAAGCTCATGCTTATCAAGTCCGGTAATTCCTTTGAATGTTTCAATGAGGGATTCAATCTGAAAAGTGCTCTGATAGCTGTAAATAAAATTTACGGCAAGCGCAAGAAAAAGAGTAGCGACAAATAATAAACTGACGCTGATCACTTTTACTTCAAACAGTAACTGAGCATAACAGAAAGTGATCGAAAGCAGCGGAATGATTCCCAGACCTACTCCGACAAATCTGTTGATGGCAAGTTTATCAATTACATCTTTCGCAAACCTGATGAACAGTTTGTTTTTTTTCTTTCTGCCGTAAGCATTGAAAATTACCGAGAAAGCCGTTCCGCCGATAAGCATTCCGAAAAAAGGAATGAATATAAGCAGCGACATTACAAGAATTATCTTCAGCAGCGAGAGATGCTGAGCCGTAGCGGGAATTACCAAGTTATCTAAAAAATCCATTTGTGAATTTAATGATTATATTAAAAAGTTTTTATTCCGAGATTAATTTAATAAGTTTATCAACTGACAATATCGTTATTATCAGTAAAGTAAATATGTTAATATTTATAAACATATTCTTAAAGCTTTTTTTGTCACCTGTCCTGTTTAAAAATTTCAATGACATTGTGAATATCCAGAAGCAAAGTATTGTCAGCAGAGCATTTGAAATATAATAATTCAAAATGCCGAAAAAATTTATGCTCAGCGCTACCGCAATGGTAAGAAGTATCCACGTAAAAGTAATTCTGATCAGCTGCGTCTCCGACAATATATTTGTAAGAGTCGGAAATCCCCCCTTATCATAATCCTTGCCGTAAACCAAAAGCAGGATCCAGAAGTGCGGGATCTGCCAGATGAAAAAGTAAGCGGCTATCAACAGTATTTTATCATCAGCAAGCGAACCTCCGGCGGCTGTCCATCCGGCCAAAGGCGGCAGCGCACCGACCAGCGAACCCGGAATTATTGCAAGCGCCATAACTTTCTTCAGCGGAGTGTAAACCGCATTGTACCAAATGAACGTAAACAATCCTATATATAGAGTCAGAAGATTTGTCTTCAGAAACAGAACTGCTGATCCCGCAATCAGAAAAAATACCGATACGGTTACAACAAATGCCGGCGTAACCAGACCTGAAGGGATAGGTCTTCCTTTTGTTCTGTCCATCAGAATATCGGTGCCTCTTTCCTGATAATGATTCATGGCAGCGGCTCCGCATGCGAGCAGAAAGATTCCTACAACCGGATAAATAGAGAACAGACTGAGATCTTTTAACGCAAGTATATAACCAAGCGTTGTAGTAAATGCAACGAGTACGGTAATTTTTAATTTTGTAATTTCAGGAATAACTTTTAAGCGGAAAATTATTTCCTCAGTTATGCTTAAATTCTTTTTATATGTATCTGAAGTATGAATAATCTGTAATATATTATTTTAGAGTATCTGTTTTTTTAATATCAGAAGCCGGGGTTTCATTTTTAAGAGAATCTTTTATTGCGCCGGAATTCAGTGAGTCGGATTTTATCCCGGCAGTAGTATCAGCGGATGTAACAGGAGTTACAGTTGCGCTGTCCTTTTTTGTCGTGTCAGCCGGCACGGAATTTTTCCATATCTCATACTGATCTTCCGGAATAACATTAACAGGCGCATACATAAATGAATGATTCAGTCCGCAGTATTCAGCGCAGGCAGCGTAAAAAGTACCGAGCTCTGCTGTCCTTATCCAGAAATAATTCTGAGCGCCGGGAACTGCGTCTTCCTTTACCCTGAAATGAGGCAGATAAAAACTATGCAGCACGTCCTGAGAAAATATTTCGAACTTTACATTTTTATTGTGAGGAAGATTTAATGTATCGGATTTTTTCTGATTATCATATTCAAATGTCCATTTCCACATCTGGCCTGTTACTTTGACAACCATTGCGTCCTTTGGAACGTCGCGCATATTTATAAATCCCCCCCAGCTGATATAAAACATATACAGTACAAGTATTATCGGCACCACTGTCCATATCACTTCTATAGTAGTATTGCCTTCAATATTCTCAGGAACAGGATTTCTTTTTTTGCTGTATTTAAATACAAAATAAAGCATAGCTACTGTGATCAGCAGAAGGAGCAAAATTGATATACCGTTGATTATCCAAAAGGTAAGATCAACTTCATTTATTATACTTGGTCTCATGATTTAAAATCTGTTATTAACTTTTTTATCTGAATTAATGTCAATACTTATTTTTCTTTTTTATTCATATCTGAATGTAAGATCAAAAAACGTAAGAACTAAAACTACTATAAATATCAGCATGCAGACTCCGACAAATATTTTAAAAACTTTATTGTCAAACTTCAGATGCATGAAGAAATTTATAACGAACATAGTCTTAACAGTGGCTATTATCAGAGCTACAGTAAGAGCCAGACTTCCAAGATTTATCCCGGATACAGAAACTGTAATAGAGGTCAGCGCTATCAGTCCGATCCAGACAAGAACGTTTATTCCGTAACTCGGATGATGAGCTTCGGCTATATGACCGTCATTGTGTTCCGAATGTTCTGAATGTCCCGAATTGTGATTATCCATTTTATATTTTTATTAAAAATTTTTCTTTAGTGAATTAAATAAAATAAAGGGAACAGGAATATCCAGATTATATCAACAAGGTGCCAGTAAAGTCCGGCATTTTCAAGCCTCTGAAAATTTGTGGATGTAAGAATATCCTTTTTTATCTGCCACATTACAAATCCAATGAATGCAAGCCCAACTACAATATGCAGTCCGTGAAGTCCGGTCATAACATAATACAAACCGAAATACATTACTTCGCCCTCAGACATATCCTGAAGCGCGGGACCTTTCGGATATATACCGTGATGAAACTTTGCGCCCCATTCGAAATATTTATTTACAAGAAAGAGAAGACCGCAGACTACAGTTACCCACATAAAAAACATACACAGCTTTTTATTGTTTTTCTGCAGAGCTACAATTCCGAGCACCACCGTTAAGCTGCTTGTAAGAAGGATAACGGTGTTTACAGCGCCCATCAGCATATCTAGTTCGCTAGCGGCCAATACAAATTCATTCGGATAAATGAACCTGTAACTTGCATAAAGAATGAACATTCCCCCGAAGAGCAGGACCTCCGTAAATAGAAATAACCACATTCCCATTTTCGAGCCGAAGTCATCACGGTGAATGTGAACTTCGTGGATCTCCTGCTGAGAAGTGTCAATATTCTGACTCAATTTTTTTCCTCCTCTGCTTTCTGCTGTTGTTTATATTGTTCTCTTAACTGTTTCTGCATTTGCGTATGGTCATACGGACCGGTTGTGACCGTAGGTATTACATCAAAATTTTCCAATGGAGGCGGAGAAGGTACTGTCCACTCCAATGTCGTGCCGCCCCATGGATTGGCAGTAGTCGGCTTGCCGCTTCTGATTCCTTTTACAAGATTAAATACCATTATTAAAATACCTGATACAAGTATCCATGATCCGACTGTTGATATTACATGCCAGATCTGATATTCCGGAAGATAATCATAATACCTTCTCGGCATTCCCAGATATCCCATTATAAACATTGGGAAATATAAAGTATTAAATCCGACAGCAATCCAGTAAGCCGATACTTTAGCGACTTTTTCGTTGTACATCTTTCCATACATCTTCGGAAACCAGTAATGCATTGACGCAAAAAATATCAAACCCATTCCTCCGAACATTACATAATGGAAATGAGCAACTACATAATATGTATCAGTTAGGTGAAGGTCTGTATTCAGCGCTCCCAGTGTAAGTCCTGTCAGTCCTCCGATTGAAAATATAAAAATAAACAGAAGCGTGAAGAGCATCGGCGCTGTAACTTCTATAGAACCTTTATACAATGTCGCAACCCAGTTAAATACTTTAATACCCGAAGGCAGAGCTACTATAAATGTCAGCAGTGAAAATATTACTCTTGACGTGTCGCTGATACCGCTTGAAAACATATGATGTCCCCAGACTAAATATCCAACGAGAGCTATTCCTAAACTTGAAATCGCTATCGGAACATATCCGAATATCGGCTTTTTGGAAAATGTCGGAATGATCTCCGAGACCACGCCCATCGCCGGAAGTATCATAATATAAACAGCCGGATGCGAGTATATCCAGAAGAGATGCTGAAACAAAAGCGGATCGCCTCCGAGCGTCGGATCAAATACTCCGATACCGAAAGCTCTTTCGAGTATAACAAGCAAAAGTGTAATTCCTATAACAGGAGTTGCAAGCACCTGTATCCATGATGTTGCGTAGATAGACCAAACGAACAAAGGCATTCTGAACCATGTCATGCCAGGGCATCTGAGCCGGTGTATAGTTGTAAGAAAATTAAGTCCGGTTAATATTGAAGAGAACCCCAGTATAAATGCTGCGAATACTGAAATGGAAACATTCGTCGTAGTCCTGATACTGTAAGGCGCGTAAAATGTCCAGCCCGTATCTGCTATTCCCGTTCCTATGAATAGAGAAAACAATGCCAGTATTCCTCCGATCATATAAAGATACCAGGACAGCAGATTCAGTTTCGGAAACTGCACATCCTTTGCGCCGAGCTGTATCGGTAATATAAAATTTCCGAATACTGCCGGTACGCCGGGTATTATAAAAAGGAATATCATTATCACTCCGTGAAGAGTGAAGAATGAATTATAAGTCTGGGCGCTCATGATAGTCTCGCCGGGTGTAAGCATTTCAAGTCTCATAAGAACGCCGAGAGTCATCGCCGAGAGAAAAAAGAAAGTCATCGCGGAAAGATACATCAGTCCTATCCGCTTATGATCAGTCGTGAGAAGCCATGCCCAAATTCCAGTATGCTTTGTCCTGACATGATAAAAATCGGGCTCCGCTGCTTTGTGAGGAACAGCTATAGTTCCGTTAGCCATAAATTAATTAAGTATTATTTAAATTTGTTTTTTTCTTTTTTAAAGTAAGATAACCGACAAATAATCCGAGCAGGATTAACATCCCGACACCTGCAATTCTTGTTACATTAAGTACATACTTTCTTCCTGCCGGATCGTAACTGAAACACATCTTGACAATTTTTGTGATCGTCGGAACAGATCTTCCTTCTGACGCTTCTGTTACAGCCATCTTCAGATCGAAAGGCAGATAATCAGTGCCGTATAAATATCTAATTACTTTTCCTTCGGGCGAGATCATTATCAGCGTGGCTCCGTGAATAAAATCATTACCTTGTCTTGCGAATTTAAATCCTGCAGCATCAGTGATCTTTCTTATATTTAGACTGTCGCCGCTGAAAAATCTCCACGACTCGGGAGAAATATTTCTGTCAAGCGTACTCAAATATGTTTCCTTTTTTCCTGATGCAAGAACGTGATCCTCAGTATAATCAAAGCTTATTGTAAATATGTCGTAATCAATTCCCGGCTCAATGTCTGCTTTGTCAATAACTTTTGTAAGTCCGTTAAGCAGAGGTGTGCATACTCCGGGACATCTGAAATATACAAACGAGAATACAGTCGGTCTCTTTACAAGACCCTTTAGATTTACCGGGTTTCCGTTTTCGTCATTAAGCATTACATCATCCGGGATAAAATCTCCGAGCTTTTCATATATGCCTATGTCTTCTTTAGGTATTTCATTTTCCTCCGCATAAATATTAAATGATGTAAGAGAAAAAATGAGGCTTATAAATATTAATCTAAAAAATATTTTTTTCATAAAACTTAAATATTTTTCAGACCCTGTTGGCTGCAAAAAGATTCTTCAGATACTGCCATGTCTTTTCAGCATCTGACTGTGAAAGCCGGAATACTCCTGCTTTGAATCCTTTGTCCAGAGGATCTGTTTTTAAAAAATTTAAAAATTCCGCGCTGCTTTCAGTCCACTTCATATTTGATGCGAGTGAATTGAGAGCTTTATTTTCATCGGTAACTATTTCCTTATATATCGCTGCGCCTGTATCGGACTTTTCGCTTTTTATTTTTGACAATATATTTTCCAGGTCATTTTTCAGAGTGTCATTACCAAGCACCATCAGGTCCATTGCAAGCTGAACCGGTATCTGATTTGCTGCCTTTACACCGGTTGCAAGACTGTATTTCTGATCAAGCTGAGTCAGCTCTTCAGGCGTATCTTTCGGATAAAGCGGGTTGAAATTTCTTACATATTGTATCACTGCAAATCTGTCTTCAGGCGAAAGCGTGCTGAAGCTTGCCATTCCGGTATTAGGAATTCCTTCCTGAAGAGTAATATACATTCCGGAAACAGTCTGCGGATTTTTCCATACCTGTGCTTTCAGGTCAACGAAATTTCTCGGCGGCGGATTAAGCGAAGCGCCTGCCGGTCCGTTGCCCGCACCGGTTTCACCGTGACAGCTTGCGCAGCTTGTATTGTATATATCCTTTCCTTTGGAAACAAGATCAGGCGATGGAGTGCTGTAAATTATCACATCCACAGGCGGCGTCATTGTCCCCTTCTTCACGGGAAGATCAACTCTCATATTAGTGTCAGCCGATAAAACTCCCGGTGATGTGAATAGTTTATTGTAATCAAGTGTGCTTACATACTTCGCGCCGAGAAGGATAAGAAATCCAAGCAGCAGCATATAAAGCACGCCGTAAAATTTTCCCAGATCCCTGAAGATATTGTAAATGTTAAACTTGCTTTTATGATGAGACATCTGAATTAAATATTATAAAATTAATTTAAATGAAAATTAAGCCCTGCTTCAAGTTTCGGATCCCTGACCGGGACGAGATTTGTTTTTGCAGCTCTTATTTTGAAAACAGTTATGATCAGCCCGAATGCAAACATCAGAAATCCGAGTTCGCTCCATCCGAATACAAATCCTTTTGTAAAGTAACTCGGCATTATAATCCAGTAAAGATCATAAGCGTGCGCAAGTAAAAGCCAAACTGACATTACTACAAGTAATTTCGGCTTTACTTTTGAACTCCTCGGCAGCAGAGCAAGGAACGGAATTACAAAGTGTAAAAAGATCAGACCTATTGAAAAATAAGACCAGCTTCCCTTCATTCTCATCATTACCCAGAATGTCTCCTCAGGTATATCCGCATACCAGATAAGCATATACTGTGAAAATCCAATGTAAGCCCAGAAAACATTGAAGCCAAAAAGCAGAGTCGCAAAGCTGTAATAATTATTGTTTTTTATTTTACTTACAAGATATCCGTTTTCATTCAGCATGACGGAACAGAAAGTAGCGGCGGCAAAAGCAGCGACGATGGTTCCCGCGAAATAATAAACCCCGAACATTGTTGAGAACCAGTGATATTCTAATGACATCATCCAGTCTATTGCAATCACAGTGATACTGAAAATAAAAAGTATTGCAAACACTGCGGAATATTTTATGCTTTGTTTTGTAAGAAGCGGATCACCTGAAATGTCCTGCTTCATGGAATTTCTGGTAAAAAGAAAATAAAATAAAACCCAGATGAAAAGTACAATTGCAGTCCTTATTAAAAAGAACTGAACATTTAAATACGGCTCTTTCGCCTGAAGCAGCGGATCGCTTGCAAGAGTTGATTCGTGCGTCCAGTGGAACAGGTCATGCATTCCGAATATGAGCGGAATAACAAGAATGACAAGCAGAGGTATGAGCGATGCGAGAAATTCCGATATTCTTCTGAACGGAGTGCTCCAGGTAGCTCCGACGAGATATTCCAAAGCTACGAGAGCCAGAGAACCTGCACCGATGCTGACTAAAAACATATACATCCACAGATAATCAAAATAAGCCCGCTTAGTATCGACAACAAATGCCAGTATCATCAGCAAAAGTCCGACACCGAGAAGTCCGAATCCGATCTTACCGACAATAGGCGGTAAAGGTTTTTTAGTGTAGTCCATTAATTTAAATGTGTATAATTTACTTAATTAATATCATTTTTTTTATTTCAAAATTAATCTTTTTTTGCTCATCGTCAATATCGATTCTGTAATAATACACCCCGCTCGAAAGTCCGCTGCCGTCGAATTCAGCTTCATGACCACCGGCGTTTCTGAATTCATTTAACAATGTCTTTATCTCTCTGCCCGTAATGTCAATTATATTTTTTGTGATCATAATTACTCCCAAAGTTCTGTTTCTCTTCGTTGTTGGTCACGCTCGCTGCGCTCTCTAAGACCAACAACGGCGGAATATTCTTATCGATTGTAAGATTTAGTGTAAGGACTCCGCTTCGATTATCACTAAATTTATGGTTTTCTAAACCACAGACTACTCCGGAATCTTGAGGAATAACATTATAAGTATTTTTTCGCCGTAGTTGATGTTCCAAAAAGTTTATTCCATAAATTTATGATTCACTTCTCAACTTAAACAAACTTTTTGGTCACCAACAACTAACTGCTGTTAAAGTCTTTTTCCCGTATGTTGTTGGTCAAGCCCGCTGCTGTCAAACTCCACTGAATAATTCATCTCCGGAGTTCACGGTCGAATAATTATTTTTAAGCGTACATTTTTTTACAGTAGCGGAGAGAATCTCTCACTTAATTTATAAAGTCATTTACAATAAAAACGCACCGTTATAAAAACTACTTCGCTTTTTCAAGATCATCTTCGCCCGCATCTTTTGCTCTTTGCAGCGCTCTGATATAATTTACTATCGCCCATCTGTCTTCTTTAGACACCTGTTCGGCATAACTCGGCATTACATTCTGCCCGTTTGTCATGACGTGAAAGAAATTTCCGTCTTTCCAGTTCTTTGATTTCTCAGTATGAAGACTCGGCGGTTTCGGGAACTGATCTCTAAGTCTTCCGTCGCCGTCGCCGAAATAACCGTGACACGGACTGCAATATATATTATATCTGTCCTGCCCGCGCTCAAGTGATTCTTTTGTTACAGGCACGGGATTTGCCAGAAGCTTTACCACTGAATCCGGCATGCCGGCGTATTCATAAGGCATAAATCCTCTCGCCACAGTTCCGGTTACCGGCTCGCGCATTCCTGATTTATTTGCAAAAAAATTACTTTCGCTCTGTGAATCAATCCTGCCCTGCTGTCTCATCCAGTCAAACGGCACCACGTCATACAATACATAATTTAATGTGAAGTAACTTACAACTGCCGTAAGTATTGCCGTTCCTATGATCGCGCCTGTAAACTTTATGTCAAACAGCGGAGTCTTGGTTGTAAGATTGCTTTCCCTGAAATATATATCCTGCACTTCATAAGCTTTAGTATCCGCAAATAATTTTAAAACTTCGCTCTCTATATATTTTTCATCATCAGCTTCAATCACTAATCCGAATTTATCAGAGGAAACATTTTTCATAAAGTCAGTGTCATTCAGCGGACTGTTGAGCTTAGGCATTTTACTGAATAGTATCAGCAGTCCGAGCACGGTTGCGATACCGCAGAGAAGAACTGTAGATTCAAACGTAATCGGGATTCCCGCCGGCAGTCCGAAGAAAGGCTTCCCTCCGATAATATTCGGATAATCTATTGTTGACATCCAGATCATCATCAGCAGCGCCAGTGAAGTTCCGGTAATACCGAATATGAATGAGACATATCCTATCTTCGGTGCGCCCATTCCCATTGCAGTATCCATTCCGTGAAGGGGATAAGGCGTATAGACATCAAACTTTTTATAACCTCTGCCGGCTACTGCCGCTGCCGCTTCGGTAATATCATTCGGAGTATTATACAAAGCCGCTTTACCGTAGAGCTTGCTGCTTCTCTGCTCATTGTCTTCGGCTGTATCAAATTCCTTAATTTTATTTATTAGATTCTTTATCATTTTATTTTAATGTGAATTTTGTTTTCCGTTACTGTGAGGATGCGGATGCACTGTCGGCTGCGCGCCTTCCATAACAGCTTTAACTTCTGAAATTGAAACTAATGGTAACGTCTTTAAGAACAGTAATAAAAATGTGAAGAAAAATCCGAAACTTCCAACAAGAAGTCCCATATCAGTCAGCGTCGGCGTGAACATCGCCCAGCTCGACGGAAGAAAATCCCTGTGCAGTGAAGTTACAATAATTACAAATCTTTCAAACCACATTCCGACATTTACAAGAAGCACCAGAACCATAGTAACGGGTATCGACCTCCTGATCTTTTTAAACCAGAATAACTGAGGGAATATCACATTGCATGAAATCATTATCCAGTAAGACCATGCATAAGGTCCGAACGCTCTGTTAATAAATACAAATTGCTCAAATGTATTTCCGCTGTACCACGCTATAAAAAATTCCATTCCGTAAGCGTAACCGACCATCATTCCCGTTGCGAGTAAAATTTTATTCATTGTCTCAAGATGATTAATGGTGATGATGTGCTGAAGGTTAAATACTTTCCTTACAATAATCAGAATTGTCGATACCATACCGAATCCGGAAAATATAGCGCCGGCTACAAAGTACGGCGGGAATATTGTCGTATGCCATCCCGGTATGACTGACACGGCAAAGTCAAAACTAACAATTGAGTGTACCGAAAGCACAAGCGGCGTAGAAATTCCCGCAAGTATCAGATAAGCTCTTTCGTAATTACTCCAGTTCCTGTTTGAATTCGTCCAGCCGAGACTAAGCACGGAATAGATCGTCTTTTTTATCTTACTGGTGGTCCTGTCTCTCATTGTTGCAAGATCAGGAATAAGTCCGATACCCCAGAATAAAAATGAGATCGTGAAGTATGTCGATACTGCGAATACGTCCCAAAGCAGCGGTGAATAAAAATTCACCCAGACACCGTTCATGTTTGGGAGAGGCAATAAATAACCTGCAAGCCATGGTCTTCCTGTATGAATGATCGGAAAAATTCCGGCTGTCATTACTGCGAAAATTGTCATAGCTTCCGCGAATCTCGCAATTCCCGTTCTCCACTTCTGCCTGAAAAGATATAGTATAGCAGAGATCAGTGTTCCCGCGTGGCCGATACCGATCCAGAATACAAAGTTGATAATTCCGAACGCCCAGCCGACCGGCTGATTATTTCCCCACATTCCTATACCGTAATAAATTGTCAGAACTAATGATACCGCTCCGATCATAAGTGCGGCAAAGGACATAAGAAACGCTATCCACCATCCTTTCGTCGGTTTGGTATTTGTGGGTTCGATAATGACCCGGTCAATATCCTTAAACGAAACCCCGCCTTCTACTAACGGAATTTCTTTTGTGTATGTAGCGTCAAGACTCATTGCCGCTCCTGTTTTTAAATGTTTTCAATTTTTTTAAATATACTTTTATAAATATTAGTTATGAAAATTTTTACATGAATATCTATTTCGCATATTACTTTATTAATATCATTTTTTTTATTTCGGAAAAATTGCCCGTTTCCATTTTGTAATAATAAACCCCGCTCGAAAGATCTGCGCCGTTGAATTCAGCTTCATGACCGCCGGCGTTTCTGAATTCGTTTACTAATGTCTTTATCTCACTGCCGGTAATGTCAATTATATTTTTTGTGATCATAATTACTCCCAAAGTTCTGTTTCTCTTCATTGCCGGTCACGCTCGCTGCGCTCTCTAAGACCAACAACGGCGGAAATTATTTTAGATATATCATTCGTCGAGTAAAAATTTTTTCGCCAATATCTAATCTATAAAAATATAAGCCGGAAGATAAATTATATTCTGATATAGTATAATTTATTTTGTATTTTCCTGCGGATAATTTTTTTTCTATAAGTTTTGAGATTAATTTACCCTTTATATCATATATTGATAGGGTTACAAAAAAATTATTACTTACATCAAACTCAATAACAGTTGATGAGTTAAATGGATTTGGGTAGTTCTGATATAAATAAAACTGTGTCGGGATTTCAGAACCGAGATTTGAAATACCGACCGGATGAATATTTCCAAGTGAATCAGTTTTTGCTAAATACATTTTAGGCTGGCCGCCGGATTGATTTTGAGTTACGCCGCTTAAAATAAAGCCGTTATCATTTGTTGATTCTACAGATTTAATTTCTGTAAAATAATTAAGAGCTCTGTAAAATTTTTCATGCATTACATTTCCATTAAAATCAATAATTCTGATAAAACCTCTTTCCAGACTACCCTGAACAGAGTCCGTCGTTCCGCAAAATATATATCCAATTCCAGGGAGATTTCTTGCAGAATAAAGTAATTCATTATAAATGGCAGTATATGATCTCTGCCATTGCATATTTCCCAGTGAATCTGTTTTGACAATTAACGAATTTGTCATGTTGGAGGAGTTAGATGCAACACCTCCAATAATAAACCCATTATCATTTGACAGTTGTATCGAGAATCCGTATTCTGAATAAATTGATCCGTACCTCTTGCTCCATAAAGTATCGCCATTCAAATTGACTTTAAGCAAATATACATCAGAATAAGCTGCTCCTATGATAACATATGAATCTTCAAGTGCAATAACTTCTTGACCAAATTGATTATTATTGGCATGGTATATTTTTTGCCACTGAACATCGCCGTTTTCATTTGTCTTGATCAGCATAATATTATTGAAGCTCCCGACTGTTCTGTTTAAGACTATATATCCATTATCCGGAGCTTGCTTAACACATCTTGACTGGTCTAATCCTAAAGCATTAAATGATCTGCTCCAAATGACATTTCCTATGGAATCTGTATTTAGAAGATAACCGTCTCCTAAATTACCTTTGTTTGTTGATCCGCATATAATGAATCCCTTTTTATTATCATTTATTACCCAATTCCCATCGTAACTAAAATTATTATTTCCAATGATTTGAGTCCATAATGAGTCGCCGCTAAATGAATACTTTGCAAGATATATTTTATAACCTACGCCTCTTATATCACTGCCGACAGCAATAAAATTATTATCGTATAGTTGATAAGCTCTTGCAAATCTCCCGTAATTATTATCTAAAATTTTCTGCCAAGTCACAATCTGCGCACTCATTGACTCCGCCGTCAAAAACATCACACTTAAAAAAAACAATATTATTTTTACTTCTTTCACTTTATTAAAATCATTTTTTTTACTTTTGAAAAATTATCTGCTTTCAGTCTGTAATAATATACTCCGCTTGACAACCCGCTGCCGTCGAATTTAGCTTCATGACCGCCGACGTTTCTGAATTCGTTTACTAATGTCTTTATCTCTCTGCCGGTAATGTCAATTATATTTTTTGTGATCATAATTACTCCCAAAGTTCTGTTTCTCTTCATTGCCGGTCACGCTCGCTGCGCTCTCTAAGACCAACAACGGCGGAAAACGAGCAAACGGAGATTTCAGCCGAATAAGGAATCTCCGTCTCTTCATCGTCATTTTTATTCATAATATTTATGCCGAAGTCCGCGTTTTTAATAATGCAGCTTTTTATCGTATCCTGCGAGCGATGCTTTAAAGAAATGCCGTTCCATATTTTTGTTGAGTCGGCGGAAGTAAAGACCGCATTATTCGCAACCACCTTCCCTCCGCTGTCGCAGACTATCCCGGAGTTCTCGCCGAATATCATCCTCGATCCCGGCTTCATAATCAGAGAAATCATATTTCCTCTGAGATGAAGTTTATAATCATCAGGCAGGATCACGACTGCACTGTTTTCGGGGATGATCTTTGCGCTGTCTTCAATCCCAATGTCATTTTGATAAGTCTCGGAACTCCCTGCATCAAAAATATTCATTGCATATATTGAATATTAATGACCCGACGGTTTTGTTTCCGTCTCATATACATTTCTAAGCTTTGCGAGATACGTAACATTCGGCTTTACCTTGATTACATCAAGCACAGTGTAAGCCAGTTTGCTTTTATTAAGTCTGTAAATATCCGATTCCTTATCGTTCTGATCTCCAAAATAAATCGCGTCCGTATTACACGCTTCCTGACAGGCTGTCTTCACGTTTGATCCCTTTACCATCCTGTTTTCCTGTATTGCTGCCTGTCTCTCTTCCATAATCCTCTGCAGACAAAAAGTACATTTTTCCATCACGCCTCTTGATCTCACTGTTACATCAGGATTCATCATTAATGTGAATGATTCTTCTTCCTGAATTCCGTCACGGAAGTGATCACGGAAATTAAAGTAATTGAACCTTCTTACTTTGTAAGGACAGTTATTCGAACAGTATCTCGTACCAACGCATCTGTTATAAGCCATTCCGTTTATCCCGTCCGCGCTGTGAGTGGTCGCCGCAACCGGACAAACATTTTCACACGGTGCGAAATCGCAGTGCTGACAAAGCATCGGCTGAAAGCTCGCATTCGGCTTTTCCGGCGTACCGGAATAATATCTGTCAATTCTTATCCACTGCATTGCCCTTCTCTTATTCGCCTGATCCTTACCGACTACCGGAATATTGTTTTCGACATTGCATGCCGCAACGCATTCATTGCAACCTGTACACTTGTTCAGATCAATGACCATTCCCCATTTTGTGCCGGTATGTTTATACTGCTCGTTAATGCTCCCTACTTTCAGCTTCTCGGTTTCTTCTTCAGAATATTTCGTCCTCCTGTCATACATAAAATCCGGATTCTCTTTAAACTGCAGATAAGTTCCTTCCTGTATGATCTCTCTTCTGTACTGAATGTCCTTATAAAGCGGCTCTTCCATAGGATACTGATCCTGAATACATGCGATCTCATAGATTCCTGAAGATTTTTCTATCTTAGCATCATTATAAAACCATTTACTCAATTCAGGATTTTTTGACATCAGGACGTTTGCATTGAATCCGACATCTGCACCTACAGTACCGCAGATTTTTCTGCCGTAACCCAGCTCAATTGCAATAACTCCTTCAGCCATTCCCGGCTGAACGAATACCGGAATTTCAATCTTGCCTCCTGAAGTCGTAATGCTGACGTTATCATTGGATTCAAGTCCCAGTGCCACTGCTGTCTGCACGGATATTGCCGCAAAGTTATCCCATACTGTTCTTGAAATTGGTTTCGGAAGTTCCTGCAGCCAGCCGTTATTTGCAAATCTTCCGTCGCCGAGAGATCCGCTCTTTAATAACAAAAGTGAATAACCTTCGCCGGCTGTCATCTGAAATGTATTAGATACAAATGCCGAAGGATTGAAAACAGATGATGCAATTGTTAGCGGAGTTGTTATATTTGTTTTAGTAGTATCTGTACTTCCGGCGACTTTATTTTCTGCTGCTGCACTTTGTCTGCCGCCGCCAGAAACTTTTACCACTCCGTCATTAAGTCCCGCATACCATGCTCTTGAAAAATCATTATCCGTACCGGCGGAAGAAAGCACATTCGTTTTCCAGTTATCCATTACATACTTGTGATAATTATCATTGTTGAATGATTCAGGCGTTCCGCCGATCCAGGTCAGCAGTATATCTTCCTTTTGTCTGGTATTATAAATCGGAGAAATGACCGGCTGCTGAAGACTGTAAAAATTATTCCGGGTCTGATAATCGCCCCAAGATTCAAACATTGAATTTACAGGAAGCACAAAACTTCCCGTCTCCGTAGATTCATTTATGGATTCCGCTAATGAAATAATTGTCTTAGCTTTTTTCACGGCGTCAGTGTATCCGAGATCTGCCGGGAAATGGTAAACAGGATTTGTATCATAGTGAATTACAACATCCGTTTTTCCTGAATTCAAATTTGAAACAAGATTCTCCAGTTCCGCAGTTGTGCTGAGAGGCATAAGTGTAACAGACGATACGTCTTTTATATATAATGCGGAATTGCCGAGTACTTCATTCAGAAGATTCACAGCAATATGCACGGACTCGGGAAGCATAGAACCCGCTGATACAAATGAAGCTCCCTGATTTTTCTTAAGATCCGATACGAGATGTGAGATTACATTTGCCGGCATATTATATTTCGCTGCAAAAGAATTCAGGTCATACTGCTGCAGTTTTGAAGTGATGCCGCTGTCGGATGAATATGATGAAATTTTTTCTTTGGAAACCAGTTCATTCAAAAGACACATTACAAACTCTTCGATAACGTCCGTCTTTAGTATTAACCTGTAATCAGCGTTAAGTCCTGTGATAGAAGTGTTTCCTTCGACCGCATATAATCTGTTAAATTCCTTTGAGTTTTCCGCATCCCGTCTTTGGGCAAACAGTCTCGATGTCTCTACTTTGTTTCCGTCATTTCCGAGGAAGTCGGATTCGAGTGAAAGTATTATGTTCGCCTTATCCCAGCTTATAAGAGGGAATTTTTTTGAGCCGTAAGATTTTTCCCATGCGCTGTTTCTCGGAGACTCGTCAAATAATTCATATGAATATATTTTAGAGGTAGGATATGTTTTTACAAACTCATCTAATAATTTTTTAAGCGAAGGTGAATTTATTGTATGAGTAATTACTGCAATTTCTTTACCTGAAGATGCCGCGCTTTTCAGTTCTGCAATGATCTTAGTATCCGCATCTTTCCACTGAATATCATTAGGGCTTACCCTGTTAATTCTCTCTACCGGATTTTTCAGTCTTTCGGGATCATAAAGATTCATAACGCTCGCCTGTCCGATGGCGCATATCTTTCCTTTGCTGACCGGATGATCAGGATTGCCGTCCACTTTTATCGGTCTTCCTTCCATAGTCTTTATCAGCACGCCGCATGCGGATGAACATCCTGTGCAGGTCGAAGCGTAATAAGTCGGATTTCCGATTGTTACAGATTCAGGTTTTTTGTTGTAAGGAATAATCACTCCTTTCTCCCTGTAATTGGAACAGCCCGCTGCTGCAACTGCAGCAGATGCGCTCATCAATGCTAGGAATTTCCTTCTCGATACTTTTGAGAAAGTGCTGATGTCAGGCTTTTCAAGCTGCGCGGGAGTAAACTCTGAATTCTTTTCCTTCCTGAAAGAAGGGTCGTTATACAGTTCCCTGAAACTCCTCCAGTAATTTAATTCCTGCGGCTCTTCGGTTTGGGACGGCGGTATCAAAACTTTTTCGGCTGACTGCGAATCTCCGTCTTCAAGAATTTTCCCGCTTATATCAATAAATTTTTTATCCATTATATAAATCTTTTTTTAGATATTATTAGATTCTTTTAGGTGCTTTGTGAAACTGTAAGACACAATTATACTTTGTTAGATTTTCCGGACTTTCTGCCGACGGCGTGAGGATTAGGTTCTATGTTAATTTTCGCAGCCGGTTTGGTTGATTTGGATCTGAATATACCGAACGGAATTAAAGACACAGCTGCCATGCCTGCAGCCGCAAGTCCGGTGAATTTGAAGAATTTTTTTCTGCTGAATTTTTCCGGTGATGTACCGGAGCCGTTGTTTGTGTTGTAAACAGGTAAAGTTTTTTTCATTAAATAAATTTAATTATCTGTGACAGGTCGAACAGTCAGTCGGACCTTTGTTTATTAAATTTTTATCCTTGCCCGGAATTATATTTCTTATGTTTGTTTCGGGATTTCTGTGACAGTCGAGACACGCTTTCATCGAAAAATCTTTTACCTGCTCCACTACATCCATATTGGCAACATCGCCGTGACAGTTTGAACAGTCTATGCCTTTATTCACATGCACGCTGTGATTAAAATACGCAAAGTCAGGAAGCTCATGGACACGGTTCCATTCTATCGGAATTCCTTTTGTGTAATACTCATTTAGTTTTTTAATTTCCGGACTTTCAATTTTTGCAATCGTATGACAATTCATACAGACCTTTACGGAAGGAACGTTAGCTTTGCTGGAAGACTCGACATCGCTGTGACAGTATCGGCAGTCTATTTTCATATCGCCTGCATGAAGCTTGTGCGAATAATTTATCGGCTGTATCGGCATATATCCAACGCCGACTCTTTCAGCATAAGACATATAATAAGTAATGACAAAAACCGCTAAGACGACAAAGATAAGAATTGGTAAGCGTACCTTGAGGTTGTAATCTATTAAGAAATTTTTCATTAATAATTATTTGAAAAATAATGTAGCAAATATATAGAATATCTTATTTGATTTCTATGACTTATTTAAACTCTTTGAGAGTGGTTTGTGATATATTTAAAAAGTATTTGCCGGAATTGAAATCCAAAAATTAAATTTTTTTATATGTGCCGTCACGTCTGACCAAAACGTTTAGTTTTAAAATTAAAATTGTATCGCTTTTATAATACTTTCTTTTGACAGATCAAAATAAAGTACCAAAGAAAAATCTCCGCTAATGAAAAATTGCCGTAATTCATTTTCCCTTCGGGACGTCTTCGGCTCACAATTGCTGTAAAATTTCCAACTCAAAATTTGCTTCGCAAATTTTTCAAACAGGGAAATTTTATTGACGCAATTGCTTATGAATTCTTTCGGCAATTTTCAAAGGCGGGTCTTCTAAACAGATTGATATAAATCTGCAAAAATAATATAAATTTGACGAAAATTTTCTTATTTAGAAATATTTTGGACAACTTTGATGTGCTGTTTTCTGCCGAAAGATTGGGCAGGAAAGTGTAAATGATTTACTGATCATTAACTTTTTATTGTAAATTGTTTAATGACTGGATTCCCGCAGGAAGCATGCGGGAATAAAATTTTATAGTGCACTCGGAGTATGACAACAACAATTATTGTAATTTGTAAATCGTAATAACTCTAATCGTGTCCGCCAATTTTACAGCAATCGTCCAGCTTATCATATGCCTCTTTATCAGCGGGTTTGTCATTTGCCTGATAACCTGCTGAGACTATAGCGCCTTCTATTGACGAAAGATTTGTTTTGGTATTATCAAAATCAACAAGACATCTTTTTGATTTTATATTTACGTTGACTTTATAAATGCCGTCTAATTTATTCAGAGCTTTTTCTATATTCTTTTTGCACGTTCCGCACTGAACTGTAGGAATGTCCAATTCAATTACTTCTCCTTTAATTGCAAGCGGATCATCATCGGCAGGTTTATTTTGATTTGAAGCTGATTCCGTATTCGCAGTGTTTTCGGTTTCTGATTTTTCCGTAAGCGTTTTATTCTCATCGCTGCCGCATGCAGTCAGCGCAAATGCAGAGAATAAAATTATCGTTAATATTTTTTTCATGATAAATAAGTTTAGTTTTTTTTTACATTACGAAAATACTTTTTTAAGATTGAAAAAGTAATTCATAATTTAAATCCCGCATAATGCATTTTTGCAAAAAGTGTTTCCGGTTTACAAATCAAAATATTCAGAAAACGCAGGCTCATACCTTACCTTAGACAATAAATCTGTCGATAGTGAAGTAAAATTATCTTTAAAATAAATTAAGTTTTCAAATTCTCATCATTTCCAGTCTCCCGGTTAAGAATGCCCTCTTTTAACTCCTCGTTCCCGATCTACTGATAGTAACGCGTTCTTAAATTTTCTACTTAGTACACGACAAAAATAATTTTTTTATACACTCTTTATTATCAGTCCTTCCCTGAATGCGGGAATCTAACACTTAAAATGAACTGCTAAATTTACAATTTCAGCGAACGAAATGCTAAAACCGGATTTTTAAATTATTATTCTTTTCCTTGTATCATATTAAACTCTATACATTTTATTTAAAATTATTTCTGTTTTAATACACTACCTGATTCCCGCTTTCGCGGGAATGTCAAATCTTTACGGGATAGCCAAATTTTTTGTCATATACATAGTATTTTCTATCAGCTTACAAATAAGTCTTGTTTTCAAAAATCTATATTCATAAATTTCAAAAACAGCAAAAGGAGAAATTATGAAGAATCATGTTACTACTTTCAGAAATGCTTGCTTGCTTGCTTAAACATCTTCAATCCTACTCAGTCTATCAGTCAGCTTACTTATCCGACACGATATCCTACACCCGTTATTCCGCATAACAGCGATGGTCACAGATTATTTTTTCTTTATATGCCGATGATATATGAGGATAACATTGGGCAGGATAATTTTAAATTGTATTATGTCAGATCTGTCTGACGCGGTAATAGCGGAAAATAATTCTTCAAATTTAGTAATGACAATAAGTCCTTAACTCATAATTTTAATATAATTTTAAATTTAAAAATAACGGAGCGTTTATGAAAAACCCAACCATATTAATTTTAATCCTCATTATTACATTCGTCTGTTCGCTTCCTCTGAAATCGGATCCCATAAATCAATTTATTAATACAGTCTCTCCTCCAATGAATGCAAACAGCGTTATAAAGTCATCAGACATTGTAATTACTTTCGTTCAGCTTATGAACGGCTCGACTATGACGGATGCAAACATAAAAGTATTCGGATATCAGACAGGACTTATGACGGCGTCATTGGATTATAATTCCGTTTCAAATACGCTGACAATAAACCCCGTAAAAAATTTTAAGAACGGCGAGAAAGTAAGCATTACTCTTACTTCAGGATTAAAGACTATTTCAAATGAGAGCATAACTCCTTTCGTGTATTCATTCAGAGCGAAAGCACTCGGCGGGACGGGGAATTTTACTAAAACGTCGGAGATAATTTCCACAGTTGAATATATCCGATCAGGAGATATTGATTCAGACGGAGATATTGATCTACTCATCAATGAAAAAGTTTATAAAAATGACGGGTCTGCAAATTTCTCATATTATTCTTCAATACCAATTTCGGGTTATACTTTACTTGCGGATTTTGACAATGACGGAGACTTAGACATATTAGTAACTGTTAATAACGTAAATTATTTTTTTCGCAATAATGGTTTGGGAGATTTTACTCAGACTTCAACTTTTCCGGGTGGACTTCACAGTTTCGGTGATCTTGACGGGAATGGATTTTTTGATGTTACTTACTTTTCACCTCAAAGCGCAAAGGAAATTAATATAGCCAAAAACATACTTGGCAATTTTTCACTTGACACAACTTACAATGTTGATTTTAATTTACCCTGCAACCCTCATCCTGATTTTGATAAAAGAATTTTAATAGACGATATGACGAATAACGGAATATTAGATTTGGTTTTAATAAATGGAAATGCAGGAGGCGGTATTTTAATTGGTTATGATTTCTGTCAAATATACTCTTTACTTAAAAATAATGGATCTGGTAAATTTTTGCCTGAACTATTGTTTACTCACAATGAGAATGGTTTGCCTTATTGGGTAACTAATATTGGAGATCCTCAATTGTTTGATAAGAATAATGACGGGTTGATTGACATAGTTTCTCCCGGACTAATAATTGAAAATAATGGTAATGGATTATTTACTATAGCCGGAATGTTAAATGCATTTAGTACAACAATAGATGGAGATTTTAACGGTGACACTAAAATTGATTTATTAGCTCAAATTTTTGGAGTATCTCCACTTCTAACGCATTTAAATGATGGATCCGGAAATTTTCTTGAATATTTTATAGGGAGTAATTCTTTTTATAATAAAGGAAATTCTGTAGCTGATTTTGATAATGACGGAGATTTAGATGTTGTAATTGAAATAAATTCTACCAAAGTCGCAATCCTCCTAAACGGAGATTCACCATTACCCGTTGAGCTTTCATCCTTCACTTCCAGCATAAATCAAAATTCTGTAAAACTTAACTGGACAACTTCACAGGAACAGAACAATTCCGGCTTTGAAATTCAAAGAGCTGATAAATTTTCCGAAGGTCAGGAAGTCTGGAAGAAGATAGATTTCATTAACGGCTCAGGAAATTCCAATACCCAAAATAATTATTCATACGAAGATAAAAATCTCGCGTCGGGAAAATACAGATACCGTCTGAAGCAGATCGACTTCAACGGTAATTTTGAATATCATGAACTTTCAAATGAAGTCGTAATTGGCATTCCTGTTTCCACCGAACTCATGCAAAACTATCCGAATCCTTTCAATCCCGTTACGAATATTTTATACAGATTATCTGAAAATAGTTATGTGACTTTAAAAGTGTTTGACAATTCAGGAAGAGAAGTAAGGACGCTTGTAAATGAACACAAGGAAGCGGGTTATTATAAAGCAGTATTTGACGGCAGCGGACTTGCAAGCGGAATTTATTTTTATAAACTTTCTGCGGGAGATTTTCTTCAGACAAAAAAGCTCTCGCTGGTGAAATAAAATGAATTTTGCAAAATAGTTTTAAACCTGCTTCCCGGTCTCAATGCCTGTGAAGGGTGTAAAGTCATTTTTAGTTGA
>DDUU01000004.1 GCA_002344965.1 Candidatus Tepidiaquacellales bacterium UBA2330 | reverse complement strand
TACATTTAATTTGATTAAATGCGTTATATCAGCTCTTCCGCCGGCGTGATTGTATTTGACAGAATTGCTGATTAAATTGGACAATACAAGTTCCATTAAATGTCTGTCGGCATATAAACTCTTTCTGTTTTTTCTGCTGTCAGTAAAGTGCAGCGTGATTTCATCTTCTTCGGCTTTAACTTTTATTTTATTAAAGACTTCGCGTATCAGAGATTCAATATTAATATTTTCTTTGTCAAGACTTTTTAACTCCCTTATTTTTGATACTTCGAGAATGTTGTTTGTCAGCTCTATCGCTTCATCGGATCTCTTTTTCATTTTTGTAAGAATGTTCATTGTTTTTTCATTTATCTCACCTGTGATCCCGTTTATTAACAGATTCAGATATGAAACTATTACCGACAGCGGAGATTTTACTTCATGCACGACAGCAAGTATATAATTCTGTTTATCGGTTTCCGCCTTTTCAATTTTCTGGATCGCTTCTATTAATTGCTGCTCTCTTCTGTACAGCGCACTTGTAAGAAAATTCACGAACATCACGCTGAGCAGTATCATCAGCCAGAAGGATAAAAGATTCAGAATAAGATAGTTCAAACTTAACACTTCTACAGGAGCTGTATTGGAAATTGAATATTCCGGCAATATCCTGAAATGAGTCAGCATTGTTAACGCCGTAAATACGGACAAAACTATAAACACAATAAAGTAAACCACTCTGCCCGGAAGTATCAGACTTCCTATGATCGCATGAAAAATAAAGAACATGCTGAAAGGACTGTTGATCAGACCGGTGAGATATACTATTATCATCAGAGAAGATATATCACAGACTATCTGTATCAGCGCAAACTTCAGCGGATTAAATGAAGTAACTTCGTTTTTTATTACATCAGCAGTTGTGATATAACTGAATATCAGATTGTATAACAGTATGCCGGTAAAAATCAGAGCAATGCCTGTCTTCTGAACGGCATGAATGTTTTCATCGCTTATATAAATTATAAATACATACAGACACAGCAGCATTATGACTGCAATGTATCTGAGCTTGATAAACCATTTATTTCTTTCCGATACTAACTGCCAGAGATAACCAAGGTCTTTAGTCTGTAGAGGAATTAGATTTATCATAAAGCAGTGTTATTAATTATTTTATAAACTTTCCTCTCTTATAATATCCGGTATGAAGTAATTTGTGAGAAAGTTTTCCGCACGGTCCGTCGGAAAAATATTTTTCATATATATATTTTATTTTCGGATTCTCGTGAGATTTTCTTACAGGCAGAGATCCTTCTTCATCATAGATCGCTTTCGCCCTTAACTTTCTGATACTTTCAGAAGTCGGTATCGGCTGACCGCCGCCGCCTATGCATCCGCCCGGGCATGCCATTATCTCGACGAAGTGGTAACCGCTCAGCTCTCCTTTTGTCAGCATATCCATAACTACTTTTGCATTTGCTGTTCCGTGAGCTACTATAAATTTTAAATCAATACCTTCAAGAAATGAAAATTCCTTTTTGCAGTTTTCAAGTTTTACCGAAGCTTCTTTTATTCCTTTCATTCCTCTGCAGACATCAATATTAAGACCGTCAAAAGGAACCGGTCTTCCTGTTACAAGTTCATATACTGTTCTTAACGCCGCTTCCATTACTCCTCCTGTCGAACCGAATATCAAACCTGATCCTGTTGCTTCGCCGAAAGGATCGTCAAATCCTGACTTCGGTAGTTCGGGCAGCACAAGTCCCGCTTCACGTATCATCTTCGCCATCTCTCTTGTCGTCAGTCCGTAGTCAACGTCTTTAAATCCCGATGAATTCATTTCCGGTCTGTTACATTCAAATTTCTTTGCGGCGCACGGCATCAGAGCGACTGTTACTATGTCAGCAGGATCAATGCCTGATTCTTCCGCATAAAAAGTTTTAAGCACTGCACCAAACATCTGCTGCGGTGATTTTGCAGTTGAAAGGTAATCCAGTTTTTCAGGATAAAAATGTTCAATGAATTTCACCCAGCCCGGAGAGCATGAAGTAAACTGCGGGAGTTTTACATTTTCATCTTTATCAACGAGGGCTTTCTTAAGTCTGTTTAAAAGTTCTGTTCCTTCTTCCATTATCGTTAAATCGGCGGAAAAATTTGTATCAAATACTTTATTAAATCCGATTCTCCTTGCGGCAGTATTAAGCTGACCGGTCATGGAATGTCCCGGACTTAATCCGAACTCTTCGCCGATCGACGCTCTCGGAGACGGTGCAGTCTGAAGGACTACATGCTTTCGCGGATCTTCGATCGCTTTCCAGACTTCATCCGACGGATCATTTGCATGCAAAGCGCCTGTCGGGCAGCGGTTAATGCACTGTCCGCAGTTAATGCATATCACATCCGAAAGCGGCAAATCAAGGAAAGTTGATATCTTCGTTTCATAACCTTTGTTAATCGCTTCCAGCACTCCGACTTCCTGAAGATCAATGCAGGTCCTCACGCATCTTCTGCAGAGAATGCATTTATCCATATCTCTGATCACGGCTGCGGATGAATTATCAATCTCAAATCTCGGCTCGCATACATGTCCGAATTCATAGCTGTCAATTCCGTGTTCGCGGGCTAAAGTTTGCAGTTCGCAGTTATTATTTCTCACACAGCTGTAGCACTCACCGTAATGTTCGCTTAACAGCAAATCTATAATATGCTTTCTTGCCTTTCTTACTTTATCTGAAAAGGTTTTTATCTTAACGGGACTTGTAACGGGAAATGAGCAGGCGGTCTGAAGATTCTTCATGCCTTCAATTTCTACAAGGCAAAGTCTGCAGTTACCTGCAATGCAAAGATCTTCATGATAGCAAAGCGTGGGAATGTGAATTTTGTTTTCTCTGCAGATATCAAGAATGGATTTACCCAGCGCAACTTTAATTTTCTCGCCGTTGAGTTCAATACTTACTTCTGAGCCGATCCCGCTTTTTCCGTTAACATCTTCAGCAGTGTGCGGCCGCTGTGATACCGGACTTCTTAATTCCTTTTTCATCGTAGTTAAGATTTAAATGTTTTCCGAAGATCTCATCTTTAAAATTTTCAAGAATTGACAGAAACGGATTTGGACTGCTTTGTCCAAGACCGCATTTGGATGCAATCTTCATTGTCCCGCAAAGCTCCTTAAGCTTTTCAATATATTCCGGCGTGTATTCATTTTTTTCGATCATTTTTACTCCTTCGAGTAACCGTACGTTTCCGATCCTGCAGGGAGTGCACTGACCGCATGACTCTTCGACAAAAAACTCCATAAAGTTTTTCAGTACTTTTAACATGTCTCTGCTTTTATCAAAGATCATAACCGATCCTCCGGTAGAGATATCTTCAAAGGAAAGTTTTCTGCCGAATTCAGATTCCGGAAAACATAAGCCCGAAGCTCCGCCGATCTGAACGGCTTTGGTATTTTCAGCTCCGCTAATTTCAAGCAGATCTTTAATTGAAATTCCGAAAGGCAGTTCATAAACTCCGGGATATCTGCAGTCTCCTGATACAGAAAATAATTTTGAACCTGTTGATTTATCCGTTCCGAATTTATGTAACCACTCTCCGCCGTTATTTATAATATGCGGAACAGCGGCAAGCGTCTCCACATTATTTACAACTGTCGGGCATCCGAGATAACCGGTATTTACAGGGAATGGAGGTTTGTTTCTCGGCTCACCGCGATATCCTTCAAGCGACTCAATCAAAGCTGTTTCTTCGCCGCAGACATAAGCACCGGAGCCCAGTCTTATCTTAATATCAAATTCAACTCCTTCTTTTGATGCTATATTTTTTCCAAGTAAATTATTTTTTCTGTACTCTTCAATTTTGTTTTCCAGAAATTCCTTTATATATGAATATTCAGCTCTCAGATAAATTATTCCTTCTTTCGCGCCGATCGTATAACCGGCTATGATCATTCCTTCGATCACAAGTTCCGGATATTCCGTAAGCAGCACCCTGTCCTTAAAAGTCCCGGGCTCGCCTTCATCTGCATTGCAAACTATAAATTTTCTGTCAGAATCTGCTGAAGCGGTGAGCATCCATTTTACAGAAGCGGGAAATCCGGCGCCGCCTCTTCCTTTCAGTCCGGAATCCTTTATTTCAAAAAGTATATCCTCGCGGCTCATGCCTGCTGCCTTGAGTAATGCCGAACCGGGTTTGTATTCAGAGAATAATACAGGACCTTTCCTGTCCTTTTTCATAAATAAATTATTCATCACAGTCCTCTTAGAATTTTTAATGCGGAATCTTTATCAATTTTTTCATATACATTTTCGTTTACAATCATTGACGGGCTCTTGTCACAAAGACCAAAACAGTTTGTGATCTCAAGGGTGATCTTTCCGTCTGCGGAAGTATTGCCGGAATTCAGTTTAAATTCTTTCCTGACAGCATCAGCAATCTCACTGCTTCCGTGAAAATCACATACAATGTTTTTGCAGATCCTCACAGTATTTCTGCCTCTCGGACTGTCATACAAAAATGAATAGAACGAGATAATGCTGTTCACTTCAACAGGATGAATGTTCATTGCGAAAGCAATTTCCTGCTGAGACTGTCCGTCAATATATCCGAATTTCTTCTGGAATTCCTGCAGCACGGGAAGAAGTGAAGTTCTTTCAGCTCCGTGTCTGCTTATCAGTACATGAATAAACTCTCTTCTGGTATTTTTTTCTGTCTCATTCATTTTGATAAAAGTGATAAGATTTTAGTAACTCATTAATTGAATCTAACAGGACTTTCGGTTCAGCCGGTTTATCTATGAATTTATCAGCTGAGATCATTTCGCTTTTTCCGAAACTGTAACCGAGTGCTTTCGAAACTGATGAATAAATGATCACGGGAATTTCCGGATTGGATTTTTTAAACTTCTTAGCGAGGAAAAATCCTTCATCAGGATCGTTCATTATAACGTCAAGTATTACAAGGTCCGGACTGCTCTGTAAAAAGGTTACAGCGCCTTTGCCGGGATCTGTTTCAGACAAGACTTCAAATCCGGAATATTCGAGAAACAGCTTTGTAGCTTCCGTTATATCAGGATCATCATCTATTATTAAGATTTTCTTTTTCATAACACCTCCTGCAATAACTTACGAAAAACTGTTTCTTCAAAGTATGATTCCGGTCATATAATAAAAAAACCGCTGCGATTGTTCGCAGCGGTTTATTATGCGTCTGAATCACGGATTATACGGATTTAATTATTACTCGGATTTTAAGCTATTGATCAACTTTGTTTTATACATATAACCCGGAAATTTATTTTGAATCTAACAAAATTTTATTCTTTATTTGTCATTTGCAATTTGTAATTACTTAAGTAAGATCATCCGCTTCGTCTGAACAAACCCCCCGGCGCGAATTGTATAATAATAAATCCCGCTCGACATATCCGATCCGTTGAATCCGGTAACATATCTGCCGGCATCTTTGTATTCATTAATAAGAGTGTATACTTCTTTGCCGAGTATGTCATATATTTTCAAAGTCACCAAACCTCCGAAAGGCAGATCGTATTTTATGTTCGTTTCGGGATTGAAAGGATTCGGATAATTTTGAGACAGTGAATATTCCAGAGGCAATTCGGAATCGCCTTCTCCGGTTTGGTTTGACGCGTTTCTGTTTCCGGAGCTGGCTTCAAGACTGCCTCCGCGCGTGTTTACAAAATCAGAAAGAACTGAAACGTCGTCATATTTATCCACCGCCTGAACTCTGTATCGAACCGGATATTCTATGCAGTAATTCGGAGGAGTGCATACTTCCGTATTGCAGATTGAGATCAGCTCTTCATCCGTATATGCTGCATTAGAGTTTTTATTAATGTTAATCGTCGCTATGAGATCATAATAGTTTTCCGAATATGCCATTGCGTCATCCGGAACTGAGCCCATATCAGTTGCCGCGCTTCTGTAAATTTTATATCTTTTGAACAATCCTTCTTCACCTGATAATGTTCTTTCCATATCCGGCTCCATATTATGATTCCATTTCAGCCTAATTCTTTTGAAACCGTTTATGCTCGGCTGAGAATCGCATGGCATTACTATTAGTCCCATTGGGCGGGAGGGCGGAGTGATCTGAAGAATAGAAGAATCCGTATGACCGCCTTCGCCGGCTTTGTAGATTTTAAACGCTGCTGAACTTGTAGGACCTGATCCGGAATTAGAATACAACCAGATATAAATTCCCGAACTACTATTACTCATAGTTTTCGTATTAGGGCTAGAATAAGGACTGAATATTTCATTATACCCCACATTCCACGCATCATATCGGTCTCCTAATACTTCTTCATTTGCATATATTTCTTCAGAATTTGTAAAAGTTCTGTCTGTTCCAATTTTACATTCATCATTTTTTCCAATACCAGCCCAAATTGTATATGAATAACTTCTTGCATCAGCGGAATTTATATTCCAGCCGCCATCATTATCATAAGACACGCTGTCTCTTAAATAATAATCCCATAAACTTGGAGTGATATAGCAATATCCCGCATCCCATGCATACCTTTGTTTTTGTCCTTTATAACTCCAGTGCCAGACTCCGTCTGCACATTCTAAATCCTGTACATGTTGATCTCCACTTGGGAAAAATATTCCGGTTGATTTTATATGATTGATGTATATTCCTTTACCGTAATCTCCTGTATAATCATAAGGACCTATTGTCTGTATTGAATCTCCAAGCATAATTTTATCCCATTTAGATGCATTACTCCGGTTTGTAATCAAATAACATTCTTCTCCCTGAATCGGTACTCTTAAAATCTCTCCATTTGCGCTGTTTCTCGCTGAATAATCACCTAAATAATAATTATTCTGTGCAGCGAAATTTACAGTATCAGGGCTTTGATATTTTAATAAAATCATTTCATATGGACTGAAAAAGCCGTCACCTCCGGGACCGTAAGAAACTTTCCCATACGTAATATGTCCATCTGCATAAAGACCGTGACCGTGCTCATGCTGTAAAGCAAGCATATTATGAAATTTTCTGGCTGTGAATGAAACTGTAACTCCTGATCCTTTACCACGAAAGCCATTGCCAACATTTATTTGATTTGCTGTATCAACTAAAACATATGAAAAATCCCATCTATACTGAGTCAAATGTGCATATCCTCTTTCATCCCATAAAGGACCAGCGTTGTTTTTATGTACTTTATATATCATATCTACATATCCATCCTGCTCATAGAAAAATTTCATCTGTCCGTTTATTAATGTATCCCGCCATCTGTCATAAGGTCTCCAATCAACTATTTCTTCATGGAGTTTTCTCCATATTTCAAGATTTATTTCATGATCTGAAGCATATCCATTTGCATTCTTATCTAGCACAACTGAAAATGCTTTGCCTGTTACATGAAATTTGCCTCTGCTAACCTCAAGCCAATAATCACTAAATTGTTCTGTATTTTTATCATAAGCATCCCACCAATCCGAGTTGTAACTTTTTGTTTCGGCAATTATACTGTCCAAGTATAGAGGTGGTTGACCTGTAGGCCACTGCCAGTCATCATTATCTCCTAAGAATTGAACAAATACTATAATAACCGGAAAAACCGCATCTGACGGAGATGTAGAATCACCGCTAAGGTCTGTTCTGATAGGTTTTGTTAGACCCGTGAATTGGTTATCAAATATTGAGCTGCTGAACGAACCGGATGAATCTATAAAACCGCACTCAAAACCATGCTGTGATACGCAAGTTGATACCGCAAGTAATCTAAAAAAGGATACTAACATAAATATAAAAAATATTTTTCTTATTAATTTTTTCATTTTTTTATAACTCCTATAATTATATTTTGATAAAAATTTTTAAAATAAAGGGCGGAGTATTCCAAAACAATATTTGGAATAAACTTTTAACCTTTTCGCAGAGGTAAGAGAGCTTCCGCCCTGTTTAATACTTAGTCTTCGAGATTTTTTAAGGACCTCTTGTCATTACAATTCTAATATTATTTCAAAAGCACAAACTTCTTATTATCCATTATTATTTTATCGATATATAGTGAATAAAAATATATTCCGGAACTCAATTCTGTAGCGTCAAAGTTTATTTCATAATTTCCCGAATTTTGTTTTTTATTTATTAATGTTTTTATTTCTTTGCCTGATAAATCAGTAATTTTAATTTGTATAAATGCCTCTTTTCCTATTTTGTAATTTATCTTTGTTTTCGAATTAAAAGGATTCGGATAATTTTGAGAAAGAGAGAATTCATTCGGAAGTTCCTGCTCCTGACTAATTGTATTTACCAAAGTCTGACCTCCGTTTGTTGTTTTGATAATTTTTCCGCCGCCGCCAACCGCCCATCCGATTGAGTCGTTATAAAAATGTATTGATGCCATAAAAGCCGGAGGAAATAACCCTGAATTTTCTCTGACAAAATTTTCTCCGCCATCCGTAGATTTAAAAAGATAACCCTGTTCCCCGCCAACAAAGCCGGTGTTTTCATCAATGAATTCCGCGCATCGCATTTGAGGATTTACGGCAATTGAATCTATATAGGACCAAGTATCTCCGAAGTCAGTGGTTTTGAAAATACGCCGGTCTGTCCCGGCTACCCAACCGGTTAAATCATTTACAAAAGTTAATTTATAAAATTCAGGAATTCTAAATCCAATTGGCATAACTATATTATTCCAGCTCAATCCACCATTTGTTGTTTTAAAAGTGCTCAATCCCGAACCTGTAACAATTCCTGTCATAGCATCTTTGAAATACATATCCTGAAGATTGCCTGCAAAGAGATAATCTGTGATAATGGAATCACCGCCGTTTGTAGTCCTTAAAATTCTCTGACTGCCTCCGGCAATCCAGCCCGTATTTTCGTCAATAAAAAATACTGCATTGTAGCTTGCTCCGAATCCCCATCCGTTATTTCTGATGACTATCCAGCTGCCGCCGCCGTCTGTTGATTTTATAATTGTTTCAAACCAGCCGACTACATAGCAAATATTTGAATCTACAATATGAATACTTGACAAAGGTTTTCCCACAGCAGGGTTTGGTACGTTATTCCAGTTCGTACCTCCGTTTGTAGTCTTTAAAATCGTACCTCCGTTACCTACAGCCCAGCCGGTATTCCTGTTATAAAACTCAACGTCATATAAATTGCTATTTGTGAATGAACTTTGTAGTATCCACTGCGCTTCTGACTCTAAAACTGAAATTAAATATAAGAATAGAATTAAAATTATTTTTTTCATATCGGCTTGTCTAAAGATATTTAAATTTACTTTAAGATGATTATGTTTCGAGCGGGATTATATGGCGCTCTTATCATAATTATTAATGTTTTATTTTATCAATAAAAGCTTTTTAGTTTCACTGATGTTATTTCCTGACAATCTGTAAAAATATATTCCGGAGCTTAATTCTTTAGCGTTAAATATAATCTCATACTGACCTGTATTTAATTCGCCATTAAAAATTGTTTCAATTTTTTTACCTGCAATATTAAATATTTCAATTTCATAATTTCCCATTTTTATAATTTCTAACTTTATTATTGTTTTATTGTTAAATGGGTTTGGGTAATTCTGGAATAACCTAAATTCTTTAATAACAGAAGTTGAAACATTATTTATGTTTGTTAAAGTATCACCGCCTCTGATTGTATGCCAAATTCTACCTCCGTTACCACATCCCCAAACTAATGAGTCGTTAAATGCCCATAAACTATATACCACTCCAGGTAAAGTAGAATTTTGTATTAACCAGTTTCTTCCTCCATTCGTTGTCTTATACATTTGATATTGAGTACCAGCCCAACCAGTATTTTCATTACAAAATTCTACACTTAAAACACTTCCTAGAGATACCGGAATGTTACCAACGCTGTCCCAGTTTGTACCGAAATTTGTTGTTTTATAAACCGCTCTGTGACTTGCTGTATATCCTGTATTATCATTTATGAAAGATACCCTGTAAAAGTCACCCGTAAACACTAATGAAAATGAATTCCAGTTTAATCCGCCGTCGGTAGTTTTATATATATATATGATAATCCGCCTACTCCTATTCCGTTAAGACTGTCTTTAAAATACAAATCCCTTGGTATACCGCTAAATGGTATAGAAAAAAAAGTGTTACCTCCATTTGTAGTTTTTCTGACTCCATAATCCGGACTGGCAAAATTTCCAATCCATCCCGTGTTCTGATTTAAAAAATAAACACATGTATATCTACCATCTCCCTGTATTCCGCTCTCTATTTTAATCCATGCTTTGCCGCCATCAGTTGTTTTTACTACAGTTCTGAAAAACCCAACAGAATAAATAGTATTCGAATCAACCGGATGTATTCCGAAAAGCGGTTCGAATGTTACTCCAAATCCCTGCCTTATCCAATTCATTCCTCCGTTTGTTGTTTTTATAATGTATCCGTCAACTCCGCAAACCCATCCGGTTTTATCATTTATAAACTCGATATCATAAAGAGTATTAGTAGTCCCGCTTTGCTGAGTGAACCACTGAGCTTCTGAATTTAAAAATGAAATTAAATATAAGAATAGAGTTAAAATTATTTTTTTCATATCCGCTTCTCTAAAGATTTTTTAAATTTACATTAAGATATTTTCGTTTGGGGCGGGAATATCTTTTTTCGTTTTGCGTATAATTATGAAAAAAAAAAAAAAAAATCAAGTTAATTTATTTTGAAATTTCTAACAGTGAGATTGATACAGATCAGGCTGTAGCGCAGCGGAGATGTTTTTCCGAGATACATATTCATCGACTGACAAAGCGAGGGCGGAAAGCTCTGCTGTGTGCGGAAGTTACATTAAAAAAAAATCCCGCAAAGATTTTTATCTCTGCGGGATAAAATATTTTAAGATTACTTATTTATAATTTGATATTTGTAATTACTTCACTAAAAGCATTTTCTTAGTCGCATTAAAATCCGATGTTCTTAAAGCGTAGAAGTAAACGCCGCTCGGCAGATTTGCCGCATCGAATCTGTATTCATAACTTCCGGCGCTTAAGTTCTCATTGACTAACACACTCATTTCCTTTCCTCGTGCGTCATAAACTTTAAGTTCAACTTTGCCTGACTTCGGCATTGCAAATCTAATGTTTGTAGAAGGGTTAAAAGGATTCGGGTAATTATTGAACAGTTCAAAATTTTCAGGAATTGCGGAGGAAATGACATTTATACCAACACCTGTTCTTGCAAAAGTTATGATACCGCTGTTACCGGATGATGTGGAATCATATCCGTTATACGCCCAGCTTCTCCAGGAGCATCTGACGGAGTCGCCGGTTGTACCGATCTGCTGCGCAAGACTGTCAAGTAAACTGTTTCTGAAAGTTACGGCAGTATCAGCTCCGGCGTTATTGCTGTAATAAAAGAAATCCACCGCTCCTGCGCCAATCTTTCTGATCTTAACTCCATATCTTAAAGAAGGATGAGTGCCGGCGCTTGTCCAGTCAAATCTGTGAGTGGAAGTTCCGGTCGGTGAAGTTTCTATCCTTGTAAAAGAAGGAGGTGAAACTATTGTAAAAGGTATATAAGATAAAACGAGCGTGAAATTATTATCACAGGTATCTGCGAATGAAGGATTTGATGAATCTATAATTCTGATTTTCGCCTGTGTGGTAGTAGCTATATAAGGCAATACCCAGTCATAAATTCTCTGCGAAGCCGGGACATTGTTCTGAATTGTAGTCCAGCTTGAACCGGCGTTTGTTGATAATTCAATATTGACATTTCCTGTCAGAGATGTTCCCCAGTATATCTGAGTTGAATTCCCTGTTCTGAATACCTCGCCGCCGTTTGGATAACCGACCTGTACCTGAGTAGACGGGACATACATACATCCGGAATTTTCAGCATTGGATCTTATTAATGCTCTGGGCTGAGGACCGAATCCTTTTACTAAACTTATGGAACCGTTAAGGTGACAATAGCTCATGATAGTTCCGACAGCAGCAACGGGAGGACCGTTATAGCATCCGCCTTCGGCAGCATAACAGCTGTCAATTATTCCGACTCCTCCGACCCAGCTGCAGTTGTGAGTATGCGGTGAACCGAAATTATGTCCGATCTCGTGAGATACAACCATTACATCCCATGAATAAGTAGGCAGCGGCTGAATAGGTCCGTCAGTATTACTGAATCCGTATCCGAGTCCGCCGGCAGTTGGTGAACAGAGCACTCCGACCCATGCAATACCGCCGTAGTTACCGCCTCTTCTGGTAATGTAATGCGCTAAAGTTCTTTGTACTCCGGTTTGATTTGCGTTCCATTCAGCTCTGAACTGATTAAGAAGCTGGTTAGAGTTAGTTCCTGTATACGGATCTGGAGTTGTCCAGACTCTTAAGTATGGAATTATAAACTTTACATTTACTTCTTTCATATAAATAGCGGAAGAAGCAGCCATTAATGCAAGAGCGTAATTTGTTGTATTCTGAACAGATGCGCTGTAGATGTTATAAGTAGCGAAGTCAAGTTCAATGGCAATTTCAGCAATGTAAAGATCAGTCGGCGAATTATCGTTCAGCTGACTGATAATTGAACTTCTCATTTTTTCAATAGCTTCTGAAGAAAGATTGTCATCGGTATAGCATTGAAAATCATTTTTCTTCTTAAGATCGCTTTCTCTGTAAAGGATATAAGTATCTGTTGCATTTCCGGAATTATCATTAATGTTTCCGAGAATATAATTGTCATTCTGAGATACAAGAAGTCCGGTTACTTTTTCTTTTGTGAAAGTGATGGAGATGAGAGAGTTATCAAGTCCATTGAGTTTGCCTGTGTAAGATACCGCAACGTCATCAAGCTTCACTTCTTCATTACCGCGGATGGTTCTCGCAACGATTTTTGCATCCGGCTTAAGTATATCAAATCTCTGAAGGGTGATATTTGAAAAACTGTTATCTCCGTAAGGCATTGTGATTTGAATTTCCATTTCTCTGTTTTCACAGAGCCTTCTCAGTTCATCTTTATTGATATTCATAAAGACAGCGTTGTCTACTAATGCGGAAATTTCAGTATTTACTGAATTATCTCCTGATGAAAAGAGATTATAAGGAGTTTTTGTACCTGATAAAGAGATGTTACTGAATATCAGACACAAAACTATGACTCCTGTAAATTTTATTAATTTACTGTACATGTTTTTTTTAATTTAATTGATTTGGTAAAAATAGGAATAATATTTATTTAATAAAATGTTTATTAATTTTTAATTTCCGTAAAATTGAATTTGGAAAATCATGCTTACTTAACTTTATTCCATTTCTCAAGAAGTTCACTTTCCTTTTCTTCCGAAAGTCCTGTACGCAGTTTGAAGTCAGGACCTCTTGACAGGTCATATTGAATAGTGTCTTTGAATGTATCTTCAAGCGGTCTGATAGTAAGTCCGGCTTTTTTTGCTTTTGTTATGTCTATATTATTCACGCCTGCGTCCTCTTCGGGCAGCCAGAGAGTAAGATCTCTGAACGGCACTACATTTTCATCAAGAAGAAACTTTTCATCCATATATATAAATTCCGCATCACTTCCGGAAAAATCCTTACATTTTGCCGTAAAATCATTTAACGACAATGTATCAAGAGGTCCGGTTGAATTATAAACGCCGGAAATTTTTTCTTCGCACATTTTAAGAGTCCAATCCGCAAGGTCTTTAACATCAATGAACTGCACATTATTTACTTTACTGACAGGAATAATAACTTTGCCGCCGTTTGCAATTCTTCTTACCCAATAAGTGAATCTGTCTGAAAAATCACCGTCACCTACTATCAGACCGGATCTGACTATTGAGGCATCATAGCCGAAAACATCAGTGACTTCCTTTTCACACAGAGCTTTCAGCGGTCCGTAATTTTCCATTGTCATTTCACTGAAATTCCCGTCTGTTACGACACCAACGGGCGAATCTTCATTCATATTCAGTTTCTTAAAATCATTGTAAACCGAGATGCTTGATATAAAAGTATAGTGACCGGCAGAATCTCTGAGAAATTCCGCAGATCTTTTCACAACTCCGGGAACATATCCGCATGTGTCAATTACTGCATCAAACTTTCTTCCTTTAAGTCCGCTGAGATCCACTTCCCTGTCGCCTTTAATTTTTTCCAAATCAGGAAACCATTCCGGATTATGTTTACCGCGGTTAAACAGAGTTACGGTATGATTTTTTGCCAAAGCAGCATTGACGATATGCTTACCGAGAAAGATCGTGCCACCTAAAATTAAAATATTCATAAGAGGTTATATAATTGATTAGTTAATAAAAAAATTTTAAATTGTAACGCCCAGTTTACTCATATTAAAAA
>DDUU01000014.1 GCA_002344965.1 Candidatus Tepidiaquacellales bacterium UBA2330 | reverse complement strand
ACAAAATTATTGTCGTGTACTTAGGTTTGAGCCTTGGGTAATTTTTATATATTGACCTGTTGTAGAATAATCTTGCAAAATTATCGTAGAGTTTGCGGTTGGAGTATAGGCAGGAGTTGACCAACCCAAATCCTCTCTTTCGTCAGCGCTAGGAAACGAATTTCCATTAGTGTTCATTATATTAAATTAGCCAAGTTCATTTCTATGACCGCCCCAAATATAGTGAGCAAGTTCGTGATTATTAATATTATATGTCCAAGGGGTTCTTTGTGTTGAAATTGCTCCGCTTCCATTATCAAAACAAGATTCTGCTGTAATTACTTTACCATCTAATGTTATTTGAGTGACTCCCCCTCCAAAATTTCCACTTGTCCCTCCCAAAGCAGCTACCCCTGAGTTTGTTCCGGATTCTGTTCCTAATAGAAATCGAAAAACAACCAAAATAAAATCTACCTGACCGTCAGGATGTCGTTTGTTTATTGGATCATTAGGAGCAAATTTATCGTATAGTGAATAGTCAATTTCATTATCTAAATTCTGTAGTAATTCTTTAACAGCGAACCCAATGTGTCTATTACTATCTGAGTGATAGTATGTGCTGTTGTTATGAAAAATATATAAATTCGGATGTACATCACCTATAACAAAGAATTTGTTAAGACTTGCATCTCTGAAAAATGCCGTCATGTTTGAAGTTCCAATGTTTTGTGTATTTGGCTTTATAATAGAAGTTGCCCAAGACGGCAAATTTGTGCCGACTGAATTTGGCCAATATTGTGTTGCATGATTTGGATAAGGTGGGTCCCATGTATCATTCGGGAAACGCGCAAAAACTACTAAAATCCTTAAAGTATCATTATCTACAGGAAATCTAGAAAAAACTCCGGCTTGTTCTTCTGTCCCGCAAGCTTGATTGTTTAGTTCATCGAGATAAAGATGATCCAGCAATTGTGCATTTACGGACTGGGAATGCAACGCTATTATGATTTTTAAAAATAAAGTAAAGTTTTTCATATTCTGCTTCCTATTTTTTAATGCTTTAAAAAAGAATTTAATTTGAAAGAACATAGATTCTATTTTTATATTACAATATAGATCAATTGTGTTTCAAAAACAAACTTATTTTTATAGCAATCACAGAGCAAAAAAAATTTTACTTTAAGTTTGTATTTACAGGAAACATTTAGTATTTTTTACTGTTCAAGGACTGCAATAAAAATTTAATTAAAATGAAAACAATAAAATTATCAGCAGCTGTATTAATTTTTTTAACAGCTTTCACAACCGCCAGATCACAAAACTCCGTAGGGTTCGACGCAGGATTAAAAGAAGCCAAATCAAGCGGAAAGATGGTCCTGCTTGATGTCTATTCGGATTCTGATAACTGGAGCAAAAAAATGGATGCTGAAGTGCTTTCAACCGAAAGAGTTAAATCAGCTTTAAGCGGAATTGTTTTTATAAGACTCAATATTGATCAAAGCGGAAAATATAATTATAACGGGAAATCATACTCCACTTCCGAACTGGCTAAATTATTCGGAGGCACCGGTTATCCTTCATTTTCGTTTATGAACCCGGACGGCAGCATTATTAAATTCAAATACAACGGCGACGAAGTTATTAATATTTCAGGATTTATAAGCGAAGAAGATTTTACGGAAATGATAGATTTTTTTAAGAGCGGAAATTACAAAAGCACGGATCTTTCGACAATATTCACGAACTGATATCAGTAACCGAATTTTTCTTTTAGTTTTTTCAAAACATAGGGCGGTATAAACTCATCTACGTTTGCATTATAAGACGCAAGCTCTCTTACAAGCGATGAATTCAGATATGTATATTTCTCATTCGGCATCATAAAAATTGTATTGATCCCGGGATTCAGTTTCTTATTCGTAAGCGACATCTGAAATTCATATTCAAAATCCGATACAGCGCGGAGCCCTCTTATCATTACATTCGCTTTCATTCTTTCCGCATATCTAACCAGCAGTCCTTCGAATGAATCAACTTTCACATTTCCGAGATGTCGTGTAACGTTTTTAAGCATATCAAGTCTTTCCTCATTTTCAAACATCGGTTTTTTATTCCGGTTAACGGCAATTGACACAATGACTTCAGTAAATAATTCCGAAGCCCTTTCTATAATATCAAGATGACCGTTAGTAACAGGATCAAAAGTGCCGGGATAAATTGCAATGATTTTTTTCATTAGTTTAATTTAAAATCCAGCAGGGAAAAATTCACACTGCCTGTTTTATTTTTTCTCATCAGATATTTTTCAAATTCTTTGTTCAGCATAAATTTATCCGAATGCTCCAGCGCAAGGAACGAACCGGCTTTGGAAGCTGCAGCGATAATCTCATCATATTTATCAAAGTCATAAGGCGGATCGCAGAATATCAGATCAAATTTTTCACTTACGGAAGAAATGTAATTTACGGCATCGCCATTGTAAGTAAAGCAATTCTCTTCAGCTTTTAAGACTGAAATGTTTTTCAAAACAGTGCTGATATCTCTGTCAGCAAAAACGCATTTCTCCGCGCCGCGCGAAACAGCTTCTAGTCCGAGAGCTCCCGATCCGCAGAAAAGATCAAGACAGCTCATACCTTCGAAGTCTATAATGTTATTCAGAATGTTAAACAAAGTTTCCTTCGCTCTGTCCGAAGTCGGTCTGACTTTTTTCGTATCGGGAGAAACAAGTTTTCTTCCTTTGTAAATGCCTGAAATAATTCTCATGCAGTATTTTCGCCGCTTACGGCAAGTCCGTACAGCGGAGCGTATTTGCTTTCGTGAATTCCCGTGTCATAAAGAAGATCCACATTTATCCCGAGACCCGGGATGCTTCTGATACATTCTTTAAGAAAATCATTCAGCTCGGTGATCTTCTCTTCACCGTAAATGCTGATGTCGCTGATTTTTAAGCCGCCGAAATTTTCTGTGAAAAAATTCAGCTGCCGCAGCAGCGACAGTCTGAAATTATTTCTTTCCGTGATCTCAAAACTATAATATTTTAAAACACCTTTGAATATAAGACTAACGTCAAGTCTGTTGTTTCTGAATCCGACTATCAGAAAAGCTTTAGCCGGATTTCTTTTGAACCGTATATATTTTTCGACGGCGAACTGGTCTATTTCAATTTTTTTTATAATAATATTACAGCTGTTGCAAATGCTTTTAAGAAATTCGGTTTTAATTTTACTGACGGCGATCATAAGCACTTCATCAATGCTTTCGCTTACGGTATGATGATTCAGACGTACGCATTTCAGATTGAAATCCTTCTGAGAATCCGGAAAATAATTGGAAAGGTCGCGGAGAATATGAGAATTTATATTAGAATTTTTTTCGCTGAAATCAACCGGTATGATATTCAAAAATGCCAGACCTGTATCTATGAGAATATTCGCTTCAATTGGCTCAAGACTTGCATCTGTTATGTCATGCATCATCTCTGAAAACTCTTCGAGATATTCCTTTTTGTTTTTTTTGAGCAGCCTGTCATTCTCAAGATTGAAGCTTAACGTTACTTCTTCAAGTCTGCTGATCTCTCCGGTTTCGGAGAGTTCCATAATTCTCAGATTATTACCGCAAAATCCTAAGTTAATCCTTTTCAAACCGTTTTAATTAATCCGCTTTTAAATACTTTTTCATTTTATCAAATTTTTTCCTGCCGATGCCTTTTACTTTCATCAGTTCGCTGATATTTATAAATCGCTTATTTGCGTTTCTGTAAGAAATAATTCTCTCAGCAATCGCTTCGCCAACGCCGGGCAGCTCCGTTAGCTCTTCTATCCCGGCTGTATTCAGATCTACTGTAAAATCAGGCGGTTCATTATCAGCAGATAATTTTTCAATTCGTCTGACCGAGTCACCGGATGCTTCGAGCATTTTATAAACACTCCTTTCATCCGCTGTATTCTGCGTGTTCTCATTTTTATTTCCCGCATATATTTTCATGGATTTTTCCCTGAATACGCTGTCGGAGCGGGAAAAATCATAAGCCGTAATTACTCTATCTTCCGAAAGGGATTTGTAATACTTAACGGAAAATCCCGCTGTTACTGAAATTGAAATAAAAAGAATAACCCTGATCTCGCTTTTTGTAAATGAAATTGATTTGGCGATGCTTCCTGCAAATGTTTTCATAATATCTTTCATAATCAATCATACATTAAAATTAAACATAATCTCAGTTCAAAAATAGTAATTCTAAAACTTTTATAAAACTGTTATATGAAATGTTCTGAACCCTGATTTTCCTGATTCCTTGATTAAACCATTATTACTGTGCTGATTTTCAAATAGAATTGGAATGTTTGAATTATTATATTCAGAACCGTAAAAAATTTTATTCTATTTACAAAATAGAATAAAAATCGGAATTGAAATATCTTTTTATAAAATTAAAGCAGAATAAATATGGCAGGAACATTTTCGCAAATTTATATTCAGATTGTATTTGCTGTTAAATGCAGACAAAATCTGATACAGAAAGAATGGAAAGAGGAACTGAACAAATACATTTCCGGAATAATAACCGGCAAAGAGCAAAAGTCAATAATTGTAAACGGAATGCCTGATCATATTCATGTTTTCGTTGGCTTAAAACCTTCAATGAGAATTTCAGATTTAGTAAGAGACATTAAGAATAATTCAACAAATTTCATTAACGAGAATGGTTTTTTAAACAGAAAATTTTCATGGCAGAATGGATACGGAGCATTTTCATATTCGCAGTCTCATATTAAAAATGTTTACAATTATATTTTAAATCAGGAAAAACATCACATGAAAAAAACTTTTCGCGAAGAATATTTTGAATTTTTGGAAAAATTTGAGGTGGATCATAATGAAAAATATTTGTTTGATTGGATTGAATAATATTAACAATTATAATATCACCTCTTCGGGGTTTGTATTTTGTTTCTAATATAATTTCACCCCTTCGGGGTTTGTAAAATATGATTTTGTTTCTAATATAATTTCACTCCTTCGGGGTTTGTGGAATATGATTTTGTTTCTAATATAATTTCACCCCTTCGGGGTTTGTAAAAATATTTCTAATATAATTTCACTCCTTCGGGGTTTGTGGAATATGATTTTGTTTCTAATATAATTTCACCCCTTCGGGGTTTTTGAAATTGGAGTTTTAAAATTCAAACCCCGAAGGGGTGTCATTTTTTTTAGAATGGTGACAGTTTTTTACAACGTCAATTTAAACCCCGAAGGGGTGGTATTATTTTATATCACCCTCGCGATCGTAAACCCGTCCCCGATCGCCAGCAGAAAAGATTCAACCCTGCCGTCTTTTGAGAGAAGTTCGTTTGTCTCCTGAATTGCTTTAAGATCCGGGTCGTCGCCTGCGTCCTGCACGACCCTGTTGTTTTTAATCATATTATCAAACACAATCACTGTACCGCTGTGCGAAAGTTTCAATGCACCTTCGAAGTAATTAATATAATTAACTTTATCCGCGTCAATAAAAATCAGATCGAAAATTTTCTTTTCCTTTTTCAATACTTCAATCTGCTCAAGTGCAGGAGCAATTCGCACTTCCGTTTTATTTTTCAACCCGGCTTTCTCAAAATATTTTTCTGCAATATCACCGTGTTTCTTTTCAATCTCAAGCGTTATAAGTTTTCCGCCGGCGGGAAGTCCGCTTGCAATATGATATCCGCTGAAACCGGTAAGTGTTCCGATCTCCAGTGCGTTCTTTGCATTTATCATTTTTGTAAGAAGATATAAAAACCTGCCCTGCTCCGGTGCGATCTGTATCAGCGGTATTTCGAGTTTTTCAGTTTCTTTTATAATCTCTTCTGTGATCTCATTTTCAGGTACAAACTTTTCAAGAATGTAATTGTAAACCTCATCGTTTATTGGAGGCGATTTCATTATTTTCATAAATTACGGTAATAAAGTTAGTTTAATTTATTAAAATTCAGGAGTGAATATTTTTTTAATTGAAGCTGCCTTTCCGGTATTGCCGTCTATTTCACAAAGCACTCCGGAAAATCTCAAATCCTCATCAGCTACTTCATACTTCTGCGGAGTGGAGTAGATAAATCTTTTTATCGAACTGTCTTTCTTCATCCCGATTACAGAATCATAAGCCCCTGTCATTCCTACGTCAGTAATATATGCTGTTCCTTCGCTGAGTATCCTGCTGTCAGCGGTTGGAATGTGCGTATGAGTTCCGACTACAACGGAAGCTCTTCCGTTTGCATACCAGCCGAAAGCGATTTTTTCAGCGGTCGCTTCGGCATGAAAATCAACAAATACGATATTTGTTTCATATTTTATTTTTTCATAAACCCAGTCGAATGTTCTGAAAGGACAGTCAATTGATTTCATAAAGACTCTGCCCTGAAGATTGATAATTCCGATCTTAAAGTCAGTTCCCGGAATTGAATAAATACCGAAACCGTGACCGTATGCGCCTTTGGGATAATTCATCGGACGCAATACTTTTTTCTCTTCCATCAGATATTTATGCGCCTGTATTTTATCCATAGTGTGATTTCCGCCTGTCAACACATTGATATTGAGTTCAAGCAGTTTCTTCCCGTCTTTTTCGAGAATGCCTTTTCCTTCCGTAATATTCTCGCCGTTGGCAATTACGAAATCAGTTTTATATTTTGAGATTAAACCCGGGAGCAGCAGTTTGGTGAGATTATAACCGGGTTCGCCGATTATATCTCCGATGAAAAGTATCTTAATTTTTTCGGACAAATTATAAAAGTATTTTAAAGATGAATGTGAATAAAATTAAAACAGGTTATCCGAATTAACGCCTTTCCACTCGCTGTATTTTTCCAGATCGGTCTGAATGGATTTAAAAACCGCGGCAAACAGCAGCGTGTCATCGGCAAATCCCAGAAGCGGAATTATATCAGGCATCACATCAAACGGATTTATAAAATATAAAACAGCTGCAGTAATCAGTGCTACGGATTTCCAGGGAATTTCCGTGTATTTTTTATTTTTATAATCTCTTAACAGATTCAGGAGAAGTTTGATCTGTTTTATAAATCTTCTGTATTTTCCGATTTCAAGTTTTGAGGATTTTTTTTTGATGTTGTCATCATTGTCCACTACATATTTTATATCATCTTCGGTAACTTCAAACGCTTCAGCATTTACTTCATCAAAAACTTCTTTTTTGGAAAATTTATTTCTGTTCATATTTTTTTATTAAATATTATTAATAGAATATATTATTAATAGAGTAAGTTTTCAATTCTTTATAAGCAATTTATTTTCACTTCATTAACTCATTTACCGGACAGACTCTTCAGACCGTTTCAAAATCCGTTTAATCTTTCAAATACTCTTTCATACCGCTTAGAGGAACTGTGATTTCAGTCGGACCGAATACATACGCCGCTATTTCATAATTATTGTAATAAAAGGAAATCGAATCATTGGTAATCATAAAGTTATTATTGTGAGTAATTTTATTTTCAAACAGATTGCCTTTTGTCTGAAGGTTATCAGTCGGAGATAATCCTTTCTGCTTTCGGAATGCTTCGTCTATCAGTTTATTCAGAAGAGAATCATAACCGGGTTTGAAGATATTGTTAAGTGAAAGTACGTCACCTGATCTTTTCCCGAAAACTATATAACTCATATAAGAATTCGGATGAGCCCCGCCGATAAATATGTAACAATTAACTGATACAGTGAAATTATCTTTTGTTTCGGAAACTATTTCGGCTGTCCCATCAAGAGCAAAAGCAATATCCTTAACTGAGGATAATTTCTTCATTGTATCATAATCTGCAAAAAAAGAAACTGCGAGCTCATCAAAGTCTTTAAATGATTTACCTTCAGACGAATAAATGCTGTCTTTCAGAAATGAACCGATAACTCTGTTCACATTTGACTTAAGATTCTCATTGAGGATTTCAGGATACTTAAAACTTATATAAGTGCATCCGGTCGAATCCTTATTACAGTTGTTATAAGATTTTGAAAATTCCTTCATTACAAATTCAATATTTCCGGAAGACGGAGATTCCGAATCTTTTGTCTTCACTTCTGTCCTCGGCTCTTCCTTGCCGCATGAAACTAGAATTATACAAAAAAGAAATAATGCCGTAAGTTTTTTCATAATTATTAAATGAATTAATTAAAGCAAATATAAATCAATTGTGTTTTATAAAACATACATATATTGAATCTCCGGTGAGATAAACTTTTCTTCACAAAATGTATTTGAAAATCAGACATTATAGCTACGAACTGAAAATAAATCAAATTAACTTTTTAGCGTTTTTTAAAAGAAATTGTCTGATTCAGAGGGCAAAAATTATATTAAGCAGTTAATATTAATTTAAAATTAAAATCCATATCTTTGATAAAATTTAAACCAAACCAATTCAAATGAAAACCTTTTTTCTATTTTTAGCAGCTGCATCATTGCTGCTATTGTCTTTATTTTCAAATGAAAATACAAGCAGCAGTAATGATCTTTCAAACTATTATAACGACAGAGACTATATAGAAGGCGATATTATTGTAATGTTTAAATATCCCGTGGATGTGAATGACTTTCTTTATACTTATAACGGAATAGGACTTACCTTAAAGGAAACACTTGTAAAAGATATGAACATTTACCTGTTTCAGTTTGATATTTCTAAAGCGCAGTCAGTGGACGCCCTGATGTCCGTAATGCGAAATGACAAAGTCGAGATCGCACAGTTTAATCACAGATTTAAAGAAAGAGTTCTCCCTCCGGTATTTCCGAATGATACAAGATTCACTGATCAGTGGGACAAGCATAATACAGGTCAGACAGGCGGTACACCTGACGCTGATATTGACGCTCCGGAAGCATGGGAAGTCTCAACCGGCGGCGTAACTGCTCTCGGCGATACAATCGTCCTTGCAATAGTGGACGGAGGTCAGCAGACAAATCATCAGGATTTGGATACATGGGTAAATCATGCGGAAATTCCGGGCAACGGAGTTGATGATGACAACAACGGATATATAGATGATATTTACGGATGGCATGCGGGAAATAATAACGGAACAATTCCTTCTAATCAGCACGGTACACACTGCGCAGGCATTGCCGGTGCAAAAGGAAATAATAATTTAGGCGTTGCCGGTGTAAACTGGACTGTAAAGACAATGCCTATAGCTTACGGCTCAGCAACGGAAGCTAATGTAGTTAAAGCTTACGGATACGCGCTTAAGCAAAGAAAAATTTATAATCAGACTAATGGTTCACAGGGCGCGTATGTAGTTGCGACAAATTCTTCATTCGGTATTGATAACGGTCAGCCGTCAAATTATCCCCTTTGGTGTGCATTTTATGATTCGCTCGGCATGTCAGGAATTTTAAACGCAGGCGCAGGTCCGAATAATAATGTAAACATTGATATAGTCGGAGATATTCCTACTACCTGTCCGAGTATTTATATGATTGCAGTTACAAACACTACAAATACAGATGCTAAAAATTCAGGCGCAGGTTACGGACCTATAAATATGGATCTCGGCGCTCCGGGAACATCAATCCTTTCCACAGTTCCGACAAACTCATACAGTAACCTGACCGGTACTTCAATGGCTACTCCTCAGGTCACAGGTGCTGTCGGACTTATGCACGCAGCAGCGGGCTCGGTGTTTATTCAGCTCGGCAGGACAAGACCGGATTCACTTGCAAAATTATTCAGACAATATATTCTTTCCACAGTTGATACTATTCCTTCAATGAACGGAACTACATTATCAAACGGAAGACTTAATCTTGCAAAACTTGTTAATAAAGTAAAAATTACAAACGTACCTGTACTGAATAATTTTAACCTGCAGTCACCTGCAGCAGGTCAGACCATAACGACTCTTCCGAATTCAACATCAACAATTACTTTCAACTGGGACACATGCGCTACCGGTGTAGATTACAAATGGATCTTCGGTTCGCCGCTCATCAGCAACAGAATGATGGCGATTGCTTCAGGTACTAATACCATGACATTTACATTAGGACAGCTTGACAATATGCTTGCAGGACTCGGCATTAATCAGGGTCAGTCACTTGCCGGAGTATGGACAGCTACTGCATATAGACAGCTTCCGAATGTCGATTCATTATCAGCTCAAAACGGACCCAGAACAATCACTTTATCCAGAGGCGTCCCGGCACTGTCGGCATTTAACTTAAGTTCTCCGCCGTCAGGAACCACTTTACAAACCACTCCTACTGATTTTACTATGGCAACACCCAGGTGGACAAAGTCAGGACTTGGAGTAAAATATAAATGGATGTTTGCTTATCCGGATTTTTCAAATTCATCAAATATAAAAAGGATCATCGAGTCAGGCAGCAACGGTTACGATACATCAGCAAGCATCAGATATTCACAGCTTGATTCTCTCGCTGCAAGTCTCGGAGCAGGTATCAGCGATTCAGTTACCGGACAGTGGAGAGTTTACGGTTACAGCTTAAGCGATTCTATGGCTTCAGCACAGACATATACTCTTACTCTTAGAAGACTTCCGATATCAACAGTTACTATAGGTTCCGGCTCAGCTGATGAATCATATCCGATGAACAGATTTTACAACTACTTCAGATGGCAGGGAATTTATCTCGGCTCTGAAATAAATACAACCGGTCAGATCAGGAAAATAAAATTCTATCAGAATAACAGCGTTGGCGGAGTGACAAGTGAAAACGTAAGGATCTTTATGAAAACTACAACCGATGCGTCATTACCAACGGGCACCTGGGACTCAACCGGAATGACTCTTGTATTTTCAGGAAGCGTGAACAGTCTGTCTTCGCCCGGCTGGACGGATATTCAGCTGACCACGCCATTCTCAATTAACAGCAGTCAGAATCTTATGATCTCGATCGGCAGGGATTTTCAGCAATATGTTAACACTTATCCGAGATACTCTTATTCCGGTTCATCACCTGTTTATTTATCCAGAAGAGGACAAAGCGATACGCAATATCCGACGAATCTTACGCAGAGCTATAACCGCGCAAACATTCAGCTTGAGATCTCACTGATAACGGGAATTGAGAACAATACCGTTTCAATACCGGCGGTTTATTCGCTTTCACAGAATTATCCGAATCCGTTTAACCCTGTTACAAAAATTAACTTCTCAATTCCGAAACAGGGATTTGTGAATATGAAGGTCTATGACGTTCTCGGAAAAGAAGTAATGACATTGGTAAACGAGATCAGACAGGCGGGAAATTACGATGTCGTGTTTAACGGAGCAAATCTCTCAAGCGGAGTATATTTCTACAGAATGGAAACGGAAAACTTTATTGACATAAAACGTATGGTGCTGATAAAATAAAGTTCATCCAAATTTAAATACAAAAAAAGTTTTCTCCTTTGCGGGAGAAAACTTTTTTTTAGGGTAAACTTAAAATTTAAATCAGAAGCAGTTACTTAATATTATGTTGCCAGAGAAGATCTGCATTGTCAATTAATTTATTTAAAGTGTTTGTAAGGGAAGGGTCGAGCTTTATACATTTTTTCCAGTCTATGATTGCCAGCTCATAATTGCTTGCATAATAATATGCCAGACCTCTGTTCATATAAGCTTCTGTATACATGGAATTAGCTTTTATGACTTTTGTAAAATCATCTATCGCTTCGTCCCAATCTTCTTCTTTGGAATAAGCCAGTCCTCTGTTAAAATACATTGACACATTGTCGGGTTCTATTTTCAATACTTTAGAAAAATCTTTTTGAGCTTCATCCCATTTTTCCATTTTAAAATAGCATTCGCCTCTGTTTGATATGGCTGCAATATAATTCGGGTCCAGCTTTATAGCTTTACTTAAATCTTTTATGGCATTCTCGAAATCTTTCTTTCCCTGAAACGAAAGACCTCTGAAATTATAAGCTTTCGCATCGTTTGGAAAAATACTGATATATTTGTCATAATATTTAATTGCATCTGAGTATCTGCCTTCATCATGAAGATTTCTTCCTCTGAAGAAATGGTTCAGCGCCTGAAGTTTAATTTTATCTGAGTATTCCCCTAAAGTAATCCCTTCAATATCCTTAATCGATACAGCAAAATTCAGATTCTGTCCTTTCTTCAAATACATTGTACTGATTCCTATCAGCTCTCCGTTGGAATTTAACAGAGCCCCTCCGCTGCTGCCCGGGGAAAGACTGGCTGTAAACTGAATAAATTCCTGTTTACCATCTTCAAGAGTCCGAATACCGCTTACAATGCCTTCTGACATTGTGTTTTCAAGACCCATCGGACTTCCTATCGCAAATACTTTCTGACCTACTTTTATATCATTAATGTTTGCGGGTTTTATCGAAGGGAAATTTGTTGTTTCCAATCCTATTATAAGAATATCCTTCTCAATATCCAATCCAATGATCTCATTGTATGCGACCGGGATATCGTTTTGCTTTATTACGAGCTTATCGTTGCCTGCGAATATATGGAAATTAGTTACAAGTATTCCTTTATCTTTTATTATCACGCCGCTTCCCTGACTGCTTTCATTACCGTCGAAGTCAATTGCCCTGATTACTACAACGGCGTCTTTGAAATTTGAAAAAATTTCTTCAGGTGTAATCTCCTGTGAACTGACAAAAGATCCCCGGAAAATAAAAATGGTTAGAAAAAAAAATAAAATTCTTTTCATAAATATTATTTTAATTTTGAATAATTTAAAGAAGTTAAAAGATATAGCTTTACTTTCAGTTATTTGTCCGGAATAGGAACCAATTGGATTTAAAATATAAAATTTGAACGATTTAAAAAAATTAATTTTTTCAACAGAATGATAGCTTTGAAAAATACTTCATAATATACTCATCTTAGAAAAATTTTTTCACTTTATTCAAACTGATTTTAGACATTTTGGATTACTCTTAGGAGGTGATTAAGGAATTTTTTCTGTTATTTTAAGCAGCTCCTCCTCCCTTTTCTTTAAAGGAAACATTTCGATTATTCTTCTTCTGGATTTTAATGACGCCTGTTCATCATACTTAAGAGCTGCGCGGATAGCTTCAGCCGCTTTGCAGGCATTTCTTTCTTTTACTATAATTCCGCAATCTCCGATGATATCCGGAATGCCGTTCACTTCAGAGCCGACAGGAATGCAGCCGCAGAGCATAGCTTCGCAAACCGCGCTCGGCATTCCCTCAAACATAGAAAGCTGTGAATACACTTTCGCGCGGCTGTATAGTTTTATCAGTTCATCATAGCTTACTTTACCGTAAAGCTCTGTGTTCTTTAAGTTAAGACTTTTCAGATGCCGGAGATAATATTCATTCAGTCCTATCAGAATGAATTTCACATCCGGCATTTTCATAGCCGCTTCCGTCAGCATGTCAAACCCTTTTCTTCTGTATTCATTTTCATTTTCTATCATCCCGGCGCTGACGACAGCTCTTTCCTTTACATCGTTTCCGGATTTAAAAATTTCTTCATCATATCCGAGCGGTATGGTCTTAAAAGGCGTCTTAATGTCTTTTATGAAATTCTTAATGCCGTCTTTCAGAACCGGCTTTCCCGGAAGGTCAGAATAAATGTACCGGTTTTCATTTTCAATCAGACTTTTGTCAACAGGAATTATAACCGAACAGTTTTTAAGTGAATAAACAGCACAGAAACATCTGAATCTTTTCTTAATTCCGGATTTTGTAAAAAGCCCCATGTTAATTTCAGGAATATATGTAGCGTCATATCCGCCGACAGCTATAAAACTTTTCTTTCCGAAAAGTTTTGAAAAAAATACCGGCAGGAAAGAATGGTAATCGGCAAACCAGATATAAACCGCATCGTAATTTTTTATGCTGAAAAGTAATCTGAAAAACAGGGAGACAAACGAGAAAATAAATGAGAGATTATTTGATAATTTTGATTCTAGGATTTCTACATTAAATCTCTTCCTTAATATTTCAATATCGTTAGTGACAAACTTTGCCTTTGCAGAAATGTGATGAACAAATAATAATTTCCTTTGTGACAATACAATGTTTTAAATTTTTATCCCCGCCCGCGCAGAATTATCGAGACGGTTCATGAAGATCTTTACATTATTTTCTTTGAAGTATTTATCAACCGCTTCACGCGCTCCTTTCCAGTAACCGTAGTCATCGACAATTAAGAAACCGTTTTTAGTAAGCAGAGGATAGAGATGAACAAGTTCGTGATAAGTGGATTCAAACCAGTCAGTATCAAGCCGCAGTATTGCTATCTCACCCGGCAGAGTGGCCGGAATCGAATCTTCCACTTTTCCTTTTACAAACACAAGTTTCTCTTCAGGATAGCCGGTCGAATATAGATTCTTTTTCACTTCATCAATCGATGAATAGCACCATTCATTATGAGAATCTTTCTGACTCTGCGACCATTCAATTTTTGCGTCTTCGTCTTTATAACTTATGTCTTTTTCGGTAGGAGCGCTCATACCTTCGAACGTATCGTAGAGATAAATTTTTCTGTCAGTATTTTTCAGATTCATTAGAGTGAGGGCAGCCATCATTGTATTGCCGCCTTTCCAGACTCCGCACTCTATGAAGTCGCCGGGTATATTGTTTTCTATAACATGCTTTACCGACCTGTAAGTATAGTAAAGACTTTCGGTTGATGTCATTGTAAACTTCAGACATTTTTGCTTAAGTTCAATAAATTCCTTCTCGACATCCGGAAACATCTGATCCATTTCCACAGACAGGTAATAAAACTTTTTGAAAAGTTTATACCCTGTATCACTTTTTAAAACGCTTTTTGCTAAACTTTTGATCATTAAATTTTAAGTAAATTAATTTTTAACCGCTGTAACAAGATAATAAGCCGAGTCTCTGTCTTTAACTCTCTGCGGAGTGACGGCGTCTTCGAGAAACATTTTAAGCTGGTAGAGAGCTGAGATGGGGTGGTAAAACCACTTTAGTGGTTTTGCGACTTCACTGACAAACGAGTGATAGAATGTCAGACGAAGCTGTGAAGTCAGCGCCAGCTGTCCGAGAGCGGGCGTGAATCCTTTCAAAGTAAAACCGTGATCCTGTATCAGCTTTTTCAGTCCGTATGAAGTCCATCTCTGCACATCTATCGGTGCTGAGTGAAACTGCCATGTACCGTGAGTTGAAAGAAAAAGCAGTCCGCCCTGTTTCAAAACCCTTCTGCATTCGCTCAGATATAAAACGGTATTTTCCACATGCTCCAGCACCTGCGATGATAAAACAACATCAAATTCTCCGTCACCGAAAGGAAGTTTTTCATCAGGCTCGATCTTTACATCTGCGTGAGGATTTTCACCGACATCAATTCCTGTGTATGTATCCGTAAATTTTTCGAAGATATATTCATACGGCCGCACACCGCAGCCGTAGTCAAGGACTTTATATTTTCTACCGTTTTCAAGATACGACGGAATAATTTCTTCCATCCTTTTCTTTAGCAATCCCGATGAATAAAAATAAGTATTCCAGAAAGGAAGATCGGTAAATTTTTCCGATTCCTTTTTTAAATCCTCTTTTGAAATTTTTAGTGAACTTTTTTTTGCAGTGTCAGACAATATTTACCGTTTAAACTTTCTTATAAAATACTTATTAATAAATCCTTTTATGCTTTCGATTTCTATCGGCTCCGCGAATTTGAAAATATACAATAGTGTCAAAAATAATAATATTAAGATAAGTTTAATAGATATATCTGTATATATGTTTTGAATGCTTATAAAATAAGAGTAAGCCGCAAATACTATAAACATTACTGAAAGCAGTATTAACTTTACCGTTTCAAATTTTGTAAACGAAAAACTCTTTGTTAAAGCTGCGCCTAATATTGTCATTAGCAGATAAGAAAGCAGAGTAATAACTGCGGATGCATATATGCCGAAATATTTTATGAAGATGAAATTCATAATTAAATTAAAAGCAAGACACACAGCCATTATGAATAAAATCGATTTAGTATTTTTCTTATAATAAAAATCAAGAGAAGAAAATACAAACAGAGCAACGAAACAGTTCGAAAAAAGTATAACAGGAATAATTTCTACGCATGACCAGAGCTCGGGATTTCTTACGAAAATCTTTACGGCATAATCTATGAAATATGTAATTATAAGTGAAGTAAGTATCATTCCGAAAAAAAGATATGTAGAAGATTTTGTCATGAATCTTCTGAAGTTGTCGTCATTGATCTTATTCCAGAATATTACGTTTATCGCAAGCGTAAACGGCGCTATAATGAACGCATTCGTAAAACTGCCGATACTGTATCCAGTCGTATAAACCGCCACCTGCTGCTTGCTGACGAAATCATTCAGTAAAAACCTGTCAGCGGAATTCAGAAGTATCGAAAGCAGCATTGCAAGCATCAGAGGAAAGGAAAATGAAAGGATTTTTTTTATTTCGGAATAATCTATATCGATGCTGAGATTTTTTATCAGATACGGGATGAATATTATAAATACAACTGCCGGCGCGATCCACTTTGAAAAAAACACGCTTTCAAATCCTTCATTGATTCCGAGTATAAAATATAACTGCAGACCGAGATTGATAAAAAGATTGGATAATGTTATAACTGTGTATAGAATTGGTTTACTGTTCAGTCTCGCAATTGTCATCGGCATTATCAGAAGGGATTCAAATATTGAAATCAGAAAACAGTAAGATATTACCCGGGAATTGTTTTCCCCTAAAATCATTTCTGAAAAATTGCCGGAAAAGGAAAGACTGATTGCATAAAAAACCGCTGCATTGATCAGGGTCAGAAAGAAGAAATTAAAAAGTATGCTGTTTCTTTTTTTTAGATTATTTTCCGAAGCACAGAAATTTATGATCGCCGTTTCAAATGCGAACATGCATATTGTAAAAAGATACTGCCAGAATGATTCAAGTAAATTAAGATCGGCGATTGCGTCTGAAGAAAATTTCGCCGTGTAAAGAGGTATAAGTATAAAAGAGATCAGCTTAGTAGCTACTCTGCTCAGACCGTAAACCGCGGACTGACTTATAGTATTTTTAATATCTTTCAGCAATGCATGAAAATATTAACTTTAATGCTTATTTGAAATGTAAGAAAGGATAGTTTTGAAATGTATGTTATATTTTAAAAAAATGAATGCCGTTATATAAAATTTGATCATGCACTATGATTAAAACGTCCCGACAGATAGGTTCATCACAAATCTTCTGTTGTCTTTATACGGATTGTTAAGTCTCCATGCAAAATCAACTCTGAATATATCCAGTATCCTGCTGATGCCAAATCCGGCTTCCATATATAATCCGTCTGAAATTCTGAAATCCTTGAAAGCGGCAAGCTCATAGTTTTCTTCGCTTATAAAATTTCTACCTGCATTAAAAAATCCGATCAGATTAAAATTTTTCAGGACCGGCACTCCTCCCCAAAGCATCTTTCCGAAGTTATTCTGAAAATTCAAATAGTAGATGCGGTCTCCGCGGAATTCATTATAAGCGGTGGAAAGGAATATTACATCCGTATCAATGGTACCTGATCTCGAATTAAAATATCCCAGCGACTGATACGGCACCTGTCCTGTCATGATCTCACCGCCGATCTCATATTTAATTTTCATAAATGAATTAATGTAATTCATTCCTCCTATGCTGCCGTAAAATCTTCTGTAATCGTATGTGCTGTTAAATGCATCCTTTCCCGAATAAGTAATTCCTATCCTCATTAAAGGAAAATTCGTAATCCGGAATCTTGATATATCTCCGTCACCCCAGTCTATCGCCCGGAATTTGTTCGGATTTATAAAAAGTCTGAAATCAATAGTTCTGAGAAACGCATCATTAATGGGAGGATTTTCACTGAATTCAACATCACTTTTTCTAAAACTAAAATTTGTATTTTTATAAGCGGTGGTCTGCTTTGCCTGATTGAATTCCAGACGGCCGCTGAGCTGCGGGATAAACCTGTAATTTATTCTGAGATTATATCCGGATGAATAATAATAATCGAGATTGTCTCGTTTGTCAAATAACGCCTTGAACGTATTGTAAAACTCCTGAAGTGGAAGAAGATCATCAAAAGCCATTGGAACAAGGCTTCTGAACATTGAGCCGGACAGCGTCATCCTTCTGTCATTAAAAAATCTCATTGAATATTCCAGATTGTACTTGGTTTTTTTATCATCAAAACCGTATCGTATTTCCGCCTTACCGTTTCTTTTGTTAAATGGCTCTCTGTAGTTTACATCAAAAGTTAATGCATTACCTTCCACTCTGTTGAAAGAATAATATGAAAGCGGGTTCGATGTAAATTTCTTTCCGTATCTTAAAGATGTCAATCCTATGGATAATGATCTGGAATCCTTTTCATTTTGAATTTCAATTTTTTTATATGCGCTTTTTTCTTCGCCTGTGTTTTTTATAAGCTGATTCTTTCTCCAGTAAGAAGAATCTTTTTTTGCATCAGGCAAAACCTGAATGACATACTCGTCAAATATTCCCGCAGGAGCCTTTTTATTCAGTTCATAATGTGAGACAATCGTAAACACGTCCGCTTCAAATTTTAGCATTCCCAGAAATGAACCTTCTGCAAATATCTGTATATCCGTCGGCATCCAGAAATTTTCCCCGCTGTTCTTTACATCTTTAAACGCTGTAAATTTCTGTTTGAAGTTTACATTCTTTATGCCCAGAGGTCTTGCCGCGTCGTTGTTATCCAGGTCTACCCGCATCAGTGAAAAAATACTGTCTGCAATATAGATTGTACCCTTAAGCTGCGGTTTGCTTTCGGATCTGTTGATAACCGATATTTTAAATATTAAAGTGGAGTCAATCGATGTAGTGCCGGCAAGTTTGTAATCATAACTGTCAAAAGCATCATCGGAAAGAGGTGTCGGAATTTTGAATTCATTGAAATCAACATCTTCGTCATAAAAATTAATTATCAGCGGAAGCGCAAAACCTCTTGTTATGTTTGCAGTTTCCTTTTTAGCGATCACTATTTGTTTCTCCTGATCGGGTTTTTTAAAATATCCTTTGGTCTCGGATTCCAGTATTCCGAATATTCCCATTTTTTCTTCCCCCGTAGCTGTTGTATCATTTTTCTCCGGCTTAAGGCTGCTTTGATTTGAACGGATCACAAATTTGGAATAAGCGTCATATTCATATTCATTCAGATTTTTTTTAAATTCTTTTTTATACCTGATCGCTCTTCTTATAATTTCATACGCGGGATCTTCGCCGTATACATCAATTGATTCAGTCAGAATTTCAGACGGTTTAAGAAAAATGTTTCTCGAAACATCCTTGTCTTCAATAAGAATATAAGCTGTGTCGGTAAAATAACCGATGTACGAAAATATTAATTTGTATCCTCCGGGTTTTAATTTTATGAAATATTTACCATCCCTGTCAGCGGTGGTTCCGAAAGCTGTATCTGCTATTTTCACAGTAACAAATTCCAGTGGCTTATTTGTCTTAAAATCCGAAATCAGTCCGCTGACTTCAAAAGTCTGAGATTCCGCAGATTTAAAGGTAAAAGATGTAAAGATAAGAAATATGAACAGAGTTATGTGTAATTTCATTTTTTGAATAAACTTTTTATTATTACGGCTTTTTTATCTTCGATATTATATACCGGATCAAATTCAAAATTAATTACTTCAATATTAATTTTTTCATTTAAACTTTTCAAGGTCTGTATTTCACTATTAATGTTTCCTCCTTTAATGCAGATCATAACACCGTTTTTATTTAAAAATTTAATTCCCCATAAAAAAAGTTTGTCCAGATCAGCAACTGCTTTTGAAATTACATAATCAAATTTGCTTTTATATTCGTACTCTTGTGACAGTATTTCTGCTCTTCCGCAAACAGCTTTAAGTTGTTTAATATTCATTTCGATTATGATCTCATCAAGCATTTTAATTTTTTTCGAAATAGAATCAATCAGAGTTACGGAAGATTCCGGATAAAGTATTTTCAGAGGTATGCCCGGAAAGCCGCCGCCCGTGCCGATATCTGCGATTTTAGAGTCTTCACTGAGCTTATATTTCGACAGAAAAAAAATCGAGTTGAGAATATGATTTTCAATTGACTCTGTTTTTCTTGAGACAAGATTGACAAACTTATTCCGAGTCAGAAGTTTCTCCTGATAAATTTTAAATTCGTTTATGTAATATTCAGGGTTTAAATGAAGTTCTTCAGATAAAAACTTAGCTAATTTTTCCATTACCGAAAAATTGATACATGAAAATAATTTAAATAAAAAAAGGCATCCTTTAAAGAATGCCTTTTAAAATACTATAAGAAAATAAGATCTATGCTTCTTTTACAATTCTCATTCCGTAGAAAGATCTCCATACAAAGAACAATGAAACAGCAAAGAACACCCAGCCTATAATTGGAGCAGTTTCTCTGAATGATTCTGTAATTGCGATCTCCATTGCAAGAAGTCCGAAAAGAGTTGTGAATTTTATAATCGGATTAAGAGCAACTGAAGAAGTGTCCTTAAACGGATCACCGACTGTATCACCGATCACTGTTGCATCATGCAGTTCAGTACCTTTTTCTCTTAGATCCACTTCAACAACTTTTTTAGCATTATCCCACGCTCCGCCTGCATTTGCCATAAAGAGCGCCTGAAATAATCCGAAGACTGCAATTGAAATCAGATAACTGACAAACAATGAAGCTGCAGCAACGTTACCGCCCGACGGCGCTGATAAAAATGCAAAGGCCAGTGCAAATGAAAATACAGCTATAAAAATATTGAACATTCCCTTCTGCGCATATTTCGTGCAGATTGCAACTACCTCTTTTGATTTTTCCGTGGATGCGCTTAGTGAAGCGTTTTCATCTAGGTTAATATTTTTCTTAATATATTCAACCGCGCTGTACGCCCCTGTAGTAACCGCCTGTATGGATGCGCCTGTAAACCAGTATATCACAGCGCCTCCGCATAGGAATCCCAAAATTGAATAAGGATTAAGAAGATTAAGAATTGTTTCCGGCTCAACACCGAGGACATTCTTTAATACAAGAATAAGTGAAAATATCATTGTCGTAGCGCCGACCACAGCGGTTCCGATAAGCACCGGTTTGGCAGTCGCTTTAAAAGTATTTCCGGCTCCGTCATTTTCTTCAAGATACAGTTTTGCTTTTTCCCAGTCAGGTTTGAATCCGAAATCTTTTTGAATTTCAATTTCTTTCTGCTCTTTATTTTCTTCAATAAGTGATAGTTCATATATAGACTGCGCATTATCAGTAACAGGACCGTAAGAATCCACTGCAATTGTCACAGGTCCCATCCCTAACATACCAAACGCAACAAGACCGAAAGCGAAGATGGCTCTGTAATCCATTATTTGTTCTGAAATAGAATTTGAAACTATGTATGCTCCGAACATAAGACCGAAGAAAACCATGCCCTGCCAGAATGCGGAGTAATTTCCTGCGACAAGTCCTGATAATATTGTTAAGGAAGCTCCGCCTTCTTTGGAAGCGGTTACTACTTCGTTAACGTGTTTGGATTTTGGTGATGTAAATATTTTTGTAAACTCAGGAATTAACGCCGCGCCTAACGTACCGAAGCTGATAATAATCGATAATGTGATCCATAGATTGTCCGGCAGATTTCCGATTAGATAATATGAAGCTATAAATGTAACTATCATAGATACGATTGAAGTAATCCATACAAGCGCGGTAAGCGGCGCCTCAAAATCAAGATTGTCTTTTCCGGTATATTTTATTTTTGATATAAAACCGTTTATGTAAAAAGAGCCGATAGAAGTAACGATCATCAGAATTCTCATCACAAATAGCCATACAAGCAGATCCGCCTGAAGCGTTACATCGCTGATAGCAAGTACAATAAAGCTGATCAGCGCAACACCGGTTACACCGTATGTTTCAAATCCGTCAGCTGTTGGTCCTACGGAATCACCTGCGTTGTCTCCCGTACAGTCAGCTATAACGCCGGGATTTCTCGGATCGTCTTCTTTAATTTTGAATACCACTTTCATCAGATCTGATCCGATGTCCGCGATCTTTGTGAAAATACCTCCGGCGATTCTTAACGCCGATGCTCCGAGTGATTCACCGATTGCAAATCCTATAAAGCTTGCTCCGGCAAATTCTCTCGGGACATAAAGAAAAATTATTAACATCATTATAAGCTCAACGCAGATAAGCAGCACTCCGATACTCATTCCTGCATTAAGCGGGATAGTGAGAAGCTTAAGAGGTTTTCTTTCAAGTGATGCAAAAGCCATTCTGCTGTTTGCAAGAGTATTCATTCTGATTCCAAACCATGCAACGCCGTATGAACCGAGTATTCCTATCACTGTCCACATGAGAATAAGAATTACTCCGCCGAGAGACTGATGCTGAAGACCGCCGAAGTAAAAAGCTATGCATGCGCCTATAAATAAAAACAATATGAACAGGAATTTTCCCTGCTGCAGAAGATATGTTTTACATGTTTCAAAAATAATCTGTGCTACGTCAAGCATTGACTTGTGAGCAGGTAACTTTTTTACAGCAAGAAACTGATACAGCCCGAACAATACACCCAGCAGACAAACAACAATTCCGTAAATAAGCAGCTGATTCTGATCAGCGCTCAGTTCGGGAATTACCAGATCCGCCTCACTTGCCAAAGCCAGCACAGGCGCTGTCAGTACAAGAAAGATACTTAATAAATATTTCCTCATTTTTTTAATTATGATTTACTGTTTATGTTTAAAAGATCTTATCGAATTTTCCGGGAGATTCAGAATACCGGTTTATTCTTATTTAGAATAGAACAAACGGATCCGTATAAATATAAATTATTTAATTTCAGAATTTTCCTTTCCTGATATCAGAAAGGATCTGTTGAAATTATTCATTGTAACTTTTATATCTTCTGTAATAAAACTGATGATACATTTTTCATATTCAGGCATTAATTTTTTAAGAATAACAAATTCATCTTTGCTGAAGTCGCTTAGAACAAAATCAATGAATTCATCTTTGCTTAAAATCTCTTCATTTCCTATGCCGGCTCTCATTCTCGGTATTTCTTCAGTATTCATCATATACATAATATCCGAAATGCCGTTATGCCCTCCGTCGCTTCCTTTTTTTCTGACTCTGATCATACCTAACCTTAGCTGAAAATCATCATATATTACTAAAACGTCTTCATTTTTTAAATCATGCAGTTCACAAAATTCTTTAACCGCCGAACCGCTGTTGTTCATGTAAGTAACCGGTTTCATAAGGATTACATCCTCGCCGTTTACTTTAAGACCGCATTCATACCAGTCGCCTTTTCCCGCTTTAAAATTTTTTTTTCTGTTTGCTGCAAATTGATCCAGTATTAGAAATCCAATGTTGTGTCTGGTATTTTCATATTTAACTCCCGGGTTTCCTAATCCGACTATCAATTTCATAATGAAACCAATCAGAAATTATTATCTAAAACGAAATTACTTCTTTCCGTCTTCTGCGGAATCATCATCTTTCTTGGATTTGGAAATTACTTCAGGTTCTGTCGGCGCATCGGCTCCTTCTTCTGCAGTTTGTTCCTTTTCAACTGTCGGAGGAATAATGGCAACAATCGAAGCATTTTCATCATTTAAAATCGTAATATTTTCAAGTTTAAGATCTGATACTTTAATAGAGTCGTTTACATTTAATTCTGAAACGTCGATGTCAATGTGAGAAGGAATATTTGAAGGAAGACATTGTACCTGAAGTTTGTGCAGACTGTGCTGTAATACACCGCCGTCTTTAATGCCGGGAGCATTTCCGGTAATATGCACTGAAACTTCAATTGTTATCTGTTCTCCTTCTTTTATTGCTATCAGGTCAAAGTGAAGCGGTTTATCTGAAACAGGATGAAACTGAACATCTTTCAGTATACAGTTATAACTGCTGTTATCGTCAAATTTAAGATTAATGATCCTTGATTCAGTAGTGTAGATTATTGGCCGCAGATTAATTTCTGTAGCCGCAAGATTTATGTTTTCTACGCCGTGCCCGTAATATATACCCGGAATGATCCCCTTTTCTCTTAACTGATTAAGGGTTAAATCTTTATAGGTATCTCTTTTCTGAGCTTGTAATGTTATTTCTGCCATATATAAAAATTTTAAAAGTGAACTACGAAAATAGCTTTTATAAAAAAATTAATCAATTGAAATATTTGATACCAAAGGAAGTATCGTATTAACAAAAGATATGAAATGAAATAAAATAAGAATAAAATTATGGAGTATCGAAGTTATAAATCTGATATCTGAATTTAATATTAAATCCCTGATCTGTTAATTTCGCAGTAAATTAAATGTACCGGGAGAGGGACTTGAACCCCCGACCTACGGATTATGATTCCGACGCTCTAACCAGCTGAGCTATCCCGGCTTTTTGTGAACGCATAACTTAGCTTTATTGTAATTCTTATTCAATGATAATTTATTTCTGCGAACAAGTTTTGTTATAGACTTATACGCTATTCACTAATAAACCTTAATAAAAACGAATTAATCTTATTTTTTCCTTAATATTAAAATAAAAAAAAATTATATTGACGCATGTTAGAATCATATATTCCAATTATAATTATAATTGTTATTGCAGTTATATTCGGGATTGTAAATGTATTTTTTTCTTCCCTCTTCGGTCCAAAGAGACCAAACAAGGAAAAGCTTTCTACTTATGAAAGTGGAATAGAGCCAATAGGCACGGCGCATGAGAGATTTTCCGTAAAATTTTATATGGTAGCCGTATTGTTTATTTTGTTTGATATAGAAGTAGTTTTTTTATATCCCTGGGCAGCTGCATTTATTAATCTCGAAAGCGCGAAAATGTTATATTCATTTATCAGCGTTTCGGTTTTTATTGTCATTCTATTAATCGGATATATTTATGTAATTAAAAAAGGAGCATTGAAATGGGATTAGAAGAAAAATTATCCAAAGACGGTTTTGTCACATCTAAAATTGATGAACTGATAAAGTGGTCCAGAAAGAACGCGCTGTGGCCGATGCCAATGGGCATTTCCTGCTGTGCAATTGAAATGATGGCAGCCGCAGGTCCGAGATTTGACATTTCAAGATTCGGCAGCGAAGTATTCAGGTTTTCTCCAAGACAATCCGATGTAATGATAGTAGCGGGAACGACAACTTATAAAATGGCTCATATCGTAAAAAAAATTTATGATCAGATGCCCGATCCTAAATGGGTAATTGCAATGGGCGCATGTACTTCAAGCGGCGGTATGTACAGGACATATTCAGTAGTGCAGGGCATAGATCTTTTCTTACCGGTGGACGTATATGTCGCGGGTTGTCCCCCGAGACCGGATAATTTACTGAATGCTTTAATACTGCTTCAGGAAAAAATTTCAAAAGGCGAGGAAGCAAGTTTTTCAGTTAACTGAATTTAACCATATATTTTTTTAATTTAATAAAAAAAAACATTATGAAAAATTTAATTTACATATTTACTTTTACATTCATTCTCAGCAGTTTCGCAATTTCTCAGCCTGTAATCTGGTCAGAAGGTTTTGAATCATTAGACTCTCTTTCCGTTCCGGCCGGCTGGAGCAAATACAATAACTCCCCTTTAGATACCATTGAACCAAACTGGAACTGGACTGTAAGATCTGTTGGTACAAGTTTACCGGGTCTGTCAACAAGCACCGCTGTTGCTCATTCCGGTACTAAATCAATCGGTATCAGCTGGTATATGGGAGCAAGCTCTGGTGTATCAGACGGATGGCTTGTAACCAGCAGACTTCAGAATGTGCCTGCTGACGCTCTGTTTAGTTTCTGGGTTACCGGCGGATCACCCTCATACAGTGACAGTCTCTCCATCTGGATCAGCACAACGGGAAATCAGCCTTCGGATTTCTTATCCGGTACAGGCGCAAGGTATGACAATATTTTCTTTCCCGTAGGATCAGTTTATGGAAACTTTGAGCAGCATTTTGTTACTCTTTCCGCTTATACCGGGCAGAATATTTATATCGGATTCAGATATAATATGAATACTGCTGTAAATGGTTATTTTGTTCAGTTAGATGATGTCGAATATCAGGGGACTGTAGGAATTACTCAAATCGGAACAACAGTTCCGGATAAATTCGCATTAAATCAGAATTACCCGAACCCTTTCAATCCGGGTACTAAAATTAGTTTTGATCTGGCAAGAAGCTCCAATGTAAAACTTACGGTATTTAATTCTGTAGGTCAGAAAGTGATGAATATTTATGAAGGCAACAGACCAGCAGGATCTTATATTGCAACATTTGACGGCAGTTCACTTTCAAGCGGAGTTTACTTTTACAGACTTGAAACAGATTATTTTACCGAAACAAAAAAAATGCAGCTGATAAAATAAATTATTAGAATATTCCCGCTATATTAAACCCGCTTAAGCGGGTTTTTGTTATATTCAATAGTTGAAAAGTTTTTAAATCAAAAGAAAATAAATCTAAATAAATAAAATAAAATCTGAAAGGAGATGTTATGAAAAAATCAATATTGTTTTTAATTCTGATATTCTCAATAATGTATCTGCCTGAAAATTCTTTTTCACAAAGAATTGTTTTGCAGGAAGGTTTCGAGTCATCTGGTTTTAATGCAGACAGTCTTCCGACCAGATGGTTTAAACTGGATAATGACGGAACAAATCCCGGATTTCCTCTTGCAGTTTGGTCAGTAAGAGATTCCGGTTCAAATTTTCCCGGAGTGAATGCTATAATACATTCAAGAGCGCATACAGGAACCAGAGGCGTTAGTATCCCCTGGAGAGCGGGTGATCCGATTGCTGATGACTGGCTTTTTACTGACAGTATGACGATTCAGGCAGGAGACAGTCTGATTTTCTGGATGCTTCACGGCACTCCGGAAGATTTAGCTTTAACAAATTATATTGATACAATGCAGGTTCATGTCTGCGCAGAACAGGATCCGCTGCTTTCAATAGCTAAACTCGGAACAATAAGAAGCCTTGATTCAAATAATAACTGGAAAGAAGTAAAATTTGATCTGAGTGCTTTTTCAGGTCAGAGAATATTTCTTGCATTCAGATTTTATATGAATACAACAGTGGACGGATTATGGTGTAATATAGATGATATATTTGTCGGCAACAGAAGCGCTGTCGGAATTACACAAACAGGAACAAACATACCTGATAAGTTCTCACTTAATCAGAATTATCCGAACCCGTTCAATCCAAATACAAAAATCAGCTTTGATCTTGCGAGAAGTTCGAATGTCAATCTTACAGTATTTAATTCCGTCGGACAGAAAGTAATGAGTCTTTTTGAAGGTTATAAACCTGCGGGATCTTACATTGCAACGTTTGACGGCAGTTCACTTGCAAGCGGAACTTACTATTACAGATTAGAAACCGATTTCTTTACCGAAACAAAAAAGATGCAGCTAATTAAATAAAAGTATTTAAATAACTTTTACAAAAAGCCCGCATAAGCGGGTTTTTTGTTGTTTAAAATAAAATTATAATTAAGTAAGTTTGTTAAAATTAAAATGAGTAAAGAAACCATCGAACTTATCAGATTAAAACTCGGTAATTTTCAAATCGAATATACAGATGTCAACGGAACACCTGCAATTTATATAGAACCTAAAGATGTAATAGAAGTGTGTAATATTTTAAAGAATGATGAATCTTTAAAATACAATTCATTGGTGGACGGCGTCAGCGTAGACAGATTCGAAAAGAAGAGCAGGTTTGAAATGATATACAATCTTGTATCAATTGATTACAATAAAAGATTATTCATAAAGATCAGACTGGATTCAAAGAAACCTGAAATGGAAACGCTGAGCGGCATCTGGGCTTCAGCAAACTGGTATGAAAGGGAGGCATATGATATGATGGGAATTAATTTCCGTAATCATCCTGACCTCAGAAGAATGTATATGCCGGATGAGTTTGAATATCATCCTCTCAGAAAAGATTTTCCGCTGATGGGTGTTCCGGGGTCAATCCCTTTACCCAACAAATAATTTTGCACTGGTATTAATTTCAGATTTAGTTTAAAAAAATTTTTTAAACAGCAATTTTTACACAGAATATTTTTTTCTAAAGATTAAATTTTAAAAGACAACACAACAGAAATGCCTCAGACAAATCTTCCGGAACTGCAGGACGGCGAAACAAAAACTAAAAAGTCAAAAATTCTCGAAGCTCTGGAATCGGAAGATCTCAGTATTCAGTTTACGGATGCTCTTGACAATGAAATGATTCTGAACATGGGACCGCAGCATCCTGCTACACACGGGGTGCTGAGATTACTTGTCAGCCTTGACGGTGAGACGGTTAAGAAATGCGTTCCGGAGCTTGGATATCTTCACCGCGGTTATGAAAAGCTTGCAGAAGCGTGTACATATCATGAGTTTATTCCGCATACTGACCGGCTTGATTATCTTTCCCCGATGGCAAACAATGTTGCATACGCTCTTGCAGTTGAGAAACTGATCGATCTTGAAATTCCGGAAAGAGGAAAATATATACGGGTTATTATAGCTGAGCTTGCGAGAATTCAGTCACACCTCCTTGCAGTCGGAGCTTTACTAATGGACGTCGGTGCTGTAACTCCTTTCCTGTGGGCGATCAGGGAAAGAGAAAAAATACTTGATCTCTATGATTTGATCTGCGGTGCGAGATTTACGACTTCTTATACAAGAGTCGGCGGTGTAGCGCAGGATGTAACCGATGAGACGCTTGCAGGAATAAAAAAATTTATAGATGAGTTTGAGAGTAATCTGGGAGATATGAGATCACTTGTTGAAAGAAATAAAATTTTTATTGTCAGATGTGAAAACATAGGATACCTTTCAAAAGAGAACTGTATAGATCTCGGACTTACCGGACCTCTTATCAGAGCATGCGGCATCGGCAGGGATCTCAGAAGAGATGATCCTTATCTGGTATATGACAAGCTGGATTTCAACATTCCGGTATATACAGAAAGCGATTGTCTTGCAAGATATTATGTGAGGGTTGATGAAATGATTGAGTGCGTAAAAATTCTGAAACAGTGTGTTGAAAAAATACCGGCGGGACAGCATAATGCGCTTCAGTCAAAGAAAGTGCTGCCGAAAAAGGAAAGAGTATATACCAAGATGGAAGAGCTGATACATGATTTTATGCTGATAAATTTCGGAGTAAATCCTCCTAAGCGGGAATCTTACTGTGCGATAGAGTCTTCAAAAGGCGAACTTGGATTTTATATAATAAGCGACGGCAGCGGTCATCCATTCAGAATGAAGATAAGGTCTCCGAGTTTTTGTAATCTGCAGGCGCTTGCCCCGATGATGAAGGATTGTCTGATCTCGGATACTGTGGTGATAATTGGCAGTGTGGATCCGGTGATGGGCGAAGCGGATAAGTAAGTGTGTAGAACTCAATTGTATTGCGTTCTTACAAGTCAAAACCGGAATGAAATGTTCAGAGTTTTTTGAAAATAAATTCTGACAGAACGATCCGAACATTGTTTCAGAAAGAATTTTTTAAAATTTAATTTTTTGACAAAGTAAATTATTATGAAAACACAGGAATATACTCCGATGTTTGATGAAAGTGAAATGCAGACTGTGAAGATGCATATTTCAAAATATCCCAAACCAATGGCTGCTGTAATGCCTCTTCTCTGGATGATCCAGGAAAAATACGGATGGATCTCCGTTGATGCTATGAGATATGTCGGGGATTTACTCAGTATTCCGCATGACCACGTACTCGGAGTAGCTACATTTTATTCCATGTATTTCAAAAAACCCATGGGAAAATTTCATCTGCAGATTTGTACAAATGTTTCCTGTATGCTGTGTGACGGTTATAAAATTTTTAATCACATTTCAGATAAACTCGGAATTAAGAATAAAGAAATTACTCCGGACGGAATGTTTTCAATTGAAGAAGTGGAATGTCTCGGAAGCTGCGCTACAGCTCCAATGCTGCTGATTAACAATAAAGAATTCCATGAAAATCTTACAATTGAGAAAACAGATGAACTGCTTGCAAAGCTTAGAAACTCTAATTAATTGAAAATGGAAAAAATTATTTTAAAGGATATACCGGACTTAGATAAAATTGATGTTTACATTTCCAACGGCGGATATTCTGCATTAAAAAAAGTTCTTACCGGAATGAAACCTGATGAAGTCATCGAAGAAGTTAAGAATTCAGGATTGCGGGGAAGAGGCGGCGCCTGCTTTTCTACAGGAATGAAATGGGGTTTTATGCCGAAAGGAAATGAAAAGCCGAAATTCCTATGCTGCAATGGCGATGAAAGCGAACCGGGAAGTTTTAAGGACAGGGAAATATTTGAAAAAAATCCCCATCAGTTCATTGAAGGTTCTCTGATAGCTGCTTATGCAATGGGAATACAGGCTGTTTATGTTTATATCAGAGGCGAATACTGGAAGTGGATTAACATAATGGAAGAATGCGTAGCTGATGCTTATAGAAAAGGTTTAATCGGAAAAAATATTTTAGGGTCTGATTTTTCCGTAGAGATGTATGTACATAAAGGTGCCGGAGCTTATATCTGCGGTGAAGAATCTTCGCTGATGAATTCGCTCGAAGGCAAGCGCGGTTATCCCAGAGTCAAACCGCCGTTTCCTGCGGCAGTCGGCGTCTGGGGATATCCGACTACGATTAATAATATAGAAACTCTCGCCAATGTACCTGAAATTATTAATAAAGGCAGCAAATGGTTTAGCAGTATCGGAGATCCGAAACACCCCGGCACGCTGCTTTACGGAGTCAGCGGGCATGTTAATAAACCAGGTGTATATGAATTACCGACCGGAACTCCGCTGATGACAATAATAAATGATTACTGCGGCGGCATCAGGAACGGTAAGGATTTTAAAATGATAATTCCCGGCGGATCTTCAATGCCGCCTCTTACAAAAGAGGAATCGCTTACAATGAAAATGGATGCAGAAAGTCTAAAAGCCGTTGGTTCAGCAATCGGAACTGCCGGCATTATGGTGATGGATGAAGATACTGATATTGTACATGTACTCCAAAGAATTACTAAATTCTATTATCATGAATCATGCGGACAGTGTACTCCGTGCAGAGAAGGCTGCGGCTGGATGCTTAAAGTACTGAACAGAATTATGGACGGGACAGGAAGACATTCCGATCTGGATCTCTTAATTTCCGTTGCGGAAAACATTGAAGGCAATACTATCTGCGCGCTCGGTGACGCAGCTGCTTGGCCTGTGAAATGGACTGTAAGAAAATTCAGAAAAGAATTTGAAGCTAAGATCAAAGATGAAAATATAGAACTTCCGGTTTTAAATAAAGTGCACGGATTAAGAAAATCAGATGAATATGTTACAATTGATTCAGATGAAAACACTATTGTCGAAAGTCTGATCGGTAAAGTTCAGGAGATCACTGCTGATGAAAATATAAAAAGATACAGTTCATAGATTTTATCATTACGCAAAAATAAACTGGATTCTTACCTGCTTCCCATTTTAATTTTAAGAACAACAGGTTCATTATTTCTTATAACTGTAATTTCAGCTTCGTCACCCGGCTTAAATCCTCCCATTGCAAACATATAATCATATATATTTTTCACATCCGTATTTCCGAATTTAACAATTATATCTCCCGCCAGCATTCCGCCTGTTTCAGCAGGGCCGCCCTGTTTCACACCGGAAATTTTCATTCCCTCGCCGGTAAAAGAATAATCCGGTATAGTTCCTACATAAATTTTTACACTGCCCATTGATCTCTTTTCATTGCTTTCTGCAACTACAACCTTTGTGAATTCTGGTTTTAAATCTCTGTCATCCAGATCGCTTACAATATCATAAATATAATTCATAATTCTCAGCTGTCCTTCGGCGTTAATTTTTTCAATATCATCATGAGGCGCGTGATATTCTCCGTGAGTCCCCGTAAAAAAATGAAGCGAAGGAACATCTTTAATGTAAAAACTTGAATGATCGGAAGGTCCTAATCCGTCCGGAGTTTTTGTAAGGTTGAAATTATAATTAGTATTGTACTTATCAAGCAATTCATTCCATAAGGGAGAAGTACCCGTTCCGTAAATAATCAGTTTGTCATCGGAAAGTCTTCCCACCATATCCATATTTATCATTGCAACTACATTAAGCTCTTCAAATAATTTTGAATTTGTAAAATATGCTGATCCTATCAGACCGGCTTCTTCAGCTCCGAAACAAATAAACAGAATACTCCGCTTTAAGTCCTTTTTTACTGAAGAAAATTTCTGCGCAAGCTCGAGTACTCCGGCAATACCTGAAGCATTGTCATCCGCTCCGTTATGAATCTGCCTATCGCTGCCTGAATAAAGCGAACCGTATAATCCGTATCCAAGGTGATCCTTATGACCGCCGATTACAATTACTTCATTTTTTAAAACTGGGTCATTTCCTTCAATCATTCCGATTACATTATCCGTAACAGCTTTTACAGGTTCAATATTTGTTTCAAACGAAGCATATGAATTTTTTATTTCAAACGAATTTGAAGTTTTGTTTTTGTCAATTTCTTCCTGAATCGTTTTAAGATCTTTTCCGTCATTTGCTAAAATATTTTCGATGATATCTCTTTTACAGTTAATTACCGGAATACCCGCATCCTGAAGCACTCTGTCAAATTTTAGCCCTGTAAGTTTATCATCATCGCCTGTTGACGGTCCGTTAATAAAAATAATTCCCGCAGCGCCTCGCTCTTTAGGTATATGTGTCTTCTGCCTCAGCGCTTCATACTTTTCAAATGGATTACTGTGAGGATCGCTTCCTCCCGGAGAATATTTCATAATTACAAGTATTTTTCCTTTTATGTCAATTTCATTTCCGTCCTTATCTTTATAATCATCATAATTCTGATCAGCGGCTGAAATACCGTAACCTGCAAAAACCATCTGACCTGATGCAGTGCCGTTGCCTGAAAATCCTAGAGGCGTGAACTGCGTTTCAATTATATAGTCTTTGTCTTTTCCATCTGAAGTTGTTTTAAAATAATTATTTCCTGAAAGACTTATGTGTGTGTAAACATCAAAGTTCTGAACGTATTCGTTTTCACCATAAGGTTTGAGACCATATGTTTTAAATTCATTTATCAGATAATCCGAAGTCAGTGCATCACCCTGAGTACCGGGAAATCTTCCCTCGAGTTCATCTGATGAAAGATATTTTATATGCTGATAAATTTCCGGGGAAGATATATTGTTACTTCTTAATCCTTCTATCCCGTCTTTTCCGTCCTGAGGAAAAAATGAATACAAAGATAAAGAAACAAGAAATATTGTGATTAAACTTATTCTGTTAATTTTCGGCATGATAATTTTTTATTTAAATAAACTTTGTATATCAATTTTTAAAATCAAGATAATAATATTATCAAAACGCTTTATAAAATAAAAAACCCCGGCTGAATGAACAACCGGGGTTATTTTAAAAAAATATATTTTTGAATTTTAGAAACCTAAATTAAGAGTTTTTAAAGATTCAAGGTTTTTATCTTTTCTTATAACTTCAGTCGGTTCAGCATTGATAACTGCTGTACCCGGACATTGTAAGTTTTCTGCAACAAAGTTGAATGCATTGTTATCCGGTAATGCTGCATCTGAAAGATCAACAACACCGTCATTATTTATATCAGTTAACACTCTGCATCCTGCGATAAAGGAAAATGCGTCATTATCTACTGCTGCACCGTCACTAAGGTCAATAACTCCGTCACCCGTAACTTCACCGCCGAAGAATGCTGCGTTTCCGCCATCAATTATCATATTGCTTCCGAATGCCTGTGACAGACCTGTTCTGAAATCATATGAAGTTGTGCCAGCACCGAAGGAAACTGCTGCTGCGCTTGAAGTTCTGATGTGATTTCTGCTGACTACTTCAATAATATATGAACCGTTAGCTACTGAATCACCGAAAGCAAATTTACCTGTTCCGTTAAGATCTCCGGTACATGTTGATACAACTACGCAAGCTCCGGTTTTCAGAACAACTTTAATTTCATCTGTATTTGATACGCCTTCAAGCTGTGCGCCAAGGTCAAGTATTTTGAATGCTGCACCTTCGTCACAACCTTTGTATGGATATAAAGCATCTCTTGAAGCATTATCAAAGTCAATCGTTACCGCTGCAAGAGGAGCTCCTGCTAAGTCACCGCCGACTGGTCCGGCTAAGTGAAGATCTGATTCAGATACAAATCTAACATCTTTAAACATTGAATGCTGTTCTTTACTTTCTGAACATAGCTGATTTTTATATGCGATAATTGCTCCGTTAGGATATACAAAAGAACCGTAAGCAGCTGCCCATGAATTAGCAACTGTACCGTTTGCAAAAGCAAGATTATTATCTAATACTGAAGTAAGGTTGCTGTTACTGTCAATATCCTGAGCGATCTGGAATGCACCTGTTGATCCGCCTGATCTTCTGTTAACAGCTATATTATTTCTGTATTTGAGATTGTATGTTTGAGTTGCGATCGGAGTTACAATATTTGCTGTATATGCGCCTGACAAATTAGCAACTGTAACTGAAGTTGATCCGCCCATAAACATTGTGTTGTTGTAAACATTTGCAGTGTAATTGGCAAATGAAGCCGGTGTATTTGAAAACTGTGTCTGAATACATGTTCCTGAGAATCCTGCTGTAGATGCATTTGAAACTACAGATACCATATTGTTTATATAATCAACCACCGTTGTCGGCGTTACAAGCGGAGCAGATAAAACAACAGGTAATGAAATTGATCCTCTGTATGCTGCATTAGGAGCGCCTGAAAGATTGAAATCATAAATTCTGTTTCCGGTAATTTTAATGTTTCCTACTGCCTGAACCTGAATACCGGTAAATGAAGTTTGTGTAGTCATACTGGTTTGAGTAAACCTGATTGTGTTTCCTGAAGCTTCACAATTCACGACGTGACTACCGATGAATATTCCAATTCCGTTTTGGTTTTGTACAATGTTATTTCTGAAAATGTTGTCATCATTTGTTGTAAAAGTAGCTGCTCCGACCTGGTTTGTTCCAAAAACCTGAATTCCTCTTGTACCGCCGTTAATAATACAGTTTTCAACTATATTACTGTTGTTTCCGACTGATCCGGAAGAAGTCTGACCGATCTGCACTATTCTTCCGAATAATGTAGAATTTACAAGACCGCTGAGATTAACATATTTGACTGTGTTGGATGTAGCAGTGTTGAAGATTTTTACAAGAGTGTAGTTTGTAAGTGTTCCGGCATAAGCTATTGTTAAAGAATTTGTAGAACCGGTCTGTCCGATTCTGCCGTCAATCGTAACATTATCAGCGCCGTCTAAATTAATCACACCGCCTATAAATCCGTTTGTTGCACTGCCTAATGTACTTGTTACGGTAAAAGCGCCGCTTGTTCCGATAAGGCAGCTGGTGAATACACCGCCAATAAGTGTTGCTGAATCAGGCTCTGCAATGTTAGCAGTAATTATAGCTGTTACTGCGCCGTTGCCGTGAGTACCAGCATTGATAGCATTAAAAGCTGTTTTTAAATTTGCATAAGTTGCGTTATTTGGACTAACGTCAACCTGTGAAAAAGCGAAATTGCTCATTGCCAGAAATAATACAGCAACAAACAAAGAAGAAAGTGTTTTTTTCATTTCCCTGGTTTAATTTTTTAAATATTGTTTTTTAAAGATAGTTAAGATAGTATCTTTTATTTAAATAATCTATCTTTAATTTACTATACTTTAAAAAAATTTTAAAGTGAGCGTGACTTTATAAATAATTGTTGATATTGAAAACTAATATCTTTAAATTGCCTTAAAAAAACAGATTATGAAGAAAAATTATTTAATTGGTAAAGGGATTTTGTCTGTTCTTAGCATTTCCATATTAATGTATCTGACCATAACTGGAAGTGAATGTGAAGATGCGTTAAATGCCATAGCGCCGGATGTTCCGGGTGATATAGTCGGCAGCTGGAAGCTTACAGAACAAACCGGCTCTGCACAGGATATATGTCCTAACGAAACTGTAGTATTTCAGACTAGCGGGCAGGCGCAGCTTACATGTCCGAATTCAAATACAATTACAAGAAATTTTCAGGTTGTAAATAATGTACTTACTTATACAGAAACATCCATTTCCTATAATGTGGAGTTTGCAAACAGTAATCAGGAACTTCTGCTGACGGGAACAAATGTGAACAGAAATCTGAAATATCAAAAAATTGTAACTGCGCCTGATCCAATAATCAATGCGCCTGGTACTGATTTTATTAATTCATCTGACAAAAGGAGATAAATATGAAAAAGTTAATACTTTTACCTTTAGCAATTATACTTGTATCATTCTTAACAGGTACTGAATATTCCGGAAATAAAGTTAACTCAGAAAATCAGACTAATGCTGTTAATAATAGTATTAAAAAAGTCAGTGAAGTAATACGCGAAAAGAGACAGACTGAAGAGTTCAGCAGCGTTAAACTTTTTGATTTTTCCGAAAACACCGGCGAAAATGACAATACATCTTCTTTTGTCCGAAAAGCAACTATACTAAAACTGAATAAAGATCAGCTAAGAAGTTTTACCGGAGCAAGGGAAGAAAACATAGAATTTAAAATACCAATTAGTGAAAGAGATTTTGCCGTGCTTGAGCTTACGCGTTCTCAGCCGGTATCCGATGATTTTACAATTTTTGAAAAATCCGGAAACGGCGACCGGTATGTGAATTATAAACACGGACTTCACTATAACGGCATTATAAAAGGAAATGACAGATCACTGGCATCGCTGAGCGTCTTTGACAACATGGTTGTTGCAATTATATCAGATGAAAACGGCAACTATATACTAGGGAGCATTACTAACAGTGATAAATCAAATACAGACAATTATATTTTTTATAATGACGCTGATATGAATGTAACAAATAATTATAAATGCGGAGTGGAAGATTATGAAGAAAAATTCATCAGACCTTATATTCCGAATGAAGTCACAAACGGTAATATACAGACTGATGATCCGAACCGTCTTCCGATTAAAGTATATTTCGAAGCTGATTTTAAAATGTATCAGGACAACGGAAGCAACACACAGAATGTAGGAAATTTTATTACAGCAATGTTTAACAACGTAAAGACGATATATCAGAATGAACAAATTCCTTTTGTTGTTTCGTCAGTCGGGGTATGGACTGCTAATGACCCATACAGCGGACTTAACGATTCATATTTAGTGTTACTAAGATTCGGAGGCAATACACGAGATAATTTCCAGGGAAACATCGCTCATTTGCTTTCTACCAGAAATGCGAATATGGGGGGAATTGCCTGGATCAGAGTAATGTGCAGCAATTACAGCGCACAGGATTCTGCCGGCAGATTCGCATTCAGTAATATAGAAAACAGTTATCAGGGTTATCCTACATTCTCGTGGACTGTCCAGGTAATTACACATGAAATGGGACACAACGTTGGATCAAGACATACTCATTCCTGCGTGTGGCCGGTCGGCGGCGGAACGAACAGAGCGATTGATTCCTGTTATTATGCCGAGGGAAACTGTTTTACACAGCAGCAGATAAGAGCCAGAGTTGGCACGATAATGAGTTACTGTCATTTATGGCCGTTAAATCAGGGAGGAGGCATAAACCTTGCTTCAGGATTCGGTCCGTTGCCCGGTGATACAATTCGATTGAGATATGCACAAGCCAGTTGTCTTACACAGGAGCTTAATTCATCGGAGAGACCTTCGACATTTAACCTTTATCAGAATTCACCGAACCCGTTTAATCCGGAAACTAAAATCCGATTTGCGCTTCCGGAGGAAGCTGCAGTTTCACTTAAAATTTATGACATGAGCGGAAAGACAATTGCAGTATTACTGTCTGATAAATTTTATACGCCGGGATTTTATGATGTGGTTTTCAGATCAGCGGAGTATAATGTTTCCAGCGGGATATATTTCTATGAGCTCAATACGGGTAATTTCAGAGAAGTGAAACGTATGGTACTGATAAAATAATATTCCGGTGATTTTTAAATTAGAAATTAAAAAATAATTTGAAGCCCGGTCACTCCGGGCTTTTTTGTAAGAAATTTAATCAAAAAAATAATGATGAAGAAATTCACGCCGTTGTTGGTCTTAAGGGAGCGAAGCGATCGTGAACAACAGCAAACGGAAAGTGGAGTTTGACTGCAGCGGACTTTCGAGCGGGGTGTATTATTATAAGTTAGAAGCAAGGGAGTTTGCTGATACGAAGCGGATGATTTTATTAAAGTAATGACAAATGTCCTATTATTAATTAATATTAATAAAGAGGATTAGTTTAATAAATTTATTATAGACCTGATATGCCGGGTATTTTAATAGAAAGTAATTCTAATCAAACAGATTAAAAAATTTTGAAAACTAAAAAAAAATAATGCTGAAAATTTTAAATTTACTTCTTGCAGCAGTAATATTTACTGCCCTTAGCTGCTCTTCAAGCGAAGACGCGGAAAATTTTAAATTCGGAAAAGGGAAATACAGATATAAAATGTCTGACAGCACAGGCAAAGCGCTGATTGACGGAATTATAACAGTAAAAACTTATGAAAACGGAGAAATAACAGGAACATTACTTGTCACAAAAAATTATGTGAATGATTTCCCGGGTTATACTTCCATGAGCAATGAATTTTCCGGTAATGTTAATTTGCCGGAGAAGAAGGTTTTCATTAATACAAATCCGAGAATAGCCGACAGTAATGTATTCTGGAATATGGATATCAAGACAAGCGGACTTTCAGGTGAATGGCGCTATTCAGTATTCAGGGGAAAAACATCTACAGGCAAAGTGAAGATAATGAAATACTGATTGTAGAAACTAGCGCACAGTTAATTTAAAATTTGATTTCTACAAATAGCGGAATTTAATTTTTGTTATATTGAAATAATTTAAATAATTTTGATTTATAATTTTTTTAAACTCAATTAACTAATTATGAAAATTAAATTATTGCTTCTGTTTGTACTGATTATAATTTCTTTCAGATTTTTCATCCCAATCAACTCATACTCATATCCAAGGTTTTCAGCTTATACCGGAGACAAGTGCATGGACTGCCATGTAAATCCTACCGGCGGATTAATGAGAAACAAAGGCGGTGATTATTTCGCTAAGAAAAATCTCAAGATGGATATGTTTGAGAAGATCGCGGGAAAGACAAAGTTTTCTCCGAAAATATCAAAAGGGATCACTCTCGGCGGTGATGTAAGAGTAGCTCAGGTGGACAATGAAGTAGAAGGATCTGCTAATTACAATTCATTTCTTGCAATGCAGGGAGACATTTATATAAATGCAGAGATAAATAAAATCCTGAACATTTTTGCAACTTCAGGAATTAACATACCGGGAATAGAGACAAAGTATGAAGTATTCGGAATGATCTCCAATCTGCCGGCTAACGCATATCTTAAAATCGGCAGATTCTCACCTGATTACGGAATCAGGATAGTCGAGCACAGAGCGTATCAAAGGCAGGTGTTATTGAATACACCTTATTATGCTAATACCGGGTTTGAACTGGGAGTATCTCCTGACTGGTTCAGAGCGAGCGTTGGATTATATAATCCCATGAACCTTGATTTTCTCGGCCGCGATCCGCATAAAATGTTTGTAGCTTCGACTGACTTTACATTTGATTTCAATGACAGAGATTTTAATATTAATTTCGGAGGTTCCTTTTTAAATAATCCTTACAATACAATTGATACAGGTTTTACGCAGACAATAACAGCATTAAAACAGGCATTCGGCGCTTTTGCAAAAATCGGAATTTTAAAAAGAGCTGCATTGCTTGGTGAAATAGATTTTGAAGAGAATAAATCTGATGTTCCGTTAAGACGGACGCTTTACTGGTTCGGTGAACTTAATGTAATAATTATAAGAGGTTTGGAACTGAGAGGTCAATACGAATATTATGACAGAAACCGCGACGTAGAAAATGATGATGTAAAAAGAATAAGCGCCGGTTTCGGGATATTTCCTTTTTACGGTTTAGAGACGGAGCTAATGGTAAGATTTCCCATGGAAGAGCCGGGCAAAAAAAATAATGAATGGCAGTGGAATTTTCATTTTTATTTTTAAGAAAAGCATTGATCTGATTTTATTTTTATTCCGTTTAAAATTTGGAGAAAGATTAAAAAGGTGAGTAGCGAATAAACCACTTTAGTGGTTTATTCGCTGTATAACGGAATTGAATTCCGTTATACACAACCAAACAACCCGCTTTTAAAACCCGGAAACTTTTCTGCTGCTCCGGCATCCTTTCGGAATTCAACCCTTTCTTATACACTGTATTTAAATATTGAAATAATTTAATCATCTCAAATTTTATACTTATTCAGTTATTTTTAATAAGTATTTTACCTCATTAATTTTTAAGGAGATAATAATCACTATTAATACTGATAACCCGGCTTCAGAAAAAAAAATATCACAGGAAGAAAAATTTTTTCTCGAAGGACCAAGATCACGGAAAAAAGAATTCTTCTTCACTATTGAAGTTTTGTTTGAATTCATAAAAGGTTTCAGGGCTTTTCATTTTGTAGGACCTTGTGTTACTGTTTTCGGATCCGCAAGATTTGATGAAGATCACATCTATTACAAAACCGCGAGGGAAATAGGAAAACGTCTTACTGAAATAGGTTTCACAGTTATGACAGGCGGCGGACCCGGTATTATGGAAGCTGCCAACCGCGGCGCTAAAGAAGCCGGAGGTAGATCTGTGGGTTGTAATATAGAACTTGAATTCGAACAGGATCCGAATCCTTATATGGATAAATGGATAACTTTCAAATACTTCTTTGTCAGAAAAGTTCTTCTTCTGAAATATTCTTACGCTTTCGTAGTGATGCCGGGAGGCGCCGGCACTATGGATGAACTTTTCGAAACTCTTACTCTAATACAAACAAAAAAAATCTCAGGTTTTCCGGTTGTCATTATGGGAAAGGATTACTGGAAAAATCTTACCGAACTTCTGGAAGACTTTGTCAAAAATAAAACAATCAGTCCCGAGGATCTGAAGCTTTTTATTCTGACTGATTCGGTGGAAGATGCAATAGCGCATATTCAAAAAAGTGCAGTTGAAAAATATAAACTTGTCAGAAAAAAATACAACCCGCTGAAATTCTTAGGCGAAAAATTAAATGGCTGCATACCGGAATAAAAAAATTTTTACACCCAGCCGGATCTGTCAAGACTTCTGTACTGTATTGCTTCGCTGATGTGCGCCGGAGAAATGTTTTCAGAACCGTCAAGATCAGCTATTGTCCTGCTGACTTTTAATATCCGGTCGTAAGCTCTTGCGGACAAGCCAAGTTTTGTAATTGCCATCTTCATAAGATTTTCACACTCCGTATCTATTTTACAAAACTCCTTTATTTCTTTTGAAGACATACCCGAATTTGAGTATATGCCTTTTTTATTTTTAAATCTTTCAATCTGAAATTCTCTCGCTTTTATAACTCGGCATCTGACGGAAAATGAGCTTTCAAGTTCGGATTTGCTTGATAATTCCTGATACTTAACCGGGTTTACATGCACATGAAGATCTATTCTGTCGAGTATCGGTCCGGATATTTTTGATAAAAATTTCTGAATATCATAATCATTATACAATTCCGTTTCCTTTGCGGAGCCGGCCGGAGTAGGATTCATGGCAGCTACGAGCATGAAGTTGCACGGATACTGAACGGTTATTTTGGATCGTGAGATAGTTACGACTCTGTCTTCTAACGGCTGTCTCATTACTTCAAGCACATTCTTTTTGAATTCAGTCAGTTCATCAAGAAAAAGAACGCCGTTGTGCGCAAATGAAATTTCACCGGGCTTAGCGTTGGGTCCGCCGCCGACAAGCGAAACATCACTTGCAGTATGATGAGGCGAGCGGAATGGTCTTGTTGAAATTATTGCGGTGTTTGAAGAAAGAAGTCCTGCAATGGAATGTATCTTGGTTGTCTCAAGAGCTTCTTCAAGCGAAAGAGGAGGAAGAATGGTCGGCAGTCTTTTCGCAACCATAGTCTTACCGGAACCGGGAAGTCCGATCAGAATAATATTGTGAGCGCCGGCTGCTGCAACTTCCATTGCGCGCTTGACTTCCGCCTGACCTTTCACATCAGAAAAATCCAGAAGATAATTTTTTTCAAGTTCAAACAATTCCTTTACGTCTATTGTAAATGGTTTAGGAGTTATCTCATCATTCAGAAAATCAGCAACCTCACTTAAGGTTTCAAACGGCTGCACGTCAATTCCCTCCACAATCGCAGCTTCTTTAGCATTTTCAAGGGGAAGTATAATTCCTTTGAAGTTATTTTTTTTTACTTCCAATGCTATTGGTAACACTCCGGTTACAGGACGCAGTTTACCGTCAAGTGAAAGCTCACCGATAAATATATAATTCTTTACTTTGGATGGAGACACCTGCGATGTTTCACAGATCAATCCCACTGCTATAGGAAGATCAAATCCCGAACCTTCTTTTCTGACATCCGCCGGAGCAAGATTGACTGTGTACCTTCTAACCGGAAAATGAAACATTGAATTTTTAATTGCGGCTGAAACTCTTTCGCGGGATTCTTTGACGGCATTGTCAGGAAGACCAACTATAGTAAAATTGAAAAGACCGTTTTCAATGTGCGATTCTACCCTTACTATATATGCATCGACACCGTAAGTAGTGGCTGTGTAAATTTCTGATATCATGACATTTTAATTTAGTTTCCAAAATAATTATCGTATCGGTTAAATTTAAAATCGTTTCAGATATGAAGAATTAATTATTCTTTCTTCTGAAAACAAGATCTATTGGAATTCCTTTAAATCCGAAATGCTCACGGACTTTTTTCTCAAGGAATTTTTTATAGTTTTCATTGATTCCGTCAGGATCATTTACAAAAAAAATAAATACCGGCGGAGAGCTTTTGATTTGTGTTATGTAGTTTATTTTGATCTCTTTTCCTCTCAGTGACTGCGGAGGAGTGGATTTTATATCGTTGAGAAGAGCTTCATTCAGCTCGCTTGTTCTTACTTTTTTGGACCTCTCTTTGTATATGCTGACACCTTCTTCTATAACTTTATGAATCCTTTGTTTGGTCAGAGCAGAGATGAATATAAATTTCAGATAAGTATAACTTCTGAGATGTTCGGTTATTTTCTGTTCTATAATCCTGGCAGTATTAGAATTCTTTTCGACAAGATCCCACTTATTGATCACAATGAGCAGACCTTTTCTTAATCTGATCACATCCTCTATGATTTTTACATCCTGCTTATCAAGTTTGAAAGTTGCAAGTCTGATGTCGGACGATTTTTCAAGCTCTTCGAGAAGCGGAACTGCGTCTATCACAAGTATAGCGACATTGCATCTTTCTATTGCTTTATATGTCCTGATAGTGGAATAAAATTCTATTGCCTCATTTACTTTAGTTTTTTTCCTCAACCCGGCGGTATCAATAAGTATAATGTCATCGCCGTAATATTTCATGCCTGAATCAATAGTATCACGCGTAGTGCCGGGAATGTCTGTAACTATATTTCTTTCCTCATTAAGCAGAGCGTTGGCAATGGAAGATTTGCCGGCGTTGGGTTTTCCGATTATAGCAAACTTAATGGTGTTATCTTCTTCCTCATCATCAGCCATTGGAAAATCAGCCGTAATGATGTCAAGAAGATCTCCGGAGTTAAATCCGTTTATCGCAGACATTGCAAACGGTTCTCCGAGTCCGAGTGAATAAAACTCCAGAGCGTTTGATGTTTTTTCCACAATGTCAATTTTATTTGCTACAAGAATGATCTTCTTTTTATCAATATGCTTGCGGAGCATATCGGCAAGCTCTTTATCAACGGGATGCATACCGTTTTTTGCGTCGACAACGAAAAGAATCTCATCTGCTTCTTCAATGGCAAGCTTAACCTGCGACCGTATAGCTTTCTCAAACTGTTCTTCGGAATGCGGTACAAATCCTCCCGTATCAATAAGAAAAAATTTTTTACCGGTCCATTCGACTTCTCCGTAATTTCTGTCTCTGGTTACTCCGCTTTTCTCGTGAACTATTGCGTTTTTCTTTCCCGTGAGACGGTTGAACAGAGTTGATTTACCGACATTCGGTCTGCCGACAATCGCTACTACATTTTCCATGGATTTAATTTACTTTTAATATGACGGGGATTCAATGATATTAACTTTTTGACTTCATAAAATGTCTTCCGGACTTCCGTTACAATTTACTTCAAACTGAATTTTGATGAAAGTATTAAATTATCCGGTTTGTGAAAAAATGTTTTTACTTCTGTGTAAAAGGATCAAATTATATTAATTTCTGAGAGAAGTATTTTTTTTATTTTTATCAAAAAAAAATCCGGTCGTTTTCATCCGCCGGATTTTTCTGATATAAAACTGAATCAATTTATTTTACAAACATCATAGTCTTTATATCTGAAAAATTCATTGCTTCCATTTTTACAAAATAAGTACCTGATGAATGATCCGATGCGTTCCATTCCACTTCGTATGTACCCGGTCTTAAATTACCGTTTACAAGTTTCTTAATTTCTTTTCCGCTTACATCATATACGGTCAGGTTTACATCGGAAGAGGAGTTATCATATACATCAAATTTAATTTTTGTGACGGGGTTAAAAGGATTCGGATAATTTTCATACAGTCTGAACGAATCCGGCTGAGCGGTATTTATCTGCTGCACATTTGTAATAAAATCCACAATTGCCGTATATATGCTCATAGATGTATTGTCAGCTCTTGCCCAGATCGGTCTGACTTTTCCGTCATAAGCGGTAATGTTAGTATAATCTCCAAAGAATACCGATGAGCTCGGATTAAAAGGAGTCTCGCTGACTTTGAAGTTAAAAATGTTTTCCCCTCCGTCCGTTGATCTTGCCATATAGACATCAGTCTGATTATTTGCATAATTTCTTCTGTCATAAAATACAAAATACATATCTCCGTTTTTCTGATCGATAGTCAGCCAGGTAAAGAACTGCTGCTTTCCGGGCGGATCGTCATTTACCCTTTTCACCTGTCCCCATGTATTTCCGCCGTCTGTTGATTTTATTAACCACACATCCGTATCCTGAGCTCCGTTTCTCTGATCTGACCAGTTTATATATATAGTTCCTCTGTTCGGTCCGTTAGAAATGTCGCATACTGTAACAGGCAATCCGTTAGCTCTGCTGATTCCGGGAATACTGTAACTCCATCCTCCCGGCTGTGAAGTTACAAAAATATCCTCATCGAGCCATGTTAATCCGCCGTCTGTGGATCTGTCCATAACAATTCCAAGCGGACCCGACCATGAAACGTAAATTTCGCCGTTTGGTCCGACACACGGCACTGCGCCTTCGACCGTATTTCCCTCATCCACACAATCACCGGCTATTTTATTTATTCTCACGGCGGGACTCCAGGATTCGCCAGCGTCTGTAGATCTTGAAAACAATATTGCTGAACTGTCTGATGGCGAAGAGCTGCCGTAACTGTCAAACTGTGTCCATGTCATGTATAGATTATTGTTCCTGGGATCCACGCAAATCCATTCTTTATCCTGCTGCTTAGGGGGAATGTAACCTGTGTATGCTCCGTTGTTCCAGTTCATACCGCCGTTTGTTGATTTCTGAACTACAATCCTGTCAATGAAATAACTTCCCGAAAGATTGGTCAGATGTCCGTAATAAAAATGGCCGTTTGTATCGACTACAATACACGGATCACCCCACACGCTGTAAGTGGAAGTAAGCGTCCCGCGCGACCAGTTGTATCCGCCGTTTGTTGAGTAGTAATAAAAATTGAGATTTGATCCTGCGACTATCTGATTTGTATTTTTCGGATTCATGCAGATCGAAGGTTCGTTTGGCGAGCCGGTGCTCGTAACAAAAATATTCTGATACTGAGCTGATGAAATACCTGCTGTCATCAATACTGTCAGCAGTATTATTATGAGTATATAATTTTTCATAATTCTGATATCTGTTATATTGATATATAAATTTATTCAGATTGAATTTGCTTTTAAATTCAATTATTAATACGGATTCTTTCTGTTTTCAGTTTATTCAGCAAAACAAATCAATTTGATTTATCCGAGTATCCACTTTTTAAAAATTTTATCCTGCTCATCTGAAATATTTTCCATTCTCTTTATTTTAAACTTTGGGATCGGTTTCAAAAGAGTAACAGAAATTTTCTTTATAATTCCTTCGCGGCTTAAGATTAACTTTAAAACTTCACCCGGTTTTTTATCTGAAAATATATTTTTTAAAATTTCTTCATTTACTCTGAAACCGTTAACAGAAATAATCTCATCTCTGAAACTCAATCCTGACTCATAAGCTGAGCCGCCGTCAATTACTTTAGTAATTATTAATTTTCCGTTTTCCGTTTTGAAATCAACTCCAAGAGCAGCGGAAGCTGAATCGGATGAATCAGTAACTTCAATTCCGGCAAAGCTCAGATATTTCTCAATAGGAATTTCATCTGTTCCGTCCACATACATACTCCAGAATTCATCAAGCATTCTGCCGTTTACTGACTCACAAACTTCTTTAATTCTTTCCTGCGTATATCCTCTTGAACTGTCGTTTTGATAATCTTTATAAAGAATTCTCATCACGTCGTCAAGTGACTTTTCGCCGTTAGTGTTTTTTATTATCTCAATATTCAGCATTATAGCAACGAGCGCACCTTTGGTATAATAAGAGATTTGAGTATTGCTGAAATTTTCATCCTTTCTGTAAAATTTTATCCATGTATCATAGCTTGATTCGGAAAGCGACTGCTTAAACCTTCCTTTAAATCTCATTACATCGTTATATTCATTTTCAATAAACTCAAAATATTCTTCATCATTTATCAGTCCGCACCTTCTTATAAATACATTATCAAAGAAACTTGTCCAGCCTTCCGCTACCCACAGACTTTTAGTATAATTTTCCCTGTTGTAATCAAAAGGTCCGAGCTCTGCAGGTCTGATCCTTTTTACATTCCAGAGGTGAAAGTATTCATGAGATACAAGTCCCAGAAATTTCTTATAAAGCTTTTCATCGTTGAAATTCAGTCGCGGGAACTGCGCTACAAATGAATTCAGGTGTTCGAGTCCTCCTCCGCCTTTTTCGACAAGATGTATTATAAAAGTATAATGTTCGTAAGGAATTTTTCCGCCGAAAAATTTTATCTGCTCTTCGGCAATTTTTCTGAAATCATTTATAATGATCTTTTCCTTATAATTTCCTTCGCCTGTCAGACATATGAAATGTTTTATTCCCTGTATTTCAAATTCAAGTATATTTTGATTTCCGATTTCCAGAGGTGAATCAATCAAAACATCATAGTTATCCGCAAAAAAAACATTTTCTGATAATCTATTCAGACCTGTGGAAATTTTTTTCCATCCTTCAGGAAGCACCGTTGTCAGTTTACATCCGCAATTTTCCATTCCGCTAACCGACATAAATACACCGGCCGAACTAATAAAAGCGTGATCGTTGTTGATCCGCGTTGTCCTGACCGTCAGTTCATTTCCGAAAACTCTGTAACTGAACGTAAAATCTTTTTTTTCCGGATTAAAAACATTCCATATATTTTTATTTACTTTTTCAGTTTTCAGATTTTCACCATCTATTGATTTTGCATTTACGCTATCTGTTTTTCCCGAAAATTCTCTAACAAGATATGAGCCCGGCGTCCAAACAGGCATCGAAAGAGAAGTAATGTCGTTTTCAGGATGACTTACAGTTATACTTACATCACAGTAATGAGACTTCTTTTGCGGGAATGATAAATTATATGAAATTTCTTTTTTCAAATTTATAGTAATTTAGATTTAACATAAGAGGAAATCAGGAAACAGAAATGATCGGGATATACAGCGGAATTAAATAATTTAAAAAACAGAGTTTATATTTCAAAAACGCTTTGCTCTTCATTATTAAAAAGCTTTAACACTTCTTCCGTTGATTTTGCTTCAGCCAGCTTTTCTCTGAATTCGTCTTTATTCATCAGTCTGGAAATTTTGCTCAGCAGTTTGATATGAGCGTTCATCAGGGTTTCTTTTCCTATTATAAGGAAAATAAACTTCACCGGTTCGAGGTCAATGGAATCAAAATCTATCGGCTCTTTTAAAATTACAAAAGCAGCTACAATTCCTTTTATCTCATCAGTTTTTCCGTGCGGAATTGCAAATCCTTTTCCTACACCGGTTGAAATGAGGTTTTCTCTTTCAAAAACACACTGCCTAACTTTTTCTATATCCGTCATTAATCCGGATTTTGAGGCAAGATCTACAATTTTATTTATTGCGTCATCTTTGTCCGAGCATTCAAAATTTACTCTTACAACCTGCTCATTTAATATTTCACTGATCTTCATTTTTCTATATTAGGTTAAATCATTCTTGGTTAAATATTTTTCAATCTTTTTCTTATACTCTTTCATATACTTTAGGGCTTTCAGTTTTTTATCAGATTCAACGTTTAAGTGTATAATATTTCTGTCCGTATCAGGAATACACAGCACATTTGTATTCTTATCAATAAAAATTTTGACACCGTCTATCAGCTCCTGTGTGTATTTAATATTGTCTTCCATAAATTTTCTCATAATACTTCCTTTATCTTCTTTTGAACAAACCAGATTTTCTTTCAGCATGAACAATCTCGGAGTATTCTTATCCAGTTCGTCAATCGACACGCCGCTTCTTGCTATAAGTTCAATGATCTTCGCCACTGAGAAAATACCGTCCGTTGCATAAAGAAATTCAGGGAACAAAAACCCGCCTCTTGTGCCTCCGACAAATTTAACATCCGCATCATCGCATGCCATCATCATAGAGTAGTGAGTGTTTTTAACTCTTATGACTTCTGCACCGAATTCTTTTGCGACAATGTCCACTTCTCCGGTCGCCTGTACAGGCACGGCGATTTTTTTTACATCTTTGGTAACCATAAGAAACATCTTAAGTACAATCACAAGAAATCTGTCTCCTTCAAGGAGTTTACCGGCAGCTGTTGACATCCAGATCTTTTCACCTCCGGCATCTATCATAAATCCAAAATCATACTTTAATGATTTCACAACAAATGTAAAATGCTCCTGAGAGCTGTGATATTCCTCCAGAGGGCGGGTTACTTTCTTGGAATCAAGATGCGCTGACAGAGACACGACATCACAGTCAAATTCACCTAAAATATTAGGAAAAATTGTTGATGCAATGCCGTATGAATAATCAATTACAATATTGAATCTTTTTTTTCTGATTGCCGGAAGATCGAGGCATGACAAAAAGTGCTTTGTGTATTTTTCATTTGTCCGCTCCTGAAATTTAATGAATCCGACTTTTTCAAAATCTGCTCGTTTATATTCTTCGCTGAAAAATAATCTCTCTATGGATTTTGTTTTATTTCCCGAAAGATCTCTTCCGTCCTTATCAAAAAATATTATATCAGAGGATCTTCTGTCAAAAGGAGATTTTCTGACGAATATTCCTCCGGATCCCTCGCCGCTCTTCAGCTCCTGCCTAAGCATTGGAATCGGAATAACCTGAGAATCAATAACATTTACTCCTGCAGACATCAGACCGCTTGTAATGGAACGCTTTATCATATTTGAAATATAATCACTGTCGCGAGCCACTATTACTTTTTTTCCCTGACCAATAAACGCTCCGTAAACTGAACCGAGTTTTGCACCGAATTCCGGATTGATCTGCAGATTTGAGAGACCGGTTATTCTCGAATCCGTAAAAAGATCAGTAAAGAATCTGTCGTCATATATCAGACTTCTTGTAACTTTCTGATTATTCTCTATCTGCTTGCTGTCCCATATCTTCAGACTTGAGCTTATGAATACATTATTTCCTATGCTGCAGTTTTCTCCGATGAAAACGTAATCATTAATTCTTGTTCCTTTGCCGATATAACAATTGCTTCCTACCACATCAAATAAAAGTCTCGAATCCGCACTGATGCGTATATTTTTCCAGAGTACGGAATTTCTGATTATGACATCCTTTTCTACAATTACATTATCTCCGATAATACTGTTTTCGATTACAGCATCTTTATCCACTTTGGAATTTTTACTGATGCAGTTTCCGTCTTTGCCGGCAGCTTTGATATAACTTAGTTTTCCTTTCAGCACATCCATATTAGCATCTATGTATTCCTCTAAATTACCAACGTCTCTCCAGTATCCGTCAGTTTTGTGTCCGAAAAGCGGGATCTTATTTTTTAATAACGACGGGAAAAGGTCTTTTGAAAAATCAAAGTTTTCGCCGGCAGGAATATGATTAAAAATTTCCTTATTAAAAAAATATATTCCCGTATTAATTGTGTCCGAAAACACTTCAGATGAAGATGGTTTTTCAAGAAATCTAACTATCTTGTCATTTTTATCCGTTAAAACAATTCCAAACTGCAGAGGATTGTTTGATCTGTATAATGCAAGCGTGGCAATAGTTTTTTTCTTTTTATGAAATTCTGAAATTTCCGTAAGATTAAAATCCGTCAGCACATCTCCGCTGATTACAATGAATTTATCCTTAATATATTCCTCTGCAAGCTTCACTGCGCCTGCTGTGCCGTAATCCTGATCTGGAACGACATACTGAATCTTTACGCCGTACTTGCTTCCGTCCCCCAGCTCCTCCTTTATAATATCAGGCATAAAGAACAGCAGCACAACATAATTTTTTATATCATGCGTCTTGAGTAAATTTATTATATGCTCAAGTATCGGCTTGTTTGCTATCGGAACCATTGGCTTCGGAATATTATTGGTCAAAGGTCTCAGCCTCGTACCGAATCCACCCGCCATTATTACTGCCTGCACTAGTAGATTATATTAGTTAAGGAATTAACAAATGTAAAACTATTTATCTTTTTTATTAAAATCAAAATTTACATCCGGCGGATTTTCGCTGCCTGCTGTAGATTTGAAGTATTCTTTTTCTTTGAATCCGAAAATCTTGGCCATGATCAGTGTCGGAAAAGTTCTTGTCTCAGTATTATAAGCCTGTACAGTTTCATTATATCTTCTTCGCTCTACTGAAATTCTGTTTTCGGTACCTTCAAGCTGTGTCTGAAGCTGTAAAAAGTTTTCATTTGATCTCAGCTGCGGATAATTCTCAGTTACGACAAGCAGTCTGGATAATGCGCTTGAGAGCTGATCCTGCGCCTGCTGAAACATCTGGAATTTCTGCGGATCACTGAGATCATCTGCATTAAGTTTCATCTGACCTACGCGGCTTCTTGCGTCAGTAACTTCCGTCAAAACGCTTTTTTCAAAATCAGCAGCTCCCTGCACGGTGCTGACTAAGTTCGGAATAAGATCCGCTCTTCTCTGATATTGATTTTCCACTTGTGACCATGCGGAGTTAACTCCCTCCTCCATTGATACCAGCGTGTTATATCCGCATCCGTAAAATGATGTAGAAAATATTAAAACTATAAATACAGTAAAAACTTTGTATGAGCTTAATTTCATATTTTTAAATTTAATTTATCAAAAATACCATTATAGGTTTTTAAATACAATTCTTAATATTCTTTCATTTTGTATACTATATTGAATAAATTTTAGTAATATATAAATATTTTACTTTTTATATTTTCACCTGCAAGAAATATTAAATCTTATATCTTCTCACTTGTAATGCTTCAAGTGGAAATGGAATTTCTGAATTATTATATTTGTAAACTTAACGAAAGGAAATTCCAAAATGAGCGAAAAAAAACGTTACACATCAGAACAGAAAGTAATCATTCTCAGAGAGTTGCTTGAGAATAATACACCGATCAGCCAGGTCGCTGAAAAGTTTAATGTTCATGTTAATGACATTTATAACTGGAAGAAGAAACTCTTCGAGAATGCGTCTGCTATTTTTGAAGCGAAACCCGGAGTATCTTCTACTGTTCATGAAAAGAAGATTGATAAACTTGAAGCTAAGCTTAAAAGGAAAGAGGATGCAATCAGCTGGCTCGTTTCTGAGAACATTGAGTTAAAAAAAACATAGATGGGGAGATCTGAATGCTCTGTGGGTGGAACCGGATATCAGAGATGAGATTGTCAGTTATTTTTTGAAAGTTAAAGCAAAAACTGATTTTACCTTAAACATGCTTTTAAAAATGATAAATATAAGTTCAAGTAAATATTATTCGTGGTCATCAAGACAAGGAATGCCGAACTTTCATAACGGTAAAATTCCTAAAAGTAACTGGCTTCTTGATTGGGAAACAGAGGCAATTATTCACTTTGCAAAAAATCATGCCGGAGAAGGCTACCGGCGGATGACTTATATGATGATGGATGAAGATGTAGTAGCTGCAAGTCCTGCTGCGGTTTATAGAGTCCTGAAGAAAAATAATTTACTTAATAAATGGAAGACGACAAAGAAGTCATCTAAAGGAAATGGATTTGATCAGCCGTTCGGACCGCATCAGCATTGGCATGTAGATATAAAATATGTTAATTTCAAAGGAACATTTTTGTTTTTAATTTCAGTAATTGACGGTTACTCCAGATACATCGTTCATCACGAGCTCAGACAGAACATGCAGGAATATGATGTGCAGCTGAAGATCCAAAAAGCTATTGAAAAATTTCCGGGCAATAATACGAGAATAATTTCAGATAACGGATCACAGTTCATCAGTAAAGACTTTGCAATGTATATAAAGTTTGCAGGGCTTCAGCATGTCCGGACTTCAATTGCTTACCCGCCGGCAAATGGAAAGATAGAACGTTTTCATAAAACGATTAATGAAGAGCATCTGAAAAAAGCTTCGATGATCAATATTGGAGACGCAAGAAAACAGATAAAAGAGTATATTGAATTTTATAATACAAAAAGATTACACAGTTCGTTATTTTATCTGACACCGGATGACTATCTGAAAGGAACTGTAAAAGAAAAACTTGAGGTGAGAGAAAACAAATTAACTGAGGCAAGAATTAACAGAATCAAGGCAAGGAGTTTTGCTTCATGATCTACCTAAATCAAATTTTGATAATTCCATTTTCCGGTGAACCAGTACACACTTTCTATTTTATTCCAAAATATGTTCATTTATAACTTGTAGAGCATTTTAAGATAACACATAAATTAAGAATGAATTTGTAGTTTAATTTATTCATGGTATTATTAAATTGATAAAGTGTTCAGCAAACATAATTAAATATTTTAACCTTTTCTAAAGTTTTATAAAATACGTGAATGAAAATTTATTTTGACAAATCATCTATATATTACAATGCTTTCAAATATATTTTTGAAATTTTCTTACGTAACAAAAAGATCAATTTTAATTATACTTTGGATTTAAAAAGTGCGGATTTTATAATATCAAATACTTCAGAATCTGATTTACAATATTCTGAAGATTTTTTTGATAAGGTCTATTCAAAAGAATACGAATTTGATAACTTCTTCAAAAATGATTGTTTTGTAAAAAATTCTAAAGGGGAAATTGATTATTTATGTACGGCATTTTATATGATAAATTGTATTCAAGAATATGGATGTTTTGAACCGGATGAATATGGCAGATTTAAATATAAAAACAGTTATCAGTACTTTTACAAAAATGTTGAAGATAATATAGTTCAACAATGTTTTGATAAATTATTTAATTCTAACGAAAAACTTAACAAATTAAAACAGGTTGTTTTTAGATCAAAATTCTTTTTGTCTCATGATATTGATACTGTGTATGGATCATTTTTTCAGGACGGATTTTATGCCTTAAAAAGAAAAAAATTTGATGTAATAATTAAACTTATAATGAATGTTGTAATCCTAAAACATGATTGGTTGAACATTGACAAAATAATTAAAATTGAGAGTGAATATGATTTTAATTCTGTTTTTTATTGGTTAGTAAATAAAGGTAAGTTGAATAAATTGGAAAGAAATTCTGATTATTCAATTGACAGTAAAAATATTCGTTCAACTATAGAATATGTAAATCAAAAGGGATGGGAAAATGGTATTCACAAAAGTATTTCTGAAGATAGTTTTGAAACTGAAATTTTAAAATTAGGTTTTATTCCGGATGGAAACAGATATCATTATTTAAAATTTAATTTACCTTCAGCTTTTAATCAATTACAACAATCCGGAATAAAATTAGATTCAAGTTTAGGTTTTGCTGATGTAATGGGATTTCGCAACAATTATGGTCAACCTTTTTACCCATTTGATTTTAATAATAACAGAGCTTATGACTTTGTTGAAGTTCCATTAAATGTAATGGATCAGACTTTTTACGGATATGAAAAGTTACCTCCCGGTAAAATAGCAAAAAAGGTAATTTCTTTTTTTGAAAAAAATAATTCCAATAGCATAATTTCAGTATTATGGCACAATAATTTTTTTTCAAACTATAAATTTAATGGTTATCTAGATGCTTACAAAGAAATATTAAAATATTTTTACGAAAACAAATATGAATGCATTACTCAATCTCAAATTATTAAAAACAAATATTAATGTTGATTAAGAATAGATCTTTTTCAAAGAAGATTAAAATGATTTCCGGTATACTCCCTTCCTTTTTAAAAATCTTTATATACAAAATGATGGGTGCAGAGATAGGGAAAGGAGTGAGGATTGGATTCGGATCTGTAGTTATAGGTGAAAAAATTAAAATTGGAGAATTTTCAAAAATTAGTATGTTTACATATATTCGGGGAAGAGAAATTAAAATTGGAAGATATGTAAGTATAGGTTCACAAACTGTAATAGATACAGAAAAAATTGAAATTGATGATGATGCTAAAATTACAGAGCAGGTTTTTATAGGAGGTCTTTCATCACCGGATTCTCTATTGAAAATGGGTAAAAGAACCACCATAATGAAAATGTCATTTATAAACACTACAAAACCTGTTGTTATCGGAGATGATACCGGTGTAGGAGGACATTGTCTTTTATTTACACATGGATCATGGCAGAATAAATTAGAAGGGTATCCTGTAGCGTTTGCACCTATTTCATTAGGTAAAAATGTCTGGCTCCCCTGGAGAATTTTTATTATGCCCGGTGTTTCGATTGGTGACGGATGTACGATTGGTGCTGATTCGCTGGTAACAAAAGATATTCCTGCAGGAAGTTTAGCTGCAGGTTCTCCAGCAAAAGTTATAAAGACGGCAGAAGAATATCCTAAAAAATTAACCTTTGAAGAAAAAAATAATACAATGGTAAATATTTTAGAAGAATTTATTGCTTATCTCAGCTATAATGGTTTAAATATTGATTCAGAAAAAAAGAAAGAAAGTTATTGTTCAAAAATACTTACAGGAAATTCTGAATACAGATTAAATTATTATAATTCTGAATTGATGGAAGAGAATTTAAAAAACCTAAATAAAAACACGTTTCTTTTGAGTCTTAAAAACATTCCGAAAGATTTAAGGATTAAGATGACTCAATCCTCAATAATGTGGGCTGATCTATATTCAAAAGAAAGGAATGGAACTAATAATATTGGTGAGGAAACTTTAAAATATTTATCAAGGTATGGAATTAGATTTGACAGAACCGATTAATTAAATATTTTAGCACTTGTATAAAATTTTTAAAACAGTTTAATGATTAATTATAAAATCCTAAGTAACTAATATGTGTGGTATTGCCGGCTTTTACTCTGAAAAAATAGATAAATTTGATTTTCGAAAAATTCTTGATTCCATGATGAAAAGTACAATCCATCGGGGACCTGACAACACAGGTACATTTTATTCGGAAAATATAGGTTTAGGGCATAACAGACTAAGTATAATTGATTTATCCCCTGAATCAAACCAACCTTTTCATTACCTGGATTTAACTATCACATTCAATGGTGAAATTTATAATTATATTGAAATTAGATCTGAACTTATAAAGCTAAATTATAAATTCCGAACAGAATCTGATACAGAAGTTATTCTGGCTGCATATAAGGAATGGGGTAAAGATTGTGTTAAAAAATTTATTGGTATGTGGGCACTTGTAATTTGGGACGAGACAAATAAATTACTATTTTGTTCGCGTGACAGATTCGGAATTAAACCTTTTCTTTATATACAAAAAAATAGAGATTTTTTCTTTGCTTCAGAAATTAAAGCGCTTCAGCTTACACCGTTATATTCAAATGAGATTAATTTAGAACAGGTATTTCGCGGGTTGCAGCTGGGTTGGTTGCATTATGAGGATGAAACTTACTTTAAGGTAATTAAAAATTTGCCCCCGGCTCACAATTTATTTTTAAAAGGTGGAAAAATTTCCGTAGAAAGATATTGGGATATTGAAAATTTCTCGGGTAACAATAATAATTCATTTGAAGATAAGTGCATTGAATTCTATGAATTATTTTTCAATTCAATGACACTTCATAACAGAAGTGATGTTCCATTGGGGGTATGTCTTAGCGGTGGATTGGACAGCAGTGCAATGGCATCTGCATTATCAATAATCAATAAAGGCAAAAAAATAAAAAGCTTCACTGCTTTTTATGAGGGGCTTGATAATAAGTTTGACGAAAGACCATTTGTAAAAGAAGTGATTGATCAATATCCGAACCTGATACCATTTTATATTTCTCCGTCGAATACGGAAATCGAAAATTCATTTGAAGAAATATTCAAAAAGTTCAGTATCCCTTTGAACGGAAGCTCTCTTATTTCCCACTACTTCGTAATGAAACTTGCAAGAGCAGAAGGAATCACAGTAACGATAGATGGTCAGGGTGCAGATGAGGCTATGGGTGGTTATTTGCACACTTTCTACAGATTATTCGCTGATGAATTTTCAGAATTTAAAATGTTAAAGGGAATTTCCTTGATAAATAATTTTAAAAAATATCATTCCTATGGTTTGAAAAAAACTTTGGATATATATTCAAAAACTTTTTTATCATTATTGTTTGAAGAAAACAAATTATATCATCTAGAATACAAATATAATGGAAATATGATCAATCAAAAAAACGATAATGATCTTTTTAATTTAGAGCATAAAAATTCAAATAAAACGAACAATTTTCTTTATCACACATTAACTCATACAATTCTACCGTCTATTTTGTATTGTGTAGATTTTAATTCAATGTGTTACTCAATAGAATCCAGGGTACCGTTTCTTGACCACAGAATCGTTGAGTTTTGTTTTTCATTGCCAAATAATTTTAAAATTAATAATTCCGAGACTAAGTTTATTCTTAGAAAGTCATTAAAAGATATAATACCGGAAAAAATTATTGCAAGGCGAGATAAGAAAGGTTTTGTAACTCCCGGTGAAGTGAAGTGGATGAGAGGATCTTTAAAACACTTACTGAAAATTGATTACAACAAGCTTGATTTCATTAATAAAGAAAAAACCATTTCCCTAATAAGTGAGTTTGAAAACGGCAATGATAAATATTCGAACATTGTGTGGAGACTTGCAATGCTTAACCGATGGATAAAAGATATTTGATATCCTTTATCCTATAAAAAAGGCAGCCTTCTAACTAAGACTGCCCTTATAATTTTTTTAAACAAATTCTTATTTCACCAACATCATATTTTTACTGGATATGAAGCTCTTACCGTTTCCGTTCAAAGGAACAGCTTCAATTCTGTAAAAGTATGCTCCACTTGACAAAGCATTTCCTCCTGATGAAGAAAATGTTTCAGTGTAAAATCCTGCGCTTTTGGTTTCATTAACCAACGTCATTAATTCCTTACCCGTAACATCAAATATTTTTATTGAAACCTTGGAGTCCACTGCAATATCGTAATTTATTACAGTTGAAGGATTGAATGGATTAGGGTAATTTTGTGATAAAGAAAATTTACTTGGAACACCAATTTCTATTTCTGTAGACAGATCATAATATTTGAAGTTACCGTTGAAGTCAATTTGTTTCAAGCGGTATTTGTATTTTCCAGTAATTAAATTTTTATGTTCAAATGAATAATTTTTAATGGTATTTGAATTACCTGCACCTTCTATAAATCCAACCTTAATCCAATTGTCTGGATCTGTTAATTTTGAATATTGGATTTCAAATCCATTATTATTTTCCTCTATATTTGTTGACCAGTTTAACATTACATTTCTTTCATTAATGGTGGATGTGAAAGAACTTAACTCCACCGGAAGTGGAGCGTCAAATGTAATTTCTAGTAATGGACGCTTTGATACATCAGTACATTCACTAGATGCAAAATTCATAAATCTTTGTCTATGTTCAATCCTCAACATTAAAATAAATCCAAAGCTTGTGGTAGGATTATTTTGCATGTCCTGAATTAGATTTGTAACATTTATATTCAAATAATCTTGTAATGGGCTAGTACTTTCAGGTAGTAATACCTGATTTTGATGAGTAAAATCGGGATGTGTATCCCATACAACCGTGTTATCAGACCATGGAGATACAACTCGTCTGATGTATGTTTCGTTGCGGCCGAAATGGTTTGAATTTGAAGGTGTAGGGTTGCCAAATAGGGAAAGCTTAGCATCGATAATAGTAGCAGTAGGAGGTATAGAACTTAAATCAAATTGAAATAAACTTCTTGCAGTAACTCCTTCGCCGTTGTTAGTTGAAGCGATTGCAGTTAAATCGGGATGGATTCCCCAGTTAATGTTCAAATAATTATCTCCAATATATGCATCTTGTCCTGTAGTCGGACCAAGTCGGATAGAAACCGTTGTTTGCGCATTGAGTATTGATGCAAATGTAAAGATGCATATTATACCCAATATAAAGTTGTACTTATTGCTTTTCATTTTAACTCCTTTTACATTTATTTTTTAAAAAATGTTATCTGAAATTACTTTAAAAATTTTTGACATTATTTGGTCAGTGACATTCTTTTTGTTTCTACAAAATCTGAAGTTATAATTCTGTAAAAGTATTCTCCACTTGCATAGTTGTTTGCATCCCATATAACATTATAGGTTCCTGCAGATAAGTTTTCATCAACCAAAGTTTCTAATTCTCTTCCTAGTATATCAAAAACAGAGATTTTAATAAAAGAACTTTGCGGCAAATCAAATTTTATATTAGTAACAGGATTAAATGGATTTGGATAATTCTGATACATTTTATACTTTGATGGTATTTCGTTCGAAATAGCATTTATACCAACCAAATTAAATGTAATATCTAATTTTGGACGGTAGTTTGGATTAAAACAATCACCAGAGGCAAAATTCATGGAGGCAAATGGAGGATATTCATCATTTAACATTAATATAAAACCAAAACTTTGATTTGGAAACTGAATCATATCTTGTATTAAGTTTTTTACATCTATGTTTAGATAGTCTTGCAATGCGAAGTTACTTTGTGGCAAGTATACCTGATTTATAGTTGTATAACTAGGTTGAGATGGCCATGTAACAATTGTATCAATCCAAGTTGAAGTAACTCTTCGCAAAAAAGCTGAATTAGTACCGTAATGATTTGAATTAACTGGAAACAGATTTGCATAAAGTGAAAGTCTTGCATCTAATATTTCTGCATTTGACGGAATATTATTTAAATAAAACTGAAATAGTGATCTACTGACTAAGGGATTAAAATTACTTGTCCATCTTAATGCAACAAGATCAGGATGATAACCCCAATTAGTAGTTGGATAATTATCTCCAATAAATGCATCTTGTCCTGTTTGTTGGCTGAGCCTTATAGTAATTGTTTGTTGCTGACTATAAAGAAATTTGCTATTTAATATTACAAGAACAATAATAAGAATGATTAAATAAATTTTGTTTTTCATTTTATCCTCTTCAATAAGTTTTATTCTTAATTTAAATTATCTATAATAAGTTTGAATGTCAACCTCATATTGCACACACTTCTGTTCTTCATTAGCTAAATGTATCCTTAAGCGTCTTTTGATTGATATGATCCACATAAGAGCAACCATTTCATAAATTCCTTTTGATATCAAGGAATTGTTCAAAATCTGTTATTTTGAAATTTTAATTTTCAATTCTTAGTACACGACAAAAATATGAG
>DDUU01000008.1 GCA_002344965.1 Candidatus Tepidiaquacellales bacterium UBA2330 | reverse complement strand
ACTATTAACTATTAACTATTAACTTTTAACTATTCATGTCTGATTATAAAGTACATCCCACAGCAGTAATTGATGACAATGTAGAAATTGGCAACGGCACATCGATATGGCATTATTCACATATACAGCCCGGCGCAAAGATCGGCGAGAAATGCACACTCGGACAAAACGTGAACGTTGCAAATAATGTCACGATCGGAAATTTTTGCAAAATACAAAATAACGTTTCCGTATATGAAGGTGTAACTCTTGAAGATTATGTCTTTTGCGGACCTTCAATGGTGTTCACTAATATTATTTTACCTAAGTGCAAATATCCGCAGAGAGGAGCTGAGTTTTATGCGCCGACGCTTGTTAAGCAGGGCGCATCCATCGGAGCAAATGCGACAATAGTCTGCGGCACAACCATTGGCAGAGATTGTCTTATAGGCGCAGGAACTGTAGTTACAAAAGACGTTCCTGATTATGCGCTTGTAGTCGGAAATCCGGGAAGAGTTATCGGCTGGGTTAGTGAAGCCGGTGTGAGATTAGAGTTTGATGAAAACGGATTCGCTGACTGTGAAAAGTCTGGGAAGAGATATAAGCTTGCGGATGGGAAAGTGACTGAAGTTAGTTAATAGTTTATTGTTAACAGTTAATAGTTAATAGTAAAAAGTTATAATTTGGTTTCTACAGATAAATAAGAATTTCTGCCTTTGCCGGTCATAATATAGCGAAGCGAATGTAACCAACAACTAACGGAATCTTGACTTTAAAAGCAGGTTGATTTTGCTGACATGAATTTGAATCCGACGGCAGCAGGCAGGCGGAGTATATTTTTATAAACATGGATCAAGTAAATTTCAGAAACAAAAAATGATTTTAAAAAAATAAATAAAAGTTTAACATTTATACCAATTATTTGATAATATTAATTCAATTTTTAAACTAATAAATTAACAGAAAGGAATAAATCGTTTAATGAAGATTGCAATTGTAGGCACCGGATATGTAGGACTTGTAACAGGTACGTGTCTTGCGGATACCGGGAATAATGTTGTTTGCGTTGATATAGATAAAGAAAAAGTAGAGAAGCTGAAAAATAATATTTTGCCGATATATGAACCTGATTTGGATACTATATTCGAAAGGAATGTTGCTGAGGGCAGACTTGAATTTACAACTGATCTGAAATACGCAGCGGATAAATCTGACATAATATTCCTTGCGCTGCCGACTCCTCCGGGTGAAGACGGCTCGGCTGATCTTTCATATATTCTGAAAGTGGCAGATGATCTCGGGAAAATAATTTCATCATATAAAGTCATTATTAATAAAAGCACGGTTCCTGTCGGTACAGCCGACAAAGTGAGAGAAGCAATCTCAAAAAATACTGACACAGAGTTTGATGTAGTCTCAAATCCGGAATTCCTGAAAGAAGGTCTTGCCGTAGATGACTTTATGAAGCCGGACAGAATAGTCATTGGCACGAAATCCGAAAAGGCGAGGAAAATTCTTGAAGAACTTTTCGCGCCGTTTGTCAGACAGGGAAATCCGATAATCTTCATGGATGAGCGTTCTTCCGAACTTACAAAATACGCTTCAAATTCATATCTCGCTACGCGTATCACATTTATGAATGAGATAGCAAATATCTGTGAAAGAATAGGAGCTGACGTTGATCTTGTAAGGATAGGAATGGGCAGCGATACAAGGATCGGCAAGAGATTTTTATTTCCGGGTATCGGATACGGCGGAAGCTGTTTTCCTAAAGATGTAAGCGCTCTTCATAAATCCGCTAAAGCTTTGGATTATAATTTTGATATACTGGATTCAGTAATGCGGGTGAATGAAATTCAGAAGACTATAATAGTAGAGAAGATAAAAAAATATTACGACGGGAATTTAAAAGGAAAGAAGTTTGCAATATGGGGACTTGCCTTTAAGCCGGATACGGACGATATCAGGGAAGCACCTGCGCTTTACATTATAGATAAACTTCTTCGGGAAGGCGCATCTGTCTCAGCTTATGATCCCGAAGCAATGGAAAACGTGAAGAAACTTTACGGAGATAAAATAGAACTTGTCAGTAATAATTATGACGCTTTGAAAAATGCGGACGCACTTATAATTGCAACAGAGTGGTCTGTGTTCAGAACTCCTGACTTTGATAAAATGTCAGCTAATCTTAAAGAGAAAGTTATTTTTGACGGAAGAAATCTTTATGATCTTGCGCATATGGAAAAGCTCGGATATTATTATTCCGGAATCGGAAGAAGAGTAGTAGAAGCGAAGAAATAAGAGATATTAAAATTTAAAAATCAAACACGAAAATAAAATAAATGAAAGTCCCATTATTAGATCTTAAGGCGCAGTATAAAACCATTAAGGAAGAAATTGATAAAGCACTGATCGGGGTTGCTGAATCTCAGGGCTGTATTCTAGGTCCGGAAGTGGAAAAACTCGAAAGCGATCTTGCAAAATATACTGACTGCAAATACGCAGTCGGTGTTTCATCGGGAACGGATGCTTTGCTTGTTGCTCTTATGGCGATCGGAATAAAGCCGGGTGATGAAGTTATTATTCCCACTTATTCTTTTTTTGCAACAGCAGGCGTGGTCAGCAGATTAAATGCTAAACCTGTGTTCATAGATTCAGATCCAGTTTCTTTCAACATTGACCCTTCTAAACTTAAATCTTTAATTAATAAAAATACGAAAGCAATTGTCCCGGTTCATCTTTACGGACAATGCGCAGACATGGATCCGATCATGGAGATCGCAAATGAACACGGCATTATTGTAATAGAAGATGCAGCACAGGCGATCGGGAGTCAGTACAAAGACGGAAGAAAAGCGGGAAGCATCGGTCACATCGGTTGTTTCTCATTTTATCCGAGTAAGAACTTAGGATGCTTCGGAGACGGCGGTTTAGTTACTACCAATGATGAAACTCTTTATGAAACGCTGAAGATAATGAGAGTTCACGGAGGTAAGCCGAAATATTATCATAAAGTTATAGGCGGAAATTTCAGACTCGACGCAATACAGGCGGCTGTGCTTAATGTTAAGTTTCCGCATCTTGATTCATGGACAGCAAAGCGTCAGGAAAATGCAGAGCTTTATACAAAATTTTTCAAAGAAAACGGACTTGCCGAGACAGAAGGAAAAATTGAATATGATGAAAAGAACAAAGTTCTTCTGCCTGAACCGGTTTACAAAAAAGATAATCTGAAATATTATCATATCTATAATCAGTATGTGATCAGAGTTCAAAACAGAGATGAGCTTAGAAAGAATCTTACTGAAAACGAGATCGGCACAGAGATTTACTATCCGGTTCCGTTTCATCTTCAGGAATGCTTTGCAGATCTCGGATATAAAAAAGGCGATTTCCCGGTTTCAGAGTGGTGCGCTGCGGATTCAATCGCACTGCCGATTTATCCTGAGCTTTCAAATGAGCAGATCGAATTTACGGTAAAGACAATCAGTAATTTTTTAAATAAATAATCATTTTCAATAAGTATATTTAATAAATAAACAGACTAATGAAGAAAGCTTTAATCTCGGGAATAACCGGACAGGACGGAAGTTACTTAACGGAATTATTACTGGAAAAAGGATATGAAGTACACGGAATAATCAGAAGGAGCAGTTCATTTAACACAAAGAGAATTGACCATTTATATGCACAGAAAGATCTTTTAGACAAAAAATTATTTCTGCATTTCGGAGATCTTGTTGATACCAGCAGTCTCAACAGATTACTTGAAAAGATCGAACCGGATGAAATTTATAACTTAGCCGCACAGAGTCACGTGAAAGTTTCGTTTGAAGTTCCGGATTATACTGCGCAGGTGGATGCGCTGGGGACACTGAGATTTCTTGATGCGATCAGGGAAACGGGATTAAGGAAGGTGAAATTTTATCAGGCTTCGACGAGCGAACTTTACGGAAAAGTGCAGGAAGTACCGCAGACGGAATCAACTCCCTTCTATCCGAGAAGTCCTTACGGAGTTGCAAAGATCTACGGATACTGGATAGTGGTGAATTACAGAGAGGCGTATAATATATTCGCGTGCAACGGGATTTTATTCAATCACGAATCACCGAGAAGAGGCGAAACATTTGTAACCAGAAAGATAACGAGGGCTGTAGCGAGAATAAAGCACGGACTGCAGAAAAAACTCTTTATGGGGAACATAGATTCCAAAAGAGACTGGGGATATGCTCCTGAATATTGCGAAGCGATGTGGAGAATGCTACAGCAGGACAAGCCGGAAGATTTTGTAATTGCAACGGGTGAGACACATTCAGTACGCGAATTTATTGAAGTTGCATTTAAAGAGATCGGAATTGATATAGAATGGAAAGGTAAAGATGAAGATGAAAAAGGGATTAATTCAAAAACAGGTGAGACAGTAATCGAGATTGATAAAAATTATTTCAGACCGACAGAAGTGGATCTGCTGATAGGAGATCCTTCAAAGGCAAAGAAGTTACTGGGCTGGGAACCGAAAGTAACTTTTAAAGAATTAGCGAAAATTATGGTCGAAGCGGATTCTGAAATGGTTGCAAAGAAAGGATATTAGAAATTGCCGATAACAGTTTCTAAGACAGAGCTGGATGGAGTATTAAAGATTGTGCCTTCCGTATTTCAGGATCACCGCGGAAGATACATTGAAACATACAACATTGAAGATTATGCAAAGAACGGCATAGATATAAAATTCGTAAGAGACGACATATCCACTTCCGTAAAAAATGTATTAAGGGGAATTCATTATGACAATAAAACCTGGAAGCTGATACAGTGTATGTACGGCGAGATCTTTTTTGCCGTAGTGAATATGAATGTTAACTCTGAGCAATTTTTAAAATGGCAGACATTTATACTGGACAGCGGCAATCGTCATCAGATACTTGTCCCGCCCGGTTTTGGCAACGCTCATCTTGTTTTAAGCGATGAATGTATTTTCCATTATAAAATGTCAGAGTATTATGATCCGGAAAATGAAAAAGGAGTAAAGTGGAATGATCCGAAGCTGAATATCAACTGGCCTGTTGAAAATCCAATACTCTCTGAAAAAGATTCCAATACAAAATTATTGTAATTTTTTATCCGATAAAAAAATGAAGATAAGAGAAAATTTTTTATCAATCGCAGTTCCCGATATTTCCGAAGAAGAAAGAAAAGAAGCAGCAGAAGCACTTGACTCCGGCTGGATAAGCGTTGGTCCAAAAGTTAAGGAATTTGAAAAGCAATTTGCTGAATATCACGAAGTGAAACATGCGATAGCAATGAGCTCGTGTACGACAGCATTGTTTATTGCAGCGAAAGTTCTCGGGATTACTAAAGGCGATTACGTAATTGTACCCACCATTACATGGCAGTCCACTGCAAATATTGTAGAGCAGCTTGACGCCACTCCTCTCTTTTGCGATGTGGAAGCTGACGAACTGAATATTAACACGGAATACATTGAAGATTACATTAAAGAATATGGTGATAAAGTTAAAGCTATTATTCCTGTTCATCACTCGGGACTGCCCGCAGATATTGATGAGATCACAAAAATTTCAGAAATGCATAACATTCCCGTAATTTACGACGCTGCTCATGCGGTCTTTTCAAGTTATAAAAATAAAATGATCGGACAATACGGAGCGATGTCGGCATTCAGCTTTTACGCTACAAAAAATATTACAACAGGTGACGGCGGTATGATTACAACAAATGATGACAATCTTGCGGAACAGTGCAGACTCTGGTCATATCACGGACTCCCAAAGGATTCATGGAAAAGATACTCTGCAGAGAACGCAAGCCCTCATGTGCAGAGTATTGTCCCGGGATATAAATTTAATCTGACTGATATACAGGCAGCGCTCGGCATTGCTCAGCTCAAAAGGAAGGAAGATCTTTTGAGCAAGAGAAATTTTTTAGTTGAAAATTACAATAAATTTTTTAAAAATTACGACTGGCTGGACACACCAGTATTTGAGACCAGGCACGGCAAATGGGGAAATCATGTATATGTCATAAAAATTCTGGATGAGGATATTGACAGAGACAAACTCATGCAGGAGCTTCGTAAAATGAACATCGGCACAAACCTGCATTTTTATCCTGTTCATAAAAATTTATATTATGAAAAAAAATATCCTGATATAAATCTTCCGGTTTCGGAGTGGCTGATGGATAAGATTCTTACATTGCCGTTATGCACAAAATATTCCGTCAGCGATCTGGAGTATGTGAGAGATTGTCTGGATTATATTTATGAAAACAGACTGGCAAATAAAACTGTTTACATTTAATTAAAAAAATAAACTCATTGTCGAAAGTACTTATCACAGGCGGAGCGGGGAATATAGGGTCATTTATAGCAGATCAATGCATTGAGCTTGGACATGAAGTCATTATTGCGGATAATTTTTACAACGGGAAATACCGGAATATCTCAGGGCATCTTGACAGCGGAAAAGCAACGCTTGAGACTATTGACATCGGAAGTTACGAGATGGTAAAATATGCATTTGAAAAGCACAGACCTGAATATGTTTCACATCAGGCGTCGCTGATGATACTTGATTCGGATAAGTTTCCGCATAAAGCAATTGATACCAATATCACAGGCACTTTTAATATTATTCAGGCGTGTTATGAATTCGGAGTTAAGAAACTCACTTACGGCTCATCAGCTTCTGTTTACGGTAATCCGAGATTTATTCCCGTAACTGAAGATCATCCTTTTGATAATCAGACATTATACGGTGCAACGAAAATCGCGAAGGAAGCGCTGATGCAGTCATGGGCATATACGCATAAAGTACCTTATGTAGGTTTCAGGTATTTTAATATTTACAGCGAGCGTCAGGGACTCGGCGCATTTTATACACAGGTATTTCAGAAGTGGATACACGCAATTTACAATGATCAGGAGATCATAATGTATGGCGACGGCGGGCAGACGCTGGATCTGGTTCATTCTTCTGATGCAGCCAGAGCAAACGTGCTTGCGCTTTTTAACGATAAAGTTAAGAATGAGCATTTTAACGTAGGCACAGGCAAAGAAACTTCGCTGAAAGAAATACTTTCTCTGATAGAAAATCTTTTAGGTAAAAAGGCAGCAGTAAAATATGTTGAATCTGATCCGCATCTTGTAAGAAGAAGATGTTCTTCAATTGAAAAAATTAAAACGCAGATTGGCTTTGAACCGACGGTAACTGTTGAAGAAGGCACAAAAAAGTATATCGATTATTTAATCAAAGGGAAGATCTGATGCTGTACGACAAAAAACATATTTATCTCCGTTCACCTTTAAGGATCAGCTTTGCAGGCGGAGGGACGGATCTTGAATCTTATTTTATGAAAGAAGGAACCGGACATGTTGTTTCATCGACTATTGATCTTTACAATTATGTATCGATAAAGGATATGTTTGATTCGAATGTAAGAGTTCATCATGCAGAAATAGAAACCGAATCGATTACAAGCAGAATAAAACATCCGTATTCGCGGACAGCACTTGAGCATTACGGAATATTCAAGGGAGCTGAAGTGATACTGACATCTGATGTAATGACCACCGGCAGCGGACTTGGAGCTTCATCGGCAATGATGAGTTCTTTAATTATGGGCTGCAGTATTTTAAGGGATAAAAAGATCAAGGACAGGACTGCACTTGCGGAGCTTGTTTACAGACTTGAAACCGAAGCGGGCACGATCGGAGGGAGACAGGATCAGTATGCTACTTCCTTCGGCGGATTTAATTCCATCACATTTGATAAGAAAGGAATAAGCGTCAGAAAAGTAAAGATATCCGAAGATAAACTTAATCATCTGGAAGACAGACTGTTTCTGGTTTTCACAAATATGGCAAGAGAAATAAAATCCATTCAGACCAATCTCGGAAACAATATCACTGACGAAACCAAAAGAAAATATTTTAAAGGACTTAAAGACCTATCCTATGAGTTTCTGAAAACACTGGAATCAAAGAACGGCAGACTAAGAGATATCGGTAATCTGCTTCATGAAAGCTGGAAATTAAAAAAATCAACTAACAACAATACTTCGAATCAGTTCATTGATGAGCTTTATGATTCTTTAAGAAAAAAAGGAGTAACCGGCGGAAAGATACTCGGAGCGGGCGGAGGAGGATTTCTGCTTGCTTACACAAATGACCCAAAACTAAAAGCAAAACTCAAATATGAACTTTATCCGAACTTCATAGCACTTGACGTAAAGTTCAGTTCGAAAGGAACGGAAGTTTTATGGAAGAGTTTTTAGGAATTCTCTTTTGCGGCGGCAAAGGAACGCGTCTGGGAGAAATTTCAAAGTACATTTCAAAATCATTATTACCGGTTTACGACAGACCTGTTTTTAAATTCGGACTTGAACAACTCACAAAATCATCTCTAATTAATGATATAATTATATTAACCAATGAAATGAATGATGAAGTTTTGAGCCGTGAAGGTTTCAGAACAATTATTCAGAATGACAGAGAAGTGAATGACATGTTCAGCGGATGGGAATTTTTAAAAAGGAAAACAGGGACAAAAGCGCACGGAGTGCTGGTTCCGAGCGATAATATCTGTGATTCTGGTATTGACGATATGATCAGAGTATTTGAAAATAAGAAAAGCGACTTTCTGTTTTCACTTTACAAAGTAGAAAATAAGCAAAAACTGTCAGAGATGGGAAGTTTTGATCTTGAAAAAAATATTTTTAAATACAAAGATAAAGATCCTCATTCGGAATTAGGCGTTATTGCTCCGTATATCATCCGTAATAATTTTCAGTTTAAACACGGCAGTAATATTTTTGAGACAGAAAATAAGATGATACTGATGCATAAAGGGAGCTGGTCGGATATCGGAGACATAGATTCTCTACTGGATGCAGGAATACTCAGAAAGAAAAATAAACAGCAGTAATTGAAGATCATAATAAATTTCGCTTCAAAGCTTGGAGTTGATACAATTTCAAGACTTATCGGATTTCTTACTCTACCTTTAATTACAAGAGCATTAGGACCTGACGGATACGGACAGTTTACTTATCTTTTTATAATATTATCTTACTTTGGATTTTTCATAGACTTCGGATATTTAAATTACGGAACGAATAAATTATGCGAAAAAGATAACACGGAAAATATAGTCGGAAGAATAATTTCATTACAGCTTTTCACAGCGGTAATTTCATATATTATTTTAATAATTGTAGCTCCTTTCTTTCTGGATCAGGATAAGTATATACTGCTGCTGTTCTTTTCACTTACTTTCATCACGCAGATTTTTTCCATCAAATATTTTTATCTGTCAAAAAACAAACTTTACTATAACTCGATTTCGGAATTTGCAGGTCAGGCGGTGTATGCTTTGCTTGTATTCACTTTATTTATTGCAAAACCTGAAGTGATGACGCTTGTTATAATTTCCGTCGTACAGACTACAGTAACGGCGTTTTTTTTAATCATTCCTTATATTAGAAAAGAAGGAATAAAGCTTGATTTCAATATAAGTAATAATTTAAAGACTTTAAAAGAGGCTTATAAACTGGGTCTGGCGACAAAAGCTGAGGCGATCACAGCTACTTTCATAATTTTATGTCTTGGATTTTTTGTGAATGAAGAATCAGTCGGTATCTATAATGCATCTTATAAAATATATCTTATAATGCTGACTGTCGTGCAGGGACTTAGTTATACTCTTATGCCGATGCTGCTGAAGAATCTTAAAGTAACCGGCAGCAGCAGCATAAGAAAAATCGGTCTGATATTTTATCTTTTCCTTTCGTCAGGAATAATACTGAGTGTTTTGTCTTTTGTTTTTTCAGAAGAGATAATTGCAGTTATGTTCGGAGCAAAATTTGCGGACTCGGTTTTTCTTTTACAATGCTTTTCACTAACTATACTGCTTTGGCCGCTTGTAATGTTCTTTTCGCTTGTAATACTTGCTTTCAACAGGTACAATATTGTATTGTTACTGTCACTTACTTCCATGATAACTTCCATAATCACTTCGCTCATCATGATAAATCTGAAAGGAGTAAACGGAGCAGGAATTATACTTCCTTTAGTTGCTTCAGTTACGATCTTCGTAAGTATTTTTTATCTTAAAAAGATCTTTACTGAAAGAGGTCTTACATTTACTGAAATATTTTCCGCAAAATATTTATCTGAAAGTTTCAGAGAAGTATTCAGAAAAAAGTAACAACTCCGGGTATAATTTATTTTCTCAAAGCCAAAGTATTTTTTATATATAAATTCCTTCATATTAGTTTTATATTTACGGACTTATCAATAATTTAATATTTGCATGATCAGATATGAAAATATCGGATTCAGGTCTGTAGAAAGAAAGGACCTTGATCTGATCCGTTCCGAACATAACGACGAATCCGTTCTTTTGATGTTAAAAGACCCGTTCATTGTTACAGAGACCAATCAGGATGAATGGTTTAAAAAAATTACCGAAAATAAGCACAATACAGTTTATTGTTTATTTATGGATGAGCCTGAACAGGTAATCGGCGTGTGGAAGCTGCAGGGGTTAGATAATACAAACCGGAGCACTGAATACGGGATAGAAATTTTCCAAAAATACAGAGGAATAGGATTAAGTCTGAAGTGCTACAGAATGGTATTTAAGTATCTTTTCGAGACATTAAACATCCATACAATACATGCAAGAATAGGTGAATTTAACGAAGCCAGTCTTAAGGCGTCTTTGAAAGCCGGATTCAGAATAACGGGAAAGATACCTGAATCTCTATTCAGAAACGGAAGATATTATGATGATATAGTACTTGCTGTAACATACAGTGATTATATGGAAAATATTAAACCGCATTTATCATAAATGATAAGTATTTTATTTTATCTTATTATTATTTCCGTTCTTGTGCTGCTCCTTTACAATTACAAGACGGGCATAATACTTTCTCTGATGGTGATCACAAATTTCGGAGAATTTATTTATGTAAATCCTAATCTTGAGGTCGGTGATTTCGGCGGAATAGGAACTATATATTTCACTGATCTTTTTTTCACATCTTTGCTGATTGTTTTTTTTCTGAAAGCTTCAAAGTTCAAGGAGTTTAATTATAAGTTATCATTTGTAATATTTATTACACTCTGCATTATATCACTTATCATACCCTTTCTTATTTCATCATTCTCACTCAAGGATATGATTAGCGTAGTAAGACCGTTTATCAACATACTGTTCCTGCCATATTTTGTAATAACAATTACTGACATTAAGGAATTTAATTTCTTTGAAAAAGTAGTTGTGTCAATGATTTTCTTTTTCATTGTCATACAGGTTTTTGAATACATAACACAAAAGAGAATTCCGTTCAGATTATTTGAAAGCGACAGTCTGTTTTTTGGAGAGGATCCTTTTGCGGTTGAATTCGAAGGGATTAAAACCGGATACATATGGTCGCGCATTGGATATCTTCTGCCTTTTAATCTTTTTTTCGGATGCTATTACTTTTTCTCAGAAAAAAGGAACTATGGTCTGCTTCTGCTCACTGCTTATCTTCTGTCAATAATGATAGCTCTAAGCAGGATATGGATAATCGGCTTCGCATTTTTTCTGATAGTGATTTCAATATTTTTTCTTTCAAAGCAGGACAGCCGTGAGAATGTCAGATTAAAACTTTTTGCATTCATTGGATCATTTGTATTAATAGGAGTTATACTTTTATTTACATCTTCCACATTCAATCAGATCTTTGATATATTTCTATTGAGAGTAAACTCGATCAACGATCTGGCTGATAAAACAGATTCATCATTTTTAGGAAGGGAGTATATACTTTTTCAGATGATCAATGTATGGGCAGAGTATCCGCTTTTTGGCGCCGGCTTTTCGGCGATCACGCGCAGGCTGATTACTAATGATCTTGGCTTTCCCAACATTTTAACAATATTCGGCGCAGCGGGAATATTTTTATTCAGCGTGTTTTTTTATCAGTACTACAAAAATATCAGACCTTTTTTTCAGGAATATTATATTTTATTTGTTTCGCTTGCTTCTGTAATGCTGATGCTGATATTTATGAGTATATTCAGTATTGACATGTTTTACTTTAACGCTTCGGGAGCGATCCTTATGGCTATTGCAAATATATTATATAACATAAGTAAACAAAAAGATTCTATTGAAACTGACGGATATAAAAACGCTGCATGATGTATACTGGGTTCTGGGGGAACAGGATCTCGGACCGCTTGAATTTTACCTTGCAGAAGCTCTTCGCTTTCACGGTAAAAAAGTTCAATATTATAACATTCACAAATTTTATCCCGCTTACTGGGGGAAACTGAATATTTATTCTCACAGACTTCCGAGAAAAGCTGATAATGCAATCAGAAAAAAATTTGTAAAATTAATCAATGACAGTCTTCTTTCGAAATACAATTCCGATAAACCTTCGCATATTTTTATTTACAATGACTGTCTTGTACTTCCTGAAACTCTTGATCATTTCAAAAAGAACGGTACAAAAATTATTGTATTCCTTGGAGATGATCCGAATTATCTTTATCCGGCGAAGAAGTCTTTTCTGCTGACAGTCATTAACGCTGATCTGATAATTATTCCTGATTCGGGATGGAATGATGGGCTGAAAGTACTTGATATCCCGGATGAAAAAATATTTTTCACTGCTGTGGGTACAGATGAAAGTGTATTTCATCCGGTAACACCGTCTTCTGCAGAAATTAACAAATACAAAGCGGATATTCTTTTCGTCGGCACAGGTTATTTTATGAATGCCTGGGGAATTAAGAGGGCGGCTGTTTTGAATGAACTTGCCGGATATGATATGAAAATTTTCGGCGATAAATTATGGTATGAACTGTTTCCTTATTTTCCTGATTTAAAAAAGCTTTTCATATGCGAACCGCTTTCAGCAATGGAAGTAAATACGGCATCAAACTGCTGTAAAATATATCCTGTAACCGTAAATTCCGGAATTATAAACGGGGTATCAACAAGGGTATTTGACGGAATGGCTTCCGGAATATTTGTACTTCCGGAATACAAAAAAGATTTTGATATATTTTTTCCGGGAGGGGAAGCTGTTTGTTTTAAAACAAAGAAAGAACTGAAAGACAAAGCTGCATATTTTCTGAAAAATGAAAATGAAATGAAGGAAATATCAGCCGCTGCAAGGAGAATAGTTCTTGAGAAATATACGCTTAAGATTATTGTAAAAAATATTCTGGAGAAAATAAATTATCAGAACTGAAAATATAAATTGAGATCAATAGTAGAAATTTCAGAATGTTTTCCTAATAAACATAAACCATTTACGGGTGAGTTTATTTACAGACATGCAAAAGCTCTATCTTCGCATTGTAAAGTCAGTGTAATTGTACCATTAAGATTTATTCCCGGCAGGGAATTATTGTCAGGAAATCCAAACAGAATAATTGTAAATATAAATAACTGGCTTCAGGATATCAGGCAGACTTCAGATATAACCGAAGGAAATTTAAGCGTAATTTTTTTTGGATATGTTTCTCTCCCCCGCCCTTTTTTCGAATCTTCAGATAATTCATTTATAAGTTTTTTTTTTTACAATAAACTAAAAAAACTTATCGCAGAGCAAAAACCGGATTTACTTTACTGCAACTGGATCAGACCATGGGCGCCGATAGTTTCAGATATCTCAAAAGAAATTGATGTCCCTTTTGTAATTGATCATCATGAGGACATTCCAACACTTAAAGAACTCTTCCCGGAAAAGCACTCCGGATTTTTAAAAGTATTTGAAAAAGCGGATAAGATCATAGTTCACAGCAGCGTTAATAAGAAGCAGCTTCTTGATGAAGGACTTAAAATACCTGAAGTAAAAGTGATCCATCTCGGTCAGAATTTTGAAGTATCTGAGAAGGTAAGATCGTTTGATATAAAAATGACCAAGCTAATATGCGTAAGCCATCTCACCGAGCGCAGAAAAAATATTGATATTCTGATCAGAGCTTTTTCATTACTGGAGAAGAATAAATTTACTCTGACTGTAATCGGCGACGGAACTCTGAAGAATGAATATATAAATCTTACAAAGGAACTTAAGCTTTCATCCCGAATATTTTTTAAAGGCGCTATGTCTCAGAAAGAAATAGAAACTGAGCTTGAAAACTCTGATATTTTTATTTTGCCGAGTTTTCCGGAAGCATTCGGGATTGTATTAACTGAATCTCTTGCAAAAGGTCTGCCTGTAATTTCCTGCAAAGGAAACGGTGGAGCAGAAGAGCTAAAGAGTATGGGATATCCGGGCATTTTAGTGAAACCGAATGACGTTCATGAACTTTCAGAGGCAATTACAAATCTTGCTTCGGATAATGAGTTAATGAAAGCAATGTCGAAGGAAGGGAAGAAAATTGCCGCTAAATATTTTAAATGGGAAAAGAACGGCGAGAATACTTTTAAAATTTTAGAGGAAACCATCAGAGAATATAACGAATAGATTATGTGCGGTATAAACGGAATATTGTATTTAAATAATTTTAATTCTTCTGAGAATGAAAGTTTTCACAGATCAAATATCATAAAGATGAATGATGCAATTTCGCACCGCGGTCCGGACGGTGACGGAGTTTATATAAATTATCCGGTTTCATTCGGTCACAGACGGCTAAGCATTATTGATCTTTCTGATAACGGATCGCAGCCAATGTTTAATGAGGATAGCTCAGTAGTTTTAACATACAACGGCGAGATATATAATTACAGGGAACTTATACCTGATCTTTTAAACAAAGGACATAAGTTCAGATCTGAAAGCGACTCTGAAGTTATACTTCATTCCTATGAAGAATACGGAATTGACTGTGTAAATAATTTCAACGGTATGTGGGCGTTTGCAATTTATGACTTTAAGAAAAATATTTTTTTTGCATCAAGGGACCGCTTCGGCGTTAAACCGTTTTACTATTATAAGAATGAAAATGAATTTATTTTTTCAAGCGAGATAAAAGCAATTTTAAAAGTAAAAAATATTACGGATGCGGACAGAATAAAAGTATATGAATATCTTGCATACGGATACCGGACTACAGACGGCAGAACATTTTTCAAAGATATAAATGAACTGCCGCCCGGTACAAACTTAGTTATTAGTAATTCAGATTTTAATTTTCATAAATACTGGAGTTTCAGTGAGACGGAAGATAAAATAGCAGATGCTCATGACAGACTCAGAGAACTGCTGTACGACAGCGTTCGCATAAGATTCAGGAGCGACGTACCGGTTTCAATATTACTAAGCGGCGGAATGGATTCCGGAATTATTGCAAAGATAACTGATGAGCTTATAAATTCCGGAGATATTCCAAACAGCAGTGTATCCGCTTTCTCCGCAGTGTTTCCCGGTTATGAGTTTGATGAGTCAAAAGAAATTGATGAAATATTGTCATGCAGTAGAAATTTAACAGGATATAAAATTACACCATCAGGAAATGATCTGACGGAAAATCTAAATGATTTTATTTACGGGATGGGAGAGCCGGTTTTCAGCACATCGAGTTTTGCTCATTACAGACTGATGCAGGATATTCATAAGAAGGATGTGAAAGTTGTATTAAACGGTCAGGGATCTGATGAAGCGTGGTGCGGCTACGGAAAATATATAGCCGGATATTTTTTATTAGACAGATTATTAAGCGAGCCGTCGGATTTTTTCAGACAAATGTCTTCAATAAGTGACAAACTTAAGATGACTTATACTGGACTTATACTTCAGACCATTAAAGCAATGACAGGCAGAAGGAAGGTTTCAATGATCCGTTCAAAAAAAATTGAAAAGACACGGGAAGTAATATCAGATGAATTGTATAACGAGAGTTATCTGAATTTTCCGGACATTAAATTTAACAAAAGCGGAGGAAAGAATCTCAGCTCATATATGAAAAATAATATCACATTTCAGGGATTCGGACAAATACTTCATTATGAAGATCATTCAGCGATGCAGAGTTCTGTGGAGATTAGATCGCCTTTTATAGATTACAGAATAATGGAACTGGCTTTTAGCGTTGGGGACAAAATTAAATTTGATGAAGGAGTGACAAAGAAAATTCTCCGCGAGCTTTTCAGTCAGAAGCTACCGTCTTCGATCACCGGCAACCACAGGAAAATCGGATTCATGACTCCTTTCGACGTCTGGCTCTCTGAGCCAAAAACGGTTAAAACCGTTTTTGAAATCCTAAACTCCCCCTCCTTCAACTCAAAAAACATCTGGAAGCCTGACAAAATTAATGATATCTTCAAAGACAAAATTAATTACCAGTCATTCCCATTCTGGAGATTCCTCAATCTTGAGATCTGGTCACAGGTTTATAATATTAAAAATCTCTGATCATATGAGAGAAGGAAAAATTTTAATACTGCAGAGAATTGTCCCTCATTACAGAGAAGGCTTTTTCAGAAAATTCCGGCAAAAATTTCCCGGAGCAAAAATAATTTACGGACAGCCTTCACCTTCCGAATCCTTAAGCAATCTGAAAAATCCTGATAAGTCTGTTTTTGAAACATGCGGCAATTTATATTTAAATAATTCAGGAAGCGTTTTTATTTCAGGTATACTGCCAAAAATTTTTAAGTATAAACCCGAAACTGTCATATCCGTTTTTAATGTAGGCAACCTCAATATTTATTTACTTTTTCTGCTTAGACCTTTTTTTAATTTTAAGATCATACTATGGAGTTTCGGATATGATCCTGTCAGGGGATTTGATCCATCGAACAGTTTCACGGATAAAATAAGACTGAAACTTTCGCAGAAAGCAGACTCCGTAATTTTCTACTGGGATAAGGGGAAAGATGAAGTGTCAAAATTTTCGGAAAAGAAAGATCATTATTTCACTGCGCCGAATACACTTGATACGGACAGATTATTTGAACTGAAAAAAAAATTCGATCAGAAAGGGAAAGATATATTAAAATCTGAACTCGGGATCAAAGAGAAGTATCATTTCATATACACAGGCAGACTTTTAAAGGACAAGGAAGCCGATCTGCTGATCAAGGCATTTTCAATTATTGATAAAAAAAGAAATGACTGCCGGCTTACAATCATCGGAGACGGACCTGAAAAGGAATATTTAATGAAGTTATCTTCAGAATACGGCATTAAAAATATTACATTCATGAATGAAATACTTGATGATGAAATTACCGGGAAATGGATTTACGCAAGCGATGTTTTTGTAATGCCCGGCAGACTCGGACTGTCTGTGGTGCATTCTTTCAGTTTCGGTACGCCGGTAATATCACAATTTAAAGAAGGATATTTTCACGGTGAGGGAATCGGCTATATTAAAGACGGAGATAACGGGATTCTTGTTAAGGAGGGAAATGAGCAGGATTTATCGGATAAAATGGAATATATTATTTCAAGCGATGAAGTTGTTTTTAAATTCAAAGCAAATGCTTTTGAAACAGCCGTAAGTAACTGTTCGGTTGGAAATATGATCAAAGGTTTTGAAGATGCTGTAAACTTTGCCAATCTTAAAAAGCGGAGCTGATGAAAATTCGTCCGGGTAATCAGGCGATTAAAAAATTATTTAATCTTAAAAAATTTTGAAATGCTTTACGGTAATAATGTTTTAATTATTTTTAAAAGAGCCGTTTACAAAGCAAAGATTTAAATAAGGACATAAGTCGTCATGACACCGCTAAATAATGAGTTTATTTAATTGTGAAGGCGGCGGCGTAAGAAGTGATATATGAAAGTGATATTTGGTAACGATGTTAATAAGCTGCTTCAGGGCTTTCTTCCCGACCAATATAATTTGTATAACTACCATAATGTCAGGTCTGAAGACCTGACATTATGGTAAATGACGAATACATGCACTGCGATTTAAATTTCACGGCAACACAGCGCTCACAAAGTTAAATGCATTATTATCAGCAATCGCCGCATCGGAAATGTCAACGGCTTCATCTCCGTTTAAATCTGTTGATACATATCCAAAAATAAAATTGTTTGCATCGTTATCAATCAGACTTAAATCTGTTAAATCCACTGTCAAGTCCTGATTTACATCGCCACCGTATATACCGAATTTTAACGGAGATGAATTTATCTGTATCATACTGCTTCCGAACGCCTGTAAAATTGAGTTTGTAAAGTCATAGCTCATAACTCCTGATGTAAAACTCTGAGCTGAAGAACTCCACGTCTCAACGGAATTGCGATGACTTATATGCAGATAATAAGGTACGCTGTCGGATGCGTTTTCAAATAAAAAAGTCCCCGTTCCGTTTGCATTCATAAAAGCTTTTGCAGTGTCTGCTACTGCATAAGGAGAAGAATTATTTCTCAAATATACTTTTACAGTATCCTGAATCATTGTATTTAAACCGGAATCATAAAATCCCTGAATGAACAATGTAAGATTTAAGGTCTTTGACGGAGTACTGAAATTAAATTCATCAGCTCCGATATCAGGCGCAGTAAGGCTGCGCGCGTTACCGTCTATATCATAAGTAATTCCCGTAATCGGTATTCCGGCTGCATTAACCGGTGAATATACTGCGGTATCAATATGTAGATTTACGCTGCTTATAAACAACGGGTCTGCTGAAATACTGTTAGAGTCTTTTCCTGACGCAGTCTGCCAGTCGGCAAGATCAATTTTGTCGGCTGCATCAAGTTTACCGAAGATGTTACCTGTTCCTCCGCTTGAATAAATGTCATTAAAATCAGAAGTAAAAGCAGTCAGCGGAGAATTTGTCCGGATTGCATAATGCTTGCCGCTTCCGCCTGTTCTGGAATTTACAAGAATATTATTTTTGAAGCTGGTATTATTTGCATTTATCCTGTGATATGCATCCGAATTTTTAGCGCCTGTGACAGATCCTGAGATGTTAACAGAATTATAATAAATATTAAATGAGTTACTTGCGGGAGAGCCGTCAACTATACCTCTGATATCATTTGAGTTTTCTTCTGAAAGTGAGATAAAATTATTATAAACTTCACCCGTAAATGAATTCTGAATTTCTGATAATTCGATTCCGTAAATAAGATTAGAAGCAGAAGTTTTTAAATCATGAATGTAATTATTTCTGAAGGTAAATCCTTCAATGCCAGACCCGACCACTCTAAAAGCAACCTGAAAACCCGTTGAACTTGCAACAGAGAAAATCTCATTTGACTCATACAATGTCCCTGCTGAATTACCCTGATCATAAAATCCTCTTAAGAAAAAATCAAATATTCTATTGCCAATAATTTTGTTATCTGAGTTTTTGGAAGCTGATGTTGTGCCGGTTCCGTTATTATATACACAAATAGTAGGAGGTCCGGAATTTTTTGTAATGTCATTGTTCTGAACTAAATTACTGTCATTTCCTGATGAGCCGGATGTCGTTGAGAAAAATATTACACCGTTAATTCCTGAAGTTGAACTTCCCTTAATAATACAATTTTTTATTGTATTATTTCGGGCATCATTAATGAAACGTATTGTTGACGAACTTGAAGATGTGTTGGAAATTGTCAAATCTTTTGAGTTGCCGCCAATTGCATTCGAACCGTCAAGAATGAAATAATCTCCGGTGTTTATGTCAAACACAGCAGGGTTTCCGTTACCTGAAATTGAAGAAGTTACTCCAGTGTTTGGTTTAATTGTTAAAGTATTAGATGCAGAAGCTCCGGACCATGAAGTAATGGCAATCGGGAGAGTTTCTGAATTATAATTATTGTCAAGCAGCAGAAATCTGACAGGTCCTGAAGCTCCGCGTAAATTAAGATCATTAATCGCGGCTGTAATTGTTTCATAAACTCCCGGCAAGTCAGAGCTGCTTAAACCAACTGCATAATCTCCTGATAATGGAAATTGTTCAAAATACTCATCCGCTCCAATATCCGGAGCAGAAGAATTTCGGTTATCATAATCAAAGTCATTTGAAATTCTTGCCAAGGGGATTCCTGCGTTGCTCACAGGAGATATCTGAAAGTTATTAATATGTAAATTCTCTTCACTTACAAATTTTGGATCTCCCGATACACTGTTGGAATCTTTTCCTGATGCTGTCTGCCAGTCTGCAAGGTTAATACGATCGACTGCATCGAGTTTTCCAAAAACATTTCCGGTTCCTCCACCGGAAAAAATATTATTATAATTACAGTCAAAATTTGTAAGCGGTGAATTAGTTCTGACAGCATAATGTTTTCCGGTTCCTCCCGTTCTTGTGTTTACAAGAATATTATTTTTGAAATTCGTATTATTTGCATTTAACCTGTAATATACGTCCGAATTTTTTGCGCCTGTAACATTCCCCGTAATATTAACTGAATTAAAATAAATGTTAAATGAACTGCTTGCGGTTGTAAAGTCAGCTATTCCTCTGACATCATTTGAGTTTACATCAGAAAGCGAAACAAAATTATTATAAACTTCGCCTGTGAATGAATTTTGAATTCCGGATAATTCGATTCCAAACATAAACGGCGCTGAAGTCTTTAAGTCATGAATGTAATTATTTCTGAATGTAAATCCTTCGATGTTTGTGCCTATTACTCTGAATCCGGATAAATTTTGAGTCTGAAGCGCATCAGAATAAATTTCATTATCTTCATATAATGTCCCTGCAGAGTTTGCTCCTTCAGAAATACCTCTGGCAAAAAAATCAAAAATCCGATTGCCAATGATTCTGTTACTTGAGTTCTTTGCTGAAGATGATGTTCCTGTTCCAAAATTAAAAACACCGGCAATCGGAGAAACTGTATTTTTTGTGATGTCATTATTCTGAATCAAGTTACTGTCATTTCCGAAGACTTCAGTAGTAGTTGAGAAATAAACAACTCCGGTAGTGGCTGTATTTCCTTTAAGAACACAATTTTTAATCGTATTCTTCTTTGCATCATTAATGAAACGAATCGTCGAAGCAGTGGCAGAAAAGTTTTGGAGTGTTAAATCTTTAGAACTGCCGTTAATGGTATTAGAGCCGTCAAGTATGAAAAAATCTCCGGTGTTTATATCAAATAAAGCGGTTGAATTGTTTCCCGTAATTACACTTGTAACTCCTGTGTTTGGTTTGACCGTTAATGTATTTACTTCAGAAGCCCCCGGCCATTGGATAATGGTTAGCGGTAATGATTCTGAAGCGTAAACCGAATCTGTCAGTAAAAATCTCACTGAAGCGCTTGCTCCCAATGAATTTAAATCATCTATTGCTGCGGTAAGATTTGCATAAACTCCCGCCAACGCTTCTTTCGGTAAATCCGGATTAGTACTCCTCTTGACAAATAACTTTCCGGTATAATCTTCTCCATTCTGAACAGGCGAAAATATTTCTTCTTCAACTTCTTTCATAACTGTTTTCAATCCTGATTTATTCAAACCAATTTCTTCAATTGTATTATCAGAATTTTCTTCAACTGCTTTCAAAACTTTTTTTAAAGTTTTTTTAAAATAAACGTTTGTTCCGGCAATTGAATTAAACATTGAAAGTCCGACAGTATAATCACCGGCAAGAGGCGTACCTACCTGTCTGAATTTACCGGCATCAGCTCCGATATCAACAGGCGTAAGACCCGATCTTATCTGTCCGTCAAAATCATTTGTTATAGTAACAATATCGAATCCCTTTTTTTCGACTTCTGTCGGAATAGAAGGATTTATATGCAGGTTTACGGTAGATACGTTTCCTGCCGGATTAATAAACTGCGGGTCACTTTCAAAACTACCTACATCCTGACCAACTGCAGATTTCCAAGCCGCAAGATTTGCAACATCAGCACCATTATAAAAGCCAAATACTCCTCCTGTTCCGTTTGCCAGATATATATTATTGTTTATTGTAAGTCCCGACGGATTGACGCCCGTTCCTCCTACTCTTACTGCATAGTGCTTTCCTGTTCCGGAGCCATTTGAACGACCGTTGTAAAAAATATTGTTTCTGAAATTTCTTGAATTGCCTGTAACATAACTCAGGAATGCATATGAATTTCCGCTTCCTGTTGCATTTGTTCCGCCGATATATAAACTGTTAAAGTAAAAATTATCTGTTCCGGAAGACTCAATTATTCCGTTAATTGCTACACCGGCAGTGAATAATGAACTACCCGAAGCGTCAATACCCAAGCTTATCATATTATTCTGATAAACTGCAATTCCGCCCTGAACATATATTCCGTTCATCGTTGCAGCAGATGATGAGCTTGACATCGAAAAGGAATGTAAAAAATTTCTTTCTACAAACCCGGAATAAACTCCTGATCCTCTGTAGTGAATTCCCGTTACCCAGACATCTGCAACAGCATTTGAATTGCTCAAAGTATTGACAGTATTTTGCGAAACACTGTTTTCTAATGATGCATTTAGATTATCACTCCATATACCGATTACAGATGAGAACGACCCTGTTCCGATATTAGCGGCTGTCATTGTTAAATTTGTAACTGTATTATATGAAATCAATGATGCTCCATGCTGAGAATACATTCCGATGACTCTCGATGAAGTTCCGGAAGCGTTATTAATCAATTGAGCCGTTGTAAATCCAACGCTGTTATTATGCATCACGCATTCATATCCACTCGCTGAAGACGCCTTGATTCCGAAAAGACTAACGCTTCCTCCAGAGCTGCTTGAAACAGTTAATCCGCCTACTATATTATTTGATATATTTAATTTTTCAGAAGTAAAATAACCAATTCCGGAAATTTCGGAATTTACTGTTGAACTCGAAGTAAAAGTAATAGCTCCTGCCGTCGCGGAGCTGCCGATAGTATTTCCGGAAACAAATAAAGTATCTAAGATATATGTTGAAGAATTTAACATTATACCTGCAAACGGAGAAATTGAACTTGATCCCGACAGGTCGCCGCTTACGGAAATGTTTGTAACTGTATTTCCCTGGATATTTGTTGCAGGTGATGCAGCGTGTTCTGATATTACTATTGGATAAAATTTGCTTCCTCCTACGCCTATAAAATTATATGTACCGGTTCCTAAACCGTTTGCATATCCTACTATATTTCCTGAAATATTACAATTGCTGATATTTGAACTTGCTAATTGAATTCCTGCATGAATTACACCTGATGTATGAGTTCGAGTTGCAGTTTGATAAATACGGTTATTCGAAATTGTAAATTCCGCGCTTCCTGAAGAGATATAAACTCCCGAGCTTGCAACAGCTGCGCCGAAACAATCAAATATTCTGCAAGCTGTGATAGTGTTGTTGCTATTGTATGTTGCTAAAGATGTAGTTGTTCCGTTACTGTAAACTCCCTTTGTCGGAAGAGTAACACCGGCAGGTCCGATATCACAATTGCTGATTATATTATTGTCGCTTCCGTTTGTAACAGCATTTGCGCCGAAATAAATATTTCCTCCGTTTGTACCGGCTGTCATTGTTGATGAGCCAAGAACGGAACATTTAGTAATGGTATTGCCGGTTGCATCTCTTTCCAGTTTAATTGTTGAAGTTCCTGTGGCAGGCGATGTTGACAGGTTAGAAATAATAAGTGAATGTCCTGCTGTGTTTAAACCGTTGATAGTAACATTGTCCGCACCGTTTAAATTAATAATATGACCTCCGGCGACTGTTCCGGAAATTGTTCTTGCTCCGTTAGGAAGGATGGTTAATGTTGTCCAATCCTTTTCGTTCAAAGCAATCGCTCCAGTTTCGGATGTCAGGTTAGCGGTAACTGTAATTATAATATTATTGCCTGCCTGGGATGGAGCAGTATTAAGAGCACTGAATGCCCCGCCCGCTAAAGTGAGTGAAGCATAACTTCCGTTCACGCCTGCCGAGCCGCTGATTGTGACCTGAGCGCTTGTATTAAAAAACGCCAATGCGCTTAAAACAAATGAGAAAAAAACAGTAATTCGATTTAACATTTTCTTACCCCCGGTGTTTATTTTAGTTTAAAATATTTTTTATAAATAATATTAACTGAAAGATATAAAATCTACGGATAATAATTTTTTAATAACATTGCCATTAAGCCGGCAAAGCGGCTCTGTTGATTTTTTATTCAGCAGATATGCCCGCTTGTCGGCTTCCTGCAAGCTCAACACATATGTGAATAAATGAATATTGAGGCGCAGGACTTACGGGGAGTAAGTTGTTAAAATATTTACTTAAGGCGAAACGGAATTTCCGAAGCGAGTCTGTATAGTATTTAATTATATGTTTCATTGCATACCCCCGTAAAGTTTTGTAAATTTAACTCAAAACTAATTCGTTTAAATTTTTAGAACAAAGAAATTTTTTTATGATTTTCACGGCGGGATGCAACTTATTAACTTCAGTTTCTTTGAATAATGTATTAGAATTACAATTTTCCTGCGTCTTGAAGTTACGAAAGTCTGCAATAATTTTTTTCCTGCGCATTGTCTCTGTATTATATGGGACTCATCTCATTAGGAAGTAACCGTATATAATCATACAGAAAAATAAAATTTAAGATTTTCTTTTAACAGAAAAGGAAGGCTGAACATCAAAATAAGTCAGAGACGGTTTAATCCTCCGGCTTAACAATTTTGTACAAACTGAATATTTATTATGACATGAACTCTCTGCGCCGGAAAGACAATTATAATCTATATTTATACACATCGAATTTTGCGCTTGTTAAATTTTATTATAATTTAATTTCAATTATTATATGTTACATGAGTGAGATACTATCTGTATAAATAATAAATCCGTAATTCCACACGACTGACTTTTTTTAAAAAACAAAAGTAACGAAATTACAATAAAACAATTCTCTGTTGAGGGATTCAAAACTTGTAGAAATTTTGCAAACGATTACGGCTGATGAATTCAAGAAACTTGAAAAATTTGCCGCATCGTCTTACTTCTCTGCGGGAAGAGACTTAACGCATTTCATAAAAATTCTTAAAACTTTTCATCCTGATTTTTCAGATAAAAATTTTACAATGGAATATATATACTCTAAACTTTATCCGGAAAGATTAGAAACGGGCAAAGTTCAGCAGACGATTAAAACCCTTTCGTCAGAATTAATTCTTACTTGCAAAAAATTTTTCAGGCAGATTGAATTTGAAAAGGATATTAATCGTCAAAATTATTACCTCTGTAATCAGCTTAGAGTCAGGAAACTTTATAAGGAATTTGACAAAGAGTACAAGTTTTCACTTGAGCAACTGAATAATTCCAACAAAGGCGGAATAAATGATTTCATAGAAAAATATTATTCGGATTCTGTCTTCAGAGATTACTCTCTTGACAGAGATGATTTCATTAATGCATTTGAATATACTCTTGCAGCAGATGAAAATATTGTTTCGGCTGCACTTATGAACTGCTTTATGATCGAAGACACGAAAAACATTTCAGCAGCGTATAATTTGCCGCTAAGATATTCACTTATGAATAATGTGGTTGATAACGTTGATACGGAAAAGATTTTGAGTCAAATGAAAAAAAATAAAGACAGATTTTATCCTTATGTTTTGATTTTCTATATGATTTATAAAATGAACAGGCATAAAGACATTCGTGAATATTTTTATGAATTAAAGAATCAATTGATTAAAAATAAAAATCTTTTCGGTCAATCTGAAAATTACGTTTTCTGGAATATTCTTCTTAGTTATTGTACAAAAAACAGTCTGAAAAGACAGGAGTTTTTCAGCATTTATGATTATATGCTCAATAATAAAATTCATAAAAAATCCGGAGAAGATTTTCATATAGTTTTATTCAGGAATATTATTACAGTATCTGCTGATGGCGGCAACTTTCAATGGCTTGAAATCTTTATTGAAAAATATTCGGGTGAACTTCACATTGATCACAGAAAAAATATGTATAACTTTTCTTATGCTCATCTTTATTTTGCAAAAGGTGATTTTGAAGCAGCTCTCGCCTACCTGCAAAAGGTCAGCTATGATTTATTTATTTTCAAAATGGATGTAAGAATCTTACTTCTTAAAATTTATTATGAGCTGTCATACACCGAGCAGTCATATTCACTTCTGGATTCTTTACTTCATTTTCTGAAAAACACGTCAGAATTTTCCGATAGCCATAAAATTGCTTGCCGGAATTTTATATATAATTTTAAAGAATTGCTTAAACTAAATTTATCTAAGGAAATAAATCCTCATTCAATATCATTTCTTGAAAAAAAAATTGAGGGTGAAATTACGGGAAACATAGGGCAAAATGACTGGCTGCTTTTGAAAATTGCTGAACTGAAACGGAAATGAGTGTTAGTTGAGGATATGAAAAAGTTTGTTCTCAACCAAGATAGCACAGTTAGACAGTTAAAAAAAAGATAACGTCATTTTTATTACGTAAATTTCCCTTCACCAATTACTATTATTTAATCAGCATTTATTCAACCACCTTCTAACCGAAATTCAATTCGCAAGGAGTTTTTAAATCCTTTTTTTTACAATCAGTAATTACTGTGATATGAAGTAAATCCTACTTTATCAGCATCATTCGCTTCGTCTCTCTAACGTTTCCTGCCTGTATAGTATAAAAGTAAATTCCGCTCGGATTATTTCCTGCATTCCATTCAGCTGAATAAATTCCCGCCGGCTGAGTTTCATTAACAAGTGTCGTAATCTCTTTTCCTGCTGCGTCAAAAATTTTTATAGTAACCAGTTCCTGCTCAGGCATTTCATATTTAATCGAAGTCTTAGGATTAAACGGATTAGGATAATTCTGATGCAGATAAAAACTAACAGCTGATTCATTGCTGATAATATTTACAGTATTAGTAACAGTAACAGTAATATTTCTTACATGCACCGGCGTGCCGTTATTTCCTCTGCCTTTCACGGCAATATTATAATTACCGGCTGTTACTCCGCCTGATGTTATTACTTTTAACCTTAAAGAATCCGGATAGACTGTCAGAGAATCAAGAAGATTTCCTGACGACTTATTAAGAAATTCAAGAGTTATACTGCCGGCAGCAGGAACAGGCGTTACGATTGCTGAAAACTTAGTGGTCTTATCCCAGAGTTTTACGCCAGGCACTGACACGAAATGCACAGAGCTGTCCGAAACTCCGCCGAGAGTATCGCTTCCGGGATTTACTTTCATTGCAAAGTCAGGGAAGTAAGAACCCATATTAAGTCCGTTACCGTTTCTGTGATCACCCCAGACGCTGAATCCGGCATCTTTGTTACCGGTGATACTCGTATAATCTCCGCGGTAACAGTTTGTGTTCGGACTGCAGGCGGGATTAGGATAATTAAATGTTACATTGGTTAATCTCTGATTCGGCTTAAATGTAAGTCCGCCGTCTTCAGTATAGGTGGCGTAAACATCCACTCCGAATCCTGTCGGATTATTTCTGTCATCATACCAGTGAATGTAAAGCCGACCGTTTTCCCTTTCACAGGAAATTTCGGGAAACCACTGATCGCTTAAAGTCGGATTTACATTATCATTAACTCTGTTTGTGTCAGACCACGTAGCGCCCTGATCAGTGGAATATCTAAGCCAGACATCAGGTCTGTTTCCGTTTCCGGGAGGATTATTCGTTGCATAAACGAGATACAATCTCCCTCTGTTCGGACCATTACTGTTATCCATTGCGATCTTCGGATGAGGAGCTGTTCTTGCATTGTTAATGACATGCCTTCCAACTGAATTTATAGTTCCGACTGATGTAACAAAATTCTGCGAAGATCTCAGAGTAAACGTCGCGCCACCGTCTGTTGATCTGTAAAAGTTATAAGTTCTCGAAGCGTTTGTTCCCGTATTGGTAACATAGATAACGCAGCCACCGTCAATTGCTCCGTTCGGACCGACTGCAATATAACAGCCCGGCTGAGTATTACTCGGAGTAAATGTTGTAGTCCAGGTAAGACCTGCGTCAGTACTTCTTCCGAAGTTTCCCGGCGTAATGCCTGCGTAAACATAATTTGCATAAGGTCCTTTACCGGTGTATTCTGCAGAGACATGATTTCTGTCATTACCTGCGACGGAAAGAATCGGCAAACCCCAGTTCAGTCCGTTGTTAGTGGATCTGTAAACATACTGTCCGTTCACGCCTGAAGCGTAAATCAGAACTCCGTTTCCTGTGTAAGTGCTCCAAGGATCGCAGCATGTGGAGGAGTGATAAGAAGGATTATTGAGAATCCAGTTGATACCGCCGTTTGTAGTTATCCTTGCATTCTGGGGACTGGCGTTTGCGCCGAAAAATATCCATTCCGGATTGAGTGGATTTGAAGTAGCATTCTGCTCCCAGTTGTCAACTCCAATATCAAAATTATCATATCCGTCAATAGTAACTACTGACGGAGTATTTGGATTACTGTTGTTTCTGTAACTGTGATATGACTCAAGAGTCGGCTGCTCTATGTCAGGATTGTCATCATCAAACACATGCCCGAAATACTGACCCTGGAAAAAGATAACCGAAGATATGAAGACGAAAAGAAAAAAATTTTTGGATGAAAATACGGATGAGTAAAGTTTGTTTAACATAATTAGATAAATAGTTTTTCAGAAATTACGAAATTGAAATGAATAATTCTCCTCAAAATTTATTTTGAGTGCCCGTTATAAAAAAACTTCCTGCAGTTATATACTGAAGGAAGTTTTTAAAAATTAACCTTAAGTTATTATAATTCTCTAAGGAAACAAACTATGGTAATATCCTCTGGACAAAATTAAATACATTTTCTTCTACAATTACAAGATCCGAAATATCCGTTAATTGATCTCCGTTCAGATCAGTTGTCTTATAACCTGAGGCAAAAGCAAATGAATTATTATCGACAAACTGATAATCAGTAACATCAATTATACCGTCGTGATTTATTTCACCGTTATAGAAGCAATATCTTGATCCTTTCTGAATAACATTAAATCCAAAAGTATTGCCAAATCCCTGCGAGAAATTATATGATAAAGCATTCGAGAGAAATTCATGAGTTAATCTACTCCAGGACTCGACCATATTTCTGTGTGTAACTGCGATATAGTAATTTGAATAATTTCCGATAGTATTATAATTGAATATTCCTGATCCGTTCGAATCAAGCACAGCTTTTTTAGTTTCAGCAATTTGATATGGTGATCTGTTGTATCTGAGCGAAACTGTAACTGTATCTTTTACCATCTTATCCGTTACATTATTATAAAATCCCTGTATTAATGCAGTCATTGACAATGATGCAACATAATTCTGAAAAAGCGTGGAGTTCCAGGAAGTGCCGATTCTGATTCCGTCAATTTTCAT
>DDUU01000044.1 GCA_002344965.1 Candidatus Tepidiaquacellales bacterium UBA2330 | reverse complement strand
GGGAGACTCAATGGACACAACAGTAACTTTTGATTTGAAAGATTTATTAGCTGTCAGTATGATTTTATAATTATGAAATTTAAAATTTCCGAAATATCGAAACGCCCTGAGTTAATTGAGAAAGCAATTGAATATATATGGGGCTGCTGGGGAAAGGACAGCAATTATAAATTTTATCGTGATTGTATTTTAAACTCAACTGATGACAAAAAAGCTCTTCCGAAATTTTATGTGTATGCAAACAAGGATGAGATAATCGCATCTTACGCTTTGCTGACAAATGACCTGATCAGCAGACAGGATCTGATGCCCTGGTTCGCATGTCTGTATGTAAATAAAGCCCACAGAAATAAAGGAATTGCCGGGAAGTTGCTTGAACACGGGCTTCAGGAGTCAAAGAAAAAAGGGTTTGATTTTCTTTACCTGGCAACGGATCATGAAAATTTTTATGAGAAAAAAGGGTGGAGTTTTTTTACAAACGGATATGAGCTTGATGACAGTGTGTTTAAAATATACTGCAAATCCACTTCTTAATAAGAAAGTAAAACGATATTCACATATTCCTTCAGGTGATTAAAACAATTTGGATAACTCTAAAAGTTAAGCTGTCCGGTTTATTTTTAACAGGCTGACTTATGAGTAAAACAATTCGTAAACAGAAGCTGCTGTACAGAAAAGTTCATTTGTTTATAATCATTATTTTAAATATAAATAAAGTAAATTGAGAATAAAGGAAATTGAATTACTGACAGACAATTTAAAAGAAACAGAAAAGTTTTATTCTGAAATCTTAGGATTTAAAAAACTAAATTCCGGTTCCGGTAAAATTTCATTCAGGACCGGAAATTCTGTTCTGGTCTTTAATAAATCTGTTAATTTAAAACCCAAATACCATTTTGCTTTTAATATACCGTGCAATAAATTAACTGAAGCTCTTGAGTGGATAAAAGGAAAGACAGAAGTAATTAAAAATCCTGATGATGAATTTATTTCGGATTTCAAAAACTGGAATGCTAAGGCGTTTTACTTTTATGACAATAACGGATACATAGTGGAATTTATTGTGAGATATGATTTAGAAAATTTTTCAGATAAAGAATTTGATTCAGATTCAGTTCAGTCGATTAGTGAAATTGGAATTGTAACCGATGAGCCGATGAAATTAGCTGAAAGCTTTAATGAGAAATATCAGTTGTGTTATTTTTCAAAAGGTCCGAAGCGTGCTGACTTTACGGTGTTAGGAGATGATAACGGATTGATTGTAATATCAGGTCAGGAAAGAAACTGGTATCCGACAAATGACCGCGCGGAAAAGCATTATGTGAAAATGATTATAGAAGCTGACAACAGATTAATTGTTATTGAATTTAATTAATTCAGTTTGCAAAATTTAAGCCGAAATTTTCTTATACATCAATTTATAACTTTATCTTATTTTAAATGAAAAAACTTTTAATTACTTTTAGTCTGATTACAATTTTTTATTCATGCAGCAAGCAGGGAAATTCTGAAAACATGAAAGATTCCGTTAATACCAAACTGGAAGCAGAATCTAAAAATATTATTAAAAATTATCTGAATACACCGCAGGAAATAAATTTTGACGGGAAGGATTTCAGTCTGCTGTTCAGCTCAAACTCACCTGAAAATTTGTATACACAGGAATATATTCAGGAAGGAGACAAACTTGAAAAATTTAATCAGATGATACTGATTAGTTTTATGGAAACTGAAAATTCAGCAAAAGATCTTGCAATTTCCAAGTCAAAGGAAATTGAAAAAAGAAAATCCGGAGATGTAATGGCTAATTTTGAATTGACTGAAAATAAAGAAAGGGGAGAGATCCTTCTGGATTTTTTATTAAGTGACGGAGCGGAAGAAGATAAAATGATTGTAGAGTGGAACGCTTACAGATATTTAAATCATACAGACAAGTCAGGCAGAAAAGGCGTTTTGCTCATCGGACTTAGTAAAAGAGCATACGGAGATAAGTATAAAGAATTCCTTTCAGAGCTGAAAGCAAACAGGAAAAAATACAATACTTCACTTGTCAGTATGGAAATTCCCGTAACGGAAATTAAAAAATAGAATACATCAATACACGTTTGTTAAATTAAAATTAAATTAAATGATTAAAATTTATTTACTCCTGTCAATAACTTTGTTAATGTTTTCATGTTCAGAGAAAAAAGAAGAGCAGGTATTAAAAACACAGGAAAAATCTGATGTAAGAACGGAAGTGAAAACAGCTGAATTACAGCAATCCCTTAACCCTCAGCAGATACTTGATTCTTTGAGAGTAAGAAATGAAAGATTTGCATCGGGTAAAATGACTAAGGTTGATTATACAGCTCAGGTTTTGAAATCGGAAAGCGGTCAGTATCCTTCAGCTGTAATCTTATCATGTCTGGATTCCAGAGTTCCGGTTGAATCAATTTTTGACTTAAGCATCGGCGATGTGTTTGTAGCGAGAGTAGCAGGCAATATTGTAAATCCCGATATTCTGGGTAGTATGGAATACGGCTGCAAAGTCGCCGGCTCCAAACTCATACTCGTGCTCGGACACAGTAACTGCGGTGCGGTAAAATCGGCTATTGATAAAGTAGAGCTGGGAAATATTACTGAATTATTGTCAAAGATTACGCCGGCGGTTGACAGTGCTGCAACAAAGCAAGGCGACGAAACTTCCGGGAATACAGAATTCGTAAGCAAGGTTACAAATGAAAATGTAAAACTTGCAATTGATAATATAAGGAAAAACAGCCCTATACTTAAAGAAATGGAAGAATCAGGACAGATAAAAATTGCCGGCGGTGTGTATAATCTTGAAAACGGAAAGGTGACTTTTCTTAATTGAATAAATTTCTGATCGCCTGAATCTATCCGTTTTAATTTACCGAAATTGATTCGGAAATAAGTTAAATTGGATGAAAATATTTATTGTTAGAAAATCTTACCGGACTCAATATCATAAACCTTTAATACTCGAGACAGGTGATGAAGTAATCTTTGGAGAGGAAGAGAAAGAAGAAAAATGGAAAGGCTGGATCTGGGCGGAAAGCGAAAAAGGAAAGGGATGGGCGCCGGTACAGATATTTGAATTTTCTCCGGACAGAACAATTGGTAAAGTTTTAGAAAATTATACTGCTCAGGAGCTGGATGCTGATGTAGGTGATGAAGTCATTATAAAGAAGTCATTGAACGGCTGGTCATGGGCTGAAAACCTTCGGTCAAAAAAAGAAGGATGGATACCGGACGAAGTATTTGAAAATTTAGAATTTTAAATTTCGTTTAAGAATTTTTCACATTAAATATTAATTAAAATAATTATACAATGACAACAGTAAATGTTTATCTGACCTTTAATGGTAATTGCCTGGAAGCTTTTAATTTTTACAAAACAGTATTCGGAGGTGAATTTCCTTATGTGGGTACATTCGGAGAAATGCCTTCAGGAGAAGGAATGCCGCCCGTACCGGACAGTGAAAAGGACAAGATAATGCACATCAGTTTACCGGTAAGTAAGGAGACGACAATTATGGGAAGCGACAGTTCAGAAGCTTTTGGTCAGTCGACGGTTATTGGAAATAATTTTTCTATTTCAATAAACACGGACAGTAAGGAAGAAGCAGACAGATTTTTTAAAGGACTTTCCGAAGGCGGAAAAGTTACAATGCCGATGAGCAATACTTTCTGGGGAGCATACTTCGGAATGTTTACAGATAAATTCGGAATCAACTGGATGGTGAATACTGAATTGAAATGACCGGATTTAAAATTGAGATCTAAGGTTTTTAATTATAATTTTTCAAAAAGTTTGAACAGCTATTTATTAAACTCAGAATAATTTATAAATTTATATATCTTCTAATATGAAAGTTTTTTACTTAATCTTGTTATTTTTACTATTTAATATGTTAACTGGCGTGAATATTGAATCATCACCTGATGATGAACTCTTGAAAATATTCAGCGATATGGAAGAATATAATCTGAGAACTTATCCGGAAGGTGCTACTTATAACGGAGATCACAGATATGATGACAGACTTTCCGATAATTCCGAAGCGGCGGTTTTTAAATATTATGACACATTAAGAGCATATATGAACAGACTTAAATTGGTAGATTATAACAATTTATCCGAGTCAGATAAACTTAATTACGATCTCTTTAAATCTTCACTGGAAGAAAATCTCGCCGGAGAAAAATTCAAAGGCTATTATATGCCGATGGGTCAGCAATGGGGAATTCACATTTATGCCCCTCAGTTAATTAATTACCAGCCTGTCTCAACCTATGAAGAATATAAAAAATATTTTTCCCGTCTCAGACAGCTAGAATCTAAATTCGACAATACTATTTCCAATATGAGAAAAGGCATATCTGAAGGTTATGTTATGCCGGTATTTCTGATGGATCAGACTCTTCCGCAGATTGAAAAAATAATTGCAGAAAATCCCGAGCAGTCAGTGTTTTATTCCACTTTAAAAAAAGAGAATAAGCTTACACCTGAAGAGAAATCACTTGTTGAAAATGAACTAAAGGAAATAATTGTTAAAGTGATCAACCCTTCATATAAGAAACTTTATGATTTTGTAAAAACTGAATATCTTCCTGCGTGCAGGACGGATGCGGGTGTCTGGGCTCTTCCAAACGGGAAAGAGCTTTATGAATATTCAATAAAGAGTTACACGACTTTAGATCTTACAGCGGATGAAATACATAATATAGGATTAAGTGAAGTTGCGAGAATATATGCTGAAATGGAAAAAGTAAAAGACCTGACAGGATTCAAAGGAAGTTTGCAGGAATTCAATGAATTTCTGAAATCCGATCCGCAGTTTTATTATACAGAGAAAGAAGATCTTATGAACGGTTACAGGGAAATATTAAAAAAGATGGATGAAAAATTGCCGGAGCTTTTCGGAATATTGCCTGAAGCAAAATATGATCTGTTTGAAATGGAAGAATACCGTGCCGCATCTGCTCCTCAGGCGTATTATTACAGTGCGCCGGATGACAGATCCAGACCGGGATATTTTTATGTGAATACTTATAATCTGCCTTCGAGACCAAAATATACAATGACTGCGCTTGCGCTGCATGAAGCTGTTCCCGGACATCATCTTCAGATAGCAATAGCACAGGAGCTTAAGGATCTGCCTAAGTTCAGAAGAGATTTAGGTGTAACAGCATTCATTGAAGGATGGGGACTTTATGCTGAAAGTCTCGGATATGAGACAGGTATGTATGAAGATCTTTATCAGCTTTACGGCGCGCTTACTTTTGAAATGTGGAGAGCGTGCAGATTAGTAGTCGATACGGGTATACATGATAAAATGTGGACAAGAGAGCAGGCATTTGAATATATGAAAAAGTACACGCCTAATTCAGATCACGATCTGCGGTCTGAAGTTGACAGATATATTTCCTGGAACGGACAGGCGCTTGCATATAAAATTGGTGAGCTTAAGATCAAAGAGTTAAGGAAAAATGCTGAAGAGAAACTTGGTGATAATTTTGATATTAAAAAATTCCACGATCAGATTCTGAAAAACGGAGCAGTGCCGCTGCCGCTTCTTGAGAATATAGTCAACGACTGGATAATCGCTGAGTTAAATAAAAGGAATCTTAATTAATTCAACTGTTTATTTTAAAACATAATGAAACTAATTCCTGTAATTTTGTTTGTGATATTTCCATTTGAATTAACTGCTCAATATAATTTTCTCACTCCGTCAAATTTTAATTTTCCAGTCAGACAGCAACTCTGGACACTGACAGGTGATGATCCGTTCATCAAACCGGACAAAAGTTTTACCATAGGACTTTCATATAACTATTCATCCGCTGAAAAATTTTTTGATACTGACGGGAAATCTCAGGAGATTAAGATGAATTTTTTTCAATATAATAAACCGGATGAGCAGGGCGGATATTTCCGAAAACACGGCGCAATACTTACAGGACAGTATCACTGGAAAGGTATTAATAAAGTTATTGTAAGGTTTCCGTTTACATTCACTGAAATGAAATCTTACTCTTCCACTACGGATGTCAAGCCGCAGGAAGAATTTATCAAACCGAGAGGTCCGTTTCAGGATCTAGAATTGTCCTATGTCAGGAAAATTTTTATAACGGACAATATTGATATGTATGCAGGAGGCGGACTAACTGTGCCGACTTCGCGCCCAAAGAGATTTCTTGACAATCCGCACGGCGGTTACGGAAATACATGGACAAATAATCTGAATCTTTATTTCTCATTAGATGAGAGTGTACTTAGATTTACCGGCGGCGCTAAATATATTCTAACGTATCCGCACACGGAAGAATTATTCACGCCGAGACCTTTCGGTATCGGCTATCCTTATCAGTATGACGGCAGTATTACATATGCCGAGATGAACAATTATATAGAGCAGAATCCTTTTGAAAGTAAAATAAAATCCGGATCGCTATTGTTTGCGGATTTTGTGGCGGATTATTTTTTTAAATCCGGCACAGCTTTGTCAATGCAGTTTCAGTATTTCAGCAGTTCGGGAAATAAATTTGAAAGCAATGTTCCGGTACAGTTTGAAAAAGTAAATGGAGTCATTACTCCGGTTGAATTTATTACAGACCTTGAAGGTGGTCATTCAGGAACTATCCGGCTATATGTAAATCAGGAATTTGCAAAAACTTCAAAAACAAATTTTAGTTTTTCACTTGGCTTTGGCCAGACCATCTTCGGAAATAATGCACAGGGTGAAGCTAATATAATCCTCGGGTTAGTGGGAAATTTCTGATTATAATAAACAACTTTTTATAAGTATAATTGCCGGACATAATTTAAAAATTAAAAATATAAATAATAAAACTATAAAATTGATTAAACTTACTCTGACTATTCACATTGCAACTTTCTTAATTTCAGTTTCAAATTTAGGCGCACAGTACAGCAGTCCCGAGAGCGTTACTTATGACAGTATAGGTAAAAGATATCTTGTTTCAAATACTTCCGGTCAGAAAATATCACAGAGAAGTCAGACCGGAGCAGTAACAGATTTTGTCACAGTAGGAGGATCGATACACGGCGTAACTGTATATAACAATAAAGTATATGTCTGTAACGGTACAAGAATAAAGGGATATGATCTTACAAATGCAGCGGAAATATTTAATGTTACACTGACAGGTTCAACATTTTTGAATGATCTAGCAGCTGATGAAAACGGAATGCTGTATGTAACTGATTTCACAAACAGAAGAATTTATAAGGTAAATACTCAGAACGGCGACTGGTGGATCTATGTCACAAATACAACTAATACTCCGAACGGAATTTATGTCGATGCAGTCCGAAACAGACTGCTGGTATGCTGCTGGGGTTCAAACGCACCTGTGAAATCCGTAAATCTTGCAGACTCTTCTGTTTCAAATTTAATAACAACACCTTACGGAAATTGTGACGGAATTTCTCTTGATAAATATGACAATGTTTATATTTCCACTTGGAGCGCTCAGTCTGTAGTCAGATATGACATTAATTTCAGCGGACCTCCATTCCCGGTAGTCAGCGGTTTAAGCAATCCTGCAGATATTTATGTAAATAAAGCGACTGACACTCTTGCAGTTCCGAATGCTTCAAACAATACTGTGACATTTCATCTGCTTGATTATCCTTCCGGTGTTAATTTAAATCAAACCGGAATTCCAAACAGCTCTGTACTATATCAGAACTATCCGAATCCGTTCAATCCGGAAACTGTTATAAGATTTGATTTAAGTGAATCAAAATTCATTTCACTTAAAATATTTGATATACTTGGTAATGAGATTGCTTCTTTATTAAATGAAAAGAAAAGTACAGGAAATTATGAAATAAAATTTGACGGAAGCAGTTTATCGGGCGGAGTTTATTTTTACAGGCTTTCAGCGGACGGAGTTTCCGTTGACACTAAAAGCATGATGCTTATAAAGTAAAATTTAAATTACAAATGTTAAGTGTCAAAAAGAGGAATTACAAAGTATAAATAAATTATCTTTGAATATTATATCCCGCACAGATCAAATCTTCTGCGGGATTTTTATTTTAAACTTCCGCACACAGCTATGCAATCCTGACATTTATTATCAGTCTTAAGGAAATGATAAAATATTGAAAATTATTTAAAAATAACCTGATTCCGGGACAATTTCCGTTTGTATACAAAATTTGACGAAAATTAATTTTTAATTGATATTAATGATTGATTAAAGTATTTTTGACCATTCCAAATTATAAAAAAATTCAATTAAAAATGTTAAAGAAAATTATTGTTTTCTTTGTGCTTTGTCTTGCCGGAAATTTATTTAGTTCCGGTTTTTCATTTTCACAGGGATTTAATGCTGTTACAACTCCTGACGGAGTAAATCTTGTTGCTGTCGGAAATGCCGGGCAGCTATACAGATCAGGTTCCGGTGGTGCGTCCTGGGTATCCGTACCGAACGGCGCATTAGACATGAATGACGTAACTTCACTTGGTGATGACGTATGGATAGCTGCTGATAACGGTACCGTTTATAAAACTTTAAAAACCGGTTCAACTGTAAACACATATAATGTTGGTTCATCAGTTGATTTACTTTCTATAGATTTTATTGATGCAAATACCGGATATGTTTCCGGAAAATCCGGAGCGATTTTTAAATCAATTAACGGTGGTGTAAACTGGGTTTCCGTTAATTCAGGAATTGATGCAGTAGATCTTAATGCAATTGATTTTGTAAATGGAAATAACGGCAGGGTTGTCGGAAATTTCGGAATAATATATGTAACTGCAGACGGCGGGTCAAGCTGGACAGCTGAAATATCAGGAACAGCCAGAAACCTTACAGGAATTAAATATTTCGGATCTACGATCTTCGTAACTGGTGAATACGGAACTTTGCTGAGTAAAAGCGGCGGTTCTTGGGATTCAATTAATACAAGAACTAATTCGGATATCAGAGGAGTCAGCGGAACTGCCGGCAATGATGTTCACGTCTGCGGCGGAGGCGGATTTATCAGAAATAATAAATCAGGCAGCAGCAATTTTTTCAATTTTGAAATAAATCCGATGATGGCTAATCTTGTTGACATATTTTATTATGACGCAAATAACGGATGGGCTGTCAGCAGTCTGAATAATATAATAATCTATACTACAAACGGAGGAGCAAACTGGAACATGCCTGTCGGCGCAACATTAACAAGAACCTGGACACAGAAATTATCAGCTGGAGGAGGTATAGGAAATAATTTATGCCAGCATCCGACTGACAGAAACTCAATGTTCCTAGCAATGGGAAGCACTGTATATGTTTCAAGAAATAAAGGAGAGACATGGACGAATATCGCTTCAATATCAGGCGGAGGTTCTGCACACTCATTTTATGTAAGTCCTCTTGATACAAATGTCTGGGTATGCGCTATCACATCCAGTCCTGACAGAGTTACAAAAACCACTAATTACGGAGCAACATGGACTACCAGCATAGGAATTAATTTCAGCAATTACGGACAGCCGCTTGAAATGGATCAGAATAATCCGAGTGTTTATTATTTTGCTCCCGATGCGGACGGATTCTATAAATCTACAAATGAAGGCTCATCTTTTACAAAGATCAGCACTACAATTAACGGAGGCGTAGGCGGAACGGCATTCAGAAGTCCTTGTGACATTATAGTCATGTGGGACAGTTCGGATGTAATATTTGTCGGTGACGGAGTTACCGGCTCAGGTCAGGCGCAGATATTTAAATCAACTGACGGAGGCGTAGTATGGAATCTGATGCATACTGTTGCTTCAAGCGAAACTCCTTCTTTATGTAATACACTGTTTGACAAGAGTCTCTTTTATTCCACTGAATGGGGCGGATCAAATATTTACCGTTCGACAAACTACGGAACAAACTGGTCTGTAAGTCACAGTACAGGATTCAGCGGATGGGCTTCGGGTTTTTGTCTTGAAGATCCTACAGTTATTTACACTGGAAATTACGGCTCAAGCTCTGCACTTTCGACTAATGCAGGAGCAAACTGGCTGATAGGAGCTTCGGGGATGGCAAATGCAGGAGCAGGCGTGATAGTACCTGAAAGAGGAGTCATACTTTCTCATCAGACATCAAATCTTTATAAAATGAATTTTATTTATTCCTATACTCCGGTAGTGGAACAGATTGATGTGGAAGCATTATCAATTGGTGATCAGGGAACGGTCTTTTATCCTACAGTGACAATTATACCAAGCGGAACAGTAAGAAATAATAATGGAGCTACAGGAGCGACATTCACTGTTACAAGGAAAATTACTCCGGGAAATTATTCCAGCACAAAGACAATTTCAAACTTAGGACCAACCTTATCAACAGCTGTAAACTTTGATCCCTGGACATTCAATGCAGGCACAGCATATACAATAAAAGATTCCGTATATATTTTAAATGACGGTAATACAAGTAATGACATAAAAACCGGATCACTTACACCATTCATAGGAACGTTTGCTGTTGCTATGCAGCAGGATTTTTCATCAGGTACCTTTCCTCCTTCCGGCTGGACAAGAAACGGCGGCACAACACAGTATTGGAAAAGAGATGCGACAGTAACCGGATACGGTACAGGCGGAGGTTCGTCATTTTTTGATTTCTGGAGCGCTAACACGAGCACTCCTTATCAATATTTAACTTCTCCTGCATTTACAGCAATTACTACCTCCGGTGTTTTGGAATATGATTATGCTTACGCTCCTTATTCTTCAGGAACGGATTCAATTACAATTGAATATTCTACAAACGGCGGAACTAACTACAATACGCTTGTTCGACTTTACGGTAATGCAGAAGCAACCGGTGATTATGCAATGAATACTCGAGGTGTTTCCGGAAATGAATATATACCTGCTGTCAATGAATGGATGACTAAGCAATGGACTTTACCGCAAGGCACGGACCGTGTCAGATTCAGAGCTAAAAGCGGATTCGGTAATAATTTTTATCTGGACAATATAAATATTCAGAGCGGAGTAGCTTACACTCAGCTGAATCTTATTCTTGCGCCTGAAGCAATGTATAACGGATCAACATTAAGTATGTCTGATACAATAAGAGCGTATCTGAGAAATACATCAAGCCCGTATAATATTGCAGATTCATCAACCGTTCTTCTCAATGGGAAAGATCTTACGGCTGCTGCAATTTACCAGAACATTACGAGCGGAAACTATTATATTCAGATCATTCACAGAAACGTACTTGAATCATGGAGTGAATCCGGCGGTCATTCGATATCGCAGGGAAATACTTCGGTTTATGATTTCACTACAGCCCAAAGTAAAACATTCGGAAGTAATTCAGTACTTATAAATACGAAGTATTGTCTTTACAGCGGTGATGTAAACCGGGACGGAATAATTGATATCGGAGATCAGACTGATATTGATAATGACGCTTCAAATTTTACAACCGGTTATGTACCGACGGATCTGAACGGGGACGGAGTCGTGGATCTTGCTGATGCGGTTTATACGGATAATAACGCTGCAAATTTCATTTCTGCGGTTACACCGTAAATAAATTCTGATACAAAAGTTTTTAATAAATGAGTTTCAATTAATAAAGACAGCTTTTAATAAAAGCTGTCTTTTTATTTTAGATTTATAAAAAATTATATTAATTTTATCTTTAACCAATAAAATTTATATCCGATGATAAATAATTCGATAAAAATAATTTTAGGGGTTTTCTTAGTTAACATATTTATTTCCGGAAGTAATATAATTTATTCGCAGACACTTGAAGAAAGAATTCTGAAAGGCATTGAACACGTTTATCACCTGAAGTTTGATTCCGCTGATATTGAGTTTAAAGAAGTTGTCAGGATGGAACCTCAAAATCCGGCAGGATATTTTTTTCTGACTGTTGTAGACTGGTGGAAGATTAACATTGAAAAGGAAAATGAGGATCTTGACGAAAAGTTTATGGAAAAGGTCGAAAAAGTAATAGATGTATGTGATGAAAGACTTGATAAAAATGAGAACGATGATATGGCGTTATTTTACAAAGGCGGTGCGCTCGGTTACAGAGGACTTGTAAACAGTATCAGGGAAAGCTGGCTTAAAGCAGCTGAAGACGGGAGAGAAGCGCTGAATTTACTTCAAAAAGCGCATGAGATAAATAAGAATAATAAAGAAGTAATTTTCGGAGTCGGACTTTACAATTACTTTGCCGATTACATTCCCGAAAGATATCCGGTTGTAAAGCCGCTTATGCTGATCTTTCCGAAGGGAGATAAACTAAAAGGTCTTGCCCAGATAAAAGAAACTTCTGTCAGCGCAAAATACGCAAAAACCGAAGCGAGATTTGTGCTTGCATATCTTTATCTTATTTATGAAAATAATTATTTCGAAACAGAAATTTATTCAAAACCTCTGCACGAAGAATATCCAGAAAATCCTATATTTGAAAAGTATCTTTACAACAGTTATGCCGGGCTTGGAAAATGGAATGAATCTCTCGCAGGCTGGAAAACTATCGCTGAAAAATGTGACAGCGGCATATTCGGATACACCGGTAAGTTTCTGAAAAGGGAAGCAAATTATTATACCGCTTTGAGCTATGCAAAGCTTAACCGTCTGCTTGAATCTGAAAAATATATCAATGTAGCAGAGGAACTGACAAAGGAAATTGACAAGAAAAATGAGCACACCTTTACTGCTTTTATCTACCTGCTTCAGGGAATGCTGAATGATGTAAAAGGAAATAAATCCACTGCTAATCTGTATTACGATAAAGTCCTTTCAATGAAAAATTTTCAGGATTCGCATGCTCAGGCGGAGAAACTTAAAATTGAAGGATTTAAACAATTCTAAAAACTTTGAATTAACTTTATGTCTGTTTTTTAAAAAAAGTTAATTGTCTGAACTCACTTAAACTCAGTAGTTTACTTATTAGTTTTTAGCTTTTTACCCTGTAACATCCTTTTAACTTTTTGCTGACAGAAAGAAATTATTTATAAATCTTCTCAACCTTTTTTCCCCACCTTCCTAAGCTCTGCTTGGAAAGGCTCGTAATACTAAAATACTGATAGTGAAAATGAATCTTACATCTTTTTACTTTTTGTAACTGCTGAGTCCTTCCTTTGTATATCATTGAAATCTGAAATGAAGATTCAGGAGAGACTCAATATGAAAGAAGTTGGAATACGGCAAAATCAAATTTTCACAAAACGCGTTTTTTCATATTTGACACATCGAAAGATTATGTATATTTTTAACAGGAAAATAATTCAGATCACGTTAAAAAATTAAAGGACATCTTCATCCGGATTGAAAAATCCGGTAATGATATGAATAATAATCAGCGTGATTTATAATATAATAAGGTGTAATTTCATTTAAAAATATTCATAGTTAAAATTTTATTAATGATAAATTTCTTTAAACTATTTTCACTAACGCTTTTA
>DDUU01000015.1 GCA_002344965.1 Candidatus Tepidiaquacellales bacterium UBA2330 | reverse complement strand
TCCTTTAATCCGTGATTCAGACTGAATATTTTTAAAAATCCGTGACATCCGTGTAATCCTTTAATCCGTGATTCAGAATGTTCCTGATCACGGATTTTTATTGCATCAGATAAATTCAATATATAAAAATCCAAAACGTATCCATATTATCCTAAAATTCAGTAACTTGTAACTCATAACTCGTAACTATCTTTACATATCTTCTAAATATTTCCTGACGAATCTAATCGCAAGCGCTCCTTCTCCTACTGCAGTTGAGATACCCGCAAGCGCACCGAATCTCACGTCACCTGAAGCGAATATGCCGGGCACACTTGTCTCGGGCAGAAACGGCTCTCTCTCGAGTTTCCAGAAAGTATGAAATGATTTTTCTTTCATCAGTTCACTGCCTGTAATGATAAATCCCTTTTCATTTTTCAGCACAAGTTCATTAAGCCAGTCAGTACCGGGCTTTGTGCCTATGTAAATAAACAGAGCTTTTGCAGGTACAGTCGTCTCTTCACCAGTTTTTGCGTTTTTAAGAGTAATGTTTTCCAGAACATTTGTACCTGAACATGATATCACATCCGAGTTAGAAATTATTTTTATGTTGGGCGTATTGGTTATATTTTCCACAAGATAATTAGCGGCAGTCTGAATAAGCTTATCGCGTCTGATCACAATGTTCACTTCTTTTGCAAACTTGCTGAGATACATTGCCGCCTGACAGGCTGAATTCCCGCCGCCTGCGATATATACAGTTTCATCGCGGCATGCATGAGCTTCCACCGATGCAGAACCGTAATAAACCCCCGCTCCGGTAAAGTTTTCAATCCCGGGAATTTTCAGTCTTGCGTAAGAAGCACCGGTCGCTATCACTATTGCTTTGCTGTGAATCACCGTTCCGTCACACATCTCAGTTACTTTGTAACCGTCTTTCACGGAAATATTTTTCACCTGCTGCGGAGTAAGGACTTCCGTTCCGAATCTCAAAGTCTGCGTAACAGCTCTTCTGGTCAGCTCTCCGCCGGAGAGTCCGGTCGGAAAACCGAGATAATTTTCAATCCTGGCGCTGTTACCGGCTTGTCCCCCCGGACTGCTTTGCTCTACAAGAATTGTTTTAAGTCCTTCACATGAACCGTAAACCGATGCAGCAAGACCTGCAGGTCCTGCGCCTATTATAAGGACATCATACATTTCCTTTGCAGCTTTTTGCTGAAGACCCACACATGCAGCCAGATTAGTTACAGTAGGATCTTTAATGAATGTGCCGTCCTTTAAAATTATCAGCGGCAGATCCGACCTTGTTACATTGGCGCTTGTCAAATATTTTTCAGCTTCCTCATCCGATTCAATATCCATCCATATATAAGGAATCAAATTTCCTGAAAGAAACTCCTTTATCTTATGTGACTTCGGCGACCATTGAAATCCTATAATTCTCGTGGCTTCATGATCGGGCTTATACAAAGCATGCCAGTCACCGAGAAGGTCATTCACAACGGGAAATAATTTTTCCTCCGGAGGATTCCACGGTTTCAGAAGATAATAATCAAGCTTTACTTTATTAATTGCAATGATTGCCGCCTCGATATCAGAGTAAGCAGTCAGCAGTATTTTTTTTGCATCGGGAAAAATTTCATTTGCCTTTTCGAGATAAGCAATACCTTCCATCTCCGGCATCTTCTGATCGGAAATAAATAAAGCCACAGTTTCATTCTTTAGCTTCAGTTCCTTTATGAGTTCTAAAGCTTCATTTGCGCTGTCAGTCGCAGCGATTTTATAATCTTCGCGGTATTCATTTCTTATATCACGCTGTATAGCCCGCATTACCTGCTGATCATCATCGACTATTAAAATATAAGGCAGTTTCATTTTTTAAATTCTTTAAAGTTCTAAAAATTATTTCAGTTCGCTTTTAATGTCATGTTTCTGAACAAGCGGTAAGTAAACTGTAAACTCAGTTCTCCCCGGAACTGAATTTACTTTGATCTCACCGTTATGATTTTTAATGATCCGGTTTACAAGATCCAGACCTATGCCTGTTCCTTCACCGACTTTTTTAGTTGTAAAAAACGGATCAAATATCCGTGACATAATGTCTTTGGGAATTCCCGGACCGTCATCAATAATGCTGACCTTTACATTCTTCTGATCAAAGACAGTTTCAATGGCAATGTTTCCGTTTTGCGGAACGGCAAAGATCGCATTATCAATTAGATTGGTCCACACCTGATTGAGTTCGCCAGCATATGCCGGAACTTCCTTTGAATCTTCGGAAAAGTTTTTAGTTACAGTAATATTTTTTCCGCGAAGCTTAAACCCAAGGAGAGTAAGCGCATTCTCAATATCTTTATGAATATTTGTACACTGCATAGCATTTGTTCTGTCCATATGCACGTGACTTTTGATTGCAGCCACAAGAAAGTAGATGCGGTTGGAAGCGTCTGTTAGGTCTTCGATTATTCTTTTCGAACTTATCAAATTTTCAAGCCAGGGCACGAGACAGCCGACTGCGCTTTTATCTATGCCGCTGAGCAATTTTTCAAATTCCGCTGTAGAGAAACCGAATTCCGCAAATGTTTCTGCCGCCTGTCTGTCTGCTATATTATATTTTTCAAGCCACTCTTCCATTTCATCTTCATTCTGAATACGCTGACTTGCACTAATCTTTTTAATATTTACGGATTCAATTTCTTTATCCGATACAAGCGCTTTTATGCTTTTAATATACTCCGGACTTAAATTACATTTCACAAGATTCTCTGTAAGTTCATAATTGCGGTTAAGTCTCTTTGCAAGTTCATTTGAGAATCTGTTAATAGCTGCGGCGGGATTGTTAAGTTCATGCGCAATGCCTGCTGCAAGATTACCGAGAGCATTAACTTTTTCATACTGCAGCTTTGTAGTGGCAAAGGATTTTGCCCTTTCTGTCATATAACCGATAAGCTTTTGAATGAAAGCCGGATTGAGATGTTCCAGTTCGGTAAAATGATCTTTATGAAGATGAAGTAATTTAATTTTCCCCAGGGCATATGCGTAACCCGGAATTGTTTTCATCCTTGAGTAAGGAATCAGACCTCCCACTCCTCCTGTAATATTATCATTCTCAAAAGTAAAATAGAAAACCTGCTGCCCGTTTACATCCATATAAAACGAAACTTTCCCTTCCAGCAATACCCACATACTGTCAGCAGGATCTCCGTATTTCGCAACGAGTCCGCCGTCTTCTACTTCACTGTAACCGGATCTTTCAATGATCCACTGCAGATGCTCATCCGGAAGTTCACTGAAGGCAAGCACTTTTTTCAGATCATTTGTCGTAACAGGTATCTTGTCCACGGAAATTTTATTTATGTTATATGCAGGTAAAAGAAAGAATTTTAAATTGTCTTTGCGAATATAAATAAACTGTTTTTTAAGATAAATTAATTTAGAAATATAATCCTATATTCAGACACAACTTACGAGTTTAATTAATCACTGGTATGCAGAGACGGTAAAGGTATTTCTGATATTGTCATTCCTCATACTTCCGGCAGAGATCCATTCAGCAAACACGGTGATTTTAATCATACTGAATTCACATTTAAATTACTAAATTTGAATATGAAAACACAACTCCCGATTCTGATAGTAATTATTTTATTTTTCATTAACTGCAGTCCGTCTTTTTCACAGTTTAAATTCGGATGCAAAGTATCGGATGTTTCCGGAGGCGGGGCTGTGGAGGATGCGTGGATAACCGTCTCACCTGATGAAGTATTTGAAATTACTGATATAAACGGCGAATGCTTTTTTAATAACATCAGCGAAAGCAATATTACTGTTACCATTGAAAGGATCGGTTACAAATATTTCACAAAAGAAATAACTTTAGAAAAGGAATCTGACAATAATTTTAATTTCAGTATTGAACAGTCTGACATTCTGTCAGGTGAAATAAAAGTATTTGCATCTAAGATTGAAAATCAGCTGAAGTTTGCAATACTACCCGTCTCGCTTATTACAAAAAAAGATTTTGATTATTTACCAGTAATCTCAACTCCGGATATGATGAAATACAAACCCGGTATCAATCTTGTAAGAGACGGCATCTGGGCGAGTGATATTAACATCAGAGGTCTCAGCAGGGACAATATAATTGTAATAATTAACGGCAGCAGAATAGAAACTGCAAATAATCAGGCGGCGAGGTTTTCACTGATTGACGGTAATACAGTTGAAAGAATCGAAGTCATAAAAGGCGGCGTGTCCTCTGTTTACGGCTCTGGAGGAACCGGCGGAATTGTCAGCATCAAAACCGAAACAGGAAATTTTTCGGATCATCTGAAACTTAAAGGAATTTTATCAGGTCAGTTTTTTTCTGTGAATGAACTTTCAGGATCTTCATTGTCATTTGTAATTAGCGATAAAATTTTTAATGCAAATGTGCAGGCGTCATATAATGAAGCGACAGACATAAAAACTCCCGGAGGCGTTATACCGAACAGTTCATTCCGCGAAATGGGAATATCCGTCTATACCGGAATAAAGCTTTGGAAAAATCACGAAATGAATTTGGAATTTCAGAAGTTCCGATCGCCTTATGCCGGCATTCCGGGAAGCTATCCGCTTTTTCCTTCACAGGCAACGGTTACATACATTCCTGCTGAAAGGGATATGTTTGCGGCAGGTTATAAAATCAGGGAAATTTCCGGACTTATAAAAAACTTTTCCGCAAGATTTTTTCTTCAGAATATTTTCAGAAATACGGAAGTCATTCCGAACAGCGTTGTGTTCATTCCTCAAACAGCGACCACTCCCGCAACAAAGATAAACAACCTTTTAATAAATCCCGAAGGAAAGCATTACACAAAAGGACTTCAGCTTACCGCTGATCTTCAGAAAGACAACAGTAAGATTGTAACCGGTATTGACATATGGCAGAGAAAACTTATCACTACGCGGGAAAGGACGCAGTACATAGAAAGGTTTGATTCGCTGAATAACCTGATCTCTGCAACCACTCTCATAACAGGCGACATTCCGATTCCCGATTCAAAATATTTAAGCGCCGGATTTTATGTGAATGATGAAACTAGTTTTAATAATGACAAAATATATTTAAACATCGGCGGCAGAATAGACGGCATATTTGTTTCAAATCAACAGTCGCTGAATCCCGCTTACACAATTACAAACGGTGTGAGAAACTATTCACCTGCTAATCAGAAAGTTTTATGGGATGCATCGGAGAGCAACGAAATTTCCTGGAGTTATAACGGAGGCGGAAATTTTAAATTAGCAGACCGTTTAAATCTTTCGGGAAATTTTTCAGCTTCATTCAGATCTCCGTCACTTGAAGAAAGGTTTCAGTATATTGATCTCGGCAGCATCGTTCGCGTCGGCAATCCCTCGCTGAATCCGGAGCTCGGATATTTTCTATCAGCATCTGCAAAATACTGGGGTGAAGATCTGAATCTTTCTTTTGAAATATTTTCAAATTTTCTTTCCGATCTGATCACTGAAATTCCGGGTACATTTGAGAACCGTCCGGCGCTTGTAAAAACAAACATAGGAAGCGCGCGGCTTGCGGGATTTGAAGTTCAGTCTGAGTATAATTTTTATAAGGGATTTACATTCTACGGTAACGTATCTTTTGTAAACGGCGAAAACACCGATGATAAATCACCGCTTCCTCAGATACCTCCGCTTAACGGACTGCTCGGATTAAAATTTTATACGGAATCACTTTTCAGTTTAAATTTTAATTCAGTATTATTCTCTTCACAAAACAGAACAGCTGCAGGCGAACTGAATACGCCCGGATATGTAATTTATAATTTGTATTCGGGATTTGAAAATATTAACACCGGCTTATTTAAATTTTCAGTTACAGCCGGGATAGAAAATTTATCTGATAAAAGTTACCGCGAACATCTTTCCACGACAAGAGGTTCTTATGTATCCGAACCCGGCAGAAATTTTTTCCTGAAGACAAAGATTATTTTCTGATAATTATTTATTTTAATCATGACATGGTTTTGGCTCGCAATATTTTCCGCGTTGTTATCTGCAACTGCGGCAATACTTCAGAAGAAAGTCCTTAGCGAACTCAAAGCTTTAGACTTTACGCTGATACTGTCCGCTTTTGTCGCCGCACTGTCAACGCCGTTGCTTGCATTTACCGGAACAGAGGGTCTGAATGCAAATTCTATGTTATATTTATTTACAAAATCCGTTCTGAACGCACTGGCTTTCCTGTGTATAATGACTGCGCTGAAAAACCTTGAGATCGGAAGGACACTTCCGCTGCTTGCATCTTCGCCGATGATCATAGCTCTGCTGGCTTTTATTTTTCTCGGTGAAAAACTTACTGCATTTGAGATCGCCGGTATGACGCTGATCGTAACAGGTACGTTTATACTTGAGCTTAAAAAAAATGAAAGTCTTCTGCGTCCGTTTCATATATTTAAAAATCCCGGTTATCACAGAGTTATTTTCGCAGCTCTGATCCTTATATCCGCATCAGCGGTAATGGACAAGTTCATACTTGTAAAATTTAAAATCTCTCCTGTATTGTTTGTCGTCATTCAGAATTATTTTTTCCTGCTGATATTTATTATCATTTATATATTCACACGTAAATTTTCCCCGGAAAAAATTTTCACAAAGGAGCGAAGCAAATATCTTATAATCACTATCCTGATCATAGCTGTTGTAACGATCGGTTACAGACTGGCGCAGATCGAATCAGTCAAACTCGCGCCTGTCGGAGTTGTAATTTCCCTGAAAAGATTATCCGTATTGTTTGCAGTGCTTATCGGCGCAAAATTATTTAAGGAGGAAAGTTATCTGAAGAAAGTTTCGGCAACTATTCTGATTGTCACCGGAGCGATGCTGATATATGAGGACTGATTTTTAATGATACTATGAAACGGAAATTTCAGTTTGATCTTGATAAGGTATGTGTATCACTATTGACGTTCCGGGATAATCCTGTTTGCCGATACCTGATGGACTTTTGATAAACATCTTGCCGCCGTGCTTTTTCACTATCTGACTCACCACATAAAGTCCCAGTCCTGTTCCTTCTTTTTCATACCGCTTTGCATTTGAAGCGCGGTAAAATTCAGTTGTTATTAATTCTGACTCTTCAGCAGGAATGCCGATTCCCGTATCTGTTACGGAAATGCACAGATCATCATTTCTGTCGGAAAGTATTATCCAGTTTACTCATATTAAAAAG
>DDUU01000024.1 GCA_002344965.1 Candidatus Tepidiaquacellales bacterium UBA2330 | reverse complement strand
ATATAATATGGATAAATTATTTACTGCTCTCTTACTGTTTTTTGCTTTCGGTTTTTTAAATGCTCAGACATATCAGGGACTGGGAAATAAAAATGACAAAGATAATGAAAATGATAATCCTCCGGGAAAAGTGTGGGGACTTGTCTTTTTCGATTACTTTTACAAAACAGGCGGAGATTCTACTTCTACTGCTCTCGAATATACAGGTTTTAATAAGGATTTTAACTCATTTGAATTCAGAAGAATATTCTTAGGATATGATCATAATATAAGCGATGATTTCTTTGCAAGGTTTGTGCTTGCTTATGACGGTAACGACAAATTACCAAATAATAAAAGAGCTGTTCTTGTAAAGGATGCATTTCTAACCTGGAAGGAAATTTTCAGTCTTTCAAATCTCACAATAGGGTTACAGCCGACTCCGTCATTTTCATTTGAGACTGAAACATTCTGGGGTTACAGATCAATTGAGAAGACATCTATGGATTTAAGATCTGTTGAATTTTCGAGGGATTTGGGAGTATCACTTAACGGAAATTTCGATTCTGAAAAGAATTTCGGATATTCATTAATGGTCAGCACGGGAACAAGCGTTACATCGGAAACTAACAAGCAAAAAAAAATATACGGAAGACTTGCAGGTAATTTTGCTGAGAAGAAAATTACTGCAGCAGTAAACGGGGATTATGAACCATTTACTGAATCGGATAAATATACATTGAGTGCTTTTCTCGGATTTAATTCAGGAAGTTTTTATGCAGGTGCTGAAAGTTTTTATCAGGAAAATAAAATAACATCATCCGGAATTTCAGAATCTGATCCTCTTGGGATAAGTCTGTTTTTGAGAGGAAATATATATAAGGAAAAAGTAAAATTTTTTACCAGGTTTGATTATTATAACGAAAATTCAAGTACAGCTCAGTCAGGATTTAATGAATATTTTGTTACTGCCGGAATTGAATTCCTGCCGCATCCCAAGATTCACATAATGCCTAATCTTTGGCTAAACGCATATTCGAAAAAGAATGAGAACTCAGAGGGAAGAAAAACTGATGTAGTCCCCAGGATCACTGTCTTTTATGATTACAGATAATTTTCCGTTATCAGCTTGAAACAAAAAAAGCCCGTGGAATTTATCTTTCAGAGTATATCAATAAAGCTCATTCTTATGGGAGTTCTTATTTTAACAGTAAGTTCTATGAGATTCCGTAAAAAACTTGAGTGATGAATTTTTCTCATCAATACGGTTTTCAATCGATTCTTTTGATTTAAGAATGATATTTTATTGCTGAAATAATTTACTGTTTTTTTATACCGCTGAATTTTATTTTTCCCTGACCCCATTTTTATCTAATTTAAAAATAATCTTTATGAAAAGAATGTTTAAAATATTCTTAATTATTTTTCTGTTTATAATAAAAACGGGAAAGACCGGGGCAGTCCCTTCTAATACAGACAATCACATCAAAACGGATCAGTTCGGTTACAGACCTGCTGACAGAAAAGTCGCTGTTATCAGCAATCCTGTAACGGGTTATAACAGCAATGATCCGTTCATTCCCGGAAAAATTTATAAAGTGAAAAGATGGGGTGATGATGTAACCGTTTATTCCGCTGCGCTTACACAATGGAACGGCGGAGCTACTCATTCGCAAAGCGGTGATAAAGTATGGTGGTTTGATTTTTCTTCAGTCAGCGCTTCCGGTTCTTACTATGTTTATGATTCACTGAACGACGCCGCTTCATACAGATTTGAAATAAATGAAAATGTTTATGAGAATGCATTGATACATACCTTAAGAACATTTTATTACCAGAGATGCGGTTTATCAAAATCTGTTCCTTTTGCTCATACCGGTTGGACTGACAGTCAGTGTCATAAAGGCGCATTGCAGGATAATGACTGCCGGCTTTATAATAATAACAATGTTTCCACTTCAAAAAATTTATCCGGCGGCTGGCACGATGCAGGTGATTATAATAAATATGTCAACTTTACTTTTGAAGCGATGACTGATCTCCTGCTTGCTTACAAAGAAAATCCTGAAATATGGACTGATGATCTGGGCATTCCGGAATCGGGAAACGGTATTCCGGATATTGTTGATGAAATTAAATATGAACTTGACTGGCTGCTGAAGATGCAGAATTCAAACGGCTCTGTTTTGTCAATTGTCGGAGTTATGAATTTCAGCTCTGCAAGTCCTCCTTCAGCTGATAATGCGCAGAGATTTTACGGACCCGCTACCACTTCAGCTACATTTACCGCTGCATCAATATTCGCACTCGCTGCAATTCAGTTCAATAGCATAGGACAGAATACTTATGCAGACGTATTAATGAATGCAGCAATAAATGCCTGGAACTGGGGAGCTGCAAACCCTTCAGTTACTTTTTATAATTCAGGTCTTATAGGTGCCGGCGAACAGGAAGTCAGTGTTTATGAAAGACTGGTCAGAAAACTTTCAGCTTCAGTTTATCTTTATCATCTTACAGGCATTACTGCTTTTAAAACTTTTTTCGAAAGTAATTATTCACAGATGCATCTTCTTCAGTGGGGATATGCATATCCGTTTGAATGCGCTCAGCAGAATATGCTTTTATATTATTCTTCACTCAGCGGAATTACACCTTCTGTCGGAACTTCGATCAGAAATGCTTACAGAAATTCTATGAAAACAAATAATGCAGATAACCTTCCTGCTTATCTGAACAATACGGATGCATACAGGTCATACATCTCAAATCAGAACTATACATGGGGGAGTAATACTACAAAGGCGAGACAGGGAGTTATGTTTAATAATATGATCACTTACAAACTCGACACTCTGAGCAATGAAGATTATAAAAACGCATCACTCGGTTACATAAATTATTTTCACGGAGTCAATCCGACAGCTTTTTGTTATATGACTAATATGTCGGCTTACGGAGCGGAGAATTCCATCAACGAAGTTTATCATTCATGGTTTGAAGACGGCAGCGCGTTATGGGACAGAGCCGGAACTTCAGTTTTCGGACCGGCTCCCGGATTCATTGCCGGCGGAGTAAATCCTTCATACTCACTTGACGGCTGTTGTCCTTCAGGATGCGGCGGAAGTAATTCATTATGCAGTCCGTCTCTTGTAACTCCGCCTCTCGGACAGCCGATACAGAAATCTTATAAAGACTGGAATACAAGCTGGCCGCAAAATTCATGGACGATCACCGAACCCGGAATTTATACACAGGCGGCTTTCGTGCATCTTGTATCTTCATTTATATCAGCGCAGACTTCGGCAGAATTGAAAATTATTGTGCAGGGAATTTATTCAGAGTCTGAACAGAAACTAAATCTTCGCGATACTGTCAGACTTATTTTGAGAAATCAGAATTCACCTTATACCGCAGTTGATTCTTCTTATTCAGTAATTGACTCTGTTACATTTACAGGAAAGTTCTTTTTCGAATCAGCGCAGACGGGTTCGTACTATTTTGTTTTAGAACACAGAAATTCTCTGGAGACATGGAGCGCTGATGCTGAGAGCGTAATCTCAGGAAATTCAGTTTCATTTGATTTTACAAATTCACCGGCTTCGGCGTTCGGTAATAATCTGATTCAGATAGATACGGCACCTATGCTTTATGCAGTTTACAGCGGAGACGTAAACGGTGATGATGCAGTGGATCTGTCTGATCTGAGTTTAATTGATAATGACGCTTCGATATTTCTTACAGGTTATATAGATACCGATCTGAACGGAGACGGACTTACTGATATTGCAGATTATCTTATTGCTGAAAATAATTCTTTTACATTTGCAGTAGTTATCAGACCGTAAGTTATTCCATTTGAAAAAATAATTAGTTTATATTTATAAAATAGCTTATTTTTATACACCCTGAATTTTGATAAGGAGAATTAAGGCTTTTTAAATAACTTTTTTAAAAAATTTTTTAAAAGCTAATATGATTTATAAATTCTTCTTCACATTTGTTTTAATAATACTCACCCAGACATCTTTAAGGGCTTCCTTAATTTATAAAAGCAATGCAACCGGAAACTGGAATTCAGTTTCGACTTGGGTCACTTCCACGAACGGCGGCGCAAGCTGGGATCCCGCTGCAGCAATGCCTGACGCATATAATAACGATGAAATAAGAATCATCAGTCCGCATACTGTAACATTAACAGGAAATAAAACCGCAGGTAAGCTTATTATCGAAAGTGGTGGCTTTCTCAATATTAATTCCGGGATTGAACTGGAAATAGTTAATGAATCAGGAACTGATCTTACTCTATTCGGTAACGGAAATATAACAGGCGCAGGTACTGTCGTGACAGCTTCATCCGGAGTTACGGATTTAAATCTTATGTGGAATTCTAATTTTGATGTGAAGTTAAGAGTAAAATCTTCGGCGGGAAGTACAAATATTTTCTGCTCCAATGTTTTTTATAAATCTATTCTCAAAAAAGAAGTTACAATAGATGCTGGCGGAACAATTACCTGCAACGGTATTTATACTGTTGAAACAAGACTGACTCTGACTAACAACGGAACCATTGGCGGTACAGGCATTTTATCAGCAAAGGGGAATATTGTAAATAATTCTCTTATTAATATTAACCATCTTTCAATTGATTCCAACCTTACTATTTCAGGAACAGGGGCAAACAATTTTCCCACGATTACGATCGGCATTATAAAAACTTTAACGCTGGCGAATGACATGAGCTTTAACAGTTCAAATATTTACTGTAACGGTACTATACTTTTATTCAGCGGAAACAGCAAAAATCTTACAATCCCATCCGCCTGCAATATTTTTATTTACAGTTTTGGAAATATAAATAACGGAAATTTCTTTTATAACGGGGGAAACATTGATGTGCAAAACGGAACAATGACTACTATTTTAAATATAGTTTCCGGAACGGCAAACATTCTGAATTCACTCACTGCAAACGTAATGAATGCAGGGACTGTCAATATATTTAACGGCGCAACTTTAAATATTTTATCCGGTGATACGCTGAAACTATCAGGGACTCTGACAAATAACGGCACAGTAGCGGGCAGCGGCACACTTGATTTCAAAGCGGCTTTCATAAATAATTACAACCTGATATCAGTTAGCAGATTTTTATTTTCACAGGGAGTATATACGATCCTTTTGGGAGATACAGGCAGGATCACTTCACCTTCGCTTATTGTAAATAATAATACTACGCTTTATTTAAATAATCATACTTTGCAGTCTGTCAATGTAAATTCCGGCAGCACTCTAAGATTTGATTACTTTGCGCCTTTATGGTCAATTGTTAAATTCAAAGCATCAAACCCGATTGTAATCAGCGGTACAATGAATCAGAACAGAGGGATCATAGAATATGCAGGAGGTCCGGGTCAGGTGATAACTGCATTGAATTACCGTTCATTAAGGATAAATAATCCCGGAGGTGTAATTGCCGGAAACAATTTCAATGTAACGGATTCACTGACAATAATTTCAGGTGATATTGATCTTAACGGAAGAGAAATTACTCTTGACGCCGCAGCAATACTGACAGAAACTTCCGGGAATACAGTGAAAGGAAATACCGGCGTAATTAAGACAACGCGGACTGTTTCAAATCCGAACAACTATAATTTCGGCGGGCTTGGACTGTCAATAACCAGTTCATCAAATCTCGGTTCTACTACGGTAAGAAGAAGTCATGCATCAGTTACGATTAACGGTTACCAGTCTGTTATTAGAAATTTTGACATAACTCCTGCGAATAATTCCGGACTGAATGCAACGCTGAGTTTTATTTACGATGAATCCGAACTGAACGGTACCAGCGAATCAATACTCGGATTATTTAAATCTACAAATGCCGGTGCAACGTATTTGTATCAGGGCGGCACGCAGGATATTTCCGGAAATAAAGTAACTATCAGCGGTGTTAATAGTTTTTCAAGATGGACGCTTTCCAGATCTGTATATCCTGCAAATATTAAAATTATATTAGAAGGATTATATTCTCCGGATAAACATAACAAAAAAGATTCAGTTAAATTATATTTAAGAAACAGCTCTGCGCCTTACTCCGCGGTTGATTCCGCAATATCTGAAATTGACTCGCTGAATTTCGCCGGAGTATTTGATTTTAAGAATGCTCCGGCAGGAGTTTATTATTTTCAGATCATTCATAAAAATTCAATAGAGACCTGGAGCAGAGACGGCGGAGAAATTTACGCCGCCGGTATCTCTAATTCATATGATTTTACAAACGCAGATAATAAAGCATTCGGTAATAATCTGCAGAACGTAAACTCAACTCCGGTCCGTTTTGCTGTTTACAGCGGCGATATAAACAAAGACGGTGCAGTGGATTTATCAGACGCCAGTCTGATTGAAAACGATGCATTTGGTTTTGTATCTGGGAATGTTCTGACTGATCTTAACGGTGACGGATTAGTCGATCTGTCGGACGTTGTGTTTGCTGATAATAATGCAGCTAATTTTGTTACCGCAATAAGCCCTTAAGAAACAGGCAGGATAATATTATAATAAATAATTCAGAGTTACTGCATTAGGATTTACCACATTCGCAGGAAATCATTCCGTTTAAATATTTTTATTCAATTAAATTACCGGTATCCGGAAATATTTTGTATTCGTTTTATTTATGAATATCAAAATTAACAACGGATTTATATTTTCATGAAAATTAAAACATGAATAAACTGAATATAAATACGCAGGAAGTAGAAGACCTCATCAGGGAGATGAACTATCTCAGCAGTATAACGCAAAGCATTTCTGAGATAAAGCCGCTTGAGATTTTACTGTGTGAAATTATGGAAAGCTGTAAGACGCTTATGAACGCGGAGGCAAGTTCGCTGCTCAGATATAATGAAAAAGATGATGTGCTTGAATTTGAAGTTGCGACCGGAGAAAAGGGAAGTGAAGTAAAAAAGATAATCTGCAGAATGGGTGAAGGCGTAGCGGGATGGGTTGCTCAGAAACGCGAGCCGCTTATGATAGAGGACTGTTACAGCGATGAAAGATTTAATCCGGAATATGACAGGCAGACTAATTTCAAAACAAGAAATATGATATGCGTGCCGATGATACACAAGGAGAAACTTGTCGGGGTGATACAGGTTATTAATAAAAAAAATGATGCATCTTTTACTGAAAGAGATTTTATAATTTTTAAAATACTTGCTTCACAGTGTGCCGTTGCTATTGAAAATTCTACGCTGCTTCAGGTTCAGATACAACAGGAAGTTATTAACCGTGAACTGAAAACAGCGAGGGAGATTCAGCAAAATCTTTTACCTTCGGAATTACCTGCTTTTGAGGACCTTGATGTTTCAGCGGTGCTGATACCTGCAAAGGAGATCGGAGGGGATTATTATAATGTAATTAAAATTTCGGATAATGTAACATTGTTTTTTGTAACAGATGTTTCCGGTAAAAGCATTTCAGCGGCTTTGATTGTATCTACTATATATGCAGCTGTAATCACTTATCTTGACCGGCTTACAGGCGAATTCAGTCTGAAAGATTTTATAAACTGTCTCAACAGAATCCTTATACTCTCAACTACTTCAGAAAAATTCGCAACCGGCTGGTTTGGTTTATATAACCACTCTGATAAAAGTCTTGAGAGTATTAATGCAGGACATAATGCAACATATATTATTAGCGAGTCAGGTGAAGTCACTGAATTGATCGAAGGCGGATTATTCCTCGGACTTGTAGATATGGAATATAAATCCGAGAAGGTGACTCTTAAAAAAAATGATGTCGTGTTTTATTTCACTGACGGAATAAATGAAGCTATGGATGTTGAAAAAAATCTTTACGGGGACGACAGACTGAAAGATATTCTTAAAAAAACTGTAATACATAATACAGCTGAGATCAAAGAAAAACTGCTTTCTGATCTGTTTAAATTTGTAAACGGAGCAGAGCAAAGTGATGATATTACATTCGGCGTTATTAAGATATTAAAATAAAAAAACATCAAACATTGTCAGACTGAGCTGATACATTTGATGTTCTTTTATTATACACGGAGTTAATTACCTGTTCCTGAAACTTGTATAAGGTTTATATCTAGTATTATACTTTTTGACGGAATTCTTAGAAGGTTTATAAGATGATTTGCTTTTAGTATAAGACTTGCTTTTGCTGTATTTAGTATTGCTCTTTGAATACTTTTTAACGCTGCATTTTTTCTTAAGATCGTAATACAGCTTTTTATAATTTACATTCTTCTTACTGTATTTTTTACCGGCTGAGGAGAGTTTACTTTTCTTCTTTGTGAATTTTTTCTTGTAGGAAACTTTTGCTACTTTGTTTTTAATGACTTCTACTTCTTTCTGAAGTCTGTCATATTTTTCCTTTACAATATCAATATCCTGTGACAGATCGAGATTTTCAGCTTTGACTTCTTTTAACGCCAGACTATCTTTGATATTTGTCTTATATGAGTCATAATACAAATATCCAAGAACTCCGCATATTGCGATCAGCAGTGAAAATATTCCAATCTGTAACCCGTTTAAATTTTTAAAATGTTTCATTTTAATCTTTTTAGTTTTAAAAAAGTTTTTTCGGCTTACGAACTTACTTAAATATTGTTTAAATCAAATTAATACTTTGAATTAATAATTGCAATCTGAATATCAGAAAAATATTTTTAAAATCGAATTACAAAATATCCTGTTCATTAAAAACATTAATCAGATTTTTTATAATTACAGGATACGAAAGAATATGCAAACCAGCAGAATCATGTAACTTTAAAACTCACAGAATTTTTATTCAATAATTATATCTTCAATGTTGAATTTTAAAGTAAAAAGAAATAAATTGGACAACCCGGCAAAATTAATATTCAATACTAACTAAATCATGAAAATCCTGTTCCCATTAGTATTCACGGTTATTTTTTTTCTGCAGCTTTATCCGTTACAGGCACAGTTTGATCCCGATTCACTTGAATTAAAGATCAGCAGAATAGTCAGAGAGTATGTTGATACAAACAAGGCTGGGATGGTAGTCGGAGTTATCAGAAATGATGGCAGTAACAATTTATCAAGACGATTTTCTTACGGACATATAAGAAAGGATACGAATTCACCCAGACCGGACAGTCTCACAATCTTTCATATCGGTTCAGTTACAAAAACATTCACGGCAACCATTTTATCTCAGCTGATTCAGCAGGGAGGACCTTTGGATCTGAATGATCTTGTGGAAGATCACATTCCTCTTAACACTGTCAAAGCACCTTACTTTATAAATATTAGCGGTGACACGATCAAGATGAGACTCATTGATTTAGCGACACATTTCTCTGCGCTGCCGGACGATCCTATTCAGCCGGTAAATGACTCCACAACATATCAGATGATGTACCACTATCTTAATAATCACAATCTTCACAGACCACCCGGCGAATGTTTTTTGTATTCCAATCTCGGAATTTCTTTTCTTGGAGTTGTACTTTCGCATACAACTGGTAAGATCATTGATTCGCTTTTTATACAAAGATTATCCGATCCTCTCGGAATGCCTGATACAAGAATTACTCTGACACCGCAGCAGGAACAAAGAAGAGCAACAGGTTACGGACCAAACGGAGATTCAGTCGGATATTTCAAAAACAGCTGGCCTGCATTTTATGCAGCAGGAGGTTTATATACAAGCTTAAAGGACTTTATGAAATATCTTGAATTCAATATGGGTTTAACAAATTCCGGGATGAAGAATGTTTTAGACTCAGCTCAAAAGATCAGAAGAGTAAATAATGACACGTGCAGTAAGCCGAATTCAACGGCTAGAGTCGGACTCGTATGGCAAATGGCTGAGCTGTTTCCCGAAACACAGTTGAATTTTTATTATACATGGAAAGACGGAGGAGTGCCAGGATTTTCGAGTTTCATTTGTTTCGCTTCCGATACGGCTGGTAATGTAAAATCCGGTGTATCAATGATTGTTAATCAGTCAATCCCGTGCGGAAAGCTCGCGGTTGAAATATTAAAATATCTGAATTCAGATATGATAGTAAGCAGTGAACAGAATTTCACTGAAGTTCCCGTGAATCATCTGCTCAGTCAGAATTATCCGAATCCTTTTAACCCGGTGACAAAAATTAATTTTACCGTTGCGCAGAATTTATCAAACGGAAAAGAAAATGTCACAATGAAAGTTTTTGATATTTCGGGAAAAGAAATAGCAACGCTCATTAATGAATCAAAACCTGCCGGAAATTATTCAGTTGAATTTGACGGAACGGATCTGCCGAGTGGTGTATATTACTACAGTCTTGCAATAGGAGATTACAAGGAAACGAAAAGCATGATACTTTTAAAATAAATTTTCCGGCTGCTAAAAAAATCTGTAACAGATGTCGCTGAAAATAATCGGAACAGGATTGGGAAGGACGGGAACATATTCACTTAAGCTTGCTCTTGAGTATCTCGGATTCGGAAAATGCTTTCATATGACGGAGCTGTTTCAGTACCCGGAAAAAGTGAAATATTTTAAAAAGGCGGAGAAAGGCGAAGCGGTAATGTGGAATGAACTTTTTAACGGTTATCAGTCTGCAGTTGATTATCCGTCTGCCAGATATTTCAGACAGCTTTATGAATATTATCCGGATTCAAAATTTATTCATACAATCAGAGATCCTGATGAATGGTATGATAGCGCATTGCATACGATCTTTATGGCGAGAAATCCGGATCTTAGAAAATTTACACAGTTCGCATTAAGATTCCCATTTTCAACTGTAGTCAGAAAGAGGTTTAAAGTGTTTTTGTATAACCGAAAATTAATGGATCTTGAGTTTGGAAAAAATTTGAAAGATAAACAAAAAGTGATCAGCTGTTTTAAGAAACACACGGAAAATGTTTTGAAGCATATTCCCGCTGAAAGACTTCTGGTGTTTAACGCCGCTGACGGATGGAAACCACTTTGTGAATTTATGAATGTCAGAATTCCTGAAGTTAAGTTTCCTTATTCCAATAACCGGGAGGAATTTTTGAATAAAGTGGATTTGATTGGAAAAGGAAAAAATTTACCGGAACAAAATTTGGATTAGATTAAAATTATCTGTCAAATAAAATTTATAAAAAATATAAAGTAAATTTTTAAAACTAAAACCTAACTAACATGAAATCAATTTATACTAAATCTGTAAAGATTATTTTAAATGTTACGCTGATTTATTTTCTTTTAGCTGTATGCTCAACCGGATATATTTCGGCTCAGAGAGATAATACAGAGCTTACCGTCAAACTTAACAGTTACATTGATTCAGTTTATGAAGTAAGCAAGGTACCGGGAATAGTAGCCGGAATATTTACTCCTGATTTTAATTATATGTATGCTGTCGGCAAAGCAGATCTAAGAACCGGTGAATTAAGAAAGTATGATGATCTGATAAGAATAGGAAGTATAACAAAAACTTTCGTCGCAACTGTCATATTACAATTGGCAGACGAAGGTAAACTTGCATTAGATGACAAGCTCAGCAGGTTTTTCCCGTCCTATCCCAATTCAGAAAACATTACCGTAAGGCAGTTGCTTGATATGACCAGCGGCATTCCGGATTTTCTGAATGATCCCGTTTTGCTTGCTGCCTTTTATAACGGTAAGGAAAAAATTACGCAGGAAGAAATATTTGAAAGGACTATAGCGCTCGGTCCGGTATATCCTCCCGGTCAGGGCTGGAACTATTCAAACGGCAATTACAATATACTCGGAATGATGATCGAGCAGATCACAGGAAACAAGACAGGTGATGAAGTTACAAACAGAATTATTAGACCGCTGGTATTGTCTAATACGATTTATCCTACAGACGGCAATATTTCCGGGGTTCACAGTCACGGATATTTCGCCGATACAGTCACGGGAACATTAACGGACTGTACATTTATGGAACCGTCTCTGACCGGAGCAGCGGGATGTATGGTTTCAAATCTTCCTGATCTTAAAATTTATGTGGAAGCACTTGTCAAAGGCACTTTGCTTAGTCCGCAGATGCAGGCGGAAAGACTTAAATTTGTTAATACAGGTCTAAGTAAATTTGTAACATACGGACTCGGCATATTTAATCTGGACGGTTTCATAGGTCACAACGGCGGTATTACGGGATATAATACTACAATGTGTTACAATCCCGAACTTGATGCTGTTATACTTGTTTCCGTAAATCAGTTTGATACAAAATTAGGAATTTCTGATCATGTATTTATGGAACTTGCAAAGATGGTTTTCCCGGATAAGAAATTATTTCAGTAAAACAAAATTTTTACTATCCGTTAATTTCGGCGGGATATGTTTTGTAAATTATTTTTATTTTTTCTGAATTGACTGCGAATGATGAAACATATCCTGATTCATTTTCTAAAAAACCCAGTGTCCATTTTTTTTCTAAATGAGCGGAAGTATTGATAACTGACAGTACCGGAATTTTTCCGGTTCTGTCTGTTACCGAAAAGTCTTTAAGAGGAAATGAAAGACCTTCTCCTGTTGCTTTTATGAAAGCTTCCTTAAGAGTCCATATCCTGAAAAAATTATCCGCCAATTCATTTCCTTGAAATTTCTTTAAGTAAAAAATCTCCGTTTCAGAAAAATATCTTTCGGCAATTTTGGTCAGATCTTCAATGTCTCTGACTTTTTCAATATCAACTCCGGTCTCTGATATCAGTGATACGGCAATAACACAGCGGTCTCCCGAATGTGATAAATTAAATTGTATTTCTGAATTTTCAATATAAGGTTTGCCGGACTCATTGCAGGAAAAATTTATTTCATCCGGATTAATGTTAGTATATTCAGATAAAATATTTCTAAGTAAACTTCTGCATGTAATGTAACTTTGTGAGTCCTTTGTGAATTTAAATCTGTCAGCTTTTTTAGTCTCATCCTCAGACATAATTTTTTTCAGATTAAGTAAGGATCCGTTATAATCTGATATATTTATTCTGTAAATATGAATATCATTGCATTTTAATTCCATATTGGGAGAATCTGATTTTAGCGATGAGGTTTTATTTGTTAAGTCAGCAGCTGCTTAAAATCAAACCGCTGACTTTTTATTACCGGACACGGCTGAATTAATTTCCCTGTGAGTTTTTTCCAAAACAAAATTCAATTTCTCCGCAAAGAATTTCAGCATCGGCTCTTTAACAATTGTAATGTGATCAGTGTCGGGCACCACATAAGATTCAAAGCCACCTTCAGCAAGGTGTCTCCACTTATCTCTTAATTCCTCTTTAAAAGTAGCGCATTCAATTAGCGTGATCTTTCCCGGATATTTCTGCGCAACATATTTGTCCTGAGTTTTGAAATGCATTAGCATAATATTTTTATATTCTCGGTCAAGCTTGTTGCTGAATATGTATTCGAGTTTGTTTTTAATTTTCCATTGCAGTTTGGAATATCTGTATGATGCATAATTTTTTGCGACCTTTGTGAATTCACCGGACTTTATGTGATGATAAGATCTTGTGATATAATGCTTTACATCTCTTTTGGGAGGAATGTAATCCTTGGGTTTTTCGGTAAACGGAGGCCATGTATCGAAGATCGCAAGTAGAGCAACCTGCTGATTTTGTCTGACAAGCTGCTGAGCCATTTCAAATACAACTCTTCCGCCAAAACATCTTCCGCCCAGAAGATAAGGTCCTTCGGGCTGCAGTGTGCGTATCTCTTTAATGTTATGCTCAGCCATTACCTTTATGTCATCATGCGGTTTTTCTTTTCCGTCAAGTCCTAACGCTTCAAGAATATAAAACGGCTGATCATCCGGAATATATTTTACCATATCCTGAAAATGCAGAGCTGTTCCGCCGGCGGGAGGTACGCAGTAAAACGGCAGCTTTGATCCGCCGGGTTTTACCGCGACAAGAGATTTCCAGTTTGGTTTCCAGCCTTCGTCTTTTAGAATAGCTGCGAGCTGAGCAATAGTAGGGGAGTTAAACAATGTAGAAAGAGCGAGTTTCTTTCCTGTCAGCTTTTCTATGTAACCAAACACTCTTACCGCAAGCAGCGAATGTCCTCCAAGCTCAAAGAAGTTATCATTAACGCCGATTTTTTTTATGCCTAAAACTTTTTCCCAGATGTTAACAAGCTGAAGTTCAAGCTGATCCTTTGGTTCAGTGTAAGACGCAGCACCGCCGGAAGTCAGATCGGGTTCGGGAAGAGATTTCAGATCAACTTTACCTGTCCCTGTCAGCGGCATTTCATTTATGAAAATGAAATCCTGAGGTATCATGTAATCAGGAATTTTGGATTTTAGAAATTTGATCAGAGTCTCCTTATCGATTTTATTTCCATTATCGGTAACAATATAAGCGAATAATCTTTTATCACCGCTGATAAATTCTTTTGCAGTTACTGATACATTTTTTATTCCGCCGAACTCGCTGATCACATTTTCAATCTCCCCGAGTTCTATCCTGTATCCTCTCAGCTTTATCTGATTGTCAGCGCGTCCGAGAAATTCTATGTCGCCGTTTTCAAGATAACCTGCAAGATCTCCGGTCCTGTATATCCTTTCTCCTTTTAAAAAAGGATCATCTATGAATTTTTCATTTGTAAGCTCGTCTCTGTTTAAATATCCTCTGACCAGCGATATGCCTCCTATATAAAGATCTCCAGTAACGCCGGCAGGTACGGGCTGTAGATTATTGTCAAGAATATAGATCCTGTTATTAAAAATCGGTTTACCGATTGGAGGGTGATTTGGCCAGGATGAAGTGTCATTTCCAAAAGTATAACTTGTAACGACATGAGCTTCCGATGGTCCGTAATGATTTGAAAAAGTAAAATCCTTCAGATTATTAAAAAAATACAACAGTGCAGGCGTAATCCGTATCTGCTCTCCTGCGGTTATGACTTCTTTCAGCGGTAAATCCTTAATTCCTGAAGACATTGATATTTCGGATATTCCCTGTAGCGCAACAAACGGTAGGAAAATCCTCTGTATGTTTTTCTGCTTTAAAATTGTAACTATCTGGGAAAGATCTTTTCTCTCTGCTTCAGTAAGCATTACGAGCGTACCGCCGGAGATCCATGTTGAAAATATTTCCTGAAATGAAACATCAAAACTCAGCGTCGTGAACTGAAGTACTCTGTAACCTTCTTCAAATCTGTGACTGCGCATTTGCCAGTTCAGTAAATTACTGAGCGACTTATGCATCATCAGGACGCCTTTAGGTTTACCTGTCGAACCTGATGTATAAATTATATACAGCAGATCTGAAGGTGTCACTCCGGTAACAGGTGCATCTTCGCTTTCATTTAACAGCGAAGAAAAGTTCTTGTCTATCAGAAATATTTTGCGAGAATCAGATTCAAAATTTAAAGCTATATCCCCGGAAGTAATCAGAATTTTAACGCCGGAGTCTTCCAGTAAATATTTAATTCTGTCTTCAGGAAAAGACGGATCGACCGGAACATAAGCTGCGCCTGATTTTAAAATTCCGAGAAGGGAAATGATCATCTCAGCAGAACGTATTAAGCAAATACCGATAAAGTCGCCCGGAGTAATCCCTTCCTTGATTAATTTGTTCGCGAGACGGTTTGAAATTTCGTCAAGTTCTTTATAAGTATATTTTTGATCACCGCTTTCCAGAGCTGTCCTGTCAGGATATTTTCGGACTGCATCGGAAAACATCTCATGCATGCATTTAATATCAACATCAGCCGCTGTATCATTCCATTCAAATAATATTTTATTTCTTTCTTCTTCGCTTAAAAGAGTAAGTCCGGATAAACCGGATTCAGGGTCTTTAATAATCTGACTGACGAGTGATTTAAAATTAGTCAGGATTTTATTTATGAATACTTCGGTGAACTTAGAAGTGTCGTATGCAATATGAACCGAGAGCTCTTTACCGGGTGCGATAAGAACAGTCAGCGGAAAATTCGTTCTCTCAAATGCTTTAAGATTTTTTATTTTTATACCGGCGACGCCTTCTTCAAGAGATTTATCAACCGGATAATTTTCAAATACCAGAATATTTTCAAAAAGCTGCGTGCCTCTCGGAATCTCACTCCACTCCTGAATATCAACAAGAGAACTGTAAGCAAACTGATCCCTTTCAATCTGCTTTGTCTGCAGTTCTTTCAGCCATGTCTTTATATTTTTATCATAATCAATTTTAATTCTGACCGGGAGTGTGTTAATAAATAATCCGACCATTGATTCAATTCCCTGAAGCTGAGGATTCCTGCCGGAAACCGTTCCTCCGAAAAGTACATCAGTTTCATTTCTGTATTTACTCAAAATCAAAGCCCATATTCCCTGAAAGACACTGTTCATTGTCAGCTTATTATCCCTAACAAAAGAGTTTAGGTCAGCTGTTAATTTTTCATCGAATTTGATTTCAATATCTTTCACTTCACCGTCAGATTCATTTTTGCTGTAAGTCATCGGTGTCGGTGAGGAAAATCCACTCAGTTCATTTTCCCAGAAAATCTTAGCGGTATTCTTATCTGTTTTATTTAACCATACAATAAACTGTTTATATGAAACCGGCTGAGGGAGATTTATCTGTTCATTCTTTAATAATGATCCGTAAATATCAAAGACTTCTTTCTGAATGACCGGGTAGCTCCATCCGTCCATCAGAATATGATGAAAACTCCATACAAATTTGAAATTAGATTCGTTTATTCTGATAAGAGCACATCTCATAAGAGGCGCCTGCTCCATAGAAAAACTTCTTGTTCTGTCGTTTTTAATAAATTTCAGGAATTCATTTTCAATATCAGCTTCAGGAATATCAGCCCATGAAAGATTTACCCATGTAAGAGAAACGGATCTGTTAACTACCTGTACAGGTTTTGAAATTCCTTTCCACTGAAATGACGTCCTGAGAACGCCGTGTCTATTAACAATATCATTCCAAGCTTTTTCAAATAATTCAGGATTAAGATCACCTTCGAGGTCATAACAAAACTGCTCGAAGTAAGCATCGGAGCCTTCTTCATACAAAGTATGAAAAAGCATTCCCTGCTGCATAGGCGAGAGTTCGTAAATATCTTCTATTTTATTTTTTAGATCTTTTTCCATTTATGAGTTTAAATTATTCATCAGATCATCAAGCTCATTCTGATCCAGTCCGGAAGCTGAGAAGTCTGAAGGCGTGTATCCGCTTATTGTCTTGTCATCTGAGCAGTGTTTTATAATTTCGTTTATACTTTCGCTGTAATATCCGGATAATCGTTCAATTGATTCCCTGTTATGAAAATTATTACTGTAACTGAATTCAAATTTGATTCTGTTATTAACGGTCATTGCATTAATTTCAATAAGATGAAATCTCAATTCGCTTTTATCCTGAACTAATTTTAAATCCTCTCTGATCTTCCAGTCTGTATTGAAATTAAATTGTCCCAGATAGTTAAATAAAATTTCAGGTTCACTGAATGAAGAAATGGATTTTTTAATTTCTTCATCATCACATAAAAATTTGAGTAAACCGAATCCTATACCGCTTTCCGGAATATTTCTTAAACTTTCTTTCACTGATTTAATAGCGCTTCCTGTTTCCGAAGGATCGCTTACATTAAGCATAACGGGATAGACGGAAGTAAACCATCCGACAGTTCTGTTAATGTCAGTATCTTCAGAAATTTCCTCACGTCCGTGTCCTTCGAGATTCAGCAGTAATTTATTATGACCCTGCCATTTATTAAATGCTAAAATTAGAGCAGTCAGGAGAATGTCATTGATCTGAGTGTTATATTTTTTGTGAATATCTTTAAGAATGAAATTAGAAGATTCTTCTGTTAAATGAAGTTCAATCGTACTTTCACTGCTAACGGTATTTTCTGACTGATTAAAATTATTATCAGTCCTGATCTTACCGGAATTCAGAGAAAGCAGATCTTTCCAGTATGAAAATTCATTCTTTATTATTTCACTCTGAGCATGATCCTTTAGAAAATAACTCCAGTCGCGAAATGAAGTTGTTTTAGGCGGCAGCCCGGGAGGATTATTATTTTGAAAATTATTTATAAGCGAATTAAGATCTTCAAGCAGGATCCTCCATGATATTCCGTCCACGCATAAGTGATGAATACATATAAGAAGAAGATCAGTTTGGTTTTTTCCGGTAATAAATCTTACAGCTCTGAGCAATTCACCTTTAGTGATGTCAATACTTTTATTATGAAAGATCGTCCTTTCATTAATTATTTTTTGAATTTCATTTTCCGGAATGTTTTTGAGATCCTCAATTGAAAATAAACTCACATGTCGGACTTCATTGTTGAATTGTATAATTTCATTTCCTTTGAAATCGATACTTAACCTCAACGCGTCATGATGTTCATATAATAGATTAAAAGAATTACCGAGATGATCGGAATTCAATTCAGCAGGGATTTCGAATGAGATTGAGTGATTGAAGAGAGAAGGATTTTTGAGATCATGGTTAAAGAATCTTTGCTGGACAGGTGTGTTAGGGACAAAGCCGGTGACGGGGTTTTGATCAACCGCTTTAGCGGTTTTTTGTGTAACGACCGCCGACAATTCGGCGATGGTCTGATGCTGAAACATCTGCCTTGGACTTATCTTTATACCTTCCCTGTTGGCGCGTGAGATTATCTGTATGCTGATTATCGAATCTCCCCCGAGTTCAAAAAAATTGTCATTAATACCGGCCTTTTCAATTTTTAAAACATCCTTCCAGATATTTGAAAGAATAATTTCAACAGGTTTCAGCGGTTCTTTATAATCGCCTCCGGAAATTAATTTATCATCAGGCGCAGGAAGAGAATTTTTATCAACTTTACCGTTTGGAGTATATGGAATTTTGTCAAGTATTACATATGCTGAGGGAATCATGTATTCAGGCAGCTTTCCTTTGAGAAAGAGCTTTAATTCATTTATATTCTGAACAGTATTTTTGTCGGCTACAATGTAAGCGGTTAATTTTTTATTTCCCGGCTTGTCCTCTCTTAGTAAGACTATTGAGTTATTTATCCCTCTTATATTATTAAGTACAGATTCGATTTCTCCGAGTTCGATTCTGTATCCTCTGAACTTTACCTGTTCATCAGATCTGCCCAGAAATACAAGTTCTCCTTTGGAATTATACTTTGCAATATCTCCGGTCCTGTACATTTTCTCTCCCGGGATTTTACTAAAAATATTATCCGAAAATTTTTCATCAGTAAGAGTTTTGTTATTTACATAACCCAGTGCAATATTAACCCCGCTGAGATATAATTCCCCTGCAGTCCTGTCAGGAACAGGATTCATATCACCGTCTAAAATATATGCTTTTGCATTGTTGACCGGTTTGCCGATTGGAATATTTTCATCTGTCTCGTTTTTACTGCAGATGTAAAATGCAGAATCTATTGTAGCTTCAGTAGGACCGTACAAATTGCACAATGTTACATCAAGTTTAATATAAACTTTGGTACATAAATATTTTGTAAGCGCTTCACCTCCTGAGAAAATATATTTCAGACTATTACATTCTTCTATACCCGGTTCATCGAGAAATAAATTCAAAAGCGATGGCACCATCTGAAGTACATTAACATTATTTCTCTTTATGATTTCTTTCATATATGCAGTATCCATATGCCCGTCAGGACCTGCGATCACTAACGAGCCGCCGGTTAAAAACGGCAGGTAAAATTCCCATACTGAAGCATCAAAACTGAAAGGAGTTTTCTGTAAAACTCTGACAGTTGAGTCAAAGTTGAATTCATTAATCATCCAGAGCATGTGATTTGTAAGAGATCTGTGGCTTATTAAAACTCCTTTCGGTAATCCTGTTGAACCGGAAGTATAAATTGCATACGCCGGATCTGTGAGAGATAAATTTATTCCCGGATATGAAATATCTTCTTTTAAATATTCAGATTTTTCATCGTCAGTTATTATGGTTTCAGCTTTTATATTTTGAAGAAAATCCAAAAGTTTTTTTTGTGTAAGAATGTACTTTGATCCTGAATCCGATATCATGTGTGCTATTCTGTCTGCGGGATAATTCGGATCGACCGGCACGTAAGCTGCTCCTGACTTTAAAACTCCTAGAATTGAAATTACCATATCAGGAGATCTTTCCATGCAAACGCATATCAGGTCTCCGGATCTTAATCCTTTTTTTATCAAATAGTTTGCAAGTCTGTTTGAACTATCTTCAAGCTCTCTGTAAGACAACTCTGCATCATCTGTAATTAATGCAGCCGCTTCCGGATACTTCTCCGCATTTTTATGAATCAGAGCATGAACAAAATCAAAATTTGCAAATTCACGGTTTGTATTATTCCGTTCAGTAACTAACTTATTTCTTATTTTAGCGGGAAGCAGATCAAGCTCTTTAAGTTCAGAATCCGGATAAGTAAGAATATTTTTCAGCAGGTTTTTAAAATTTTCCGCCATACCGGAAATTGTTTCTTTGTCAAAGATATCGCTGTTATATTTAAAAGCTCCTGAGAATAATTTTTTACCAGCGATTAAATCAAGACTTAAATCAAACTGACCGTCCTGCTGAGTAATACCGTAGGGCTGCAGCGTAAGACTTCCCCAGTTCACTTTTACATCATCATTATTATAGACTATTATTTCCTGAAGCTCTTCATCCTGCTGGATTTTCTGCATCCCGAAAAAAGTCTGAAAGACTGCTGACCTGCCCGGATCTCTTTTATTTAATAACTTTTCTACTATAAGCGGAAAAGGATAGTCCTGATTTGAAACTGCATTTAAAATTTTTTTCTTAATTTGTTTTAAAATTGCTTTAAAGGAATCCGAACCGCTGATACTGCCTCTTACAGAAACAGGATTTATAAAGTATCCGATCAGTTTATCAAATTCTGTTTTGGTTCTTCCCGTTGTGGGAGATCCGATTATAATATCATTTTGTCCGCTGTATTTGTAAAGAAAAACAAAGTAAGCAGAAAGCAGTGTGACAAAAACTGTTGTTCCTTCTGTCTTAGAAAATTTATTTACTTCATCTGCAAGTTCTTTTTCAAGTTGAAAATATTCTGTATCTCCATTAAAAGTCTGTAATGCTGGTCTGGTTTTGTCAGCAGTTAAATTTAAAACAGGCAGTTCACCTCTGAGTTCTTCCTTCCAGTAACTCCACTGCTCGGCGCCTTTTTCACTTTGGACAAATTCAATTTGAAATTTTACATAATCAGAATATTTAATTGTCAGCGGCGGGAAAGAAATGTTTTTATTATCTTTTTCCGATTCATAAATTTGCTTTAACTCATTCAGCATAATTCCGATTGACCATCCGTCACATGCTATGTGATGTACGCTTATCAGGAGAATGAAATTATTTTCAGATTTTTTTAAGAGATAAACTTTAAAGACATCCCCGTTCTCAAGATCAAAGGGAGTTCTGTGATAACCTGTGACAATTTTTTTAATTTCCGATTCACTTTTATCAGACACATCAACTTCCGTAAAGCAAATTTCCTTAAATCCGCTTACAGTCTGTACAGGATTCCCGTCAATAATTTTGAAATTCGATCTTAAAGACTGATCACGGTTAATTAATCTCTGAAAGGATTTTTTAAATGCGGGAATATTAATCTCAGAAGTAATCCTTGCAGTGAAACATACATTGTAAGCTGTACTTTCCGGTGAAGTGATATAAAGAAAATAAAGCGCTCTCTGACCGTATGACTGCGGAAAAGTCAGATCTTCATTTTTTGTTTTCTGCAGAAGCTGCTTTTTCAGCAGAGCGAGTTTCTCCTGAGGAGACAAGTTTAATTTATTCTCGTTAACTTTTTTATCAGACACTAATCTTTACTTTGATTCATTTAAAAGTCTGTCTAATTCATCTTCGGAAAGATTATCGAGATTAGAAAGGAGGTCTCTTGCTTTTTCCTCTTCGGAAAAATCGGAAACGGTTTTAACCGTTTCTCTGACTGTGCTGCTGATGATCTTCGGAAGCTGTTCTTTCAGCTCGGCGGCAAGATGTATGATCCCTGTCTCTTCCATATATCTTACGAGATTTAAATCTACTCCAAGCTCCATGTTAACCTTATTTTTTAATTCTATCGCCATAAGTGAATCAAGTCCCAGTGTATTCAGCGGCTGCTCATTATCAAGATCGGATGTATCAAGTCCCATAATATTTGATATAACTTCCTTAAAATAGTTTATTAATAATTCCGTCTGCTCCTCATCATTTGCCGCTTCCAGTCTTTCAATGAAATTATCCCCTGACATAATATCAGTTTCGATTGTTTGTTTACTTTCTGATACACCGAAATATTTTGTAAACGAATTTTTATATTTTCCGGTGAATTTAACCCAGTCCATTGGAAAAATACCGATCTGTGATCTTTCCGTACCAATAATACTTTCCAAAGCACGTATGCCTCTTTTTGGGTCAATCAAACCCAGACCTTGAATCTTCTCTGTTTTGTCGGCGCCTTTATCCGCAGCTGAACCGACTTCTGACCATACTCCCCAGTTTATGCTGAGAGCGGGAAGTCCTCTGCTTTTCCTGTAAAATGAAAGTGAATCGAGAAATGCATTTGCTGCGGAATGATTTGCCTGCCCTGATGATCCGAATAAAGAAGCTACAGATGAATACATTATAAAAAAGTCAAGTTCACTTTCTTTTGTAAGTTCATGCAAATTCCATGCTCCGTTAACTTTCGGAGAAAATACATTTAGGAATTTACCGGAAGTCTGATTTAATAAAATACCGTCATCAAGAAGACCGGCTGAATGAATTATCCCTTTGACAGGATATTTACACGAGTTTATTTCTTTAAAAATATTCTCAAGATCTTCTTTGATTGAAACATCACCTTTGTAAATTTTTACTTCAGTTCCGCTTGACTTTATTTCTGATAAAATACTTTCAGCAGTTTCATAATTATCTCTTCTGCTGATAAGCGCTATATGAGCTGCGCCTTTTTCTGAGAGCCATTTCGCAGTAAGTAATCCAATGCCGCTTAATCCTCCGGTAATTATATAAACACCATTTTTGGTGATCTCTGTTTTCTCACTGCCGGAATTTCTAAGTCTTTTTAAAACAGGCTCGTAAACATTATTCGCTCTGATTGCTGTAATATCATTTCTTTTGCCGGAAATTATTTCTTTGACTATGTGATCTAAAGAAGAATATTTATCAATGTCAATGATCCTGACTTTAAGATCGGGATGTTCCAACGAAATAACTTTTTGTAATCCCCATAACGGAGAATTAATCAAACCGTTTACCTTATCATTAATATTTGCAGAAATTGACCCGCCGGTAAGAATAGTAATAGATTCAATAAAATTATTGTCTGCATCATAGTTAATTTTTATCAGGTTCAATATTAATGAAATGCTGAGAGAATTTATTTCATCAATCTTGTCAGAGTTTATTGATTCCGTTTCTTCTGTAATATATACTACTTCCTTTTTCTTACCTGATACTGCTTTTAATAAGTCTTTTATATGAAGTGAGTTACGAAAGTCTATAGTAAATTCATTTTCTTCTGTTCTATTAAATGAATTACCGTTTCCGATAACAGCAGATACTGACGCTGATTTTTTGAAAGCACTTTTAAGATTTTTATTTAATTTATTATTTGAAAAAATTAGCAGCTCTGAACCGGATGCTGAAACCGAAACATCTTCTTTATTCAATGCAGCAGTGAAAACTGTCTGACCTGTGAACATATTATTAATTTCATCACCCGGTATTGATTCAACACTTTTAAAACCTGAATTCAATAATAGTTTTTTCCAGTCTGATACATTAAGTAGGGGATACGACTCTCTCAATTCAGTATCAGAGAATCTCCACCAGCCGTCAGTCAATCCGAAAGTAATATCGATCCAGGACTGTTTCTCTGTAACTTCATTTAAAATAAAAATACCGTCAGGTGTTAACAGTTTTTTAATATTTTCTAATGAACCGGTCAGGTCTTTTGTTGCGTGAATTACATTTGAAGCAATTATAATATCATATTCATTTGATCCGAATCCCTGAGGAACTGGGTCTTTCTCAATGTCTAACACCTTGTATTCAATATTCTCAAATTCCTTAAACTTTGTTTTTGCTTTCATGAAAAATGCAGGAGAAATATCAGTGAAATAAAATTCAATGCTTTTTTCCCTGAGCAGAGGCAGAAGTTGATTTAAAGTACTTCCGGTGCCGGCTCCGATTTCAAGAATTTTTAACTTATTAGCTGAATAAAAACCTTCCGCTATTTCATATACAATCTGCTTAATTAAATTATTCATTAATGAAAAAGCAGGAGAGTCCTGATATAGCTTTGTGAGCAGAGTCATATCTCCCTCCGGAAAAAGAATATCAAGAGGATCCTTTTTACCTGTGAGAATTTCCAGAAGCTGTTTACCGCATTTCTCTGTAAGCTTTATCTCTGCAGAATGTTCAGGATATTTTTTATATAGCTCTTTAATGTTTTTATCAATTGATCTTAAATCAGGAACTTCTGAAAATATCAATGATTCGTTCTCATTCTTTAATAATCCTTTGTTTTCAAGTATCTCTCTAAACCTTAAAATTAATTTACTATACTTTTTTAAAAATCCTGATTTTTTAAATAAATCATCTTGATTGAACTTTGCTGATACTGTTAATTCTGCATCAGATTTATTATATGCTGTTAGTATAAATTGTGCCGAAAGCTCGCCGAGACTGTTGACAAATTTCTTATAATCAGATACTTTATCAGACTGTAATGTATTTTCAGATATTTTTTTAACTATACCGGAAATATCTGAGTGTAATAAATTTAAATTCTGATCAGCTGTTTTTTCCCAGTTAGTATAGTAAAACCAGTCTTTAAGATCATCATTCATAGCGAGAAAATCCTGTCTGCTTATTTCTTTCAGTTGAAGTCCCGTAATGCTGATTAGCATTTCACCTGAAGCAGAATAAATATCTATATCAGCGGAAGAGACACTTTCTAAAAAAGAGTTTTCGGAAAATTTTGCTGCACAATAAACTGTATCAGGAAGTTTTTTAAGAACTCTTATATTATTAATGCCTGCAGGTATAAATGCACAATCTTTTTTATCTGAAACTAAAAGTGACAATGCAGTCTGAAACGCATTATCCAACAAAGCCGGATGAATGTAATTATTATTTTTAATTGATGTGTCGAGTTCAATAAAACTCAGAGCTTTTTTTTCTTTAATGTAAAGTTCTTTAATACCTCTGAACGAATTCCTGTACTCAACTCCGGCTGCTTTTACATTTTCATAAAAATCCCTGATCCGCTGATTCATCTCATTTTTGCGGTCAAATTCATTAATGAAACTATTCCTGACCTTTTCAAAAGCCAGTGTTTCAGTATTTAAGAAAACTGAATTAATACTGCCGGAAGAATTCATTATCCAAGATACTTCATCAAATTCGTTATCAGAAACATCTGAGCTGAATATTTTAAATTTGTAATCAGACTTGTTTTCTTTATAAAAAATTATCTGAATATTTTTAAATTTATTTTCTTCAAGAATAAGTGCATGATGAAACTTCAGATCTGAAATGTTAAATTCAATGCCCGGATGAAAACTTCTGAAAGCCGCTAAAACTGATTCAACAAAAGCAGCCCCGGGCAGAATGACATTATCAAAAACAATATGGTCTTTAAGATATTCCGGTGAATTGCCGGATATACAGATTTTATAAATAATTTCATTCTCTGATGCAGTCTGAAGTCTATGACCTTTGAAGTTTCCGTCGCCCGATCCGGTTTCGGCATTCCTACGAAAAACGGATAAATCCGTTTTCCCTTCACCATCCCCAACCCAGTACCTCTCCCTCTGAAATGAATAACCCGGCAGACTCACTATCCCATGACCAATCCCATCCCAAAACCCCTTCCAGTCCGGCTCTGCGCCGCTTACAAATAAATTGCCCAGACTTCCCAGCATCGTTTCCCGGATTGTGAAATTATACTTAAAACTCGGCAGCCATTTTATGCCTGTATCGCGAACCGTCTCCTGTCCCATGTTTATTGATGTTGGCTTCGGTCCGAGATCGATAAATATTTCCACTCCGTAATTCACGCACTCCTTTATGCTCTCTGAAAATCTGACGGGCGAAAGTATATGGTTGCACCAGTATTCCGCATTTGCAATTTTATCCGTTACTATCTCACCCGAAATATTTGATACTACAGGTATCTGTGATTCGGAATATTTTATCGTAGCGCAGACTTTTCTGAATTCATCTATCATGGAATTCATAAGAGGAGAGTGTGAAGCAATTGAAACTATGATCTTCTTATATTCAATATTCTTTGATTCTATCAGCGGTATAATCTTTAACAGCGATTCCTTTCCGCCTGATATAACTGTTTTCTCCGGTCCGTTTATTGAAGCGATTGAAACATCATTCTCATACCCTTTTAAAAATTCTCTTGTGGTTTTTTCATCTGCGAATACTGTATACATCTCTCCTTCTTCAGTCATAGTCTGCATCAGTCTCCCGCGTTCGGCCGCCAGTTTCAGTCCGTCCTCAAGACTGAATACTCCTGCAAGACATGCAGCGACAACTTCCCCTGCGCTGTGTCCCATCATAATGTCCGGTCTGACTCCCCATGATTTCCATAGCATTCCGAGAGCATACTCTATCGCAAATAATGCGGGCTGCGTATATGTAGTCTCGTTTATGGGATTTAATTTTTCGTCCTTCTCATAAAATAAAACTTCCGTAAGAGGCATTAAAAGATAATCCCTCAGTATCTCATCACATCTGTTGATGATCTTTCTGAAAAGAGGTTGTGTATCGTAGAGCTCTTTTCCCATCCCGATAAACTGAGCTCCCTGTCCGGGAAATAAAAATGCCGTCTTCGGAATATGGTTTGTCTTTACCGTTCCTTTGTATATACCGTTTGAATTTTTACCGCTTATGAAATCTGTAAGCTTTGCAGTCAGATCAGAATTATCTTTACAGACTATTGCTAGTCTGTGATTGAATGAAGCTCTCCCCGCTGATGACGTGTAACATATATCTTCAATGTTAAAATTATTTTCAGCAATCGTTTCCAAATATTTCCCGGCAGTTTCCATCAGCGATTTTTCATTCTTCGCACTTAATGTAAAAATATTTAGAGGCATTTTTTTTGAAACTGCTTTTATTTCCAATGGAGCATTTTCAAGAATTACGTGTGCGTTCGTTCCGCCGAATCCGAATGAACTTACTCCTGCATACCGTTTTGCTGCAGACCAGTCTTTTTCTGCTGAAGAAATTTTTACTGCAGTTCCTTCCGTATGTATCTCCGGATTTAATGAACTGAAATTAAGATGTCCCGGAATTTCTTTATGATATAATGCCAGACTTGTCTTGATTACTCCCGCAATTCCTGCTGCAGCTTCGAGATGTCCGATGTTGGTTTTAACCGATCCTATATAACATTCATTTTCCGGAGATCTGTCTTTTGAGATTACTTTAACAATTGAATTCACTTCTATCGGATCACCGAGCGGAGTACCTGTTCCGTGAGTTTCTATATAACTTATTTCGTCTGAACTAACTCCTGCATTTTTTAATGCTTTTCTTATTACATCCTCCTGCGATGGACCGTTGGGTGCCGTAAGTCCGTTACTCTTTCCGTCCTGATTTATTGCTGAACCTTTTATCACCGAATAAATTCTGTCTCCGCTTTTTATTGCTTCGGAAAGTTTTTTCAATACAACTATGCCGCAGCCTTCGCTTCTTACATAACCGTCTGCAGCAGCATCAAATGTCTTGCACTTTCCGTCAGGGGCAAGCATATCTGCTTCAGTGAAAACCACATTCCAGTCCGGCGCGAGTAATAAATTAACTCCTCCGGCTATTGCAGTTTTACATTCTCCCAAACGGATACTTTTACATGCAGTATGCAGCGCAACTAATGAGGAAGAACATGCAGTGTCAATTGCAATGCTCGGTCCTCTGAAATCAAACAAGTAAGAAATTCTGTTTGCAGCGATACTAAGTGAAGTGCCCGTGCCGGTGTAAACATCAAATAATTCCTTTCTGCCGGATGAATATCTCGCATAGTCATAAGTGCAAATTCCCAGAAAAACTCCCGTATCTGAACCTGCTAAAGTTGAAATATCCATTCCTGCATCTTCAAATGCTTTCCATGCAACTTCAAGTGCAAGTCTCTGCTGAGGATCTGTCTGAACCGCTTCCCTCGGCGAGATCCCGAAAAAAACAGGATCAAATTTATCCGTATCATCTATGAACCCGCCGTACTTAACAGTTGATGGATACAATGAATTTTCATTCCATCTGCCGGAAGGGATTTCCCTGATAGCGTCTCTTTTTTCCTTTAATAATTTCCAGAACTCATCGGGACTGTCAGCACCGGGAAATTTTAAGCCAATCCCTACAATTGCAATCGGTTCATTTTCAGCAGCTGATTCTATTTTGGAATCATGTGAAATTGAAACAGGGTTTTCTGAGATAAGAAATCCGGATAAAGAATTAATATTTGGATAGTCATAAACCAATGTGTCCGGCAAATGTCTGTCAAGCAATGTCTCAAGCTCTCCGGAAAGCTGCACAGCTTTAAGCGAATCCATTCCGTAAGCAGCAAATGATTCTGATACATCAATAGATTCGGGATTTATCTGCATCATTTCCGAAAGTCTTTTTACTAGCCATTGTTTTAAATTTTTTATGTCAGGGATAAATTTGCTTTTATTATTTTCTGAAATGGTTTCAGGTTTGGATTCGGATTTATTTCCTTTTATTACATTTTTTCTGTAGTCATTTATAATGCCGTTTTTCCATTCTGCAATTATCTCAAGCTCACCGCTTAAAACTCCCTGCAGACAGGCTTTTCTCTGAATCTTTCCGCTTGATGTCTTCGGGACAGTCCCGGGTTTTATCAGCGTTATTGACTGAACCTGCAGATCATGTTCTTCAGAAACAGATTTTCGTATTGATTTTATTACTTCTTCAGGATCAAAATCATTTAAAAAATTTTTCTGAACTTCCTGAACAATACCGAGATGCTCATCTCCGTCATAGTCTAATGAAAAAGCAGCTACGCATCCCAGTCTCAGTGCCGGATGACTTGATTCGACTGTATATTCAATATCCTGCGGATAATGATTCTGCCCTCTGATGATAATCAGATCCTTATGTCTGCCGGTAATATATAACTCATTCTCAAAAATAAATCCAAGATCGCCGGTGCGTAAGAATGGTCCTTCTTTTGTATCTGCAATATGCGCCCGGAAAGTTTCTTTAGTAGCGTCCTCTCTTTTCCAGTATCCCTGCGCAACGGATGAGCCGGACGCCCAGACTTCTCCTACTTCACCTTCCTTACATTCAATTAGTGTAACAGGATTTACAATTGCAATTCTTGTGTCTTCTATTGAATGACTGTGTCCGGCATGAATTTTTGAAATCGTGTCCTTTATATCCGCCGGAATTGCGGTATTATTTTTTTCAATCTCCTTGTCATCAAATCTTTTAAGAACCGGTTCGTCCTGCGTAAAATTAGTAGAAAGTATTAAAGTGCCTTCTGCAAGACCGTAACCCGGACTGAAGTATTTTTTTTTGAAACCGCATTCTGAAAAATATTCCGAAAACTTTTCAATGGTTTCAGCTCTTACCGGCTCCGCAGCGTTCATTGCAGTAGTCCAGCTGCTCAGATCTAGTGTCTTTTTCTGATCTTCGCTGATTTTATTAACGCAAAGCTCGAATGCAAAATTCGGTGCGGCGTTATGAGTGCCTCTGTATTTTGAAACCGCCGAAAGCCATCTGTAAGGTTTTTGCACAAATGCCTGAGGAGTCATAAAGTAACACGGATATCCGCAGTAGAAAGGTAAGAGTATTCCGTAAATCAGTCCCATGTCATGATGTATCGGAAGCCATGTTACCATCACGCTGTTATCATTATGAGGGTGTGATCTGTCAATAATTTCCAGGTTAACAAGTAAATTTCTGTGATTTACCATAACGCCTTTTGGAATTCCCGTAGATCCGGAAGTATACTGAAGATAAGCAAGCGTCTCAGGTTTTATATCAGGTGTTAACCATTTTTCCGCAATTTCATTTGGAAAATTTTCTGTGGTTATCCATTCAAGATTTTTCAGAACTTTATCTGTAGCGAATTCACTTTTTAGCTCATCATAAATTTCATTAGTCGAAAGGATTATTTTAGCGCCGCTGTCTTTAGCAATTGCCGAAATTCTTGAAAGCGACTTATTCTTTCCCGGAGGATGCAGCGGAACGGAAATAATACCTGAATAAAGACATCCGAAAAATGAATCAAGATATTCCAGACCTGATTCATAAATAAGAAGCGCGCGTTCTCCCTGTTTGCAGGAATTCTGAAGTTTAGCAGCAATGCTTTTCGCTCTTATGTCTAGTTCACTGTAAGTAAATCTCCCGCCTTCTTCTTCGCCGTCTTTCAGAAATACAAAAGCGGTCTTGTCTGCCTGTTCATCGGCTCTTAATCTCAGTAAATCGACTAAATTATCGGCTTTTTTCTTCAAGATTTTTTGAAAATAATATGATTAATATAAAAATTCTAATTGTGTATTTAAATGACTATATATAACTGTATATTACTTTTCAGCTTCGTGTGAATTTCTCTGATTCAAATGCATAGCCGTTTTTATGAATAACTTTGTATTGAGAAATATATCTGAAAATTATATTTTTAAATTTTACAACTTAAATTAATTTAAAAATGACTTCAGATGCCGCAACTGTAAAAGAATATATCGATTCCCTGCCGGAAGACAGAAAAAAAGCTTTAATGAAACTTAGAAAAGAAATAAGGAAAAATCTGCCCGGTGGTTTTAAGGAAGAAATGAGTTACGGAATGATTGGATATGTAGTGCCGCACAGTATTTATCCGGATGGTTATCACTGTAATCCGAAACTGCCTCTGCCGTTTTTATGTCTGGCTTCTCAGAAAAATTTTATAGCAGTATATCATATGGGAATTTACGCTGATAAAAAACTTCTTGACTGGTTTACTGATGAATACAAAAAAACTGTGCAGTCAAAGCCGGATATGGGTAAAAGCTGTCTTAGATTTAAAAAGACGGAAGATATTCCTTATGAACTGATTGGCAAACTCGCTTCGAAAATCACTCCGAAAAAATGGATCAGTATTTATGAAAGCAATTTCAAAAAGAAATAATTTATTTCAGAATTACTTCAAGACTTTCAAGTCCTCTTGAATGCAGTGAATCATGATATCTATATTCCTTATCCTTTAGTCTGATATTAGGAAAATTCCTTGCGATATTTTCAAATGCTGATAATGCTTCAAGCTTTGCAAAACCTGCACCTGCGCAAAAATGAATACCTCCTCCGAATGAAAGCGGGATTACATTCTTCCTTTCAATATCAAGTCTGTCCGGTTCTGAAAATTTTTGCGGGTCTCTGTTACCTGCACCGAGCATGCAGATTATCTGAAGTCCTTTTTTAATCTCCTTGCCGCCTACTGTTTCATCTTCGTGAGTTCTTCTTCCGGTAAACTGCGCGGGACTGTCATATCTTAACAATTCATCTGCAGCACCTTCGGCAAGTGAAGTATCTTTTTTCAGTTTTTCATACTGATCAGGATTTTTTAACAATGCGTATAATCCGTTTGTGATCATATTCTTAGGTGCTTCATGTGCATCCATTATCATTAGTACAAGCGAAGCAATAATTTCTTCCTTCGAAAGTCTGTCTCCTTTATCTTCAATATTTAAAAGTCTGCTGATAAGATCATCTTTCGGATTTCTTTCTTTTTCATCAACATGCTTCCTGAAATAATCCTTAATCTCATCAGCACTCCGGTAAATATTTTTTAAGTCATCCTGAGTGAACTGATTTGTAACTACGTCCAATGTCCTAACTATCTGCATTGCCCATTTATCAAGAATATCCCTGTCTTCTTTCGGAATTCCGTAAAACTCAGCTATGGTAATTGCTGCAAGCGGGTAAGAAAATTCACTTATAAATTCAGTTTCGTTTCCCTGAAATCTGTCCAGTAAATATGTGACTACTGAATCTATATCCGGCTTCAGGTTATTAACCATCTTCGGGGAAAATGCTTTATTAATAAATCCTCTGATCCTGGTATGATCCGGCGGGTCGAGGAAATTTACCCAGTGCTGTCTCATCTGCGTTAATGAATTAAGCTTTGCATAATTTGCAGTGATCTTACCTTTGCCGAATCTGTTTCCTCTTCCGAATTTTTTATTTATCAGAACTGATGATATATGATCGTATCTTGTGAGTATCCATATATTCTCGGATAAAAATCCTGTCGGGGATTTCATAAAAAATACCGGATCATATTCTCTGAGCAGGTGATATACAGGATACGGATCCTGTATATTTTCTTTCAGGGATAATGTCTTAAATAAATTGAAATTCCCATCTATTTTAAGATCTGATGCTAAAGTATTTGTGTCCGGCATTATAAAATTTGAAATCAAACTAAATTAATTACGAAAGTTATTCAAGACAATTTAAATTTGAATTTACTCTACACGGCAATGCTTTCCAAAATATTTTTAATAAGAAAATTTTGAGCTGGAAATTTTATAGCAATTGTGAGCCGAAGACGTCCCGAAGGGAAAAGGAATTCCGGCAATTTTTCATTAGCGGAGATTTTTCTTTGGTACCTTTCTTTTGATCTGTCAAAAGAAAGTACTACAAAAGCGATACAACTTTAATTTTAAAACTAAACGGTTTGGACAGATGTGTCTTCACGGAAAATCTATGCAGTTATAAAGAATGCAGAATTTTAAAAATTGTGCAAAGCGTTCGTTTATTCAGTAACTGAATAGCTTGTTTTATTTATTAAATAATTTTCTTAATTTGAGTCAATCAATTCTTATGTTAAAAATAATCAGAGTTATTTTCCTGAGCATGATAATTATATCATGCGGTAAAAAAGAAAATACAGGCGAAAAAAATTCCGGCAAAAAAAATCCGGAAAAAACTAATGCTAACAAAATTGTAAACGACACTTCAGGATTATCACATTACAATATCGATTCGCCGGAACCGCGGATTACTGATCTGCCTTCGTCATTAAAGGAAATTTCCGGGATTACGTTTTCCCCTGATGACCGACTTTTCGGAATTCAGGATGAATCTGCAATAATTTATCAGATCGATATTTCAAACGGTGATATAATTAAGAAATTTGCCGTCGGGAATTCGGTTATGAAAGGTGACTTCGAGGACATTGAATATGTAAACGATAAATTCTACCTGATTAAAAGTAACGGCGAACTCTTTGAATTTAAAGAAGCCGGAAATAATGAATATTCTGATTATATTCTTTATGAGACAGGATTGAAACAGTCATCTGATGTCGAAGGACTTTGCTATGATGAAAAAACAAATTCACTGCTCCTTGCCTGCAAAGGAAAATCAGGTACCGGTAAGGCCGATGAAAAAGCAATTTATTCATTTTCTCCGGATTCAAAAATACTGGATCCAAAACCAAAATTTACAATTCCTCTGTCACAATTTAAAAAAGAATTCAACCCATCGGGCATTAAAAAACATCCGGTGAAAAATACTTTCTTTGTAATTGCCGCTAACGGCAATGAAGTGATCGAATTGTCAGAAGAAGGATTAATCATTGACAGACATTCATTAAATCCCAAAATACATGAACAGCCCGAAGGCATTGCGTTTTCAAAAAATAATGACCTGCTGATAAGTAATGAAGGAAAGAGCGGTAAAGGATATATTGTAATTTATCCTTATCAGAGCAAATGATTTAAAATTTTAAACCGATTTTATCTAAGAAATTATTTACTTATACAATAAAAGTTATTTTTAATTTTAACAGCTTAATGAATAATATTGAAATTAAAAAAGTTTTTTTTACTATAATTTTAATTATAACTATTAAAGCTGATAATGCTGTTTCACAGGCAGATTCATTGAAAGTATTTTCAGGTAAGAAAAAAATTACTGCAGGAAGTGAATATGACAGAACAGGTCTGACGGAATTCTTTCTAGGTAAACACTGGCGTGATCTCTGGACTACTCCTTTTTACGCTGATGTGATTGATATGGAAAAATTCGGAGGCGGACTTACTCCAATAAAAAAAGGCGGCGGACTGCAGACAAAATCTCTCCGGCTCAAAGGCAATGACGGTGTTGAATACAAGTTCAGATCGATGAATAAAGACCCGAGCAAGATCCTTCCCAAAGATCTGCAGAATACCGTATTTGCAGATCTTGTCAAAGATCAGATAAGCACTTCGCATCCGTTTTCCGCAGTGATTGTAGCTCCGTTACTGAATGCTGTTGGAATACTTAATGCTGAGCCGATCGTAGTAGTATTGCCGAATGACAAAAAACTTGGTGAATTTAGAAGAGAATTCGGAGGACTGCTTGGAACAATGGAAGTAAATCCTGATGAAGGTGAAGATGGCGAAAAAGGTTTCGGAAATTCGGATAAGATTGAGAACACTTTTAAGTTATATAAAAAGCTTGAGAAAAATAATGATCATCAGGTAGATCACTCCGAGTTTCTGAAAGCAAGACTTATTGATATCATGATAGGGGACTGGGACAGACATTCGGATCAGTGGAAATGGGCAGGTTACAAGGATAAAGGAAAGACAATTTATAAACCGATCCCGAGAGACAGAGATCAGGCGTTTAGTCTTTATGACGGACTTATACCGTCAATAGTCGGCAGGTCGATTACGCAGATAGAAGGATACGGAGAAGATTATCCGAAGATTTATGATCTGACTTTTAACGGAAGATATGTTGACAGAAAATTTCTTCCGCCTGTCCCTAAAAAAGTCTATGATTCATTAGTGCTGTATATTCAAAATACCCTGACTGATTCGCTGATAACTTCCGCAGTGAAAAGGATCCCTGCCGAATGGTACAGTCTTGAAGGCAGACATCTGGAAAGATTAATTAAGTCCAGACGTGACAAATTGAAATCAGCTTCTGATGAATATTATGAATTGATAAATGAAGTTGCTGACGTTTACGGAAGTGATAAAGATGAATTTGTAGAAGTCCGATACAAGGGTGAAGAAATTCTCGGGCTAAAGATCTATGAAAAAGATAAAGAGTCAGGAGAGAAAAAAGAAATTCCTTTTTTTGACAGAACTTTTGATTCAAAAGATACAAAAGAAATCAGATTATATCTTAACGCAGGCAATGATGAGATCAGAGAAGACGGAAGTTTTAATTCCGATATAGAGCTGAATGTGATTAAGTCAAAAGGCGATCTGAATTTTCGTAAAAGTAATTATTCAAATGTTAAAGTTCTCGATGACATCAGATCTGTAAATAATGAAAAGGAAAGGTATGAACCTGCAACGGAAGACCGCAGTAATGACTGGAGATTTGAACCGGTATTTGTATTGAATTCCGATGACGGATTAATACTCGGAGGAGGACCTGTACTGTATAAATATGATTACGGATTAAAGCCATACGCTTACAGAATGTCTCTGGTGACGGGTTATTCTTTTAAGTTCAGTAAATTTAATTTTGATTTTAACGGAGATTTTTATAACCTTATCAGAAATCAGCATGCTTTTTTTAAAATTAAAAGCACAGCATTAAATGTAACAAGATATTACGGTCAGGGTAATGAATCAGAATTCAATAAAGAACTTGATAAAGTCGGTTACTATGATGTTAATGAAAACTTTTTCGGGATCAATATCGGACTTGAATACTCTCTGAATAAAAAAACTTTTCTCGAATCTGCTCTTTATATGCATTTTACGGATGTAAAGGAAAATCCGAATACACTTGCAGGTCAGACTCCTGATCTATACGGTGAAGGTAAACTTAATACAAGAGGCTTAATACTTGGTTTAAAATATGATTCACGTAACAGTCCGGTTGAAACATTAAACGGTATTCTGTTCAGAACCGGAGGTTTATACAATCCTGAATTATCCGGAGTATCTTCATTCGGAAAAGCAGGTTTTGATTTCAGAGGTTATATTTCAACTGATACTTTAATGGGAGCTACTTTTGTAATTCAGGCAGCAGCCGGAAAGATCTGGGGAGAATATCCTTTCAGCGAATCGCTTTTCCTGGGCGGTGAAAATTCACTTCAGGGATATTCAAGAGAAAGATTTGCAGGCGACGGATTAATGCTGACTCAGGCGGAAATCAGGTTAAGACTGCTTCCGGTAAATATACTCGTTCCGAGCATTTTCGGAATATCTGTTTTCGGCGGAACGGGAAGAGTTTTTCTTAAAGGTGAGGATTCAAGAAAATGGCATAACTCATACGGCGGCACTCTGTGGATGTCATATATTAACAGAATGCTGAACTTTGGCTTAACAGTTGCAAAATCAGATGAAGATATAAAATTTTATATTGGCTCTGCATTTATACTCTGAATCACTATTGAGCTAATTAACTTTTTGTAATTTCATTTTGTAAATTCGTTTCGTTAAAAATGAATTCATCAGTCAGAAGGAAAGAAAAATTTCGCACAGTAATTTATTTATCTCTCCCGGGACTTATTGTAGGTCCTCTGTTTACCGCACTCGCATTCAATTCTGAACCTGTAACAATATTAAAAGGCGCTATAATAGGATTCATGATCTCTTTTGTAAGTTCAGTTTTTGAGATTTATGTTTTTCAGAATAATTTTAATAAGCTGAAATTTATAACTGCCCTGCTGATACGGACGGGTTTTTATATTTTTATAATTTCATTTTCAGTTATTGTAGTCTGGGTAGTGCATGAAAGCAGTTTAAATAACGCTTCTCTGACAGATACACTTATGAGCAGTGACTTCAGACATTTTATATTAAGAGGGGATTTTAAAAATATATTTATATTTGCAATTTCATTCAGCTTTCTTGTGAATTTTTTCCGGCAGATAAATATACTGCTCGGCAGAAAAGTTCTTCTGAATTATGTATCCGGAAAATATCATAAGCCGCGGCTTGAAAAAAGAATGTTTATGTTTATTGATCTTACTTCATCCACTGCCATTGCTGAAAAGTTAGGTCCGGTGGAATATCACAAATTTATAAATAAATATTTTTTTGATATTGATGAAGTTATAGTATCAAACAAAGCTGATGTTTATCAGTATGTAGGAGATGAAGTAATAATCAGCTGGATTAATGACAGAGGATTCGAAAATTTAAACTGTCTCAATTGTTTTTTTGAAATGCGTAAATGTATTGAGCATCTTTCAGAGAGTTATCTGAGCACTTTCGGAGTTGTTCCTGAATTCAAAGCCGGACTTCATTACGGAGAAGTAGTAACCGGTGAGATCGGTGATTCAAAAAAGGAAATAGTCTTTCACGGTGATGTCCTTAATACAGCTTCTAGGATCCAGGCGCAGAGTAAAACTCTGGGCAAAGGACTTTTAGTCTCAGATGATGTGATGAACAAACTGAAACTGAACGGCAGATATAAAAAAGTGAGCATGGGAAAATTCAGACTAAGAGGAAAGGAGCAGGATATAACTATATACAGTATTGAGCCTGCTGATTAATATATTTAAAATGATTTTTGTGAATGGATTTTTCTGTCAGTATTTATCGTAAAACATTTTAGGATAAATAAAAAAATTAAACTTCCCTTTATCCTTATCAAGTTCATCCCAATAATTTATGTCAAACTTTACAGCAAAAATTCCGGAAGTAGGTATATTATCTAAATCTTTAGCGGAGAGAAAATTTGCAAGCAATGTGATCTCCGGATTATGTCCCACAAAAAAAACTGAATTGTATCTGTTGTCAAGAGACTGAAATTCATTTATTATCTCACTTACCGAAGCTAAATAAAAATCACGGGAACTGAAAATTTTATTTTTATCATAATCCAGTTTTTTTGCTATAATCTTTGCAAACTTAATCGCGCGGACTGCAGTGCTGGAAAGAATCAGGTCAGGATAAATATTTCTTTCTTTTAAAACTTCAGCCATGAGCGGAGCGTCGGATTTCCCTCTTTTGTTTAATGGTCTGTCATGATCGTCCAGTTCCGGATAATCCCAGCTTGATTTAGCATGCCTGATTAAGAAAAGCTCTTTGATAAACTGAAATTTAATTATTCAAAAAAATCTATCGGCTCTATCGGCATTGACATAAAGGCAACTGCATAAGCTACTACTGAGATTATAAGACCGTACATAAAAATTGTATAGCATATTCTGAGATATTTGTATTTCCTGCCGAGCACCTGCCCTAAAAAATAAAAATCCTTTACCATGCTTCCGTATAGAAACTCCCTGTCATTCATCATTTCAGTCATGCCCCACTGAAAGTCCTTTAAATCCATATTAAAAAAATTACCGAAGAATAGTAGATTGGTTCTTTTATTCTTAATGTCTTCCTTTGTAAATAAACCTGAAGTAATGTTTGGACGAGTAACAAGCACTCCGAAAATAATGCAGACCAGACTTACAAGCATCAGCATGAATGTCGGAATTATAAGCTGCGGATTGGTGTCAAGTTTTCTTAAAAGAAAAGTTATTAACGCGCCTATGATAAGAGTGTTGACGCTGATCATAATGTTTGCTTTGCCGTCAGCCATTGCGCTGAATTCCACATGAGTCCTGATTACATTTCTGAACATTGTCTCAATGCCTCTGTCAGCTTTTAAGTTTGCTTCCTTTTCTGAATCAAGTTTCTGTTTTTCAACTTCAATTTTCAGCTCTTTGCTTTTTTTGTCAAGCTCTTCCTCAATTTTTTTTCTGTACTTTTTCTGGAGCTTGACAAGGATTTCTGTTTTTGATTCATCAAGAGTTTTCTTTGCATACCTCGTGAAATATTTATGAGAAGTAAGAAAATCAATGTTAATCTTCAGCCATTCTGTATCTGTATATGTTCTGCCTGAATTCTTTTCCCATTCTACTCGCAGCAGATCGGATTTCAGATTATAATTTTTACCTCCGAGATGAAAAAGATCAGCGTCGCAGATTATTTCTTCAAGAATGTTAGTTGGATACTGTGGGTATCTTGTAGCGTTTATACATCCGCATACAAGTAATAAATTTTCCGAATTATAATTTCTTTCAGACAAAAATTTTTTTGCTATTTCAATGCTTGCATCCTCATGATTATCACACCTTTCGGTAAATCCCGCGTCATGAAACCAGGCAGCGAGCGTTACAATCTCAAGATCTTCGTCGTTCAGGTTCAGCTTACCGCTGATTTTTTTTACGGCATCGACTACTTCTTCCGTATGTGTTAAATTATGATACACATATACGCTTTGCAGTTTGTTTTTGAAAAGTTCAAAAATAAAATCAGCTGCCTCTTCAGTAATGCTTTTATTAATTGTCATTAATCTGAAATAATGAATAATGCGTTCAAAATATGAATTTTAATAAAGAGAATAAACAGTATTTGCGCAGGGTAATCAATATGGAAGTCAAAAAATTATGAGTTACACGGATAATCCGGGAAACTGTATAAATTAAAAATAGAATTTGCCGGCGGAAAAAAAAGCAGTCCGAATTTTATTTTTTATTAAAAATTAAATCTGTTAATTTGTTTTAAGATTTATAACAATGTTAAAAGGCTGATGAATATTGGCTGTAATGCTGTCTGAAAATTTTATTAATGATAATAATTTTGTAATTACTGAAAGTTGTTAATCATCTTATATGCAAGCTCAGGCGCTTTGAAAATATTCGTTTTCATCCCTTTCCTGTATTCTGATATAAACTCCTCATCAGTTATACTTTTTACTTTTTCATCATTATAACTAAACAGTTTTGCAAGCATATGCCATGGCGCGAAATTGTATTTGGAAAAAATATTTTTACAAAGACCTGCAAAAAACATGGCTTTGGGAGTATCGTTTATCCTGAAAAAATAATAAGTAATTATCTGCAGAAAGTATGCAGTCCCTTCATCGAGTATACCTGATTTAAAAATATCAGCGGTTTGTTTCAGATAAGTTACTGATTTGTCAAACTCATCCGTTTCTATTAATGCAAATGCTTTCATAGAAAATAAGTAACCTTCAATTGATTTGTTTCCTATTTTAGATACAACAAGCGATATACAGGAATCATAAGACTCAATAGCTTTCAAAAAATTTCCCCGTGACATTTCGAAAGCCGCCAGGTATTGTAATGCCACGCTTTCTCCCCAGGTATCTCCGCATTTGCCGAACATTTCCGCTGAAGTATTATAACCTTTTATTATTTCTTCATCACTTTTTTCATTTCCGGAATTGTTCTTTAAACTGTTTAAAATCAGATCTGTCCATGCAACTCCTCTTGTATTATTTGTTCCGGCAAAATACTTATTTGCAGTTCCGAATTTTTCCGATGCGGTTTTGAAATCACCGGTTTCCATTGCGGCAGATCCGGCAAGCCAGCAGAGCTTTCCTTTCTGTTCATCGGAAAGTCCTTTGTCCTGCTGAAGTATAAGATTCAGATCAATTCTCTTTTCAAGAATTTTGTCATGATCAAATATCCAGAATACCGGCCACAGAGCATATATCATTTCTATGAGATCATTAAAACGATTCTGAGTAAGCAAAGTATCGAGAGCATTCATTACGTTTTGTATGTCAATCTCCCATTCTGAGTTTATTCTCGCCTGAACCGCACCGTAAAAACCTGCGCAGCTTTCTTTTATCCTTTCCAAATAATAGTCAGCAAGAATAATCTTCAGATTTTCAGTCTCGCCTGAATGATCAAGCTGCTCTGATGAATATTTATGAAGCAGCGGCAGCATGCTGAAACGTGAAATATCATTGGTCTCACTTTCCTTTCTGAAGAAGTTTTTTGTGATCAGCGATTCTATAGTTCCGGTAGGATCCTGAATATCATAGCAGCAGATATTTTCAACAGCATCATATTCAAAACCATTTTCAAAAACTGATAACCTTCTGAATAATTTTCTTTCATCTTCATTTAAAAGTTCATAACTCCATTCAATCGCCGCTTTCATAGTCTTATGTCTGGCAGGTGCATCCTTCACTCCGCCGGAAAGAAGATCAAGTTTCTCTGTCAGCTTATTTTTTATTGTGCTGAGAGAAAACATTTTTACTTTAGCCGCAGCAAGTTCAATCGCAAGAGGTATTCCTCCGAGAAGCCGGCATATATCAGAAACTATAAAGATGTTTTCTTCATTCAGTTCAAATTTTTTGAATGCTGACCTTGCTCTGTTTGCAAACAGTATTACAGCAGGAGACATTTCAATATCGCTTATATCCTGTTTCTGATCAGGCAGCGATAATGCGTCTATGTTGTATTCCGTTTCCATTGAAAGCTCAAGGGGGTTTCTGCTTGTTACCAGTATTTTCAGATTGGGACATTTAGTTATCAAATCCGAGATCTTTGATGCTGATTTTGTTAACTGCTCAAAGTTATCTATTATAAGAAGAATTTTCTTATCGCAAACAAATTCAATTATCTGTTTAGTCAGATCAGCCGAAACGCCGGCTGAAATTCCGAACAGTTTTGCAATTTCACTTAAAATTATATTCTCATCTTTTATGCTTGAAAAATCAGCGAAGTATAACCCGTCTTCAAAATAATAATCAAGAGATTTCCCGACTGCAAGAGAAAGTCTTGTCTTTCCTATGCCTCCTGGTCCTGTTATTGTAACAAGCTGTGTATTTCCGCTGAGCAGGAGATCGCTAATCTCCGATATCTCCTTTTCTCTCCCGATCAGAAAAGGCAGATGAGCCGGAAAATTATTGTAAATAGCACTTCTGCTTTTTTGTTTTGATTCGGAATATGAAAAAAACCTTTCGCTGATAAGTATTGCAAGATCAATTTCAATATACTTTAACAGCTCTTCTGTAGTGGTAAATGATTTATAGGAAACATTACCGTGAGAGCGTATATAGTCCAGCATCTTATCAAGTTTCTTCTCCCTGTCAGGCGCCGGTTCTTTTACATATATCAGCCGCGGGAATTTATCGGAAAGAAGCAGTTCATCCTCAAGTCCTGATATAGTTTCATTCTCAGCAATCCATCCGTAACTCTGCCAGTAAATTCCTATAAAGATATGACTTTGCTCAAGATACGCCTGATAAAGATCTTTCGGCGGGTGCGGTCTCGCTCCGAGCTCAAACATTACCGGAATCATATGTATGGATTCTATTGCTGAGCGGGCGGCTTTCCTTTCGTCAGCCAGTTCTCTCAGAGTGGAACTTACAAACACTCTTAACCGCTGATCGGGAGTTTTGATTTTTATTTCGCTTTTTGACAATACTATAAAGAATTTTTAAAAATTTCTAATTCTAAATTCAGATTATGATATTAAGATTTAACAGATTAAGCTGAAAAATTATTTATTGATTTACAAAAATTAATTCAGATTAAAAAATATATCTCAAAAAAAAAATTTACTCATCACCTGACTTACGCAGAAAAGGTTTTTTCTTATCGGAAATATACGGACTGTCAAAAATCGTCGGTTCCGGCCGGTCAAACTCCATGAGAAAAGTCTGCCTGATATTTTTCCTGTGATGCTTTATCTGTTTCCGGGCTTCCGTGCTTTTTGAAATATCAGCAGCTCCGTATCCGAGTTCGGAAATAATTTTATGAATTGTCTTAAGTGATTCAAAAGGATAATAACCTATTCCGTCGTTTTTAATTTTTAAATTACTGTAAACCCCGCGGACTTCATCAATTGATACGCTGAGCAGATTCAGAGTATCGGCATAATCTTTTCTGCCTGTTTCTGTATCATGTGTAAACTGAATTGCTTTATTTACTGATATAATCAGATTTGACCAAAGCGGTCGCAATGCAAGTAAATAATTTGCCCTCCTCTGAAAACAATAACCCAAATACGCAATCGGAATGGCGATCATAAATGGAATTAAATCCTTGAATATGGCAAAGTTGATTTTCTTTTCCGTTGTATCGGTAAAGTACAGAGTTATGCCGGTAATAAGCGCTAGAGAATAAAGTAATGTAATGATGAAAATTGTATTTCTTAATTGTCGTCTTGTCATTGCAGATATCTCAAAATATGAAATGAAGTGAATTCAGTTTGAGAAATATTTATTATTATTTGATATTAAAATACTTATCCGTATTTACAAATAAAAGTAATTGTTTATATCACCTGAAACGTTATAATTTTTATTTTCTTCCAAAGTCAGGAGACCGGGAATGAAAGAAAAAAATGAGTAAAAAAAAAACGTTCCCAATCAGCAGATTGGGAACGGGATAATAAAGTTTATACGATTTCTGGAAATTATTTGATCAGCATCATTTTCTTTGTCATGTTGAAATTTCCGCTGTTGCTGCTTACGCTGAACCTGTAAAAATAAGCTCCGCTGGCAATATTGGATCCGTTAAAATTAACAGTATAGTATCCGGATGTCTGAACCTCATTTACTATTGTCATTACTTCTCTTCCGGATAAGTCATAAAGTTTTAAACTTACATTTCCGTCAACGGGCAAATCGTAATTGATCTTTGTCGAAGGATTAAACGGATTAGGATAATTCTGCGAGAGATTAAATTTTTCCGGTAACTCAACTGAAACTTCTCCGCTCAGCATATAATATTCAAAACTGCCGTTAAAGTCTGTCTGTTTCAGTCTGTATTTATATCTGCCTGCGTTTACATTTTTGTCTGTGAATTCATAGTTGCTCGGACTTCCTGTTGTCCCGTTACCTGTGACGCTGCCTGCCGCAGTCCACTGATCCTGTGATGCCGGAGAGCGTTCAATTGAAAATCCCGAGTTATTAATCTCTGATAATGTGATCCAGTTCAATTTAACATCACGTCCTGTTACTGCAGAAGTAAACGACGTCAATTCTACCGGAAGTACGGCAGAGTTTGTTCCGAATGCCAGAGCAAGCGATGAACCGAATACAGGACCGTAAGAATAAAAAATTTCATTAGTTGTATATCTGTATTGTATAAAATTACCGGCCAGCTCATTCTGCATTCCTATACAAATTGTATATTCATCAAGAACATTCTTGAACCTGTCTCCTGTCTTTGATGCATCATACTGAATTATTATTAATCCGTCTTCAATCGGTCCGGGCGATGTTTCCAGTATTATTTGAAAGCTTACAAAATCAGTCGAATCATCCGCTCCGTATTTCGGAGCGCGGTCATATGTAATGATAAACTTATTATTAGCCGCATCTGATTTATAGCTTAATCTGTTCATCGTTATATTTTCATTATCAAACTGTAGATCTGTCCAAAGAGCAAATATTGCGGGAGCAGGTGTTGGATACGGCAGCTGTTCCGCCGAGTATTCAACCAGTCCGTTATAATTGTTATCATTATTTATAAAACCTATCTGACCGTTTGTTCCCACAAAAAATGAATCATAATCTACTCCGCAGTATCTGAACTTATCACCTGCCGGAAGTGTATTCCCCAGGGAAAAAAATCCGTCATCAACGTTACCGGACATTAAACCTCCGGAAACATCCTCACCGTTTAAAATCAGACTAACGCTTCCGGCTGTATCGTTCCAGTAAAACTCAGGAGCATTCGGAGCATTCATTCCGCAGGCAGTTGAGTTCGCAAAGAAATAATTATTATTTATCGGCTGGCCTCCGCCGAAGTTCGGGTTTACAATTTTAAAACTGTATTCGAGTGTATCCTGAACTGTTAGTACATTATTACAGAGAAATGTTGTCCGTACCTGCGCATTGTAATCTCCGGGAGTTTTGATATTAAAACCGCTGAAAGAAATCTGCTTCTGCTGAAATGAAAGTATTGTATCAATAATCTCCTGTGAGGAATAATTCACAGGACCGGTAATCTCAAAATCAACAGTAATATTGTATTGATCAGTCTGAGTTGCGTTCATGATTGTAGCAGCCGGAGATACAAATTCATCAACCCCGCATGAGAAATTTACTTCTTCCGGAATCTGAGCAGAAATCGGATAGACATTGCAGTCATCAATTTCATAAATCTGCATTCTGATATTTGGTCTTAAATATTCCCATGTGCTGAGTCCGGCAGGAGGAGTAAAGTTATTGGTCCAGTGCCTTAGTCTCGCGGGAGCTCCTGCGTCAGGTGTATATCCGAAAGCGTTTGTAGAGTGTGATGTTGCACATCTGAAGCCTTTTGCGAAATTTAATTCTCCGCCTTCATTTCCGTAATTGGTCTCAATGAAAATTGCCAGATTATTCTGATCATAATGATAAGGAGTCTGCAGCTGTATCGAAGTCCAGTTATTCATAAAAAAATTCCCTCCGTAAATCATACCGTCAAAAACCGTAACGGCTCCTGAGCTTGCATCATCATAAGTTTCACCTGTAAAATATTGTGTCGCAGTTGTAGTCTTCATTTTAATAACAACCGGAATACTGTCAGCAATCGGATGATTTACATAGTTTAAATAGAACCCTATCTCGGTTATAATTCCGAAAGAACCGACTTCGGATGCCATATAAAGCATCTCGGATCTTACATACCCGAAATTTGCTGAAAGCGGATAGCTATGCGAACCCTGATTTAAATTTGAAGCAGGGATTGTTACTGTCTGTGATCTCAGATCGGTTAAGCCTGAACTGAGCATTAATGAAATCAGAAGCAGAAGAATTGTTTTCATTTAGTTTTTTTAAGTTTAGTAAAATAGTTTGGTTGTGTGAATATTAATTTAATTTAAAAATATGTCAAAAAAAAAGGAGAAGTAATTTCTGCTATTAATTTTCTTTGGAAAGAATAAAACAAGCAGTTTGATTACTTCACCTAAAAATTTACTGTATCTAAAATCATCAGCCGGAAAATTTAAAACAATTCCGGATCTTGCGCTGCATTCTTTCCAAAGAATAAATCAGTTACAAACATACATCCATTTGATATTATTTGCAAAAAGATTTTTTCCCGATTGTTACGCTCATATTCAAAGATAATCTGAAAAAACATTTAATTTAATGTTTAAAATGACTTTTAATTGAAATGAATTGTGACGAAGTTCAAATCATTTTTCAAAGATTAATTTTAAAACTCTGTCTGAATGAAGGATACTCGTCTCATAGAATTGTTAAAAAGCTTTTCGCCGGAAGAAATGTCCGGACTTGAAAAATATATCTCATCTCCTTTCTTCAGCAGGAAAAGAGATGTTGCTCCGATCTTTAAAACAGTTAAAAAGTTCTACCCTGATTTTGATTCGGATGATCTGACTAATGAAAATATTTATCATAAGCTTTTCCCGGGAAAAAAATTCGGTGATAAAAAATCTGATAATCTTATAAGAACGCTGACATCTGAGCTTCTGAGATCATGCAAAGACTTTCTGGCTTATGTTGAATTCGGCAGTGATGAGAACAGAAAAAAGTTTTATCTGCTGAATCAGCTCAGACGAAAAAAAAATTACAGAGAGTTTGACAAAGAATACAGCAGCTTAATTAATGAAGATTTTAAGGACGGCGGAGAATTTGTGCAGACACTGATGGAAAAATACTTTATAAAATCAGTGTATATGAATTACTCGCTTAATCGTGACAGGTTTGATGAGGCGTTTCATTCAATGATGAAAACAAGAGAATATTCCGTAGTAGCAGCGCTGGTAAATTCGTTTAAATTTGAAAATGAGAAATTACTTGCAACAGGGTATAATCTGAAAGTCGGAACTACGGCGGTGGACAGTCTTATAAACAACACAGATGCAGGAGAGATACTAGAGGACATGAAAAAAAATAACAGTGAATTTTATCCGTATGTGTTTACCTTTTATCTGGTTTATAAAATGAACCGGGAGAAAAATGGGAATGAATATTATTTTAAATTAAAAAAACATCTGAATGATTATTTGAATTTATTTTCAAGGTCTGATCAGTATATGTTTTACAGTATACTCGCTACCTATTGTTCATCGCGGACTGACCGCGCGGAGAAGGATTCTTTCAGAGAAGAACTTTTTGAAATATATGATAATACTTTAAAAAACGGGATTTATAAGATATTGGATAAAGAAGATATTCACATTGTGCTTTTCAGGAATATTGTGAATAATGCAGCTCAGTTAAAAAAATTTGACTGGCTTGAGAAATTCATAGAAAAGTATTCTGCCGAACTTCACAAAGATCATAGGGAGAATATGACATTTTACGCTCTGGCAAATCTTTTTTATGAAAAAGGTGAATATGAAAAAAGTCTTGAACAGATTTTAAAAATTAAATTCGATTTGTTCCTTTACAAACTGGATATAAGAATTCTTCTGATGAAAATTTATTATGAGCTGAATTATTCCGAACAGGCGTTTTCTTTGTATGATTCTTTTCTTAATTATCTGAAAAGCGCAAAAAACTTTCCGGATCATACAAAGATCTCCGGGATTAATTTTCTGAAATATACAAAAATGCTGATGAGAATTAAAGAAAAGGAACACATATCTTCTGATGATTTAAAAGTACTTAGTCATAAATTAAAAGAAGAAAATCATGTATTAAGCTTTGACTGGCTATCAGAGAAAATAAATCAGCTGAATTTATATGTTAATAAGAAAAAGACCTCTCGAAAAATATTTTAATTATAATAAGACAAATCAGAAAAAATTTTTATCATAAAAAACAAAGTAATTATTGAAATTCCAAAATAAAGATTTTCAGTGTTGTGTTGAATAAACAAATTAATTAACTTTGAAAAAAAAAAATCAGATTTTCTTATCTTGAGATGAACCTTCTTAAACTAAATATTTTTAACTAATAACTATTTTGAAAATGATTAAACTCATACTTTTACTTTGTTTTATCTTAACAGCTTCAAAGTCATACAGTCAGATATTTACGGAGAATTTCAGCTATACCGGCGGTATCTTTCTTTTTCAAACCGGAAACTGGAATAATATCGGACCGCATTTAAATCCTATTTCAGTATCGACGCCCGGTCTTACTTTCACGGGATACCAGGGTTCAGGAATCGGAAATATGTCATCTATCAGCGCTAACGGCGGTAACAAGGTCTATTCGCTTTTTTCTTCCGCACAAACTGACGGTTCCGTATATGCGTCATTTATGCTGAAGGTATTCTTCCCGTTTTCCGACGCAGATAATTTCTTCGCGCTTCGCAGTTCGGATGGTGAGACTTTTGCAAGAGTTTATATTAAGAATCCCAACTCAACGGGTTATCAGCTTGCGATTTCAAAAGCCGGACAGGCTTCAGTAGACTTTACATCTCCGGTCTATAACCCGGGCGAAACATACTTACTTGTAGTAAAATATAAATTCATAAGCGGCGGTAATAATGATGAAGTCAGTCTGTTTGTGTTTGATGCTGCAAATCCGCCGACTCCGATTGAACCGGCTCCGACTATCCTGCCAATGACTAATGCTGCTCCGGACGCTGCAGACTTGGATGCTGTAGTTCTTATGCAGGGAGAAAGTCAGTCAAGTTTATTATTAAATCTTGACGGCATCTATGTGAACAGGGGATGGTTTCCGGACGGGGTGCTTCCGGTCGAATTAAAAAGCTTTAATTATTCCGTTAGCGGAAGAGATGTCACTTTACACTGGACAACTTCCGGTGAGATAAACAATTCTCATTTTGAAATTGAAAAATACAGCGCCGCTGAATGGACAAGGATTGGTACTGTACAGGGTAACGGAACAAGTTCAAATACATTTCAGTATGGATTCATAGATAAAAATCTCTCTCCGGGTATTTACAAATACAGACTGAAGCAAATTGACTTTAACGGAAGTTATAATTATCACAATCTCAACAGTAATGTTGAAATAAATTATGCGCTTTCTTTCAGACTAAATCAGAATTTTCCGAATCCGTTTAATCCTGTAACTTCTATTCATTACTCTATTCCGTCGGGCGGGAATAATGTAAAGCTTGTTGTTTCTGATAATCTCGGGAAAGATATATTTACTTTAGTTAATGAAAAACAAAATGCCGGAAGTTATGCAGTTAATTTTTACGGAGAAGGTTTACCGAGCGGAGTATATTTTTACAGACTGGAGGCGGGGGAATTTGTTGAGAGTAAGAGAATGATACTTTTGAAATAATAGTTAGTAGTTAGTAGTTAATAGTTAATTTTAAATTGTTAAAAAGAATATAATTAAATCAAAAGGATACATACTTTTATAGAAATTGATCCGCGTGGTACGTGTGAAGGCTTCAGAGTCAGTTTCTTAGATGTAAAATGCTTTAAAAGTTTTCAAACAAGACAGGCAAAACATTTACGTGTAAATGAAAATACTTTTTAAAAATATATTAACAATAATTATATTTATCACCATTGGAAAAGATATTTTATTAGCTCAGTTAATTTCAAACTTAGATCTGCTGAATCAGTTTGATGTCAGGCCAAATCAACCGCCTTCTGAACTTAATTCAAAGTATTCTTCGATCTGGGGCTGGACTTCACAGACCGGGAAAGAATATGCCATATTAGCCTGTGTTACAGGTACTTCTTTTATAGACATATCAGACAGCTCAAATGTATATGAATGTGATTTTGTTCCTGCCAATCATATTATTAACAGGGAAATTAAAACTTATTTAAACTATGCTTATATTACATCCGATAGTTACGGGATGACAAATTGGACCGGATTACAGATCATTGATATGAGTTATCTTCCCGATTCAGTTCACCATGTCAAAAACTGGACTTATGGAAATTTTAGAAATGCTCATACTTTATTTCAGGAAAAAAATTTTCTGTATCTATGCGGTGGAAATGTGAATGCAGCGAGTGGACTTACAATAATTGATATTGCTGATCCGGAGAATCCGGTAAAAAGAGGAGAGTATCTCAGAGGATTTGTTCACGATTGCTATGTAAAAAATGATACGGTGTATGCTGCCGTTACCGGAATAAATAAATTTGTCATTCTTGATGCAGGCAATAAAGACAGCATAACTGAAATTGCTGAAATGAATAATCTTCCCGGATATTCACTTCCTCACAGTTGCTGGCTGTCTGAAAACGGAAAATATTTAATTACTGCTGATGAGAGCAGAGGTCCGCCGGGAATTATTGCAATTTGGAATATTGAGGATTTAACCAATATTGAATTTATAACAACTTATCGTCCGCCGGGTGATCTGACTTCCATCGCTCATAATCCATTTGTTAAAAGTGATGTTCTCTATATATCTCATCACACTGCCGGTCTCAGATTACTTGATATCCGAAATCCAAGCAATCCTGTCGAATTTGCTTTCCATGATACATATCCAAATTCAAATGCGGATATAATTGCCGGAAACTGGAGCTGTTATCCTTTTTTTAATTCAGGTAAGATCATTTCATCCGACATGCAGACGGGATTATATGTTCACAGAATAATTCATGATCCTACATCTATTAAAAATTTAAATATTGAAGTTCAAAGTTTCTTCTTACATCAGAACTATCCGAATCCGTTCAATCCGTCGACGAAAATTAAATTTGAAATCCCGCGGGGGGAAAGACGCGGTACGCAAATCGTGAAGTTAGTTGTGTTTGATGTATTGGGTAAAGAAGTTTTGACATTAGTCAATGAAACTCTTTTGCAGGGGAGTTATGAAGCGGATTTTGACGGAAGTTTCTTTCCAAGCGGAATTTATTTTTATAAGTTGGAAACAGAAGATTTTTCTGAAACAAAAAGAATGATTTTATTAAAATAATTTTTTATGAAATTATTATTCAAAATATTATGATCATAAAAATATTTTTTCTATTGGTTATTATTCAAAACTATACATCAATTGTTTTCTCTCAGAATAACTGGGTAAATCAAAGCAGCGGGATATCTACAAGACTTTACAGTGTTTATTTTATTAATTCCAACACAGGCTGGGCATCAGGGGACAGCGGTAAAATAATTAAGACGACAAACGGAGGTTCTGAATGGTTTATTCAAAATTCAACCACAAGTTTGCCGTTGCTTAATATTATGTTTGCCGATGCAAATACAGGATGGGCTGCTGGCGGCTTTGACGATTTTAACCCCTTATGCTATCATAGTGTAATACTTTTAAAAACCAATAACGGAGGTAATTCATGGATTCAGCAGATCAGCGGTGCCGGTTTTTTATTTAATGATCTTTTTGTTGTTAATGCGCAAAAGGCGTATATTACGAATACCGGAATTTGCTGTCCTCCGTTTTGTATAGTTGAATCAGGTGCGCTGAGCTTTACAAACAATTCAGGATTGAACTGGTCTTCTTCTTTAGGTCTTCCTTCGCGTTCGGTGTTCTTTCTGAATGAAAATACCGGATGGGTTTCATCAACAACTTCATCAGATGTTCAGGGTAATAAAAATTATATACATAAAACAACAGACGGCAGTGTTTCCTGGTCCGAAATGTATGAAGATTCAACATGGACTTATTTTACAAAGATTACTTTTATAAATGAATTAACCGGTTATGCCCATAAACAAAGTTTGGTAAAGACCACAAACGCCGGCGCAGACTGGTTTTCGTCAGATAGTATAATCACAAATTCTACAACCAATAACTATTTTATTAATAGCGACACAGGCTGGTGTACAGGCGGCGGCGGTAAAATCATCAGAACAGATAACGGCGGATTAAACTGGACAAGTCAGATATCCAATACCGGAAGTCACTTAACATCCGTACATTTTATTGATGCATTGACCGGGTGGGCAGTAGGGTTTAACGGGACTGTTATCAAAACTGTAACCGGCGGATTAACTTCAGTCAATCAGACATCGGGGATTATTGATTCATTTATTCTGAATCAGAATTTTCCCAATCCGTTTAATCCTAATACAACTATTCAATATTCATTATCCGAAAAAAGTTTTGTAACTCTCAAAGTATATGATGTAAAAGGCAATGAAATTGCTGCTCTGGTAAATGAAAAGCAGGACAGGGGAAATTATAACATTCAGTTTTCAACTATAAAGCTTCAGTTATCCAGCGGGATTTATTTTTACAGACTTGAAGCAGGGAGCTTTGCTATGACGAAGCAAATGATATTTTTGAAATAGTTAGCTAACATATAATTATCAATTATCAATTAACTAGTAATTCTTAACTATTAACTATTAACTATTAA
>DDUU01000022.1:34064-34816 GCA_002344965.1 Candidatus Tepidiaquacellales bacterium UBA2330 | reverse complement strand
CTTTTGAAAGCAAATCACAACAAATTGCAAGGTGTACATTCCAGCATAGGTGCTGTGACAAATATTGTAAAAAGAACTTTTGAAAGCAAATCACAACTTATCGAAAATGACGTTAGCAATATAGTTAGCTGTGACAAATATTGTAAAAAGAACTTTTGAAAGCAAATCACAACTAAGCTTGATTTGTGTAGCTCTCTTATCCGGCTGTGACAAATATTGTAAAAAGAACTTTTGAAAGCAAATCACAACACAGCTTTCCGGATACATTTGCGTTTGTCAGCTGTGACAAATATTGTAAAAAGAACTTTTGAAAGCAAATCACAACCGGATACAGTAATCAATAACTCAACTATGAGCTGTGACAAATATTGTAAAAAGAACTTTTGAAAGCAAATCACAACAAGATTTACTTAACAAGTCAACTCCCGGAGCTGTGACAAATATTGTAAAAAGAACTTTTGAAAGCAAATCACAACTATAGTGAAAGAATAATCTTACTTGAAGAGGCTGTGACAAATATTGTAAAAAGAACTTTTGAAAGCAAATCACAACAAGATTTACTTAACAAGTCAACTCCCGGAGCTGTGACAAATATTGTAAAAAGAACTTTTGAAAGCAAATCACAACAAGGTTATGTTTTGAGCATCTTTAAAAAAGCTGTGACAAATATTGTAAAAAGAACTTTTGAAAGCAAATCACAACGCATCTCTACCCTTCTTATACCCTGACTGGCTGTGACAAATATTGTAAAA
>DDUU01000022.1:0-33761 GCA_002344965.1 Candidatus Tepidiaquacellales bacterium UBA2330 | reverse complement strand
ACTTTTGAAAGCAAATCACAACTACAGATTATGGTTCATTAAATAAAGTTTTGCTGTGACAAATATTGTAAAAAGAACTTTTGAAAGCAAATCACAACTATAAAATGTTTATGTGGCACAGAAGGAAGCTGTGACAAATATTGTAAAAAGAACTTTTGAAAGCAAATCACAACTACAATCCGCTAAGGTTAATTTTTCGTTCAGCTGTGACAAATATTGTAAAAAGAACTTTTGAAAGCAAATCACAACGAATGTTTGAATTGCTGAAAATGTTTTTGCGCTGTGACAAATATTGTAAAAAGAACTTTTGAAAGCAAATCACAACTTATTTTGCAATCGACTATCTCCGTTCTATGCTGTGACAAATATTGTAAAAAGAACTTTTGAAAGCAAATCACAACTGTTAAGCTGAAGAGATAATGAGATCTCACCTAAAATCATTGTTAGTAAATTACAGGTTTATTAATTTAAAAGAAAAAATGGATCCAATTTTTTTATTATTACTACTCATTGCTGCTGCATACTTCTTTGCTAAGCTTAAGAAGCTTGAGGGGTGGCTTGATTGGTACCAGGACAGAAAGAAGAATAAGAAGAAATAATTATTCATCTATTGCCTATTCCTGCTTTCTCCCTTTCAACCCAGTTCCTGAAACTTTCTTTTTCCCTGATTATCATTTTTATTGCCATTTGTGACATTTTCATTTTTCTGATCTTTGCTTCGTGTTCCCGAAAATGATTGTCTCCGCACAAAGCTGTGACAAATATTGTAAAAAGAACTTTTGAAAGCAAATCACAACGGTAGTTTAAAAAGAAAAGAAAAAAGTATCAAAAAGAAAAGAAAAATTTTAAAAGGTAATTGCCATATTAACGGCTCATTCTATACCTATTTATATTTTTCGAACCTTAATTGGTTTTCTGAAAGTTTGTTTAAGCCAATGAAAAGTCTTCACTTTCATTATTAACAAGCTTTCAGTTATACTGCAAGTAAAATTTGTCTAAACTAATAATCACTTTTCTCACCATACACCGTTATACTAAAAATTCCTGATTCCGAATTATTAAAAAATGTCACTTCATCATCCGTAAGATATTTTTTTAAAATGTCATCAGGTATTCTTATTATTTTTTCTTTCTGAATCTGTACATTCACAAATCCGGTCTTCTCAAGGAGACTGATATATTCATTTTTCTGAATTGCTCCGGTTACGCATCCTGCGTAAAACGCCGCTGCAGATTGAATTTTCTCCGGAAGTACACCGGTCAGTACAATGTCTGAAACGCTGAAATGTCCTCCGGGCTTCAGTACTCTGTACATTTCAGAAAATGCATTAAGTTTTTCCGGGACAAGATTAAGCACACAGTTACTCACTACCACATCGACAGAAGAATCATTAACCGGCAGATCTTCTATTTCTCCGTGTCTGAATTCTATATTATTGAATTTCATTTTCTCCGCATTTACTCTTGCTTTTGCAATCATTGCTTCTGAAAAATCTACGCCGATCACTTTACCCGTCTCTCCGGTTTCAGCTCTTGCTACAAAGCAGTCATTTCCTGCTCCTGATCCAAGATCCAATACAGTATCGCCTTTTTTTATTTTTGCAAACTGTGTAGGCAGACCGCATCCTAATCCAAGATCCGCGTCAGGGTTATATCCTCTCAGATTCTCATAATCATCTGTCATAATGTTATATACTTCATCAGAGCATCCTCCCGATCCGCAGCATGAAGAAGCGTTATCATCTCTGCTTTGAAGCGCAATTTCACTGTATTTTCTTTTTACCATTTCCTTTATTTCATCGGAAGATTTTGTACCGGCTGAATTTTGAGATTTTTCATACGTCAATGTTTCAGTTGCTTCAGAGCTGTCTGTGCAGCATTCCGGTCCGCAGCAGCCGGTTTCTTTTTTTGTTACTTCATTAGTTTGTTTTTCTTCGGTTTTTTTTATTGTCTTTTCCATTATTATTTATTTAATTTTAATATAGTTAGTTTTGCCTTACTTAGTTAAAAATTGTTTCATATTAATATCAATTTTTGATACATGAATTTTGATCTGCCTGATCAATATATTTTATTATTCCTGATCCTGCGTGATAACAAAAAGCTTGTTTATACTTTTTGAAAATTTTTCAAACATTCTGCTGTTAATACAGTAGCATGACTTTGTTCCATCAATTGAGCCCTGTATCAGACCGGCATTCAGCAGTTCTTTTAAATGCTGGGATACTGTGGACTGAGCAAGAGGCATTACTTCCACAATCTCTCCGCATATACAGCTGTTTCTTTTTGCAATAGCTTTTATTATTGCCACTCTTGCCGGATGACTCAGCGCTTTTGCAAATTCAGCAAGCTCTATTTCGCTTCTTACAAATTCGTTTTTTTTATTCTGCGCCATTTTAATATGATCTTAATTGTTTATCGCAAATATACGATGAATTAATTTAAAGTCAAACTCTTTTTTTAATGCACTAAAAAACAAGGGAAGATGATCCCTTGTTTTATAAGTTAAAGACCGGATTATTAATTATTGAAAGTCTGTATTCTAATGCCTTAACATAATTTCATTTCAGAATCATCATCCTACTGGTCTGACTAAACTGTCCTGATCTTAAAATATAGAAATATGCACCGGAAGATAAATTCTCAGCGTTAAATTTATATTCATATTCACCCGGAGGAAGAACTTCATTTAAAAGATTTGCAACCTCCTTACCGGCTATGTCAAAAATTTTCAAACTGACATTTCCCGTCTTTGGGATTGCAAAATTAATTTTTGTAGAAGGGTTAAACGGGTTTGGATAATTCTGCTTTAGATCATAATTAGAAGGCACTGTCTGTGATATCTGATTTACTGAAACCGTTGCTGTATCTATAAAATGGTTTGCAGGAGTTGTAACTTCTGTATTCAGCATATTCACATATGCATAAATTCTTGTATAAAATCCGGGACCCGGAGCATTCTTCCATTGAAGATCAAGATTTACTCCCGGAGCAAATGAAGATGCGGTAGTCTTTAAGCTCATTTTAACAATCAAAGTGCCCGGAGTCACTGATGAAAGTATAAATCCGTTTCCCTGTCCTACTGTTGCATTACCTGCCAGTCTTAGCTCATTATTAAAAACTGTTGGATTTCTCGGTATTTGATTTTGTGGTAATCCTGATCCTATTATTCTGTATGTAAGTGTTCCTCCGTTTGCAATAGCCGGGTTGAACAGAAAAAAGTACTGACCGGATGCATACTGAAACTGACTTACAGATCCGGAATTTGTATGGTGAAGATATACTTCAAAAGTTAGTGAATCAGCCGCCTGTCTGTTAAAATTTTTTGCTGTCAAAGTGTATTCAGGATTCTGCGAATACGATTCATTAAATGAAATTATGGTTAGAATTAATAAAATTAAGTATTTTCGAATGATCATTTTAATAAATTAAAGTTAATAAAAAATAAAATTTAAAAACTGAAATAAATATAAAGAACGCAGAAAAGGAACTCATCCTTCTCTGCATTCCATCTATTAACTAAGCGTTAGCTTAGGGTCTTATCACTGCTAAAAAGAATGAGCTGTTGTTATCTACAGTAGAAACATCAGCCAGATCTACAATATCATCTCCGTTTACATCCGATCTTACGTAACCAGTTGTAAAATTAAATATATCATTATCTGTTATTGATGCATCATTAATATCTATTATACCGTCCTGATCTACATCTCCGCTCCACATACAGTGTTTTCCCAATCTTAAAACCTGATTGCTTCCGAATGCCTGTGATCCCGCTGTTGTGAAATTGAAATTGTTTACTCCTCCCTGAGTAAAAGATTCTCCGCCTGATTTACTCCATGTCTCTAATGAATTTCTGTGAATTACCTGCAGATAATAAGTGCCGGATGGCGCGTTGTTAAAAATAAAAGTGCCTGTAAAAGTAACCTGATTTATAACTGCTTTCGCCGAATCGACAACATTAAAAGGTGCAAAATTCTGTCGCAGTTTTACTCTTATTGTATCAGCTGAATTTAACTGACCTGTAGATATATTTAAAAATGCTTCCGGTATTACCGTAACGTTGAAATCAGATGGAACTGGTAAGTTGTAATTTATTGGATTAAACTGTGACCATACAAGTGACCAGTTATTTGTTCCAAATGCTCCTCTGAAAGAAACGGTTTCAAATCCGGCTAAATTTGGATTCGCAAAACCTGCCCCGGATAATGCAGGAGAGCCGCCAACGGGCATCCAGTGATTTACTGAGCTCGACGCTGGATCCGGATAAATGTTAAACGGACTTGTAAGCTGTACATCTGTATTGTTTGTATAGGAAGTATTCCATGTGTTTATGTATGAAACCGGATCAGGAATTACAGTACCTCCGGTTTGGTCCGCAAGCGTTAGGTTCCCTGAAAAAATATTATCTCTTAACTGAACCGTTCCGTCGTTTGCATCATTACAGACTCCGGATCCGTCAAATCTGATCCCGGTTCTCCAACCCATTATTAAAGAATTGTATATACAAGCCTGCATATTTCTTCTCAGATGACCGCCTCTTTGAAACAATGGATTTACAGTAGTTGACGTAGTTTCAAACGGACCGACTACTGTCATATTTGAAAATATAGGTCTTGTCCTTGGACCGTTTGTATTTGACGGTGAATTGTTGTTGTTATCAATCTCAAATCCGTTTGAAGAACTTATGTCGGCAATGTCTTTATCTCTGACGCTCAGTCCGAACTGAACTCTTCCTCTGTATCCGTTATCACAATCCCAGTCATCATCAAGAGTTTTATAAGCTATCAGATATTTACAATTAACATTTCCTCCGAACCACTCAAATGCGTCATCACCACAGTAACTCACCATAACATATTCAATCACCGTCCTGCTTCCGACACCGCCCATTGTGAGTCCGTTGATTTCGTTACCGGAGATTCCTGTTAGATTTACTCCGGGAAATTCAAGCCTTACATATCTGAATACGCCGGAGCTGTCATCATTTATTACAGGCTGACCTCCGTAGATTGGTCCGAGTCCCGGACCGAATCCTTCTATCTCTGCTGAGTCAAGACCTGTAGAAGTATTAATAGCTGATCTACCTAAAATGATTATTCCCCCCCAGTCGCCGGTTGCTCTAAGTCCTGCAGGTCTCTCACTTGTAAAAATAATCGGATTATCCTTAGTTCCGTTTGCATAAATGATTCCTCCTCTTTGAATAATCAAAGTTCCCTTTGTCTCGAAATCTCCTTTTATTACTGTTCCTTCGGGAATTACTAACTTCCCTCCGCTCAATACATTATTATAACCTTTCATTAAATATGTTGTAGTCCGGTTCAATGTTACAAGCCCTGTGATATTGGCAGAATTTAAAGTCACAGAATCTGTAACTGCAGATGTTGTTTTAACCGAAAGAAACAATATTGCAATTAAGATAATTTTTAAAACTGACTGCATTTTTTCTCCTCTGAGTTTTATAGTTAATAAATTTTTTAAAAATCTATACAAAGATAAAAACCGAATATGAATTCAGCTTAATGGAAGTGTAAATTTTGTTACCGGATTATTACTAAATTATAAAAATGGATTGAAAGCGCTTTTTGGTTTACCGAAGAGGGTTAATTTAAAAAGTTTGGAACAAGGTTTTATGATGCAAGTTTTAATTTTTCAAGTTCAAAGAATTCGCTTATTCTTACATTCCCTTCAAAATCAATAGTGATGTAAGTTGAGGGAATATCAGTCCAGCAGCCTGTGTTAAAATATTTTATACCTCCGGTATTCTTTTGAAGTATCTGATGAGTGTGACCGCAGATCACGGTGTCCCTGTTTTTTTTCTTAGCATACTCTATTGCGCTGTCCGCTACTTTATGTGAAAGTCTCAGCCAGCCTTTGCTTTTTCTTTTTATGAATCTTGATAACGCCTGATTTTCCCTGTCATACTTCTGTATCTTATTATATATAAAGGAAGAAATATTACTGATAAAAATATTCTCATTCAGGAATCTGTCAAACTGATGACCGTGTACGGCAATTATTTTATTTCCGCTGATCTCAAATTCATATTCAGAATATGCCTCAATGCCGATAAGATGCGAGAGCTTATCAATCAATCCTTCATCATGATTTCCTTCCACCCATACAACTTCAATATTTTTTCCCGGATTTGAAAGTTTTCTAATATATGAGAGAAGATTCCAATGTTCCTTCTTCAGTCTCTTAAAATTTAAATCATCGAATATATCGCCAAGGAGAATCAGGCGTTTGAAGTTAAATCCCTGGAGCAGTTCTAACACTTCTTTTGGCCTTGCTACAGGTGAGCCGAGATGAATATCTGAAACTATCAAAGTGTTTATATACATTTTCATATTTGTTTTTTATTTCAAAAATAGTTTTACTGATTAATGAAAACGTTAATTAATTTTTATTAAATCATAAATTAAAATATAAAAAAAACAGCCGGATCAATTTTTCCGGCTGATAATTTTCTGTTTCGAATTTCAATTCTAAGTTAAAATCAGTAAGACCGCATTGTGCTTATTTTAATAATGTCATTTTTTTGACTTCGCTGAAATTTCCTGCCTGCAGTCTGTAAAAATAAACTCCGCTGGAAAGTCCGCTTGCATTAAATTCATAGTTATAGCTACCCGGGCTCAGTTTTTGATTTACCAACGTCATAACTTCATTGCCAAGAACATCATATATTTTTAAAAGTACGTTATTCTGAGAAGTTAAACTAAACTTAATAATTGTGTTGGGATTGAACGGATTCGGATAGTTTTGCTCGAGTGAAAAACTCTCAGGAACTACAGATGTTATCTGATTTATTCCAATAATTTCATAGTTTCTGGGATTAAATTGTGTCCATCCTGAAGTCCAGTTATCTGTTCCGAATGCTCCTCTGAAAGAAACGTTTACAAATCCTGTAAGATTTGGATTAGAGAAAGAAGCGCCCGACAATGCCGGAGATCCGCCCATAGGCATCCAGTAGTTTACATTGTTCGCCGGCAAAGGGACGTCAGGATAAATGCTAAAAGGAGAATTTAACATTACAGAACTGTTATCTGAAAAAATTGTATTTTGGAATGAACCGGTCTGAAGCCATACATGCGGCGCGAATGAACCAGTACCTGTACTGTCGGCAAGTCTGAGATTACCCGCCATAATATTATTTCTAATTTGCATAGAATCCGATGCAGCGGCATTTCCAACACCCGAACCGTCAAATCTGAATCCGACTCTCCATCCCATTATTATCGAGTTGTAAATATTTGCAAGATTATTTCTTCTTAAATGTCCGCCTCTTTGAAACAACGGATTAACTACATTTGATGTTGTTATAAATGGTCCTATAACTGTCATATTCGAGAATATTGGTCTTGTCCTGGGAGCGTAAAAGTTTGAAGGTGAATTATTATTATTATCAATTTCAAATCCGTTAGATGAGCTCACGTCTGCCAGTGCACTGTCTCTTATGCTGAATCCAAACTGTATGTTTCCCCTGAATCCGTTATCACAGTCCCAGTCATCATCAATTGCTTTGTATGAAACTAAGTTTCTGCAGTTCACATTTCCTCCAAACCATTCAAAGGAATCGTCACCGCAATAACTTACCTGCACATATTCAATAACCGTTCTGTTTCCGACTCCGCCCATAGTAAGACCATTGATCTCATTTCCCGAAATACCGGTCAGATTTATTCCCGGAAATTCGATTCTTACAAATCTGAATACACCGGAGCTGTCATCATCAATTCTCGGCTGACCTCCGTAAACAGGACCGAGTCCTGCCCCGAATCCTTCAATCTCAGCTGAGTCAACACCGGTAGATGTATTAATACCTGATCTGCCTAATATAATAATTCCGCCCCAGTCTCCGGCGTTTCTCTGACCGACAGGTCTGTCGCTTGTAAATAATATCGGATCATTTGCGTTTCCGTTAGCATAGATCTTTCCGTCTCTCTCGATGATAAGTGTTCCTTTTGTTTCAAAATCTCCGAAGATTTTTGTTCCTGCTTCAATTGTTAATGTTGCCCCGCTTTTTACGTAATTATAACCTTTCATTATATAGGTTGTAGATCTAGACAATGTTATATTGCTGCTAATACTGCTTGAATTCATAGTTGTTGAATCCACTGCAGAATGAGTTTCAGCAGCCCCTAATGCTAATAGCATTACGAATAAAATAAATAGTTTCTTTTTCATTTTTATATTTTAGTTAATAGATTTTTTATTTTTAGTACTTGTAAGAAAGTGTAAATCCAATGCTTGAACCTGAGCTGTATCTTCTCACTTCTTTTTCGACTTCCTGATTTCCGTTTATAATAAATTTCTGTGTGTATATTTTATCCTGATTAAAAAGATCCTTCACAGCAAACTTTGCTTCAAAATTCTCAAAAAAAGTTTTTGAAATACTCAGATCGAGCTGGTCTCTGCCTTTTTCCATTACATCATAAAATCCGCTTCTTCCAACCTCTGAAATTTTATCACCGAATCTGTTATACAGAAGGTTTGCGCTTATTCCGAGTTCGTAATTATCATAAAATAATCCGGTATTTATAGTGTATGGAGACTGTCCCTGCAGTCTTCTTTCCTTTTCAGAAACCGCAGTCTGCAGTCCTTCAAGATTTACTTTTGAATTTACAAGCGATAGATTTGCATTAAATGTCAAATTATTTAATGATCTGCTTATAAATCCTAATTTTTTTCTGAGTTCGATCTCAAGTCCGTAATTTACAGCACCTTCTTTTGCATTTCCAAAAGTATAAGACGGGATTGGAATCTGAAGCGTCGGCACGATTATTTTCTCAATCGGCTGGTTAAAATGTTTGTAAAAAAGACTTAGTGAAATTATCTCACCGGCATCAGGAAACATTTCATATCTGACATCATAATTCTGTATAAGACTTTCCTCAAGTTCGGGATTACCGGCAAGTTGCCCTTCCGTAGTAAAATCAATAAATGCAAACGGAGCGATCTCTCTCAGCTCAGGTCTTGATACTGTCTGAGACGCTGAAATTCTGATGTTTGATTTGTCATTCAGAGAATAAGTAAGATTAACTGAAGGCAGATAATCATTATTCCTGTGATTTACATTTATTGGCTCACCTGTCTGCCTTATAAATCCGTTCAGCTTCTGCTCATTGTATTCGTATCTTAGCCCTGCAATCACTCTCAGTCTGTCAAGAGGAATGTCAAACATTAAATATCCGGCGTAAAGATTTTCAACTGCTGCATACTTGTCACTCTTATCAGTTATCTCAACATAGTATAGTTTTGTTGAATCAATGTTTTGTTCTCCGAAAATAGTTTCGAGCGGTTCGAATCCTATCATAAAAGATCCGGCGTTTGCAGGAGCAAAATTTCTGGCTTCAAAATTTCTGTCAGTCCCGACAGCAAATGTTCCTAATTTTATTTTTGAAAAATTTCTCTTTCCTGTCTTTAAAAATTTCATTTCGAAATCAGTACCGAAATTCCTTTTGATGTCTTTTAATTTCGAATAAAATCTCTGACCTACATTTGCCGAAGGTATGGTAGTAAGCGGAGTAAAAAAGGGATCTTCAGTTCCGAGCTCTCTCTGATAAAATGTAGTTTTTGTATCCGGTTCGTTCCTGTCCGATTCGGAATAAGATGCGTTCCAGTTAATATTAAGTGAAGACAAATTGCTTATATAATGACTTCCCGAGATCTGAGATGAGAGGAGACTTCTTTCTATAAATTCAGTGCCGTATAATTTCCTGTCATAATCTGCTACAACTTTATATTGTCCTTCATAAAACTGAGTATAATCTTCGGAATTAATTGAATATGTATTCTTAAAACTGAATTTGTTGTTATTTCCTGCTTTATAATTCAAATTAAACAGACCGCCGTTCAATACGGTGTATTTGGAAGATCTGCCTTTGTAATTTATCAGAGTAGTAGTATCTGAATTATATTCATTTCTCTGAATATCAGAATTTTCAAATCCGTTTCTGTAAGTGTATGAAAACAATACGCCGAGCGGATTGTCCGCAATATTAAATCTGTTTCCAAGTGACAACTGGAACCCGCCGTTAACAGGCGCTTTCCTGTTTTCCTGCATCCAGTTATTCCTTAATGTTTTCCCGTAATTATTTTTTCCTGTGAATTTTTCCGAAGGGAAATTTGAAGGAATGCTTCTGCCCCCGTCATCTATTCCGGAATTAAAAAAAAGTAACTTTTCCTGTCCTGCATTATAGCTGTAATAATTTCCTTTGGAAGTGGTTCCGTTTAGATAAGATCCGCCTGTTTCAAAATTTATTATCATCTGATCAACGAAATCCTTTGTATTTAACTGAACAAGTCCTCCTGAAAAATTACCGGGAAGGTCCGGCGTAAATGATTTTGCAATGATAATATTTTCAAGAAGTTTTGAAGGGAAGAGGTCAAAGGAAAAAGATTTTTTGTCTGCTTCTGTACTCGGCACCTCTACTCCGTTTAATGTGGTATTATTGTATCTTTCGGAAGTTCCTCTGATGAATACATATTTGTTATCAACTATATTCACTCCAATCACTCTTTTCAGGACATCGGATGCTGAAGCATCCGGCGCTCTTTTGATCTGCTGCTCACTTATTCCGTCCTGTATCTTCGATGAATTTTTCTGCTCAGTCAAAAGTGACTGCTCATTTGATAAAGTCGGTGAGGATTCGACAGTTATTTCCTCAGTTGTTAGTCCGTCAACTTTAAGCGTTACGTTTATTACCTTGTTCTCACCTTTGGCAACCGATGCATTTTTGATTTTTAAAGTTGTATATCCGATGTATGAAATTTCAAGCTCGTAATTACCGGGAGAAAGAGATTCCAGAAGATATGTTCCGTCATAGTCTGTCAGAGTGCCAATGCTAGTGCCGGAAATCTTTACTACAGCGCCTATAAGAGGATCTGAATTTGAAAAATCCGAAACTTTTCCGGAAATTGACTGAGAATATATATCTGAAGTGTATAGAAAAAACAGGCAGGTTATAAAAAGCTTTATGTATATGGTCATTTTCTGATTTAAATTATGACCAAATCTAAGCAATCCTTTTCAAGAGCAGGTAAATTTATTGTAAACAACATTATTATATCATTACCAAATTGTAAAGTGACTTCAGCCGGCTGATATAAAAATTTTTTTGAAGAATATTTTTTAAACAGCGGAATAATAATGAAGCGAATTGCTCCCAGTTTAATAAATCCGGTTTTTAACTTTATGAATCAACAAAAAACGCACTAAAGAGATTAACTCCTTAGTGCGTTAAATATTAACCTTATAAATATTCTAACTAAAGACGGTCTTGAAAAATCCTTTGTCTTCTTTTTTGGATTTTTTACCGGAAGTTTTTTTGTCTTTGCCTGAATTATTATCTTCGTCGTTAAATTTTTCTGACCGTGGCTTGAAATTTTCATGCTTGCTTAATTCCATCAGAAGTTTCTTTTCTTCCGAACTTATTTTTTTCGGAATATGAATATTAACTCTGATGATCTGATCACCTCTGCTGTAACCGTCAAGAGATTTGATTCCTTTATTTTTCATTCTCAGCAGACTTCCTGATTTAGTGCCGGGTTCCACGCTAAGCTTTGCTTTCCCTCCAAGTGTCGGGACCACTACATCAGCACCGGTTATAGCATCGATTAAACTGACTTCAAGATCGTAAAAAATATCATCTTCATCTCTTATAAAATATTTATGCTGTTCTTCTTCAATAAATGCAAGCAGATCACCGCTTTGTCCGCCTCTCTTTCCGGCGTTACCCTGACCTCTCAGCGGGATATAATTACCCTGCTGCACACCGGCAGGTACATTTATTTTAATTTTAACTTCAGATTTAACAAGTCCTTCTCCTCTGCAGTCATGACATTTTTCTTTTATAATCTTACCCTCGCCGTTGCAGTAACTGCACATACTCACGTTTACTATCTGTCCGAAAATTGATCTTGAGATATGTCTGACTTCACCTGTTCCGCTGCAGTGCGAGCAATTGGAATATCCGCTCCCGCTTTTCGCACCGGTGCCCTGACACGACGTGCATGCTTTTAATTTTTTTATGTTTACTGTTTTTTCTACACCTTCGGCAATTTCTTCAAGAGTAAGTTTCAAAGTTATTTTCAGATCGCTTCCTCTGTTATTGCTCTGTCTTCCGGCGTTTCTTGATCCCCCGCCGAAAAATTCATCAAATATACTGCCGCCTCTGCCGCCGCCAAAGATATCACCAAACTGTGAAAATATATCGTTGATATTGCTGAACCCCTGATATCCGCCGCCGTTAACTCCCTGATGTCCGAACTGATCATACCTCTGCCGCTTTTCCGGACTTGACAAAACTTCATAAGCTTCTGCAAGCTCTTTAAATTTTTCCTCAGCTTCACTGTCTCCCGGATTTTTATCAGGGTGGTATTTCATTGCAAGCTTTCTGTAAGAAGTTTTTATTTCATCCGTTGTTGAAGTTCTGCTGACGGATAATATTTCGTAATAATCTCTTTTTGTCATTTTTTAATTATTCCTTTTTAGTTTGGTTCGCTTGATACCAGTACTTTTTCATGTCTGATAACTTTGTCTTTTAATTTATAACCTTTCTCAATCACTTCCAGCACAGTATTCGGTTTTACATCATCTTTCGGTATCTGCATCATCGCTGAGTTCAGATCCACATCAAATTCTTTACCGAGAGAATTTATTTCTTTCAGACCTTCTCTTTCCATTACTCCTTTGAATTTTTCATAGATCAGGATTACTCCTTTTTTAAGTGTTTCGAAATCTTTTGTTTCTCCTCTGTTAATAGAATCAATGGACCTTCCCAGATCATCATATACCGGCAAGAGTTCACTGATTAAATTTTCAGAAGCGTATTTTATATAATTTGAAATTTCAGATTCAGTTCTTCTTTTATAATTTTCAAACTCAGCTGCTTTTCTAAGCAGAGTGTCCTTCAGCTTTGTTATCTCAGCTTCAGCTGAGATTCCATCAGAAGAATTATTTTGTATTACATCCTCATCCGAATCCGTCTTTTCATTTTCCTTTAAGCCGTGATCCGCTTTCGCATCTTTAATTTTTACATTATGTTTATTTTTATTGGTCATAATTTTTTTTAAAATTGGGTTATATTGATTTATCATTAATTAATTTTGATGTGTATTCCAGCAGCGAGACCATTTTTGCGTAATTCATTCTCTTAGGACCGATCACTCCTATATTACCTTTTACACCGCCTAAATTATATGAAGTGGTTATCACACTGTAATTTTTTAATTTAGCATCTTTATTCTCTTCACCGATTGAAATCTGGACTTTATTTTCTACGGACATATCTTTATCAAAAATATGTATTACCAGATTTTTGTCTTCAGCAAGATTAATAATTTCTTTAAAATTTTTCGGATCTTCAAATTCCGGCTGCATTATCAGATCTCCTGTTCCCCCGATATAAATTTTATTGCAGCTTTCTTCATCTGCATAAAGTTTTTCAAATGAATCGATAAAAGACTGTATAAGCTCCGGTTCTTTATGCCTGTATTCACCTATTCTTTCGACATAAGTATTTCTGATAAGCTCAAGAGTAAGACCGCTTAATTTTTCATTAATATATGTTGAAAGTTTCTCCAGTTTTGACTTAGGTATTTCGCTGGTAATTTCCATAATAACAGTTTTTAAAATACCCGATTTTATTTTCAGCACTACCAGAATTTTATCCGAAGCTACACTGACAAATTCCAGTTTTTCGAATACTCCTTTTGAAATATTCGGCTGAGAAACCACAGAAAGCAAACGGGTTATTTTACCAAGCAGCCTGGAGGTTTCGTTAAAAATGTCCTGACTATCCAGAAAGTTCAGATTCTTATCATTAAAAAACTCTTTAAATAAATAAACATCCTTTTTTGAAATATTTTCATGATTCATAAGCATATCAACATAATAACGGTAACCTTTATCAGTTGGAATCCTTCCGGCAGATGTATGAGGGGTATCTAAAAATTCCATTTCCTCAAGATCGCTCATGACATTTCTTATAGTCGCCGAAGAAAGATTCAAATCAGTCTTTTTTGAAACGCTTCGGGATCCAACCGGAGCTGCGCTCTGGATAAAATTATCCACAACATATCTCAAAACTTCTTTTTCTCTGTCTGTTAATGTTATCATTTTTTGAACTGGAAAAATACTTAATTTTAAAACTTTTTAAAATTCAATTTTTCAGGGCTTACTGATTTTTTTGAGATTTTTAATTGTCAGATCAAGATCTTCATCAAGAAAATGCCTTGCCTGATGTCTTGCTCTTTTTACTTCCTCCATATCTATTTCACCATAAACTATATCTTCCTCAAACAATTTAGCTGCAGATATTACATTACCAAAAGGATCCACAATTTCGCTTCCTCCCCAGAAATTAATACCGTCTTCAAATCCGACTCTGTTTGAAAACAGAAAATAACCGGAAAGCATTCTTGCAAATGTCCTGTGATGTTCGGAATTTATCTCATAGTTTTTAAATCCTTCGTGATCCGCTGCCAGTCTCGTCGGAGATGCTGCAATTCCAATCAGTATTTTCGCGCCGTCATAAGCTAATGTATAAGGAAGTGACATATGCCACATATCTTCGCATACAAGTAACCCCAGTTTACCAAATTTTGTTTCATGCGCTTTGCATTGATTTCCTCTCGAGAAATATCTGAATTCCTCAAACAGTCCGTAAGTGGGAGGATAAATTTTTCTGTGAGAAAATTCAATTTTACCGTCTGAAATAAAAATTCCTGTATTATAAATTCCGAAATCGTCTCCCTCTTCAGCAAGTCCGCATACAATCGAAATTTTATTGCTCTTTTTTTTCAGCTCATTTAACAATTTTGTATCTTTCAGATTTAAAGAAATCACATAATTCAGGTCTTTAAGAGAATATCCCGTCAGAGAAAGTTCGGGGAATACAATGATGTCTGCATTTTTCTTTATCGCTTCATCACAATAATCAAGATGATGCTTGATGTTTTTCTGTAGATCACCAATTACGGAAGTAATCTGCGCTACGGCTGCTTTCATTTTTTTAATTTATATAATAAAATTCTAACTATTCCAGTCAGTTTCAGGCCTGCCGAAAGCAGAACCTGCAGTATATAATTTTTATGATGTTTATTGAAATATTCCGCGCAATCGGTATTCCAAATCCGGATCATATTTGCCCTGTCTTTATATATGCTTACTCCCTTTTTATGAATAACTTTAGCATCCGGACAAAATATTATTTTATATCCGTGATGACTTAATTTTTTACAGATATCCACATCATTGAAAAACATTCTGAATCTACTGTCAAAAAAACCAATTTCCTCTGCTGCGCTTTTTTTAAGTAGTAAAGCCGCAGCCATTGGCTGATCGACTTCTCTTTCCGAATCGTGATCAAAATAATTCATTTTCCATCTGCTGAATATTTTGCTTCGCGGAAAAATTCTGGAGAGCAGTGTCATTTCAAAAAACATATCCCGATATTCCGGGAAATTCCTGCAGGACTTCTGAATAGTGCCGTCCTCATTCAGAAGTTTCGGCGCGACAGCTCCGTATGATTTATTTAAATTTAATTTTGAAGTTAATATATCTAATGAACCGTCAGTCAATTCAGTGTCAGGGTTTAGCAAAAATATATATTCTCCTTTGGCGATCTTCATTCCCTGATTGCATGCTTTTGTATAACCTCTGTTGTCAGAGTTAAAAATCAGGATTAATTTATTATCATTTTGATTTTTTAACTCCTCAAGTTTTTCCTTAGTATCGTCAGATGAATTATTATCAACTGCAATTATTTCCGTTTTTACATCTGAATTTTTTATTACAGAGTTTACGCACCGCATTATTTCTTCAGCGCTATTCCATGTAACGATTACAACTGATACTTCAGGATTCTCAGGCATTTTTGACTGTCGGAAGCGCTTTTGATATAAAATTATTCAGATCCTGAAATTCATCCTGAGGGATATTTCTTTTTAAAGATTCTTTTTCCTGTTCCCAGAATTTTCTTAATCCCTGCGTATCTCCTTTGTAATAATAATTTACAAATATCTCTGCCGCTTCCCTGTAAAGCGGATATGACATATCCAGTGCCTGCATACCGGTTTCAACTTTTCTTTTCAGAGAATTATACTCTTCAGTTATTTCATTTATTTTTTTATCATAAACTTCCGGATATTTTTCATTGCTTATTACAAGTTTGTTATCCTGCAAGGTATATATTTCCTTTACAAAACTAACAGCGTTTACCTGCGGCATTACTCCGAGGAACTGATCTTTCACTACAATTACATTGTTTCCCTGATTACCAAAATCAGAAACTTCCGGAGAGCCGGCTTCGAAATATTTCATCAGTTCTATATTTGCAGAATCCTTCATTTGATATACAAACATTCCTTCAGAATTAACCGGATCATTTCCGCCTGTATTCGTTTTTATAAAAATCAGCTTATCTTTGCTGTTGCTAAGATTTTTAAAATTAATTTCCGTTGAATAATCAACTGTATCAGTCAGAATCTTAACATATTTTTCCTTTGCCCTGTCAAGAGAAAATACTTCAACCATATCAAAGTTATAGTAACTGCTGAACTTATCCGAAGTATCTTTCAAGACGCTCAGGACGAAAATTTCCCTGTTCCCGTCACTGTTGACATCTTCTTTTTCAATTTTAAAAATTTTTCGGGGAAATTCATATCTAACGTCAAATTCAGTTCCGCTTTCTTTTACTCCGGCGGAAGATAATTTTTGCGGATCTGAATTTTCACCTGTGTCAGTTTTCTCTTCACCTGTCTTGCTGCAAGATGAAATAAAAACCATCAGCGAAAAAACCATTAAAATAATTTTTTTCATTTTTACTTTATTCATTTTTATAACTTACTAATTTCTTACTCAATATTCATTACATTGATTTATAATCATTTTCGTTTTCAAATATATTCCTTGCAATACTTATAATCAAAAGTCTATAATTTACTTTTTGATATCACCGTATCTTTTAAAAAATTATTATCATCTCTTTCAGGAAAATCCGACATAAAATGTAAACCTCTTGATTCTTTTCTTTTCATAGCTGAGCTAATCACCAGGAAGGCAACCGTTACAAGATTCCTCAGCTCCAGAAGTTCAACATTAACTTTTGTCTTGTCATAAAAATCCTTGATCTCATCATTCATCATTCTTATCCTTCTGTATGCCCTTTCCAGTCTCAGAGTGTTTCTGACAATGCCAATATAGTCACTCATTATTTCCTTTATTTCTTTCTTATTATGCGAAATCAAAATCCATTCTTCTGTATTTTCCATACCGTCATCATTCCAGTCATATATATTTTTTTTTGTTTCTGCAAGATTTTTCCGGGAATAATTTTTAGAATTCATTTTGCCGCTTATGTCTTTATAAATAGCATTTGAAAAAACCATTGCTTCAAGCAGTGAGTTTGAAGCCAGTCTGTTAGCTCCGTGAACACCTGTCATTGTAACTTCACCGCTTGCATAAAGATCTTTCACATTTGTTTTACCGTTCAGATCCGTCTTAATCCCGCCGCAGGTATAATGCGCAGCAGGGACAACAGGGATCATTTGTTTTGTAATATCTATTCCTTTGTTCAGACAATATTTATAAATGTTTGGGAATTCATGTTTGATTTTCTCAATTCCAATTTTCGAAAGGTCGAGCAGAACATGAGTGTCTCCGCTTTTTTTCATTTCGTTATCAATTGCTCTTGCGACAATATCTCTTGGAGCAAGAGAACCTCTTTTATCATATGCTCTCATAAATTCTTTTCCTTTTAAAGTTTTAAGAACTGCTCCTGCTCCGCGCACAGCTTCAGAAATAAGAAATACCTGTCCTGTTCGTTCATCATTTTCAGGATCATATAGAGCAGTCGGATGGAACTGAATAAACTCCATGTTTGAAATTTTACATCCGGCGCGGTAACCCATTGCAATACCGTCACCAGTTGCAATCGCAGGATTTGTTGTATGGAGATAGATCTGACCTGCTCCTCCTGTTGCCAGAATAGTTGTACCAGCTATTATTTTATCGACCTGTCCGGTCTTTACATTGAATGCATATATGCCGTAACATCTCAGATCATTGCTCAGTTTTTTCTTAAGATTTTTTTTTGTAAGCAGGTCAATTGCAAAATAGTATTCAAACAATCTGATTCTTTTACTTTTTGATATTTTATTCAGCAGAGCTCTTTCGATCTCCTTGCCGGTAAGATCTTTTGCATGAATAATTCTGTTTTTTGAATGACCGCCTTCTTTTCCCAGCATCAGAACGCCTTTTTCTCTGGAAAACTTTGCGCCGATCTCAATAAGTTCTCTGATCATACCCGGACCTTCTTCAACAATTTTCCTCACCGCTTCCGTATTACAAAGTCCGGCTCCGCATTCAAGAGTATCATTGATATGCATTTCAAAATTATCATCTTCGCCCATGACAGCTGCAATGCCGCCCTGCGCATAGTTAGTATTTGATTCGGTCTTTTGCTTTTTAGTAATGATTATAACAGTGCCTAAATTACCAAGCTTTAATGCCAGTGATAACCCTGCTATCCCGCTGCCAATAATTAAAAAATCCGCTGTCACGAAATATTTTAGTTTATTAAAATTATATATTTTAAAAATAAGAAGAGCGGACAATATCCGCTCGTAATGTAATTAAGTTTTATTTTTAAATTAAAAAATTTCAGATTAAAAAATCTAAAATCAGATCACTTCTTTAATTCTTCTGATCGCTTCTTTAATATTTTCTCTTGAGTTTGCATAAGAGAATCTGAGATAACCTTCGCCGAATTCACCGAATGCCGTACCGGATAATGCAGCAACACCACCTTTATAAAGCAGATGATCGCTGAGTTCTTTTGAGCTCATCCCTGTACCGGTAATATTAGGAAAAGCGTAAAACGCTCCAAGCGGAATATTGCATTTAAAACCTTTTACAGAGTTCAGTCCTTCCACTATTATATCTCTTCTCGCCATAAATTCCTTCTTCATTTCATCTACTGAATCCTGCGGACCTTCATAAGCCTCGATACACGCTTTCTGAACAACGGCATTTGTACAGGAATTACTGTTTGTCATAAGCTTTGCAGTTAACTGCGCAAGTTCTTTATTCATGACTCCGTATCCGGCTCTCCATCCTGTCATTGCATATGTTTTTGAGAATCCGTCTAATATAATCGTCCTGTCTTTAAATCCGGGGATCTGCGTAATGCTGAAATGCTCTCCCTGGAAAATAAGTCTGCTGTAAATTTCATCGCTTAATATTACTATATCTTCCCTGTCTTTGATTATGTCAGCAATTTTTCTTATTACATCTTCAGTCAGGATACCGCCGGTAGGATTTTGAGGAGTGTTAATAATAAGCATTTTCGTTTTAGGCGAAATAAGTTTCCTCAGATCCTCCGGATCGAATGCAAAGTTTTTATCTTCTTCCAGCTTAAGCGGAACCGGAATGCCATCGACAAATCTTATCATGGATTCATAAATAGGAAAACCGGGATTCGGATAAATTACTTCATCGCCGGGATTAACAAGAGCGAGTATTGCATAAAACATGATCGGCTTTGCTCCCGGAGTCATCACAATTTCATCGGGATGAACTTCAATACCCCTTGTCCTGCTGATATAATCCGCAATTGATTTTCTGACTTCGGGAATTCCGGCAGAAGGCGTGTAATGAGTATCACCTGCTTTTATAGATTCAATTGCAGCATTACAGATGTTTTCCGGAGTCGGAAAATCCGGTTCGCCGATTTCAAGGTGAATAATACTTTTGCCTTCAGCTTCGAGCTTTCTGGCTTTTGCCAAAACTTCAAACGCTGTTTCGGTTCCGAGGTTACCCATTCTGTCTGCTAATTTCATTACTTTCTATGTTTTAAATTATTGAAATCTGATTTAATGAATAGTCTTAAAAATTTAAAAGGTAAAAAATTATTTCTGAACAAAAGTCTGAAAATATAAAAAATAGAATTTAATTATTCGCCAAGATATGCTTTTCTTACTTCTTCATTTTGAGAAAGCGATTTCGCATCACCTTCGAGAATAATTTCTCCTGTTTCCATTACATAACCGTAATCTGCAACGGATAAAGCAATATTGGCATTTTGTTCTACCAGTAAGATAGTAATTCCAGTTTTCTTATTTAATTCAACAATTTGTTCAAATATTGACTTAACCAAAAGCGGCGCGATGCCGAGCGAAGGTTCATCAAGAAGGAGAAGTTTTGGTTTCGACATAAGCGCTCTTGAGATAGCAAGCATCTGCTGTTCACCACCGCTTAGTGTTCCGCCCATCTGTTTCAATCTTTCTTTAAGTCTTGGAAAAAATTCATAAACAAAATCAAGATCATCCTTAAGATTATGTTTATCCTTTCTGGTATAAGCTCCCATTTCCAGATTTTCCTTAACGGTAAGATTTGAAAATATCATTCTTCCTTCGGGAGATTGCGAAATTCCTGTCTCGACAATTTTATCCGGTGAAAGATTAGTTATGTCTTTTCCATGAAATAGAATTTCTCCGGATACAGGTTTTAAAAGTGAAGAGATTGTTCTGAGTAATGTAGTCTTGCCAGCACCGTTTGCTCCTATAAGAGTTACGATGGATTTGTCTTTTACATGAAGATCAATTCCTTTTAAAGCTTTGATTGCACCGTAATTAACATGCAGATTTTTAATGTCAAGAATATTCAATGATGCGACTCTCCCAGATAAGCTTCAATTACTTTCGGATCATTCTTAATATTTTCAGGATTTCCCTCAGCTATTTTTTTTCCGTAATCAAGCACTATTATTCTTTCGCAGACACCCATCACTACTTTCATATCATGTTCAATTAAAAGGATGGAAATTTTAAATTTGTCCTTTACCATTTTGATCAGATTCATAAGTTCAGTCTTTTCCGTGGGATTCATTCCAGCTGCCGGTTCATCAAGAAGCAGCAATTCCGGTGATGTTGCAAGCGCTCTTACAATTTCAACTTTCCTTTGTTCACCGTATGGAAGTGAAACTGCATATTCATCCCTTACATCAATCAGCCCGAATATTTCCAACAGTTCATCAATTTTATCTTCAATTTCATTTTCTTCATTCAGATAATTTCCAATTTGCAGCGTTGAAATAAAAAAACCTGCATTTATGCTTTTGACAAAAGAAACTCTGATATTATCACGGACACTAAGACTCTGAAAAAGCCGGATATTCTGAAATGTCCTGCTGATACCGGTTTCAGCGACTTCATAAGGTTTTAAAGGAACAACGCTTTTTTCTTTGAAAAGGACATCTCCACTGCTTGGATTATATACACCTGTAATAATATTAAATACAGTCGTTTTGCCGGCGCCGTTCGGACCGATCATACCCACAAGTTCATCTTTTCCTACATGAGTATTTAAACTGTCCACACATGTGAGTCCGCCGAATTTCATTGTGCAATTTTTTATATCAAGTAAACTCATTTATTTATTTTTATTTTTTTTCCCGGGTCTTAACTGAACACCGAACAAACCCTGCGGTCTCAGCAGCATCATAATAATAAGCAGCAGCGCATAAATGATCATCCTGTATTCAGAAATGCCTCTAAGGAATTCGGGAAGGATCGTTAAAATAACAGCGGCTATGATAACACCTATCATACTACCCATTCCTCCGAGTATAACCATGACAACTATTTCAACGGATTTCAGGAAATTAAAATCTTCAGGATTAATATAAAGATTAAAGTGACCGTAAAGCGCGCCTGCAATTCCCGCAAAGAAAGCACCGCTGACAAATGCTATTACTTTGAATTTAGTAGTATTGACTCCCATTGATTCGGCTGCGATCTCATCATCTTTAACAGCAAGAAAACCTCTTCCGTAAGAAGAGCTCATGAGATTGCTGATAAAGAAAATTATTATAACGACAAAAGCAAAGGTCCAGAAAAAGTTAGTGTATTTAGGTACTGAATAAAATACATAAGGAACAGAAGACATATCAGCAGGTATCATTGCAGCTTTCATTCCGTTTTCAAAAATGTAAGCACCTCTGAATCCCTGCGAAGCGCCGACTACATCAAGACTCTGAATAATAACCCTGATGATCTCGGCAAATCCTAAAGTAGTAATTGCAAGATAATCACCTTTAAGTCTAAGTGAAGGAACGCCGACAATAATTCCGGCAATAGCAGCAGCAATTCCTCCTATCAGAAGAAGAATAATAAATGAAATTGTATTTCCGAAAATACCCTGACCGAAAGATTCAATAAAAAACGGAGCGAAGTAAGTACTGAATGAAACAGAAAGATAAGCTCCGATTGCCATAAACCCCGCATGTCCCAGAGAGAACTGACCAGTATATCCATTTATGAGATTAAGACTTGAAGCGAGTATAATATTAATGCCTATATAAATAAGTATCGTGTAGTAGTATGGATCAATATTACCGGCGAATAAATTAATTATAAAAACCAAGACAAGGGAAGAAAGAAATAATAATTTATTCTTCATTAAAAACTTAATTTACTTTTGAATTTTTCAATGAGAATTTTCAGATTTCTTTAATTTATGAGAGGTTTAAAAAGAAATAAGTAGTCCGGTAATACACCGGATTACTTATTTTCTGAAACTAAGTGGGCGATAAAGGACTCGAACCTATAACCCCCTCGGTGTAAGCGAGGTGCTCTAGCCAATTGAGCTAATCGCCCTTATAAATTAAGTTGGTAAAATATATTTTTATATTTTGAATTTCAAACCACTTAAAATTAGATATGGTATTTTTTGTGGGGATTGGTTGAATGATAAATGATGAGGTGTCGGGGTCATAAACCATTTAAATGGTTTATGACCTGTAGCACGGAATTTAATTCCGTGCTACCAAACCAATTCCGGCTCATTTATTCCAAAACTCCCTAAAATTAATAACCACACCGCAAATTTACTTTGAAACTCTAGCCTATTAATGGTATATTACCTGACTTTTTACAATCAAACCAATACTATTCAATGCCTAATATTTCAATCAAATACATTTTATCAACCCTCTTTTTCACTGTGTTTTCATTTATAATTTTTCAGGGATGCGATGAAAAAAAAGATAACGGAAATTCCGGAAAAGGATCCGATACAGTTAATACAAATCTTATTACTAAAGATGACATTGGCGTAAAAGTGAATCTCCTTCTTAAACCGAAAGTAGGTGACGTTCTCAGTTACAGAATGAATGCAAAAACAACTTCTAAGGAAAAAAGCCCCATGACTCAGGATAAAGAAATCACTTCAGTGCAGGATATTAATTATTATTATAAGGAAGAAGTTACTGAAATTACATCTGCAGGTATTGTAAGTTACAAAATTACTTTCGACAGTATCACCATTATTTCCAATCTGTCTTCAGCTGATTCTTCCGTAAGTCTTACTTACAATTCAAACATAAAAGATTCAATCTATTCCAAACCGGATTTCCTTCAGTATAATGCTATAATGGGTGAAGATTTTTATGCAAGAGTTACTCCGAATGGTGAAATATCAGATGTCTACGGTCTTGAAAGCGTTTATGAAAAAATGTTTAAAGCTCTCGGTGATACCCTGACCAAGGAACAAAAAGAAACTCTTAAAGACTCTTTCGGAAAAGACGCTATCAAAGCAGTTCTGCAGCAGCAGTTTCAGATGTTTCCCGATAATCCGGTCTATGTGGATTCATCCTGGACAAGATCTTATGAAACTCAAATGCTCATTTTCCCGGTGAGAAATTCACTTAGCTACAAACTTAAAGAAGTCAAAGAAGATAACAAACAGACCTTTCTGACTATTGACGCTGATTTGGCAGTTGATTTCATTGAAAAAGAAATTAAGGATAAAGATATGAGTTACAAAGTAGAAGATTCCAAAACCGGTGGTAAAGGAGTGATAATTTTTAATATTACAAAAGGTTGCGTGACAAAAAAAGAAACAAATACAAATCTTGATCTTACTATGAAAATTTCCGCTGGAAGTCAGTCCGTAAAAACCACTCAGAATGTTAATACGGAATTAATAGTGAACCTTTTACAGTAATTAAATTTGAAGAAGATTAAGTTAATATCTCATCCGCTTGTTCAGCATTATCTCTCCGTTATGAGAGATAAAAAAACTCCGCAGGCTGAATTTAAAGAATCGCTGGACAGGATCTCATATATCCTTGCTGCTGAATCTTTTTCCTCTCTTAAGCTTGTAAATAAATCCGTTAATACTCCTTTTAAAAAAATTGAAGGAAAGAAGATAAACGAAACCATTGTCCTTCTTCCTATACTGAGAGCAGGGCTCGGACTGACAAAAGGTTTTACTGATCTCTACCCTGAAATTATTACAAGCCATATCGGAATTTACCGTGACGAAAAATCTCTGAAACCCGTTCAGTATTATTTCCGCTTTCCTAAAATTCAGAATAAAAAAGATGCAACTGTAATTATCCTTGATCCGATGATCGCAACCGGAGGCAGTGTGATTTTTACAATTGAATACCTTTTAAATATGGGCATAAGAAAAATAAAAGTGGTTTCACTGCTCTGTGCTCCGGAAGGTATTGAAGCGATTGAAAAAAGATTCGGGAAAAATGAAAAAAAATATATTGAAATTACTTCCTGTAGTCTCGATGAAAAACTCAATGAAAAAGGTTATATCATCCCGGGTCTCGGTGATGCCGGAGACCGGATTTTCGGAACATAGAAAGTAAATTAAAATTTTTTTTTCTGATTTTTAACTCCCGGCATTACCCTTCCGTCTCCGGATCCCCATTTTTTAACGTTTCCTGCACTAAAATTAAAAGTTAAGTCCTTTTTCATCTATTCACTTTATCAATTTGTTTTGTTAAATTAAGAGCAAACCTGAATTAGGATATTTCATACTAAATGTTTAATAATTTTTATAAAAAGAAATTAGACGATCTGCTTTATCACAGTAAAAAAAATTTACCGGCAGGTCTCTCAAATGAAAAGCTGATCACAAGGGCGTTTAAATTTGCTTATGAAGCTCATAAAAATGCCAAGCGTGCTTCAGGTGAACCTTTCTTTTCACATCCGTATGAAGTTGCTATTATTCTTGCTCAGGAAATTCCGCTGGATGCTGTTTCTATAGCTTCTGCATTACTTCATGATGTTGTTGAAGATACTCCGTTTACTCTGGATGATATCAGCGCAGAGTTCGGACCTGAAATCGCCGACATTGTGGACGGAGCCACTAAGATCGAAGGTATGTTTGAGAATTATGAAATGAAGCAGGTGGAGTCGTATAAAAAAATGCTTCTCTCTATGACCTCTGATATCAGAGTCATTCTGATAAAATTTGCTGACAGACTTCATAATTTAAGAACTCTGGAGTTCCTTTCTAATGAAAGACAAATGAGACTCGCGCAGGAAACTCTTGAAATTTTTGCTCCCCTTGCTAACAGATTCGGACTTTCTTCTGTAAAAACCGAACTTGAAGACATGTCCTTCAAATATCTTAACCGATCTGCTTATGACGAAATTGCCAAAAAACTTCAGGCAAAAAAAAGAGAGCGTGAGAAAATCATTAAAAAATTTATTGAACCTCTTAAAGAAAGATTAAATGAAGATGGCTACAAATTTGAAATTTACGGAAGAGCTAAACATCTTTACAGCATTTATAAAAAAATAATCAGCAGAAATAAATCATTCGAAGAACTTTTCGACCTGTTTGCTATCAGAATCGTGCTTGACACAGAAAATAAAAATGACTGCTTTTCAGTTTACGGCATCTGTTCGGAAATTTATATCCCGGTTCCTGAAAGATTTAAAGATTATATCTCCCTTCCGAAACAGAATGGATATCAGTCCATTCATACTACACTAATCAGTAAAGAAGGGAAAATGTTTGAAGTCCAGATCCGCACCAGAGAGATGAATGAAGTTGCAGAAAAAGGTATTGCCGCTCACTGGAAATACAAAGAGAATAATAACATTCATGATAAAAAACTTGAGGAATGGATGAAAGCTGTCAGGGAAAGTATTGAGAACTCTTCTAAAGACGAAACTTCGTCTCAGGTGATGGAAAGCTTTAAACTTAATTTATATCAGGACGAAATTTATTGCTTTACTCCAAAAGGTGATCTGAAAATTCTTCCCGCCGGCGCTACTGCAATCGATTTTGCTTTTGACATCCACACTCAGGTCGGCATGAAGTGTATCGGAGCAAAAGTTAACGGTAAAATTGTTACACTTGATACGCTTCTGAAAAGCGGTGACCAGATAGAAATTCTTACTTCAAAAAATCAGAGTCCGAAAATTGACTGGGAAAAATTTGCTGTAACGCATAAAGCAAAATCTGATATCAGAAAATTTTTTAACACGGAAAAAAGAAACCTGATACAGAAAGGAAAAGAACTCTGGGAAAAGAAAGTAAAAAAATTAAAATTGAAACTTTCTGACGAGGACCTTTCTAAAGTCGTTCATAAATTTAAGTATAAGGATACCGGCAATTTCTTTCATTCAATTTCTATTGATGAATCTAAAGTAAATGCAGTACTTGATTTCCTGTCAGATAAAAACAGGATCACAACCCTTGATCAGAAATCACCCTCGCAGGATGCAGGAAGTGAGAATGATGCTGATAATTTTGATAAATATGTTGATGAAGCCAGAAATTCTACTAACGGTATTTTCATTGGTAACGGCTCATCTCAGAATATTAAAGGCATAAAATATGAATATGCTAAATGCTGCAATCCGATACCCGGAGATGAAGTCATCGGTTTTATTAGTCAGGAAAAAGGAATCAGAATTCACAGAAAGACATGTAAAAATATTCTTAACCTTTATCTTAAAGAACCGGAGAGAATCATTAATATTAACTGGAATGAAGCGGATTCCGGTGAATTCACAGGCGGCGTAAAAATTATCGGCGAAGACAGACCGGGAATACTTAACGAAATCACCAAAACAATTTCCAAAAATTTCCATACCAACATAAAAAGTGTTGACATTAAAACAAAGAGTTCGATGTTTGAAGGGACATTGATTCTCAGTATTCAAAATCTAAAACAACTTAATCAGATAATTGATAAAATTACGAATCAGGAAGGAGTATTCAGTGTTACAAGATTTGAACTTTAGAATTATTGTTTCAGTATTTTCAGCTTTCTTTATCTGTTTCAGCTCTTGCGGCAATAATGCCGAAAAACAAACTTCAGATTCAATTAGTGATTCACTTCGGTTGCCGGAAGAAGTCCATTTAAAAAATATTACACAGCTTACTTTCGGCGGTGAAAACGCCGAATGCTATTTTTCTCCTGACGGGAAAAAGTTTTCCTTTCAGTCCACAAACGGTGATCTGAAATGTGATCAGATTTTCACAATGTATCCGGACGGCAGTAATAAAAAACTTGTCAGTACAGGAACAGGCAGAACTACCTGCGCATATTATCTTTCCGATAATAAGACAGTTGTTTTTGCTTCAACGCATTTAAATGACACAGAATGTCCGCATAAACCGGATTTCTCAAAGGGTTATGTTTGGGCGCTTTATGACTCTTATGATATTTTTTCCGCGAATGAAGACGGCACTAATCTGAAACAGATAACTTCGGAAAAAGGATATGACGCCGAAGCAACTGTCTCGCCGGCTGAAGATAAAATAGTTTTTACTTCTACAAGAAACGGTGATATTGATATATATACCATGAACATTGACGGAAGCGATGTCAAGCAGCTTACTGACGAGTTAGGTTATGACGGCGGACCGTTTTTTTCTTATGACGGGAAAAAAATTATTTACCGACGGACAACTTTTGCAAATGATGATGAGATTAAAGAATATAAAAACCTGCTTTCCGAAGGTCTTATTAAACCTTCAAAACTTGATATCTGGATAATGGATGCCGACGGAAAAAATAAAATCCAGGTAACAAACAACGGCGCCGCTAACTTCGCTCCTTTCTTTTTTCCTGACGGTCAGAAAATTCTCTTCTGTTCAAATATAGATAATGAAGATAAAAGAAATTTTGACATTTTTAAAATTAATATTGACGGAACAGGACTTGAAAGAATTACTTTTCATAATGAGTTTGACGGATTCCCTATGTTTTCACCTGATGGTAAAAAGTTAGCGTTCTGCTCAAACAGAAACGGTAAAGTAAAAGGCGAGACTAATGTTTTTATATGTGACTGGGTAGATTAATGTAAATACTCAGAATCTTCTGATAAGATAGAAACCATTGTAAAAAATATTACCGTGAGGGAATAAATCCATTGTATTCTTATCAAATATGTAATCAAATTTTTCTTCAAAGTCTGCGTTGTATTTTGTAAATCCTTCGGCTTTAGCAACCCCTTTCATACTTATTACATTACCGTAAATTTTATACAAACCTTTTGCCCTGAATGGCTCGGCATTCTTACCCGGATCATCACTGACTAATCCCATCTCTATAAAAAATGAATCTTTTTGAAATATGAACTGATAATAATTTCTTTCATAGCTGCTGTTTCCCGCATTCTGATGCTGAATGATCCATGTGCCGGTAATATCTTTTCTGATATCATATTCTGAAGATGCGCAAGAAAATAAAATTAATGTTAAAAATAAAAATAATAAGTATCTCATCTAAGCAGTTTCCTCACAGCTGACTGCAGCGCATGCATATTCTTCAGTATGCGAAATGCTTACCTCAAATTTAAAAACGGAATACTCTGATTCCTTTATATGAACGATATACGGTTTTCCCTTTTCATTATTAAGAATTTCAATATCCTTCCAGCTGTAACTTTTTCCTACTCCTGTGCCGATAGCTTTTGAATAAGCTTCCTTTGCGGCAAATCTGCCCGCAAGATGAAGCTCCGGTTTTGAGAATTTCATGCAGTAATTTATTTCATTTTCCGTAAGTATTCTTTTGAGAAATCTGTCCCCGTAATCTTCCATGATTTTTCTTATTCTCTTTACTTCAATTATATCTATACCCATTCCTCTGATCATAATAATATTATTTTGTTATGCCATTTTCTTTTTTTACAATATCCGTCAGCTCCGAAATGGAGTTTATATCATAATCTGAATCCGGATTAACCGTATTAAACGTATCTCCGTATCTGGCAAACACGGTTTTCATTCCGACTGATTTTGCACCGACCATATCTCTTTCAGCCCAGTCGCCTATCATAAGACATTCGTCAGCTTTCAATCCGAGCTCTTTTAATGCAAGATTGAAAGGTACCGGAGATGGTTTTCTTTCTCTTGTCTCATCATATGTAATGACTACATCAAACAAATGATGAAAATTAATATATGACAGTCTCAGCCATGCTTCCTTTGAAGGAGCGTCTGAAACTACCGCAAGCTTTAATCCCATTTTTATAAGTTCAATAAGCGTAGGCAGCACGCCCGGATACGGCTTCAGAGCTGCTTCTCTCGCTTTCCTGTATGCAACTATTCCTGCTGACATTATTTTATAATCCACTTTGCCGAGCGCTTCTTTCAATAGTTTATCAAAAACCTGCTGATACTCAATTCCTTCCGAGTCATAAATATTGTTTATCATATCACGGATCTCATCAGGAGTTAATTTCAATCCGGCGTCAATCATTGCATACACAGCCGCGTTTACCGCAGCCCGCTTCAGCAGCATAAAATCCACCAGAGTGTTATCAAGATCAAATATAATAGCTTTTATCAATTTTTGGTTTTAATTTTTTTTAAAAATTCCCGCTATGCAGTTTTACAGCTTCCGCAAATTCCAAAAAATTCAAGCGAATGAGTTATCTCAGAATAACCTGTTTTTAAAAGTAACTTTTCAAATCCTTCCGGAAGACATGTTTCTACATTTTCAACTTTCCTGCATTTTCTGCATACTATATGGTGATGGTGATGTCTGTCATAAATCAGTTCATATCTTTTATACTCATCCTTAAAATCGATCTGATTTACTATCCCAAGCTCTTCAAACAGATTCATCGTTCTGTATACTGTTACAAGGTCAGTTTTTTTATTTGTTAGTTTACCGGAAATTTCCGAAATGGTCAGAGGTTTATGGTTTGATTTCAGAATTTTCATAATTTCAATTCTGGGTTTCGTTACCTTAAGTGAATGTGAATTCAGAATTGATCTGAACTCTGCAGTATCACCGGCTTTAAATTTACCGTTATTGCTTTTTGCAGCCTGCATTTTCATTTATTGTAATTATAAAAACCTCTGCCGGTCTTTCTGCCCAGCATATTTGCATCTGTCATTTTTTTCTGAATAAAACTCGGTCTGTATTTCGGGTCATTGAAAAATGCTTCATATACTGACTTAGTTACTGAAAAATTCACATCTATTCCTATCAGATCCATCAGTTCAAAAGGTCCCATTGCAAACTTTCCGCACTCTTTCATAACTTTGTCAATTGTCTCCGGATCAGACGTTCCTTCAGCAAGTATTTTCAAAGCTTCACCGTAAAACGGACGCGCTATCCTGTTTACTATAAATGCCGGAGTATCCTTTGCCGTTACAGGAGTTTTATTCAGCTTGTTTGTAAGTTCAGTTGTTGTCTTCAAAGTATCTTCAGATGTGAAATCACCTTTTACTATCTCTACAAGTTTCATAATGTTAGCAGGGTTAAAAAAATGCATCCCGATTACCCTGCCCGGGTTATTTTTTACTGCAGCCGAGATATTTGTAACAGACAGGGATGAAGTGTTTGTAGAAAGTATAGCATCGGATCTGCAGATGCTGTCAAGACGCGAGAAAATATCTTTCTTTATCAGCTCATCTTCCGCAGCTGCTTCAATTATGAAATCACAATCTTTAAGCGAGTTAAAATCAGAAGCATAAATAATTCTGCTCAAAGCCGCGTTCTTTTCTTCTTCAGTTATTTTTTTCTTTTCAGAGGAAACGGATAGTATTTTCTCTATTGCGGATCCGGAATTTGTTAACGCTTCAGCACTGATGTCATTTATAACTGTTTCGAAACCGGCAAGTGCCGAACAAATCGCTATTCCCCTGCCCATCGTACCTGAACCGATTATACCGATTTTCCTGATGTCTTCAGTATTCATTTGTTTTATGTAAAAAATAATTTGTTAAATATAAAATTTTATATCGACTATTTTAACTGATTAAAGAATCTCAGAAAATCACTTACAAGAAAAAAAGAACCTGTTACAAGAATGAGATCATTTTTCCTTGTCATACTGCTTGCAAGCTCAAATGCTTCTTTTACGTTTTTTCTGAGAGCGAATTTTACAGAGTCTTTTTTTGTAATGCTGAACAATGTTTCCGGTTCTGCTGCTCTTTTGTAATCAGGTTTCGTAAATATAACGGGATGCTTCAGCCGCTTAAGTTCATTAATACAGCCGGTATAATTTTTATTATTCATCATACCGAAAATTATTACCGCTTTATTAAATTTAAAATACTTCAGATTATTTTCAATGTTTTCTATTCCCTGAAGATTGTGAGATATATCAATAATTACTTTCGGATTCTTTGATATTAACTCAAACCTGCCTCTGTAGTGAGAATTCTTTACTAACCTGAACAGTGATTTTTTGAAAATTCTCATGCCGACATCCGGACCTTTATTGTCTTTCAGAATTTTGAGACAGTATATTGCTGTATTTATATTTATTGACTGATAATCTCCTGTAACAGGAAAAAAATATTCCGCTGGATTTTTTTCAATTGTAAAGTAAAAACCGTTTTCCTTCCTTCGGGTAATTCTAATTAAATTATTAAAGTCAGAAAAAGTTATTGAGGAATTTTTTTCTGAAGCGATCCTGGAAAGAATTCTTTTTGATACATTAGTAAGCTTTCCGGCAACAGCCGGGATATCTTTCTTAATTATTCCGCCCTTCTCTGCGGTAATGGATGAAATGCTTTTGCCCAGATAATCAGTATGATCTATTGAAATACCTGTGATTACTGAAACAACAGGGGTAATAATATTTGTAGAATCAAGTCTTCCGCCGAGTCCCGTCTCTATAACGGCATATTCCGTTTTCATTTTACTGAAATAAGCAAATGCCAGTGCAGTTGTAACTTCAAAAAAACTCGGTTTGATCTTTTCTATATGAGAATACATTTCATTTACAAAATCCGTTATGAATTTTTTTGAAATGAATTTTCCGTTCACAAGTATTCTTTCCCTGAAGTCTGTAATATGAGGCGAAGTGTAAAGTCCTGTTTTAATTCCTGATTCGATAAGAGCTGAATTTAAAATTGAAGATACAGAACCCTTCCCGTTTGTTCCGGCGATATGAATAGACTTAAAATTCAGATGCGGGTTTCCGGCTGTCTTTAAAAGCTTTGAAATATTTGTGAGGTCATATTTAATACCAGCTCTTTCGAGCCCGAACAGATATTCAATTGCAGATTTATAGGTTTTAAATTTACCTGCGGCAATGTATTGCACTTTCTTCAGATCTTTCTCATTAAATTAATCATTTCTATAACTGATAATGCGGCTTCATAACCTTTATTATTTTCCGAATCCGGAGGGATCATACTTCTCTCAAAAGCCTGAACCGGAGTGTAACAGGTCAGTACGCAAAAAGCGACGGGAATTTCAAATTCACGCGTAATGCTGTTAATGCCGTGCGTAACGCTGTCGCAGATATATTCAAAGTGAGCAGTCTCGCCTTTTATAACGCAGCCGAGAGTTATGAATCCGTCAAATGTTTTAACGTCTGTATTTTTTTTGCAAAGTTTTTTTAATACAGCCGGAATTTCAAAGGCGCCGGGCACATAAAAAACTTCAATATTCTTTTCCTCAATCCCGTTGTTTTTAAGCGCCTGCAATACTCCTTTTAAAAGATTTCCTGTAACAGGTTCATTGAACTTACTGATTATTATTCCTATTCTTAAATCCTGAGTATTTAAATTTCCTTCTGTCTCTTTTATCATATTTTATTTAAATGAATAATCTTCTTTTCATATTGATAATTTCCGTTTCACTGATTACAAATTTCCCGAGACTGCCGGAGTCGTTTTTTATGCCGCCGTGAAAATCCGATCCTCCGCTCGACAATAAAAATTTTTCCGAAATGATTTTGTTAAAATAACTCATTGATTCTTTGTCATGCGAAGGATGCACAAGCTCAATTCCGTCAATTCCCTGCTCTATGAGTTTCATTAATAAATCATCTCTTATCAGCTTGCCCGGATGAGCAATAAAGGAAAGTCCTTTGCATTGAGAAATAAGATCTATCACTTCCTTTGTATCAGGATTTGATTTTCTTACAAAAGCTGTCTTATCATCTCCTATATATTTGTAAAATGCTTCATAATAAGTCTTGACAAAACCTTCATCATGAAGCTCCATTGCAATATGCGGTCTCCCCAGTGAAGAGCCCGTTCCGACTTTTTTCAGAATGTCTTCAAAATTTATCTTACTCCCCAGCTCATTTAGTTTATATACTATCTTTGCATTTCTTTCGAGTCTTTTCTGTCTGGATTTTTTTAAGAATTCTGTGAGTGCAGGGTTTTTGTAATCAAGAAAATAACCCAGAATATGAATCTCCTGTTCTTCAATATCTGCGCTGATTTCGACTCCGGGAATGACCTTTATGCCGTTAAGTGAACCGTATTCCAGAGCTTCATCAATTCCGCTTACATTATCATGATCAGTAATGCTTATTACTGAAATGTCATGCTTTCTTACCAGATCAATCAGTCTTGATGGAGAAAGCACTCCGTCGGAATAATTTGTGTGTAAATGTAAATCAGCCCTGTAGTTTGTCAAAGCCTTTAAATAAATTCATGTAATTTAAACTTTAAGTCATTTTATTAAAAGGTATAATATTTTATTCTGTTTTTTTCGCATTTAATCAAATTAAATGTA
>DDUU01000052.1 GCA_002344965.1 Candidatus Tepidiaquacellales bacterium UBA2330 | reverse complement strand
CAGCGGGTGACTCAATGAATACCAGCGAATGCAATTTAAAATAAAATCTCCATTCCTACATTCAGTCTGTTTATTACATCTCCGTCTATTCTATCATTACCGCTGCCAACATATTTCACCCCGTCTGTATATGTCTCGGAGTATTTTGCGGAAATTTCAAATAAAGGAAACGGCTTATACTTCATGACTGCATACCACCTTCTGCCTTTTCCATAAAGAGCTGTATTTGACATCACTCCTTTAATATCATTTTCATATTCGTAAATTCTGCTGTCATAATTCTGAGTATCGAAAAAAATTACACGGATGTCAAAAATTATTCCCGGTAAAGGATTTATTCTCATATCGGAAAAAAACAGCATCCCTTTTGCGCTGAGTCCTGACTCTTCATATTTTACACGTACATATTCATAACGGCTTCTGAATCTAACTTCTTTAGAAATCTGATAAACAAATCCCGCTCTGGCATTAAACTGATTTCTCTGATCTGAAATTTTTACGCTTCTTTGGTTTGTATCCTGAACAGACTGAATGTCACCTTTGATCTCGTTTTTAATTTTAAGATTTAATGTGAATTCTTTTTTAACCTTCCAGTCAGCATTTAACAGAAAATCTCTTCCGGAAACCGGCAGCGGATTCTGAAAAGTTCTGTACGGAAATTTATACTGATCGAAATATGCATTAAGCGTCAGTCCTTTAAATGGTATCAGAGTCATTCCTGCGTAAAATCCTCTTTCGTTTCTTGTCTCCCCACTCCTTTCGCCGAATCCTGACGAGTGAATTGAAATAAAATTATAAGAATAATTTCTGTAAGAAAACACAAGCTCTGCTTTCTTAAGAAATGTAATTGAAACGGAGTTTATTGAAGCTATTACACCTGAATTTGAATAAGTCCATTCTCCGAAAAAATTCATGTTCTTAAACAGAACATCATAGTCTGCGCCTATCGATCCGGATCTATCTCCGCTGAAATTATACAGCTCCTTTACTGAATCCTTTAAAACTGGTTTAGAAAATTTTCCCGTCCAGTAAGTTATGCCCGATCTGAAAAAACCTTTAGAGTATGATACCCTTCCTCCGTATAATTTTTCCTTAACGGAATTCTTTCTTCCGATTTCAGATGAAGTACGGTGATATCCGTCATTATAAAATGAAGAAACATTTCCGGAATGGTTGTCTATGCTTGCGTCGAAGTAATTATCTGAATAGAACAGATCTGCAATAAAATCGCCAAGCCCGTAACTCAGCGCAGCACCTCTGAAAAACTGTGATTCGCTGACAGAAGTGTATCCTTTTATCCCTTTGCCTTTTCTTTTAACCGGACTTACTGCATCAATCCCTTTAGAAAAATATCCGGAGCCGGATAGTGTAAGTCCCTGACCGAAGTTCAGCGAATAATCTCCTGCAATAATTTTTCTCAATCCGAATATGTTTTCAGCAGCAATATATCCTGACATAAAATCATTAAAATATTTTTCTCCGGGATCTTTCTCCATTGTCAGATTAATTTCAAAAATCGATCCTGTTTTTCCGTATTTTGATTTCAGACCTGTATAAAGTTTTGGCTTGGATCCTTCGTACTTCTCAGTTAAATATCCCATCTTTGTCTGAAGGTCCTGCATAAATCTTGATCTTATACGCGTATTAATTTTATCAAAAATCTTCAGCCCGGAAGTTTTATAAACAACGCCTGTCTCATCGATTGTTATGTCGGAAGCGGATTTTCTGACTATGAGATAAATTTTAATTTTCTCATAAAGTTCTGCAGTCATACCATTGACATTAAGCAATTCGCGTTTTGATTGGAATCTATTGATTTCATTGCGGTGATTTATAATATTGCGCGCAGTCACAGAGTTTAAAAAAGGGATCTGCGCAAGTTCATCAAATGTGACTTTATTTAGGTCAAGCGGATTTCTCCGGAGGGTTTCCAGATCTTCGAGAATATCGGGATCTTCCGTGTCATCATCAAAACTTTCCATCAGAATTTCTTCGCGGAAGGAATTTCTCATATCCGTTGTATCAGACGTCTGACTTTGATCCTGTGCCGGCAAAACGGATATTGTCAGACAATTCATCAAAACATAAATACAAATATTCACTGTTAATAATTTTCGTGTCATAGTTCATCATATTTTCCATACAAATATAATACTGTTCAGCCAATTTAAAAAAATTAAAATTCTCTGTTTGTGAAAATTCAGATTGGAAAGAAGTGTTATATATAAAAAACCTTCTCCTGTTAAGTAATCAGGAGAAGGATTTTTATACCGAAATAAATTTAATGTGTCAGATTTTAAGTCAGGGATTTTTCCATTTACACGGAGTATTGCCTGTATTCGTTATAGGCGCATTTAGTAAATAAAGATATGTGCTTGTCGTATGTTCAAAGGCGACCCAGCATTCATAATTTTCCAAAGAGCCTGAAGGAAAATTACATGGTACCGGAGTTGTCGGACCGTTTAGTTCGACTTTGGTTCCGACATGCTGGTAGATGAGATTATACTTTGTAAAATAAACATCCATTGCAAAAAGCACCGCATCAATAGAATAAGGAATTGATGTCGGGATCTGATTTACAATTACAGTCGATATATCGCCGTAAAAATAGTGTACAAGATCATTCGGGTTTACAACTCTGTAAAATTCTGAATTGGTTGCTGAAATTTTTTGCGCGATGTGCTGAGCGAACTGGGCATTACCGCAGCTCGGAGCTGCAAAAGTATATGTATTAAGACTGAATCTTGACGTGTAACCGTTATCAATAAACCATGCGGACAGCATAGTAGCGAGCATTCCGCCGAGGCTGTGACCGGTAATGTACATTTGATTTGTACTGTCGCTGAATCCGTTAAGATATTGAGCGAGAGTTTTTCCGGTTGCGGAATCTCTCATTATCAAAAGAGAATCCAGACCAAACAAAGCGCCGTATGAAACTGAATCTTCCGATGTTCCCCATGGATATCTGACAAACTCAATTGCACCGATATCTTCTTCCCAGTCATAAGGGAAACACCAGTCCGTTCCGCGGATGGCAATACAATAAGCAGCCGGCGTAACAGTAGTATCTTTAGCAACATACATCATATTTCCGTTTTGCGAAGAAAGTGCTGGTCCCCAGTCCAGTTTCCAGTCTCCGCCGGTTGCATAATTATTATTCTTTAATTGTAATATAAGAGAGTCACGCACATATGCGGGATTATTTTCAGCAGTATAACTAAGCGAAGCAAGTGTCATGCAAAACGAAGCTTCGGTTTCGTCATAACTGAATACAGGCGGAGGATTGTTAACACCGGGATTTCCGGAATCATCAACACAGGAAGATAAAAAACTTAAACAGATTAAAACTGACAGAAGGTAAATTTTTTTCATTAATATTATTTTTTGGTTTGACTGATGCAAATTTAGTTAATGATAAAAGTCAAATCAATTCTTAAATTATAAATGCGGTATCCTATTCTTGACAGATTCTGTAATAATGAATCATTTTAATATTTAAAACAAAGAATGTGAACTCCTAAAGTATAATTAAAATGAATTTTAAATTTTACTTTAAATTTTTAACTTAATTCATGGCAAATATTATTGAAATAGAAGGAAATATTTTTGAAAGTAATTCACAGACCATTGTAAATACTGTAAATTGTGTTGGAGTTATGGGGAAAGGAATTGCTCTGGAATTTAAAAATAGGTATCCCGAAATGTTTAAAGTATATGCTGATCAATGTAAGAAGGGACTTATTAAACCCGGCATATTATTTCTTTACAAAAAATCATCTCCCTGGATTTTGAATTTCCCGACTAAGAACCATTGGAAACATAATTCTAAACTGGAATATATTGAACTTGGTTTGCAAAAATTTTCAAATGAATATAAAAAGAAAGGTATTCTCTCAATTGCATTTCCATTGCTTGGAACTATGAATGGCGGGTTAAAATGGGCTGATGTAAAAGAGTTAATGTATAAATATTTATCTAAGCTCGAAAATCTTGACGTTGAAATTTATCATTATATTGATTTAAAGGAAGTTAAAACAAATTATTCCGAACAAAATACCATCGAAGCATTTCATGTGAGTGACACATCAAAAAGTAAAAATTAGCAACTACCAAAATCTAATTTCTTATTTCATTTGAATCTGTAAAACAATAACAAATATGTATTTATATTACTTTGCACATATAAAAAATTTTGTAAGCATAATTAAAAACGGAATTTATTCGAAAAATGAAATACGCAGTAAAAGAATATCATTTTTTGATGTGTCGAATATGGATGTTCAAAATAAGAGACATTTTAAAAAAATTATAATTAAAGACAATGATCACGGATATTTGCACAATTATGTACCTTTATACTTTATTCCGCATACACATACTTTTTACAACTTCATTGATCAGCAAGAAAAATTTTTTTTCATTGAATTAGATTTAAAAAAATTATTATCTAATAAAAAATGCCTGTTTACAAACGGTAATGCCGCTTCAAATGAAACGCAATTTTTTGAAGATTTTTCAGAAGCAAATGATCAAATTCCCTGGGAAGTTATAGTTGCGAGATACTGGAACAATTTTCCGGATGGGAAAAGAAAAAAGAATTCAGAAGTATTAGTTTTAAATCATATAGAAACTATTTATTTTAAAAGAATAGCTGTAATAAACGATTTATATTATGACAAACTTTTGAAAATATTGGATGATAGAAAATGGAAAGGTTTTAATGAAAATTTTAAGATAGAAGTAGAACCCAGTTTCTTTTTCCGATGATATTTTTCAAATATAATCAATTGCTGTTTTATGTTTAAAAATTATAGTTATAAAAAATTATATTCTTAATTCCATCATTATTATATAAAACGGGAAACAACTTTTTGTCATTTCCCGCAAAAATTTATGTCTAAAGAATTTTAAATTATCTTATCTTCACTCTCTCCACTCCCATTACTTCCTTTACTCCGCTTACTGAAGTAGTCCTCTGTGCGAATACGGTTATGTATGCATGATCATGATTGATCTCAGACGGGATACTGTAATTATGATTGTAACTGTTAGTCTGTCCGGCTGATATATTCAGCGGCTGACCTGCCGGAGGAGTTATAAGATCTCTTAAAGTATTTTCAAACATCGTCTCTCCGTTTGGCGCATTGTACTGAATTTCACTTTCTGTCAAAACCACATGATAAACTAAGTCGCTGAGCGTCGCGCCTGATACCTGTTTGATCTTTACCGAAATATCTCCGCTGCGCGACACCGGATCGTATGTATTGCTGAGATTAACTGCAAAAGATCTTGTCACGGATAGTTTTTCATTCAGCTTATTTGTCCACGCCGCCGAGCTGAAATTTGACATAAATGCGCCGAGAAGATAACCTCTTGGATTGGAGGTCGGAGTGCCGGGATATACTGACATTCTCGCATTGTTATCCTCCTGATTGTATAAATAAAAAGGATCGCCTGCATATAAAGTTGTATGCACTCTGATAATAATTACATTCAGGTCATTTATCGTAATACCGGAGTTACTGTTTATCACGTCAAGATACTGATTCGCTTCGACACACGGAATGCAGCTTGTGTTTGTAAATAATTCCACCAAAACTTTATTTGTCGGATTAATGGATTCGAGTGAAACAGCAAATCCGTAAACTGATGACCAGTCGGTCGAGTCTGTTGTATTAACGCCTTTTACTCTCCAGTAATATGTCGTACTGTCATTTAAGACATTTGCGGCCGGCAAATAAGAAGTAGAAGCAATTCCCTCTATGTTTAAAACTAAAACCGAGAAAGCGGCACTTTCAGAAACCTGTAAAATATAAGAAGAAGCTGAATTCACGCCTGACCAGTTAAATGAAGGGGACAAAGTGGAAACAGTCGAATTATTTTCCGGCTGCTGCAGCACAGGCACATTTGAAACAGGCGTTGTATTTGTAACCGGCGAATCATTGCTTTCGCATGAATAAAATAATACAGTTGAAATTATTATACAGATAAAAAATAAAAGTCCGGTGATAGATTTTTTTGTTTGCATATTACTGCTCCTTATAAATGGATAAAATTTAAAACTACTGAAAATTAAAATTGTGTTGCGACCGTTAGTCTGAATCCTGAAAAAGGATTTACATATCTGCAGATACCGTTAGTACATTTCAGTCCGCCTCTTTCAGTTCCGTAACTTACGCCAACTGTATTTGACTGATTGATCTGATAAGTCGCTTCTCCGAGAAACCATGAATTTTTTCCTGAAGGCTCTTCATCATCAGAAGTAAACTCTGAGCTGAAAGTAAGAGTTACATTAGGCGATCTCTGAAGCGATAAAGCTAAATACTGGTTTGTATAATTTTTATCCTCGCTTAATCTGATCGAATTATGCACCCACTGAGTTTCTCCAATAAATTTTATCGTATAATCTTCATCGAGCGAATATTTGAATTCCACCGGAATAGTGGAAGTAAATAATTTTTCCGAGGAAAGAGGATTAAGCTGATTATACAGCGTACTGCTTTGTCTTGCAAATGCAAGCTTAGTGTAAATTTTTTCTGAAGCATAATATTCGCCTTCCAGATAAAATTCCCAGAATGGTGAAAACGGATCATCAAGATCAGGCAGAAAGCTGCCGCTTCTTTCAACTCTCTGATATGAGATATTTGCTGTAGTGTCTGTATCGGTATACTGATAATGTCTTGATGCAATACTTCCGTTAAAGTTAAAAGCCAGTTTTTCATTCGGAACGTATGCAATGTCTATCTGTCCGCCGACTTCATCATTGAAATCCACTACATGCGGATTTCTTGAGATCAGAACAGAAGTATGCTCTTTAATTGCAGTCGGTGGATTCTGATAAGGCAGCATTCTTGTTGGTCTGGTATTGCTTCTGTTATCAGGAAGAGTTATGTCAAATCTGTAATTTTTATAATCAAGGGTCAGCCCGACATTTCCGAATGAATATGAAAGCGAGGAATAAATTCCGTCGCCGAGACCTGTTAAAGGATTTGTATAAATTGAATTAGGAGTAATGATAGAAGACTTATGTGCGTAAGAAATATAAAATTCAAAATCCTGCGTATTATAAGAAAGATTTATTTCAGGAACATCCGATGTCACTTTTGTGAGTTCGTTCAGCTCGGGAAGTTCACCTATAGAATATATATAATTTAATCCGAGTGTTACAGGTTTTACGGGAGAAATTTCTGCGTAAGCTCCTCTTACTTTATATTTTTCAATTCTGTCGGGATCGAGATAATCACTGTACTCGATATCGCCGCCGAGTATCTGACCTTTTACTTTAAAAGGATTTTTCTTTCCGAAAGTTTTATTGTAAGTAATTCTGACCCCGTCAATTCCTGTATCATAACCAAGGGGTCTGTCTTCAAATACATTCAGTGAAAGTCCGCGGGAAATTGTTTCCCAGTAATCTCCGGCTCTCAGAGAGATGCCGACTTCATGATTATATTCAATATATCTTTTTCTTATTCCTACAAAATTCAGACCGTATTCTATCGGATCGCTTACTTCGTATCTGACGCCGAATATTACTCCGTTTACGTTAAGTCTTGCATCCGTTAGATTTTCAAAATATTCTTTGGCATTTCTGACAGCGCCTGTGTATTCATAACCATTTCCGTATCTTAACAGGTTACTGACGGAAGCGTCAACATTAAGATTTATCTGTCCGAAGGATAGGTTTGAAAAAAAAACAATTGCGGTAAAAATGAAAGTAAATTTAATCAATTTTTATCTCCGTAAATTTATCTGAATAGTTTACTTATCGCCTTTGTAATTGCTGCCTGCCATCAGCACTTCCTGAATCTCCTTCTCAATTTTTTTATCATCGCCGGTTACATATCCGAGATGTTTGGCGGCAATGTTTTTATTCATGTCAATAAGAATGGAATAAGGCATTCCGATTCCACCGTAAGCTTCAAATATTTTTTTATCCGTATCAAGGACTACAGGGAATGTATATTTATTGGCGTTAATAAATGATTTCACCTTGGCAATGGATTTTTGATTATCCTGATTGACTGCAAGATATGTAAAGCCCTGATCTTTATATTTTTCATAAATAGGCTGAAGTTTTTTCATTTCTTCCTTGCATGGCGCGCACCATGTAGCCCAGAAAGAAATCAGAACCGGTCCTTTGGCTATTAAATCATCCAGAGTTACGTCATCGTTTTCAAGATTCTGAAGAGTGAAGTTATAATATGACTGAGCGTTTACATTTAAGAACGCAATTAATAAAAAAGCCGTGAGAAAAAAAATTTTTTTCATTTTGATAATTTGATTTTAACTAAAAATTTATTTGAGTAACATTAATACAATTGCCGTGACAACAAGATTTGCAATACCCAGCGGCAGCATAATTTTCCATCCGAGATTCATAAGCTGATCATATCTGAATCTTGGTATTGTCCACCTTACCCAGATAAAGAAAAATACGAGGGCTACTACTTTGGTAACAAAAGTAAGGATCTGAATGATACTTACAAGCATTGGCGGCAGACCAAAATCCTGTAAATAAGGAAACTGCCATCCTCCTAAATATATAGTTGTGATCATCGCGGAAGATATTATAACATTTGCATATTCCGCAAGAAAGAACAATGCGAATTTCATACTTGAGTATTCCGTATGATAACCGCCGACAAGTTCCTGCTCAGCTTCCGGAAGATCAAACGGAGTTCTGTTTGTTTCAGCAAATGCGGAAACAAGAAAAATTATAAAACCAACCGGCTGCAGAAAAATATTCCATTTCCATCCCGCCTGATTGTTTACCATTACATCAAGCTGAAGTGATCCGTTCATAAGTATAATAGCTATTATCGCAAGTCCCATCGATAATTCATAACTAATCATCTGTGCTGAAGATCTGAGTCCTCCGAGCAGAGAATATTTATTGTTGGATGACCAGCCGCTGAGAGTAACTCCGTAAACGCCGAGAGATGTCATCGCTAAAAAATAAAGCACGCCGATATTTACATCCGCAATCTGAAGTTTTATAACTCTGTCGCCTATGGTAATTGTATCGCCGAACGGAATTACGGCAAAAGTAGAAAGCGAAACGATTATTGAGATAACCGGAGCTAAAGAATGAATAAATTTATTTGCGCTGGCGGGGACAATGTCTTCTTTAAGTAAAAGTTTTATAACATCCACAAGCGGCTGGAGAAGTCCCTGCGGACCGACTCTGTTCGGACCGTATCTGTTCTGTATAAAAGCCGAGACCCTTCTCTCAGCATAAACGGAATATGCAACACCTGTCAGCAGCACGGCAAGCACAACGCTTATTTTGGAAAGCGTAATTAAAAGCTCTATAACAAATTCAGACATTCGAGATAATTATTAAGTGTCAAAATTCAGAAAAATATATTTAAATTTAAATGCAATAGATCGGGTTTTTTATGAAATAAAATTTACAGAAGGCGCGTAACGGAATTTTCATTAAGAATTGTTCTGTTAAATTTTTTAATTTTTTCCCTTATTTCAGTCTCAGAGGATAATTTTAAAATTTCCTCACATACTCCGGCTGCTTCTTTATAACTGATACTGCGGATGATCTGTTTTATTTCAGGGTATCTGGACGGTGACACGCTGAGCTCATCTACTCCGAGACCTATGAAGATCATTACTGCGTGAGGATTGGATGCCATTTCTCCGCAGACGCTAATCTGGATATTATTTTTATGAGCGGCATCTGTAATCTGTCTGATCGTCCTGATTACCGCAGGATGAAATTCCTGATACAAATTTGAAACAAGATCATTTCCCCTGTCCACAGCCAGTAAATATTGTATAAGATCATTTGTGCCAATGCTGAAGAAATCAACTTCAGCAGCTAACTCATCAGCCAGTATTGCAGCGGACGGAACTTCGATCATTATTCCTGTCTTAAGATTTTTATCAAACTCAATTCCGTCCTTTTCTAATTCACCTTTAACTTCTTTTATAATTTCCTTGATTCTTCTCACTTCAGTTACGGAAGTTATCATTGGAAAAAGTATCCTGATATTCTTATTGATTGAAGATTTGTAAACAGCGCACAGCTGTTCACGGAAAATATCTTCCCTGTCCAGACAAATACGAATACCTCTCCAGCCAAGAAAAGGGTTATCTTCTTTTTCCGATCTCGGAAGAAGTTTATCGCCGCCTATATCATAAGTCCTTATAGTAACATTCTTCGGATACACTACATCCGAAATATGCTTATACTCTGCGTTCTGTTTTTCCTCCGAAGGAAATCCTCCTTCTTCCAGAAAAAGATGCTCTGTCCTGTATAAACCGATTCCGCAATGACCTGTATTGACAATAAAATCTATCTCTTCATCGAAATCTATATTTGCAGTAAGTTCTATTTCCTTATTATCAGTCGTAGTGCATGGCAGATCAATAATCTCCTTAAGTTTATCTTCATATTCTTTAAGCAATACAATCTTTTCCCTGTATGCTTCGAGAGTTTTCTCTGACGGGTTTTTAATTATTATTCCGGCTGAGCCGTCTATTATAATATTGTCACCTGTCTTAAGGGATTTTGTAATATCTTTCATACCTACCACTGCCGGGATCCTGAGCGCACGTGAAATAATTGCAGCGTGCGAAGTGTTTCCGCCCTTGTCGGTTGCATAACCGAGAACCTTTCTTTTGCTGAATAGTATTGTGTCTGCCGGTGTAAGCTCGTGTGAAATTATTATCTGATTTTCTTCAATCTTCGATACAAGCTTTTCCCTTTTCATATTTCTTATGACACGGTTTTTTATATCCTTAATATCTTCAAATCTTTCTTTTAAATAAGAATCTCTTGAAGCAAGCAGAGCGTGTTCGAGTTTTGTAATTTCATCATTAAAAATAAAATCCGCTGTTCTTTTTTCATTCTGAATTCTGTGAATGATCTGACTCAGAAAAAATTTATCCTGCAGAAATTCAAGCTGAGCGTCAAAGATAAGCGAATTTACTTCGCCGATTTTTTCATAGGAATAATTTCTGATCTTGGAAAGCTCTTTCGCGGAAATTTCTATTGATCTCTTAAAATCACTGATCTCCTTTTCAATATCCTCAGGAATAAGATCACGTGAATTTATTTCGAAATTATTACGGACATATAAATAAACTTCTCCGACAGAAATACCCGGAGAGACGGGAACACCTTTAAAAGTTATATCTTTATCCAAAAGTCAGCGAAGAAATAAAATAGGAGAATTAAAAATTTTCTTAAAAATAATCCTTTGATGAATGAAATGTAAGGATTAAAAAAAAATCCGTGAAAGTATGATATAAGTTGTAATTGAAAATTGATATGCCTAAATTGCAGATGTAAAAAAACAGTACAGCGTTTTTGTTCCGGTAATTCGGAATTGTTCTACCAAAATTAGAAAGTAGTAACAAGCTTTTAATATTTTGCTGATGTAAGATTAAATCCTTTTTGGAGTGAGATTCACAGCAAATAATCAGATGGTAATTTTAATTACAATCCGGTTAAAAAGATTTAAGAGCCAAAATTTGCAAAAGTACAATTTCACAAACACAAAAAGGTAAAACAGCAATGGAAAAAGGAACTGTAAAATGGTTCAACGCTACTAAAGGTTATGGCTTCATAACCAGAAGTGACGGACAGGATGTTTTCGTTCATTTCAAAGCTATCAATTCCGACGGTTATAAAAAACTTGACGAAGGCGATAATGTTGAATTTGAAGTAGAAGACGGAGAAAAAGGTCCGCAGGCAGCCAACGTTTCTAAAGTTGCATAACAGCAGACTTTAAGAATTATAAAGCCCGTAAATTTTTTACGGGCTTTTTTTTTACTGTAAAATTACTTTCATTAAATTCAGAAACTTTTCATAATCTGTCTGATCACCTCACATTATACTTTTTAAAAAACTTATTTAACTCCGAGAGTCTCAAGCATTTTCCGCGCATTATCATTTCCGGGATTCAGCTCCAGTGATTTTTTATAGTTCAATACAGCAAGTTCGTTGTTACCTGTATACATATATGCTTCACCAAGACTGTCATATACATTTGAAGAGTTCGGAAAAACTTCTGCGTTAAGTTTTAAGATTTCAACTCCTTCTGAATTTTTCCCTGCCTGTAAAAGCTGATAACCAAGTTTGTTTAACTCGCTTTCCTTAAAATTATATTCATCGGCGTTATTGGATTTAAGCTCATGATATTGTGTTAATGCTGCTTCAATTCCGGAATTCAAAATAGTCTGCATTAAACTTTCTGCTATAGAAATTTTAGGTGTTCCAACGCTCATCAGCTCTACGTCAAAAACAAGTGTTGCATCCGGCGGAATTATATCACCGGCGCCTTTCTTGCCGTAAGCAAGTTCCGAGGGAATAATCAGACGCATTTTATCACCGACATTCATCAGCGCAATTCCTTCTTCCCATCCTTTAATGACCTGACCTTTTCCGAGAATGAATTCTATCGGTTCGTTTCTGTCTATGGAAGAATCGAATTTTTTACCGTCAAGCAAATAACCGGAGTAATGCACTTCGACTGATTTGCCGTTTTCAGCTTTTGCTCCCGTGCCTTCTTCCATTATGATATATTTTAAACCGCTTGCTGTGGACGAGGTATCGCTTTGAGAAAACGAAATGCCGCATGCGGAAAATAAAATCACAAATATTAAAACAGTTTTTTTCATTTTATTTTATGGTTTAATTTAATTTGATCTGACTGAGAATTTCCTCCAGACTTTCCATTGCTTCTTCCTTACTGAAGTTTCCTTTTATGAGTTCCGTTTCGTCTTTACTGATCAGATCTTTGTAAAACGCAACGGCACGTTTTCGCATTCTGACTTTTTCTCCCGTCTCCAGAAAATCTGATTCAAGAATATCAAACAAGACATCTTCAGCTTTGGAAAATTTTCCGGTCAGATAATAATATTCAAACAGAGCCGGATAATTTTCATGTCGCTGTTCACTGAAGAAACCGGCGGATGTAAGAACAGGTATCAGCTGATCGGCTTTTTCGGTATATTTTTCAGGATCCGGAATTTCTTTTGTAAGTAATGCTTCAGTATAAAGCCGGAATGATTTATTATAATAATCATAACACTGCTGATCATTTTGTATCTTCAGTATATTCGCATACTCGCTCAATAATCCCGCTGAGATAAGACATCTGCCTGCATACACATCGGAAGTTTTCATAAGACTTACAAGATCATCAGCTTTTAAAATTTTTACCATTTCAAAATCGAGACCTGCAATTGTCTTTCCCGCCGACTCAAGCTCTTTCAGCGCTTCCTGATAATTTTTATTCTCTTTAAGATTTAGAACTTTCATCAGGACAGTGGTAAGCATCTCCACCATTTTCATTAAGTAATCTCTTTGCAGCATATCAGATATTTATAAATTCTAATAATTAAAAAAATGTTGAGTAAAAAATTTTTAATTTTAAACCGGAAAAAATTCACCTTTAATTATGGTAACCGCTTTACCGGAAATGAAGACTCTGTCACCGGAAATTTCGACAGTAAGTTTCCCGCCTCTTTCAGAAGCCTGGAATGCATTCAGTTTTTTCCTGCCGAGTTTATCCGACCAGTATGGCGCGAGTACGCAGTGAGCTGATCCTGTAACGGGATCTTCATCGACTCCTTTTGAAGGCGCGAAAAATCTTGATACGAAATCAAATTCAGGATTAGCGGAACGGCAGGTTAATATCGTCCCGTATTTTGTCAATGTTTTAAGCAGATTAAAATCCGGATTTACTTTTCGTAATTCTGTTTCAGAACTTAACTCGACCAGGTAATGATTATCCGTTACAAAAACATTTACAGGATTTACATTCAGAGCTTTTGAAAGAATTTCATTTCCATCTGATACGGCAGGATTGTTTGCCGGAAAGTTTAAAGTAATTTCATTTCCGTTTTTCACTGCTTTCAGAACTCCTTTATATACAGTATGAAACACAGCTTCGTGAGATTCAGGAATAATGTTTTCCTGCCAGAGAATATGCGCGCCGGCGAGAGTAGCGTGGCCGCAGAGTTCCACTTCAGATTCCGGAGTAAACCACCTCAGACCAAAGCCGTCATTTCTTTTTTTAAGAAAAGCGGTTTCTGAAAGATTCATTTCGAATGCAATCTTTTGCATAAGCAAATCGCTTATCTCATTATCTGGTATACACACTGCAGCGGGATTACCCGTAAAAGGCGTATCCGTAAAAGCATCAACCGTAAAAATTTTTATCATCCGTAAAAAGTTTGCTGATTAATTTTTTTTTGTACATCATAGTAATAATTTAAAAATCTTATAACAATTACAAACACGCAGCGAAAAAATTTTCACGAAAATCGGAGCGTTTAAAAAAAAAATTTTAAAATCAAGAGTGATATTTTTTTAAAACGTTTGCATTTAAAAAATGAAACTTATAATTTTACAAAATAAAAAATTACAAAACACTTCCGACATTTCTGTAATATTTTTAAACTGAATTAAAACTAACAACTAATTCTTTTTTAAAAAATATTTTATAAAAATTCTTTTAATATTTGTAAATGAAAATTAGCCGACTTCTTGTACACAAAGGCAATTCCGCCTATGACCAGATTAACTTCGATACACGCTCTTCTGTAATTAGAAACCCTGACGGTTCGATTGTTTTTGAAATGAACGACATAAAGGTGCCCGATCACTGGTCGCAGGTAGCTACTGATATACTTGCTCAGAAATATTTCAGAAAAGCAGGAGTGCCTGTTTATCTGAAGAAAGTCGAAGAGGACGGAATTCCCGGATGGCTTCAGAGATCTGAAGCTGACACTGAAAGATTAAGGGATGTTGTAGAAGAGGAATGTTATACTTCGGAAACCGATTCCAGACAGGTGTTTAACAGACTGTCCGGATGCTGGACTTACTGGGGATGGAAACACGGATATTTTAATTCGGAAGAAGACGCTGCAAACTTTTATGAGGAAATATGCTATATGCTTGCGATGCAGTTTGCTGCGCCGAATTCTCCGCAGTGGTTTAATACAGGTTTGAACTGGGCATACGGAATTACCGGACCGTCGCAGGGACACTTTTACGTAGATCCGGTAACAGGTAAACTTACTACTTCAAAAGACGCATACACACATCCTCAGCCACATGCATGTTTTATACAGTCTTTATCAGATGATCTGGTAAACGAAGGCGGCATAATGGATCTTTGGGTAAGGGAAGCGCGTCTCTTTAAATACGGATCCGGTACAGGTACAAATTTTTCAAGCGTAAGAGGAATGAACGAACCGCTGAGCGGTGGAGGAAGATCTTCGGGACTTATGTCATTTCTAAAAATCGGTGACAGAAGCGCAGGCGCAATTAAATCAGGCGGCACTACTAGGCGCGCCGCAAAAATGGTAACGCTCGATATGGATCACCCGGATATTGAAGAATATATAAACTGGAAAGGAGTGGAAGAGCAAAAAGTCGCAGCGCTTGTTTCCGGTTCAAAGCTTTTAAACAAGTATCTCAATAAAATTATAAAAGCATGCCACAGCGTACATCCGGAGAATGACGGCTTTGACAAAAAAACAAACAAGCAGCTTGCTCTTGCCGTGAATGAAGCGAGGAAAGTTCAGATACCGGAAAACTATATAGAAAGAGTAATACAGCTTGCAAAACTCGGCTTTAAGGAAATTGAAATTCCGGAATATGATACTGACTGGACCTCTGAAGCTTATCTTACTGTGTCAGGACAAAATTCCAATAACAGCGTTAGAGTTACAAATTCATTTATGGAGTCAGTTGTTTCCGACGGCGACTGGAATACCTACTGGAGGACGGAATTAAAAAAATCGAAAAAAGAAAACAGAGAACCCAAACCGTACAAAACTTATAAATCCAGAGATCTCTGGGAGCAGATAGCTTACTCTGCATGGTCCTGCGCGGATCCCGGGATACAGTATCATGATACTATAAATGACTGGCACACATGCCCGGCAGGCGGAAGTATAATCGCTTCCAATCCTTGCTCGGAATATATGTTTCTCGATGACACTGCATGTAATCTCGCCTCTCTTAATCTGATGAAATTCTACAACAATGAAACCTCAGGATTTGAGATTGACAAATACAGACACGCATCTAGATTATGGACTGTCGTACTTGAGATCAGCGTACTCATGGCTCAGTTTCCTAGTAAGAATATTGCAAAACTTTCTTATGAATACAGAACTCTTGGACTCGGATATGCAAATCTCGGTGCTCTTCTGATGGTGAAGGGAATCCCTTATGATTCGCCTGAAGCGCTTTCAATCACCGGCGCGCTGACTTCCATTCTCCATATGACTTCGTATGCTACTTCGGCAGAAATGGCAAAAGAGCTCGGACCATTCCCGGGATATAAAGATAATGAGCAAAACATGCTCAGAGTAATAAGGAATCACAGACGGGCTGCATATAACGAAGGCATTAATGAATTTGAAGGTCTGTCAATTACTCCAATGGGCATAAATAAAAATCACTGTCCGGAAGCGCTGCTCAAAGCCGCGAAAGAAGATTCCGACAGAGCGCTTTCACTCGGAGAGAAACACGGTTTCAGAAATGCTCAGGTTACCGTGATTGCGCCGACCGGGACTATAGGGCTTTTAATGGATTGTGATACAACCGGTGTAGAACCGGATTTTGCTCTGGTAAAATTTAAAAAGCTTGCGGGCGGCGGATATTTTAAAATTATAAATGAATCCGTTCCGCCGGCGTTAAGGAATTTAGGATATAAGGAAAATGAAATTGAGGAAATTGTAAAATATACCAAAGGACACGGTTCGCTTATCGGATGTCCTCACATTAATGCTCAGACACTTTCCGAGAAAGGTTTTACAAAAGAAATAATATCAAAAGTGGAAAAAACTCTTCCGTCTGTTTTTGATATTAACTTTGCATTCAACAAATGGACGCTCGGCGCGGGATTTTGCAAGAACGTCCTTGGATTTTCGGAAGATCAAACAGATGATCCTTCATTCAAAATTTTAAACGAACTTGGTTTTACTAAAGATCATATAGAACAGGCGAATGATTTCATTTGCGGAACAATGACAATAGAAGGCGCTCCTTTTCTTAAGGAAGAGCATTATGCAATTTTTGACTGCGCTAACAAATGCGGAAGGAAAGGAACAAGATATATTTCAGCTGACGCTCATATAAAAATTATGGCGGCGGCTCAGCCGTTTATTTCCGGCGCAATCTCGAAGACAATAAATCTTCCAAACCATGCGACAATAGAAGATATGAAAAGCGCTTATCTTAATTCATGGAGACTCGGAATAAAAGCCAATGCTTTGTACAGAGACGGATCAAAACTTTCACAGCCGCTGAATACTGTTAAAGATGATGATATTATAGATTATGACAATACAGTCGAACTGAATAAAGAAGTCTCAAGATCAAACGACATTGTAAAAATTGCGGAAAAAATTATTCACAGATATATTGCAAAGAGAAGAAAGCTTCCGTTCAGAAGAAAAGGTTATACGCAGAAAGCAAAGATCGGCACACATTCGGTTTATCTCAGAACAGGCGAGTATGAAAACGGACAGCTCGGGGAAATTTTTATAGACATGCATAAAGAAGGAGCGGCTTTCAGAAGTCTTATGAATTGTTTTGCAATTGCAATTTCTCTCGGACTGCAACACGGGGTTCCTCTAGATGAATTTGTAGATGCTTTTGTTTATACGCGATTTGAACCGAACGGAATTGTGATCGGTAATCCGAATATAAAAATGAGCACTTCGATTATTGATTATATATTCAGAGAGCTCGCTGTTACTTATCTCGGCAGAAATGATCTTTCTCACATTGAAAACAATACGGAATTTCAGAGATCGCCAATAGACGCTCTGAATAAGCTTGAGAATGATACAGAGTTTGATGAAGAGGAAGTTTACAGCGAACGGATCATAGACGATCCCGGCACAAGAGCAGATAAACCTTACAAAGTTTTATCAGCGGCATCGGGAAATATTAAAATCGCTGATCCGCAGAAGCAGACGATAGAAAAAATTCAGGAGGCAAAGATGAAAGGATATACCGGAGATATCTGTACCTCATGCGGAAGCGTGACAATGGTCAGAAACGGTACATGCCTGAAATGTATAACGTGCGGAGATACAAGCGGATGCAGCTGATCTGAAAAAGAAATTTTAACTTTAAAAAGCCGGATTACTTAAAAGCAGTCCGGCTTTTTCATTTAAGAGGGTAAAAGATAACTTACCTGCTGATTTTAACACGGTTAAATTTTAAGCGGTATTTCGGCGTGTTATGATCTTTAAAGAAAGATTTAGTTCAGCTTTAAAAAAAATCTTTCACATTTAATCTTCCCTTTCTGTAATTTTAATCATTAATAAAATACAATCATTAACGGACAAACAATGTCCTTATGTAAGCTGATATAATTTCTGCAAACGGAAATGTATTTTATTTTTAAAACCGGAAAGAGCCTGGAAAGTCTTAAGTTCAGGAAGATGATTCGTATTTTTTTAACGCATCGGTAAGATCATTCTTAATTTCATTTACGAGCTTTTTAGGTGACAGCAATATGCAGCTTTTTCCCCAGCTTAAAATCCAGTGTTTTATTTCAGAAGAGCCGTTCACTTTCATTTCAAGTATTAAGCTGCCGTCCGGATTCTCTTTTATAACCTGCGAATTATGCCAAATTTTTTCCTTCACATATCTGGCGGCTCCTTTTTCAAAATAAATTCTTACTTTAATTTTCTTATGATTATTAAAAATTCCGAAACTGTCCTCAAAAAATTTATCAACATCAAATTTTGCATCAGGCGTAAACTGCCTGCCGCATGACTCTGCACTGTCAAATCTGCTGACGGAAAACAGTTTTATCATTTTATCCCTGTGACAAAAAGCAATCAGATACCATTCTCCTTTATCGTTTACAAGATGATACGGATCCAGTGTCCTCTTTCCTGTCCTGCCTGAATATGCAGTCCGGTAAAGACATTCCAGACTTTCACAATCGGTAATTGCTTTGTTCAGTTTTATGAAGATCTCATTATCTACAATCCTCGTATTCCTGATCCTGAAGCTGATGTTGTCTTCCACGTCTTTAAGCTGAATGCTGTATCTGTCCTTATAGATAAAATAAATTTTATTAAAAAAGGAATCAAGGTTTTCGCCGAACGGATTCACTTTCGAAATTTTTACCGCTTTATTCAGCAGCGCAAGCGTGTGAAGATCTTTATCATCAAAATCAAACTGCAGCAGCTTGAATTTCTTATCTGTATAATAATAACCGTTAATTTTCCTGTCATACTTTATCGGAGCATTATAAAAAGTTTTCATAAAATCAATTGTTCTTTTTATAGTTTTTGTGCTGACCTGATAATCCTTTGATAATTTTTCTGCGCCGGGAAAATTTCCTTTGGATATTTCAATATCAATATATGCAATACGCATTATCTGAGGAATGTTTAAACCGCCGGATTTTTTTACGTTCTTTTTTTTCATATACAAGAATATATAGATACTTTAATATAGTTTTAATGAAAAATTTTTTATCAGCTATTTTATTTCAGCTCCTTTCTGACAGAAACTTACGCAGAGATTTATTATAACAATTGTATAAAAATTCAATTATGTTTAATTTAATAAAAACTATCGGCAAGAAAAGATCTCCTGTTTTTATAAAGCAGAAGTTTTATAAACAAAATTTTCATATTATGAAAACTGATCTCGGCAGAGTCGTGATCCTTGTAAATGATTACGACGAGGCGTTTGAATTCTATAAAGAGAATTTCAACTGTAAAAAATTTTTTGACATAACACAGTTCGACGGAAAAAGATATCTTCACATTTCATTCGGCGGTGAATCGCGCGCAGGACTGTGGTTTATAAAAGCCGAGACAGAAGAACAAAAAAATCTTGTAGGCAAACAGACTGCCGGAATGCCTTTGCTGGTTATGTACACAGATTCTCTTGAAGAAATGACGGAAAGTTTTTCGGAAAAAGGAGTTAAGTTTAAAACTGAACCTATTATCACAGATGATTATATGTCTGTTCATGTATATGACCTTTACGGAAATGAAATTGTATTTGTGCAATTACTTCCCGGAGAATAGTTTCAGTATAATAAAAATTTTAATATGATAATCGGAGTCGCCGGTCCCTATTCCGCTGAGACAAATGAGGAAAGAAAAAAAAATCTTAACGCTATGAATGACGCGGCGGCTGAAGTACTTGCGCTCGGACATATACCGCTTATCGGTGTCAATGCCGCCCTGCCGGTAGTCGAAAGATCTGATGCTGCAGATAAGTATAAAGCAATAATGGATATCTCAATGGCTGTGATAGATAAATGTGACGCTATTCTTATCATTGGGGAAAGCCCGGGAGCGGACAGGGAAAGGGATCATGTAAGATCAAAAGGTCTGCCGGTTTATTATTCTGTTTCTGAAATTCCTCCTGTAAGCAATTAAAATTTTATGACAGAAAAAAATTTCAGCAGCCGGGAATTTTCACACGGCATTTTACTTAAAGCTTCTCCCGAAGAGGTATTCGGATTTCTTTCCACGGGAACAGGAATCTCTAAATGGTTTATCGGCAGCGCAAATTATTATTACGGCGATAAAAGCATCCGACTTGGAAATGAAACCGCAAGAAAAGGTGATTCCTTTTTATGGAAATGGCTCAATAAGGATCTTGAATTAAAAGGTCATGTTACAGTTTCAGAAAAAGATAAATCATTCGGATTTACTTTCGGTCCGTCGTTTCTGGTGAATATGAATTTATCTGAAACAGGTAAAAAAACCAAGCTGATTCTTACTCAGAAATATCAGGATTCAGCTGTCAAAAATGAATTCGAATATATTAACTGCTGCGTGTGCTGGGTTTTTTTTCTCACTAATCTGAAATCAGTTATAGAAAATAATATTGATCTCAGAGAAACTGAAGCTGATAATGAATTACTTATAAATCGATAATCCGTGACTTTTGTTTAAATAAATCCGAACTGTTACAGTTCTTTACTGCCTGTTTTTAAACAGCGCATCATTTCAGTCACATCTTTCCAAAACGTTTAGTTTTAAAATTAAAGTTGTATCGCTTTTAAAGTACTTTCTTTTGACAGATCAAAAGAAAATACCTGAGAAAAATCTCCGTTAATGAAATATTGCCGGAATTATTTTTCCCAATTGCTGTAAAATTTCCAACTCAAAATTTGCTTCGCAAATTTCTCAATCAAGGAAATTTTTTTGACGCAATTGCTCATGAATTCTTTCAACTATTTTTCAAAGGCGGGTCTTCTAAATAGATTGATATAAAAATACAAAAATAATATAAATTTGACGAAAATTTTCTTATTCAAAAAAATTTTTGGACAGCTTTGAATTTCAGTTGCTTTTCACCCAATATTTAACATTGTAATTATAGCTCAATGTGAGTAATTTGTCATAATTTCAAATAAAAAGTTTAAAAAAATATATTCAGTAAATGAGTGATAAAACCCGCCTGAACGAAAAATTTAATAACATACTGGTTTCGGAAATAGATAACCCCAAAGGTCTGAAAGTCGGTTTGATCCGGCTTAACAGACCGGACGCTCTTAACGCTTTGAATATTGATCTTATGAAGGAAGTGGTGGAGACTCTTGAGTCATTTGACAAAGACGCTGAGACCGGATGCATGGTGCTGACAGGAAACGCAAAAGCCTTTGCCGCAGGCGCAGATATAAAGGAAATGGCTGAAGCCACGGCGATCGAGATGCTGCTCAGGGATCAGTTTGCAAGATGGGACAGGATAAGAAAAATTAAAAAGCCGGTAATAGCTGCAGTCAGCGGATTTGCGCTTGGCGGCGGATGTGAGCTGGCAATGACATGCGATATGATAATCGCTGCAAAGAGCGCTAAATTCGGTCAGCCTGAAATAAATCTTGCTGTCATTCCCGGAGCAGGCGGTACTCAGCGGCTTACGAAAGCTGTCGGCAAAGCGCGCGCAATGGAAATGATACTTACCGGTAAAATGTTTTCCGCTGAAGAAATGTTTGAAGCGGGACTTGTAACCAGAGTAGTCGAAAATGAAATTTATCTGGATGAAGCTTTAGAGCTCGCAAAGGAAATTTCTTCCAGACCGACTATCGCCGTTCAGCTTGCCAAAGAGTGTATATTGAAATCATTTGACTCGACTATAGAAGCCGGTCTTGAATTCGAAAGAAAAAATTTCTATCTGCTGTTTGCTACGGAAGATAAATTTGAAGGAATGAAAGCTTTTGTTGAAAAAAGGAAAGCGGAATGGAAGGGCAGATAAATTCAATGTCAGTCACATTTCAAAAATTAATATCGAATTTACTTTTTGATCCCGTAAAAATATTTATAACTCTGTTTATAATTTTTTTCAATACGGTATCTGATTATTCCTTTTCTCAAAATGTAACAGTGAGTCCGGGATCAGCTTTAAATGATGATGAGTTTAATGCCGAACAGATAATTGACAATAATAAGGAAGCTCTTATCTCCATTTGGTTTTCTGATAATAATTTTTATTCATATAACCTTGCAAGATACATTGATACTACTGTTCTCAACGGCAGCGGTTTTATACTTTCTGAAGACGGTCTGATCGGGACAAACCATCACGTTATTGAAAACATCGACAGTCTGATTGTAAAGACAAGCAACGGTAATTTTTTTCATGCGGAAAAAATAATGTCTGATGATAAAAATGATTTTGCTCTTATCAAGATTGTGAACTCGCCGGGTATAACTTTTCAGCCGGTAAAACTTGGAAATTCGGATGATGTAAAAGCCGGTCAGGAAGTTTTTGCAGTCGGCAGTCCACTGGGATTTGAATATACAATTTCATCAGGCATTGTAGCAGCAATCCGCGATAACGAGAAAGTAAATTTCACGGACCCTTACACTTATATTTCAAATGAAAAGACATTCGAAAAAGTAATTCAGGTTACTGCCGCAATATCTCCGGGAAACAGCGGCGGCGCTTTGTTTAACAGAAAAGGCGAAGTCATTGGAATTACAACCTATACTTATTCAGGATACGGAAACCTAAATTTTGCGGTAGCGATAAATACTTTTAAAAAGTTTATGGATGCCGCTCTGATCAGTGACGGAGAAATTACGGAAGAACTTATTTTAAAAAAAGAAGATGACCTCTTCAATTCTAATTTTAAGAACGCAGTGAATCTTAAATATCAGCTTACTTCGGACTGGTATTATACTAAGCTGAAAGACTCTCTTAAGACCGTTGATGATTACGTGCTGAGACAGGATTCCGCAAATAAGATAAAGTTTGTCAAGATAGAAAATCTGCTGACCAGATGTATTGATATGAAACCTGATTCGTTTTATGTATATGAAGAACTTCTTGACCTGTATGTAACTACTGAAAACGCCGAAAAGACAGAAGAGCTTTACAAAAGAATACTCGGGAAGTTTGATTCTGACAGTCTTCTAAATCAGATTTCATCAAAGCTTGCATCAGCTTATACAAACTCCGGTAAGTATGATGAAGCGCTGAAATTTTATAATAAGATGCTGGATCAGGACAGGTCATTATATTATATAAATTTTCAGATTGCTTACATTCACGAAGAGAAAAAGGATTTTAAAAGAGCGGTGGAAGAGTATAATAAAATTTTAAGATACGATCCGAATTACAGTCAGGCATACACGCGGCTCGGCAAGATTTATTTCGAAGAATACAAAGATCTGAAAAAGGCAAAATCTTATCTGGAAAAAAGTTATTTTAAAGAACTTGAAAATACGGGATTTCCGCCGTATGATACCGACCTGCTGTATTATCTGGGAATGATAGCGGTGAAGGAAGAAAAAAAGCTTGAAGCGATTCTTTATTACATGGATCTGAAAACAAGCGGAGGTTTTGATGAAGCTTCAAATAAAAAGAAATCAAGGTTGCTCAGAGCTATTAAAAAACTTGACGAATGATTTTAAAAAAATAATTTTAAAGGGTTTAAATATATTAATATGATTAAAAAGTTTGATGTGGTAATTGTGGGTGCAGGCGGCGCCGGACTCAGAGCGGCAGTAGAAATTCCGAAGGAATATTCATGCGCCGTGATCTCAAAAGTATTTCCAACACGCTCTCATACCGGTACTGCGCAGGGCGGCGTCTGCGCTGCGCTTTCCAATATGGAAGAAGACAGCTGGGAAAATCATGCTTTTGATACAGTGAAAGGAAGCGATTATCTCGGAGATCAGGATAGTATAGAGGTGATGTGTAAAGACGCTATCAGAGCGATTATGGAGCTGGAACATATGGGAATGCCGTTCAGCAGAAATGAAGACGGAAAAATTGCTCAGAGACAATTCGGCGGTCATACAAAACCTGCAGATATGAATGATCCTTACGGTAAGAGAGTTTCTGTGAAAAGAGCATGCTATTCTGCTGACAGAACAGGTCATGTTATGCTTCAGACTTTGTATGAGAATACAGTTAAAAATCAGGTTACTTTCTTTTCGGAATATTTTGTGACGGAGCTGCTGGTGGAAGACGGTGTGTGCAAAGGCGTGGTTGCTTTTGATATTGCTACAAGCGAGCAGCATATATTTCAGGCAAAGGCTGTACTGATTGCAACAGGCGGTTACGGCAGAGTTTTCAGGATCACATCAAACTCGCATGCAGGCACAGGCGACGGAATGGCGCTTGTTTATAAAGCCGGTCTGCCGCTTGAAGATATGGAATTTTTTCAGTTTCATCCGACAGGTTTATGGAAACTCGGAATTCTGGTAAGCGAAGCTGCAAGAGGTGAAGGCGGGATATTAAAAAATAAAGACGGCGAGAGATTTATGATCAGATACGCTCCGACCGTTATGGATCTGGCTCCGAGAGATATGGTCTCAAGAGCTATCATAACTGAGATCAGGGAAGGAAGAGGTATCAGAGGCAGTGACGGAACGGATTATGTCCTGCTTGATTTAACTCATCTCGGTAAAGAAGTTATCGATGATAAACTTCCTGAGATTACCGGATTTGCAAGGACATATCTCGGAGTCGAACCGACTACTGACCCGATCCCGATACAGCCTACTGCGCATTATGCTATGGGAGGAATACCGACAAATGTAAACTGTGAAGTTCTAATGAATGAGAATGGTGATATTGTAAAAGGACTTTATGCCGCGGGTGAATGCGCATGCGTTTCCGTTCACGGCGGAAACAGACTCGGTACGAATTCGCTGCTTGATCTTGTGGTATTCGGAAGACGCGGAGGCAAAGCGATTCATGAATTTTTAAAAACAGCTTCATTCGGAGATCTTAATGAACACGCCGGCAGAGAAACAAACGAAACCATAAAGAAACTAATGGACAGCAAAGGCGGTGAAAAAATTTCAACCATCAGAACTGAATTGCAGAACAGCATGATGGAAGACTGCGGTGTATTCAGAACGGATGAAGGTCTCAGGAAAATGATATCAAAACTTAAAGAGCTTAAGGAAAGATTTAAAAATATTGCTGTTCAGGATAAAAGCAGAGTTTTTAATACGGATCTGGTGGAAGCGCTTGAACTGGATAATTTACTGCTTAACGCAGAAGCCACTGTTTACGGGGCTTATGCAAGACATGAGAGCAGAGGCGCACATACAAGAGAAGATTTTCCTAAACGCGATGATCAGAACTGGATGAAACATACGTTTGCATTCAGGAAGGCAGATCAGGATCCTGAGTTAAAATTTAAACCGGTTGTCGTAACTCGATTCCAACCGATGGAAAGAAAATACTGATTTGATATATTATATCTGCCGGAATATTAAATTACAGTTTTTAGTTTTATTAATGTCGGTCCTTTTATTTTCCGGAAAAGGTTTTACGCAGGCAGAAGATCTTAATGTAAAATTCGGCAGATATAATATTCAGACAAAATTTAATCCTGAAGAATACATTACAACCTTAAGTGTTTTAAGAGAAGGTAAAAATATTTTTGAAAAAAAATATTACGATCTGATACCTGAAATTAAGACAGAGGATCTTGACGGCGACGGCAGAAAGGAAATACTTATAGCGATGTACAGCGGAGGCGCTCACTGCTGCACAAATTTATTCGCGGGTAAAATAAGCAAGGGAAAATTTATTTTTACGGATTCGATATACTGGGGAAATTCATTTTTCAGAATGGAGGATCTGAACGCAGACGGAAAGAAGGAATTTATGGGAGTAAATGATGTCTATGCGTATATGTTCACAAATTACGCACAGTCTAGATTTCCCGTTTTGATTTATGCTTTTGAGAATAACAGATTTGTAAATGTAACAAAAAATTTTCCGGAGGTAATAAACGAAAGCTTAACTGAACTGAAGAAAGAACTTGAAGAGTATAAAAACTTCCGGTGTGAAGATGCCGGAACAGAAACATTCAACACCGATGCTGGCGCGGTGAAAGCAATACTCGCGGCGATTACTGAAGAGTATATGTCCCTCGGTAAGACCGATGAAGGTTATAAGCTGATAGATGAATTTTACAAATGCCCTGACGCGGATAATTTTAAGGATAAATTAAGGAATGATTTTTTACTGAAATAAAATACAATTTTTATAAAACAATATGGACATACAGGTAAAAATTTTAAGATACAATCCGGAGAAAGACAGCGAACCGTATTATCAGGACTTTCATGTGAAAGGCGTGAGCGATGACTGGCGTTTACTTGATGTGCTGCATGAGATCAAATGGAATTATGACTCTTCGCTGACTTTCAGAAGATCCTGCGCTCACGGGATCTGCGGAAGCGACGGAATGAAAGTAAACGGCAGGAACAGACTTGCCTGCGCACTTCTGCTTAAATACATCAACACTAAAAAACCAATAGTCATAGAGCCGCTTCCGGCTTTACCGATAATAAAAGATCTTGTAGTGGATATGTCAAGCTTTTTCAATAAATACGAAGTCATAAAGCCGTATCTTATTACAAATACTCCTCCGCCTTCAGACAGCGAGAGACTTCAGTCAAACGAGGACGCCGAAAAACTTTTTGAATCTGCCAAATGTATATTGTGCGCCTGCTGCACTACGAGCTGTCCTTCCACATGGACAAATGAAAATTATCTCGGACCTGCTGCCATGCTAAAAGCTTACAGATTTATTAATGATACCAGAGATGACGGAGCTGATGAAAGACTTGATATACTTGATACACCTGACGGTATCTGGAGATGTCATACTATTTTTAACTGTATCGAAGCCTGTCCGAAAGAAATAAATATTACCTGGCACCTTTCACAGCTGAAGAAAAGAATTTCTTCAAGAGAGATGTAATTATAAATTTAAAAGGCGAATTATCATTGTATAAATGTTAATTCGCCTTTGTTATCTTCAGAATTTTATTAAACAAATTGTAAATTTCGTTCCCGCCTTTTTAATAAAATCCAGTTGTATCAGAATTTCGTTTCAGCGTTTTTCATTTCTGATGACTCTCTGATCACTTTCAGATTTTCTGCTAATTTTTCCGCCTGTCCCCTGAGCTCGTTTACCGCTGTGCTTTCCCATAACTCTCCTTTCAGATTTGAACCTAAAGTAAACAAACTTTCATGAGGTTTGCCGTCTGAATTTATCACCTGAAAAGTTTCAGTATCTGCGGTAATTCCCAGTTTGAGCTTGTCTTGAATTAAAATTCCCTTGATCAGACAATTCTTCAGAAAACTTTTTTCCACATTCATCAGATCAGTTTCAGGACCGGTGCAATTTATAATACGTGAGACTTTTATATTCTTCAACGTGTGATCATGATGATCAAAATATTCAACCGTAATAAAATTTTCCGATTCGGTTATGTCTATAATCTTTCCTGCATTTATATGGAGTCTTCCTTCGATCTGAAGTTTCTGGATTTTATCGTGTATGTGAAGCGGAATCCTGTGACGCGCTACTCCCCAAAGGTGACGCAGTCGCGACATAAATAATTCTTTTTCTCTGTCTGTAAATTTTTTCCATATCTTTTGAGTGTGAGGTCTGAGTGAATCAATCACAGGCTCAGCCGTAACACCGTATTCCCTGACTGCTTTAATATGCTTGTTAACCAGTCTGACCAGTTCAAACAAAGATAAATTATCCGTCAGCTCTTCAGTTAACTTTGTATACTTCAATCCGTTATGCCTGTGCGGAAGAATGTTGAATCCATTCGGTGAAACCGAAATTATTTCGCCTTTGAATCCCTGCTCAAGTAAACCGATAACAGTATCCACCATAGTCAGACCGTTTCCGATCAGTAAAACCGGCAGATCACTTTTAATATTTATTACCGAATTTATCAGCCATGGATTTTGAAAATATTTTTTACTTTCATAAAAGGAATGATTTTTAATTGCGGGATTTCGCGGGATCTGATTTCCCGTTGCAATAATGCAGGTGTCAAAAGTCAGCTTACTGTCATCCTCCAGCCAGAGAGAAACGGAATTTTCATTTACGTCAAGATCGATTACAAAACTGTCAATGACATTTACTTCAATTCCTTTTGTTTCAGCGGTCTTAACCGTATCAGTCCAGATCTCGGTCAGATATTCGCCGTAAAGCTTCCTCGGTAAAAATGAATTTGCAATAAGAGTTTTATCTCTGTCCTGAAAATCAGGTCTTGTCATAACCCAGTCCAGGAAGTGATCGGGATTATCAGGATATGCGCTCATCTTTCCGGTAATTACATTCAGTATATGTTTATCTGAATACGGATTGTATGCAACGCCTTTGTTGAATGTTTCTCTTTCGTTTATAATAGTAATCCCGCAGGGAGCGGTTGATTTCTTAATCAGCTGGACAGCTGTCATAGTGCCCGTAAATCCGCCGCCTATGATAACGGTTTTTTTCATTTGATTTATATTTTTTTATAAAATTTATTTATAGTATTTAATTATACAAGTATTTTCCTGTTATCTGTGTAAAATGTTACGAAATGGATTTTCAATGTGTATTATTTTATAAAATCATTATTCATTCTTGATTTTTCAATTCTGAAATAAAAAATTTATTCCGAAACAATATCAATGATCATGTCTCCAACCATTATTTTATCGACTGCGTCCATACCTTCTGTTACTTTTCCGAAGATCGTATATTTTCCGTCAAGATGCGGAGTAGCAGAGTGCGTGATGAAAAACTGGCTTCCTTCAGTATCTTTTCCGCTTGACGCCATTCCAATGTAACCGGTTTCATATTCCAGCGGAGAGAATTCGCTGCGTATTGAATAGCCCGGTCCGCCGTATCCTGTGCCCGTCGGATCACCGCCCTGTATTACGAAATTCGAAACCACTCTGTGAAAAACAGTTCCGTCGTAAAAATTCTTTTCAGACAATTTCAGAAAATTCAGTACAGTCATCGGAGCAGCATCAGGAAATAATTCTATTCTGATATCTCCCTTTGAAGTTTTGATGATAACATTCTTTTTCTCATTTAATAAACTCAAATAGTTTCTGTCAAAATCAGTTCTCGGATTAAACTGAACCGGATATTTTTTCCATGTGATCTTTTCCAGAGCGTCAGCAGATGCTTTCGCTATTTCAAAATTACCGTAGCTAAGATTTTTCTCAAGAGCTTCTATTGTATTTTTATTGTGCAGATCTTTCATTGCATCAATGAAAATCATTATGACCGCTTCATCATCGGGATATTTCAGTTCATTATAATCAAATAAAATGACCGAAGATGTCTCCTCACGGTATTCGCTGAAGATAGTATCTTTAAGCGCAGTCAGACAAATGTCCGTGATGACAGGATCCTTTGAACCGGCAAATTCCGTGAACATAAGGCGGAACATATTTCTGTCGCTGCCTTCTGTCTTTGACATCAGAGAAGAAAGCATTCTTACGAATCCTCTGTATATCTTTGCAAGCTCTTTGCCCGAGATCATTTCACCCGAGTTAATTCCTTTACTGTCATTATACCTCTTCACTTCCGCGCTGATGCTGTCACGGACTTCACTGAAAACTTTATAATCATTAAAATTTCCGAAAGCTGTTACAATGCTTCCTTTCAGATCATAGTCATCCGTTTCGGAAAACGTTTTAAGCAGATCAGTTCTGATCTCATCACGATACATCAGAGAAAGCATATGCGCAACTCCGGATCTCTGAAGCGAGGTCAGAGTATCTTTTGAATTCAATGCCAGTATAACTTCATTCTTCATTGATTCCGCAATCGGAAAAAGAAAATAATTTTTTGAATTCCTGATATCTTTAAAAATATCGCCTGCCGCAGAAATACCGGTAAGAGAAATGTGCATGTTGCTGTCGTTAATCGCGCTGCCAAGAACATCAAATAGCGCTGAGGTCTGATCCCCGGCAGAATCTATATTATAATTTCTCAGAGAGTTGAGAATATTTACTTTAACCCTCCAGTCTTTTTCCTCATCAAAAGTATCGAGAGTATAATCCAGCATCTGTAAATCCTTAAGCTTCGCCAGCGCGCTAAACGCCCACATCCTCGTCTGTGCATCGCCGGAAACTGTCAGGGAATAAATTTCCTGTTTTGCATTTTCCAGCAGACTTCTGTCTCCGGTTCTCCAGAAAGCAAAAACTGCATTCCTTAGAGTAAGCGTATCCGCCGAAGTGTTAACGATTTTTTTCAGATACTCAACAGACTTTTCATTCTTTATATTTCTTAATGCAAAACGCGCAACAGCCATAACGGAAGCGCTGCGGATGCCTCTGTCATCGGAATAAACAAGATCCTCTCTCTGCAGAAGTTCATTCAGATTATTCACATCACCGGTCTTTCCGATTGCATCGATTATATAAATTCCCGACTCGAGCATTTCTTTTTCATAGTCTGATCTGTTATTCAGAATTGCGCTGAGCATACTCCTGCTTGCATCGCAGTCAATCTGCCCCAGCATAAATGCTGCTGCTTTGATGTCATCTTTTGTCGGATAATCTTTAAACGGACCTGCGAAAAGAAAATCCAGATAGCCGACGGTATTACTGTCGGCGATGTTTGCAAGCGCGTATATTGCGCTTTGTCTAATTTCCGGATCCAGCGAGTGAAGATATTCTTTTAGATTATTATTTTTACCCAACGATCTTGTATCGCGGAGTTCGATGATCTCAAAATTCCGGTCAGATATATATTGCGCAGTGATTGTCTCCGTGCAGAATAATATAAGTATTAATGCTGAGAAAGCGCTGTAAAATTTCATTACGAATAATTTTAATTGTATTATAATTTCAGACCAAAACCTACTGTGATTTTTTTATCAATGTCAGTGCCTGTTTCTTCCTGCGAGTATTTCGCATTAAGAGAAGATCTTTCCTTTTGATCAAAATAAAATGTTGCCGTTCCTTCATATTTATATCGTGAAATTCTGTAATCGTCAAATTCACTGAAATAATTTCCGTAGAGATCAAACTGCAGATAATATCTTTTAAAAGTCAGATTCCCTGCGTAAGAGCCGTAATATAAATTAGAAATAATCTTTCCGTCATATACTCTGTCAAAGTTAATTCCGAAAATCGGATTGAAACCAATCACCCATCTGTTGTCTTCTTTACTTCCGTCATATTTGAATTTAATATTGGTAACATTTCTAACAGGTAAAAAAAACTTCGGGAACTGCGGCACGAAAAATAAACTCGCCTTTCCTGTTTCTTCCTTAGTAAAAAAATCCTTTGAGTAAGATATCAGCGGTTCGAGCTTTCCGCTTCCCCCTGAATAATCATAAATTCTGTAATAAGAACTCAGACCTGCAGTTAACTTGTCCGACTGATCTTTTGACTTGGAAGAATAATCAAACTGAACAAAAGGAGTTACTCCTGATTTTTCATAATTAAATCCTTTATAAGATAACGCTATGTCAATAAGATAAACTGCTTTCTCGTCGTTGTCCTTTTTATAAGAAAAAAGCGCGGGCTTGTTGGTCTCGTTTTCGGATGTAAATGACTTACGTATATCTATTATATTCTGAATGCGGTCAAGTAAAGACAGTGTCGGTTCATCAGAGCTATCACTTTTCTTTTTTTTCTTATTCTGAGACTCTGCATTTCCGAAACAGAAAATCAGAATGAAAAGTGTTAAAAATATTTTAAAAATAAAATTGTTCAATCTATATTCAGAACTTCTTTCCAGTTTTTCCATGTAAGTCTTCTGTTTCCGGTAATGTTTCTGTTGTACGGCTGATCATAAATTACATGCTCCCATTCGGGAATACATGAACCCCTGATGTCAGGTTTGTCATCAATTAATACATCGCCTTTCACGACGGTCTTGTCGCGCGTCAGTATAATGTTATTCACCCAGTCAGTGCCGAGATGTTCATATACCCAGTGAAATTTTTCCAGGACGCAGTTCTCATATTTTGGAAGCATCGGGCTTGTGCAGAGGAATACGTGATTGAGGGAATTCTTAATTTCCTTGAGAGCTTCTATCGCTCCGGGCATAGGAGGGAGATTCTGATAGAATCCCGGACTGTGATAAATCTCCTGAACAAAATCAGAAAACTCATCCGGATATTGCTCTTTTACATAAAAACCTTTTCTTTCTTCAAGCGGTATGTGCGGTTTTTCAGGATGAGTTTCTTTCCATCTCCTCAGAAAATCACCTTCAAAGTCAGCAATTACGCCGTCCATGTCTATGAGCAGTCTCAATATCTTAAGATTTACTTTATAAAATTTTCCGTTAATATAATTAAATTAGAAAATTCATTTGACTGTAATATTTATCTGAATTCATTGAGCTCTGTGGAGAGTTTAAATTCATTGTTTGAAATGACTATTAAAGTTAAGTTATCTTTTTTAAAAACTTAATATATAACTTGAAAGAGAGCAGACTGGATTATTCCGTTTCAATAAATGCTCCGGCTGATATGTTCAGTGATAAACTGTTTATAGAAAGACGGACCGCACGGCTGAAAAATCTTAAAGAAATTTCCGGAAATTAATGGAAGAAATAAGTCAGAGACAGAAGCAGGCGAAGCTTCTGAGAATTTTCAGAAAAATTCACAGGACAACCGGCGCAATATTGTTTATATTCTTTTTTTTCGTTTCCGTATCCGGACTTTTGCTCGGATGGAAAAAAAACAGCGGCGGACTTATATTGCCGAAAACTTACGAAGGTACTTCAGCCGATCTCAAAGACTGGCTACCTCTGGACAGTCTTCATAAGATCGCATGCAAAATTCTGCATGACTCCGTTTCAAAAGATCTCTCTCTCGATCTGGAAAGAATAGATGTAAGAAATGACAAAGGTATGGTTAAGTTTGTTTTTATTGATCATTACTGGGGAATTCAGATTGACGGCGCAACCGGAAAGCTGCTGCACATTGAAAGAAGACGTTCAGATATTGTTGAGAACTTTCACGACGGCTCCATTCTTGATTATTTTTTTGATACAAAACATGAGCAGATAAAGCTTGTTTACACTTCCGTGATGGGAATTGCTCTTATGACGTTTACTATAACCGGATTCTGGCTGTGGTTCGGTCCGAAGAGGATGAGAAAACGAAAACATTTTTCTGAATAATCAGAATTTAATCCGTAGAGTAAAAATCCTTCACTTCTTTTTTTAAATTTAAACCGAATAAATTCCGAGCGTTGAAAAAAGTCTTAAAGGTCTGTAAAGACGGATATAAGTTTTATAAAAGCAGCGATTGCCCTGTATGTCCCGAATGTGAAAAAAAATTAAATCATAAGTCCGATTTCCTGTCAGCATTATCCGCACCCGCAAGACGCGCTCTTGAAAACAAAAACATCGTTACATTATCAGAACTTTCAAAATACAGTGAAGCCGATATATTAAAACTTCACGGTATCGGGAAAGCATCCATTCCGGCGCTCCGCGAAGCGCTGACTGACGAAGGCAGGAAGTTTAAGAGTTAATTTTTAAAAGAAATATTTTTCTTTCTTTCTGTTTCTAATCATTTGATTATTCCTGAATATATTGTATATTAAGCAAAATGACGTTCAGGAAAATTAAAATCTGATTAGCGGATTAGATTAATTTTATTTGTAAAAAACCGGATTCATCAATAAATTATTTTTACACAAATTTATAAAAATTATTTCCAGCTTTTGTTAGACAAATGTCAATTTCCGCCGTCTGAGATATTCAAATTTTTGTATAGATGAAGTATGTAAAAAAATTTATCAGTTACACAAAACCGCCTAATGCATGGAAAGCGTCCGTCATTATTATAAGCGGAGTCATGACAGGTCTGATACTATGGGTGTTATATGTCGGAAATGCCGCTTCGTACCTGTCGGATAAACCGGAGACCTGCATCAACTGCCATGTGATGAATCCGCAGTATGCAACATGGCGCGTAAGTTCACATGCTAATGTCGCAACCTGCAATGACTGTCACGTACCGCAGGATAATGTTTTCAGAAAGTATATGTTTAAAGCATCTGACGGATTCCGACATTCGACTATGTTCACTTTCCGTCTTGAGCCGCAGACGATCCGGATTAAAAGTATGGGCGCGGACGTTGTTCAGGAAAACTGCAAGCGGTGTCATGAACATCTTATTGATCATTCCGGTCTTAAGAAAAGTGAAAACGATGAAGAGCGAAAATGCTGGAGCTGTCATACGGAGACTCCGCACGGTTCGGTTAGAAGTCTGTCTTCAACTCCCAATGTAAATGTAAAAAAGCCGTTTGATCTTTTACCCGAATGGATACAGAAGTATAATATAATAAATACAAAATGAGAAAAATAAAAGACATCATAGCAGAAAAGCCATGGTTCGGCTGGCTGCTCTATATTCTGACAATAGTTATAGTATTTCTGATCGGACTTCTCGGAAGTTCAATTATAGAAAGAAGAAGCGAAGCGAATCTTATACTTCAGAAAGTTAAACCTCTCGCAGAATGGGAGCCGAGGAATGAGAAGTGGGGAGAAAACTATCCGCGGGAATATGAAACATATATCTCCACGCTTGATACTTCTTTTATGAGCAAACACGGCGGTGCGAAGAAAATTGACATGCTGGAAAAATATCCGGAGATGATTATACTCTGGGCGGGTTACGCATTTTCAAGAGATTATAATCAGGGAAGAGGTCACTATTACGCAATTAAGGATTTAAGAAATACTCTGCGAACTGATGTGCCTCAGCCGGCTACCTGTTATTCATGCAAGAGCACAGATGTCCCGCGCGTGATGGATATAATGGGAGCGGGAGAATTTTATAAAAAGCCGTTTAAGGAAATGGGCGGCGAGATTGCGAATGCCATCGGCTGTCAGGACTGTCACGATCCGCAGTCTATGAATCTGCGCATCACAAGACCTGCGCTTGTGGAAGCATTCAGCAGACAGGGTAAGGACATTATGCAGTCCACACATCAGGAAATGAGATCGCTTGTGTGCGCGCAGTGTCATGTGGAATATTACTTCAAAGGTAAAGAGGAAAAGTATCTGACATTTCCGTGGGATGACGGACTGACCGCGGAAGATATGGAAAATTATTATGACAGCATTAAGCATGTGGATTTTGTGAATACTCTCAGCAGGACGCCGATACTGAAAGCGCAGCATCCGGATTATGAACTTTACAAAATGGGTATCCATTCGGAAAGAGGCGTATCATGCGCTGACTGTCATATGCCTTACAAATCCGAAGGCGGAATTAAATTCACCGATCACCATATACAAAGTCCATTGAATAATATTGCAAACTCATGTCAGGTATGTCACAGGGAATCCGAGTCAACACTATTAAAGAATGTTTTTGACAGACAGGATAAAGTACTTGAGCTTTCGGGTATTGCAGCACGGTCGCTTGTAAAAGCTCACATCGAAGCTAAGACTGCCTGGGAAAGCGGCGCGACCGAAGAGCAGATGAAACCTGTGCTGGATCTGATAAGACAGTCGCAGTGGAGATGGGACTTTGTATCCGCAAGTCACGGAGGAAGTTTTCACGCGCCGCTTGAAAGCGCGAGGTTACTGGGAAATTCTATTGAGCGCTCGGAGCAGGCGAGAGTTCTGCTTGCGGAAATTCTTTCAAAACTTAATGTAAAACTACCGGTTGCAATGCCTGATATTTCAACAAAAGAAAAAGCACAAAAGTATATCGGACTGGATATGGAAAAAATGCTCGAGGCGAAAAAGGAATTTTTAGAAACAGTTGTACCGGCGTGGGACAAAGAAGCTGAAGAGAGACACGGGAAGCTGGATGAGATGTATAAATAATCAGGAATTGGAAATCAGGAATTGTGTTTGAAGAATATTACTCTATAATACTCTAAGGATTAGTTTTTATAATTTCATTTTTGTTCCCGGTCGGGAGATTGGGAACAAGAAGTAAATCAAGAAGTTATTGCGGCAAAAGAACTCTCAGTTTTTTCCAATTAGTTTGTCATATATATTTCTTATCTGTAAATCTCCAAAACCGTAAATTCCTTCTCTTTTTGTAAATTCAGAAAATACTGTTTCAAATTCTCCGGAAGAGCCATTAATAATTTCTTTTAAAACTTTCTCCGGTCTGCCTGGAGAATTGTCTGAAGGGTATCTTTCAATATGCGCCTGACATACTTCTTCCAGATATTCAAAACAGGGAGATTTTGTTTTCGATAATTCTTTAAGTTTGATTAAGTCATTGTTCCGGTAAGCCGTCCATAAGTTTTTTCCTAAATCAATGTCTTCGGGACTGAACTGAATTTTCGAGTTATACGACTTTTCTAATTTATCTGCGTCTGCATTTCCAAATCCTTTCCATTTGTCATCATTGTTTTCAGTTACAGGAAATACTCTGAAGATTTTATGAGCTTTGTGATTAATAAGAAGAGAAATTATATACCACATATTTACCTGACAAAACAGATCGTTCTCAAACCAAAGACAAATTTCTGAATTGTCCGGCAAGTGATTCAGTTTTTCAAATTCACTAACGGTTTTACTGAAATATTCCTCAGAAGAAATATTGTATGCGGCTGAAATGAAATGCGCTCTGGTCTTCCGGAATTCACCGGCGCTTTCTGATTGCACGTTTCCGTCTGCAAGACATTCTCTGCAGATGATAAAGTTCTGATTAATACTCGTCAGACTTAATGAATCAGCTAAACAGTCACCGTTTAAAATTTGATATGATGTCAAAAGATTTCAGGGGGTTTTCTTAAATCAGTTTATTTACCGGCATTTTATAAACAATTGGTATGCTTCAGTATTTATAAACCTTTGCTTTCTCTAAAAGTAATTCTGCAGTTTTCCAGTCCGGCAGTTTTTCCGCATCGATGGTTAATATCCTTATTTCTTTTGCAATCAGTCTGCTTTTTTTCATAGCATCTAAATGCGCGCCGTTCATTGCAAATGATTTTATATCCTGCTCATTATTCCAAAGACTCATTGTGTAATGCTTAACCCAGAATCCTTTCTTTTTAAAATCAGCTATGTTATCGGTTTTCAATTGTTTCATGATTTTTAAAGCATAAGCTGAAAGCGCAAAAAATTTTAAAGGACTTTTAAGCTCAATGTATGTAATGGTTGCTTTCATGAAAATTAATTCTTAGAAATAAATTGTCATTTATTGTTCACTATAATGATTGCGAAAAAATAAAAGGAACTGAATTGATTAATCTGTAACTGAAGATAAATAATTTACTTTTTCCCTGCCGCCATAGCTTCCATATCTTCAGCAGTCGGTCCGTATATCTGAGGATTTCTGACTCCCATAGTTCTGTAATAAGTGCTTAACTGACCGCGGTGATGAATAATGTCAAACATAAACATCCAGAAAGTATCGCCCATCGGAAAAGCAAATAACTCCTTGCCGTCCAGACGGAATGAAATTATCTGTTCATCCCATGTTTTATCATCAATGGATTTTAACTTTTCAATTAATTCTTTAGCATTCTTTTCAAAATACTGCGCAGCATCTTCCCTGCTGTCAAACTTTTTTGTAGCTGTTTTCTCATCGGCAATAAAGTTATCTAAGGAATTGTTCATCACTTCGACATGACCTAAGTAATGACTGATAAGCTCTTCTGCGCTTTTTGCCTTTTCATTGCATCTGTAACTAAGTTTAGTCATATCCTCCGGCAGTCCGTTAATAGAACTTAAGGTTGGAGCCATTTCACTTTCCCATGTTCGGATAAAAAATTCTTTGTTTGTCATTTTGATTAGTTTAATTTAGCAGAAAATAATTCTATTATATTTTAATTTCAATTCTACTGTTATTAAGTAAAACAATCGCCTGAAGTTTTATTTTAAATGATTTCAGACATTATAGATTACCGGCATCTGACCTTTCCACTTTTTCCACAATTCATCGTCCGTTATCAATGCTGCCATAAAATGTGCAACATTTATGCGGCTGGTTTTCCCCGCATTAAAAATCGCACTTCTGGTTGGTGATTTATTTATGGAATATTCAGACACTCTTTCTTCATTCGTTAAATTGTCCGGACGTACAACCGCCCACTCAATACAGGGATTTTTCTGTCCGATATTTTCTCTTAAATAATCTGCCGCCATTTCATTATCTGTATGCGGCGGAAGAAATAATCTAAGCAGTCCTATCACAATTTTCTGACCAAATGAAACCGGCTCATTTAAATCTCTGTTGCTGTTGCCCGCAGTATTCATCAGAACAAACCTGACAGGCACTGAAGGAGAATTTTTTTGAATCGCTTCGCAGATTAACTTCACCGAATCGGTGACAAGTCTTTTCGGTTTTCCGAATACGCCTTTCAGTGTGAGATTGTGTCCGAGACAGCAGGCAGCAGTCTGACAGTTAGAGATGTATCCTGCCAATTCATCAGAGCTGATTTCCGTTATGCTTCTTTTAATGATTGTTAAATTTTCATTACGCGACCAGTTTTCAGGAATATTGCTTACCGGTCTGACAATTATTTTTACCTTCCGGCCGGACGCTAACAATTGTTCCGTCAGTAATTTTCCCGTTTCTCCGCTTGCACCGAATATTAATGTTGCCATAAAATTATTTATCTGATGTTGTCTGCACCTAAATTGTCAGCCGTTCATGGCTTATATTAATTCAGAATAAAGTTTATGGTTCTTTTCTGATATGAATTTTTACAGGTATTGATAAATTATTATCATCAACAAACCACTAACTATTAACTACTAACTTACCTAAGCGACTTAACACACCACCCTGCCAAAACAATATGCGCGACTACAGCAGGCCATAGAGCAATTCCGTTCAGGTTTTCAAATAATCCCGCATATCCGAGCAAAACGGTTGCCGCCGTGTTGTAAATCAGCAACGCAATTACAAGACCAACCGCGTTTTCGCTTTTTCGCGAAAGAAAGCAAACTACAGCAAGAGAAACTAATGCTGCTCCTGCCACACGAGCTATTATCAAACCGGACGGATCTGATAACGGTGAACCGAGTAAAACCTGAACAATCATTGACGACATTGTTATAAGAGCCAGACCGGTTAATCCTTCAAACAACGATGTTACAGTAAGCAGTATTTTCATTGTGAAGTTTATTTATTCTGATTGCATTCATTCTGCTCCTGACAGAAATATAATCCTCTTTGTATTTGCAGCAATATAAATTTTATTTTTATAAATCTGTCTCGTCTGTTTACTTCTGTCCTGCTGATTACAATTTTATATCACACCGCCGCTTTTAACTTTTATCTCCGAACCCTCAGCTAAAAAAACCGACACCGGTTTCTGTGATGACAGAAATTTAAATTCCTTTCCGTAAATGTTTCCGAAGTCAACGTCGATATAATAATCTTTTGTCTTATAAACTTCCCACCCGGGATGCTCCACTCCGTACTCTGAAGTTTTTTCTTCAGACACCTTTGTATATCCCCAGTAGTGTTCCGTAATAAATTCTTCTTCGCTGTTTTCCTTTACTAATTCAGATTCATTTCCTGTGATAACTTTCAGAGAATTCCACCTTCCTTTTTTCCATTTGTATTCCACGCTCAGACCATCATCCAAAGCAATCCACGAATGGCTCATCGGCATTGTCTCATAATTTTCTTTATAAACTGCATTTGCAACGAAAGACAGCGCCGGTCTCGAAACTATCTCTTTTATAAATACCACTCCGCGTCTCCACTCGCTGCCGTGTTTATGCCGGACATAGAATCTGAGATTCACTTCTTCAAAATTTATATGAAACGGAATTTTAACGCCTTTGACTTTTGTATTCAGAAACATAAACCCGACTAAACTAACGTAACAGATCCCGTTCCAAAGATCAAGCTCAGTGCCCCGTGGTAAATATTTATTCAGTAATTTTCTCTCAACCGAATAGTTGGCTATCGCCAGCTTTCTCCACTCCGCCTGTAAAAATGTTTTTGCCAATGGAATTTAAATTGTTTCTTCGGAAGATTACGTCTTATACATTTTAAGAATCCGCATTTTCTGTTCAGGCGTAAAATTTTTCATAATAAAGGAAATTACAATTATCATTTATGAATAAATTAATACAGATCGGGTTTACATATTCATCTCTTTGCCCTTCGGCGACCATGTAAGGAGTATGAGACTGATGAAGACGACAATAAATCCTATCAGCTGATGCCAGTAAAATTTTTCATCAAGTATAATATAGGAAAGTATGAGAGAGCTTACAGACATAAATCCCATAAAGCCGGCTGCAGTTACTCCGGTAACATTCTCCAGACCGAAATTCCATAGTGATAATCCGAGCGCCACGGAACCTGCTCCCCACCAGATAAGCGCTATCCATTGAGAAGTCTCTACTGCAGAGAAATTAAAATCCCGCATCTCAGATATTGTAAATGGAATAAAAAGTATAAGCGAAATTAAAACAGATATACTGACAATCAGCATCGGCTTTATGTGATCCATTTCGGATTTACCTATGATTGTATAAGCTGCGCCGAAGCAGACGGCCAAAAATACAAGAACGCTGCCTGTCAGCATCATTCCTGCTGAAGAATGCGGACCCATTGCCATTGAACCTCCGAAGTTTACTATGATAATTCCTGCTACTGCAAGTATAATTGCAGTCCATTTCCTGAGATTCATTTTCTCTTTGAGAAAAATAAGTGATCCAATAGCTGTCACGGCGGGAGAAGTTCCCATTATTATACTTCCTGTTACGCCTGTAATATATTTCATACCGTACATCATGAATATTGTAAATAAAAACATTGACAAAAATCCCATCAGACTTATTTTAAGAAAATCTTTCTTTGAGAAATTCTTCAGATCGTTCCTGTATTTTATAATAAAAGGTAAAAGAGCTAAAGAAGCAAACAGCATCCGAAAACCCGAACCTGTATAGACAGGAAAAGCTTCGGTAACAATTTTACTGACAGGCGTACCGCTGCCGTAAATTGACATACCGAGAGCAAGAAGAATATATGTGAGATATTTGTTCAAGAGAATATTTTATGTGACAATTCAAAGTATAAAGACAATTCAAAATATTAAACAGAGTATAACAATATTTATATTTAGAATAAACTTATACAAACTTAACAAAAGTTTTTTAAATATCCTGTTTATATTTTTATATTGTTGAGAAAGTAAATGCGGAGATGAGTTCCCGCCGTAAATTCATTATGAATTTGAATAAATCATTGCGGGTGACTCAGCAGTACGGAGCGGGATTACCTTAGCAGTACCATTTTTTTTGTAAGTGAAAAGCCGGCGGCTTCGATCTTATAATAATAAATACCTGATGATAAATTTTCACCGCTGAAAATAAAACTGTAACTGCCCGCTTGTTTATATTCATTCACAGGAGTATCAATTAGTCTTCCGTTTGTATCAAATATCTTTATTATAACTACAGCTTCATTCGGAATCTCATATTTTATATTGGTAAAGGGGTTAAACGGATTTGGAAAATTCTGCATAAGAATGTAACCGTTAGTATTTCCGGTTGAGGGATTACCGCTGCCGGGCAGAGGATTTTGAAATGTGAAAGTATTATCGGCTGTAAACTCTGATGTATTAAAAGTATTGTCAACCGTCTGAACACTCCAGTAATACAAGCCCGGTTCCAATCCTTCGATATGCCAGGATCTCCCAGTGCCGGTGTTACCTGTTCCCGGTAAACGGCTGAAGCCGTTCACACCTGATCCCGCCGGTGACAAAATATCATCGCCTCCGGGAAAAGTGCCGATCCTTAAGTTATATGAAAGTCCTGCTGACGGCGTGCTGCTGTCGGTTCCTTCAAGCCAGTTAAAGTGAATAACAGCGTTGTCAAATGTTGTAGTAAGACCTTTCGGCTCGACCGGAGCTTCATTTATAACAGAAGTTAAATTTCTGTAAACGTATGTAATGTTTTTCTTAGTGGAAGGATTGTGTCCTGTGAGAAGAATATCGATCCTGAAATCATTGTCAAAATCCCCGATTGAGACCTGACCGTATGTTAAATCCGGATGAACCGTTTTCACTTCAGTAAAATTTCCGTTGTTATTTCTGTAAACTCCTGCAATACCGGTTGCATTTCCCGAATGATTACCTACAGCAAGTATATCAAGAAAACCGTCATTGTCAAAATCCGCCCACAGAATATTTCCGGAAGAGAGACCGGGAAGACCGGATGCGTGTTTTGAAAAAGTATTGTCCCCGTTGTTACGGAATATCGCAGTTGTGAATTCTGTATTTCCGGTTGAGCTGTTAAACATTTCTCCCTGCATCACAATATCTCCGTAACCGTCCGAATCAAAATCACCCCACGCAGATGAGCTTTTTGACATTGGCGGAAGTTCAATGCCGGATTCAGTGAATGAACTGTTATCATTAATAAAAATTTCCGTTAGATAAGAATTCTTATTTTCATTAGTCTGACCTGAGATCAATAGATCAGCGTCGCCGTCTTTGTCAAAATCATAAAATTCACATGAAGAGAAATACACTGAAGGAAGTCCGGTCTGAATTTCGGAAAACGAATTTCCGGTATTTTTATAAAGTTTGAGCTGCGGAGAGCCGCCCGAATCAAGTCCCGTAATAAACACATCAGGATGAGAATCGTTATTGTAATCAATCCATTTTACCGAACCCGAATGAAGATCTGCAAATCCGAAGTCACGTTCTGCAAAACTCGCAGGCAGCAAATTTTCATAGATCCTTGTTATAATTCCGTTATGCCCGGATGAATAAGCTGATACCAACAGATCAAGATCACCGTCTTTATCAAAGTCAGCCCATGCTATTGATGCATTTGTTATATTCGGTAAGCCGGAATTTATTAAAACAAAATTCCCTCCCCCGTGATTAATATACACCTGAGATTTTGCAGTTACAGAATCATCAACACCTGAAATAAAAACATCAAGTAACCTGTCATTATTCAGGTCGATCCAGTTTATTTTGCTGTGAGAGAGACCAGGAAAACTTAAATTGATCTTTTCAAACGGCTGACATACTGCATAATTCGTGATCAGAATATTCAGGAAAATGAGAGCCGGTATCAGCGGCATCCTGCTTTTGCTCATGTTTTTTATTTATAACTTAATAAATTTTTAAACTCCGTTCATTTAAATTTTATTCAAAACATCCAGTTTACTCATATTAAAAAG
>DDUU01000031.1 GCA_002344965.1 Candidatus Tepidiaquacellales bacterium UBA2330 | reverse complement strand
AAAATTATTGTCGTGTACTTAGTATTTGCCGTCAGTTTGTTTTCAAGTATTGAGTTTTTATATTAAAATCATTAATTTGTAAATAATCAAATCAACCCATTTTATGAACTTTAATTTAAAAGACATGTTCGGAAATAAATCAAAGGAACCTGATCAAAAAGAAAATTCATATGTCGAAGAGTCAAGACCTGTCTCAAGAACAACCGTTTCTCAGGATAAAATTTTAACATTAATCAGCGAAGGCTGTAAATTCGAAGGAAACCTGTCTTCCCCTTCCACAACGAAAATTGACGGTCATGTAGTCGGAAATCTTCGCGGCGAAAGCGGAATTATCATAGGTGAAAAAGGAATAGTCGAAGGAAATGTTAATGCTGTTGATGTAACAATTTACGGTACGGTAAAAGGAAATATTAAAGCTCATAAGCTTGAGCTAAAAAGAACCGGCGTACTCGAAGGCGATACAAATATTGAAATTCTGGTCGCAGAAAGCGGAAGTAAATTTTCCGGCAACAGTAAAATGGGTGAGCTTAAACCAAAGAGCAACATTATTGATATGAAAGATCCTGATGTAGAAATTCATGATGAATCCAAAGAAAAAGAAAAACCGGTTTTAAAATTTCACTGATAGATTATAACTATAAATCAAAAAGGCTTTGAGATTTCTCAAAGCCTTTTTTAATTTTATATGACTGATATTTCTGTTAGTTCAGTCTGAACTCAATTTCTTTCTCCGAACCTTTCCTGATAATTTTCATTTTAAGGTTATCACCTTTTTTCAAATCGTTAACTACAAAAAGAATATCCTGATCGTTTTTAATTTTTTCGCCGTTAGCTTCCACTATTACATCTTCTGATAAAAGTCCTGCATTATCAGCAAGACCGCCTTTCTGAACATCAGTAACTACCACGCCTGCAGCGGATTCCAGATTCAGATATTTTGCTATTCTGTCGTCAATTGTCTGTATTCTGAAACCGACATTAAAGTTACGGTCAATCTTTCCGTTCGCTTTAATTTCTTCCATAAGTTTTTTTACACGGTTAATGGAGATTGCAAAACCAACGCCTATGCTTCCTGCACTGAACTGACCGCCTGTGTATATTATAGTATTCATACCTATTACTTCACCGTCAGCATTTAAAAGCGGACCACCTGAATTTCCTGAATTAATAGAAGCATCAGTCTGAATCATATCTTTGTAAACTCTGTTTACATCAGAAGCGCTGATCTTCATATCAGTTGCGCTCACCACTCCGACTGTAACTGTAGGCTTATCATTAATATCAAAAAGTCCGAACGGATTACCCAGCGCAATTACCCATTCTCCTATTATTACATTGTCTGAATTTCCAAGGACAGTATAAGGAAGATTACTTTTATCGATCTTCAGTAAAGCTACATCGCTGTTTTTATCAGAACCAATCAGTTTTGCATCAATAGTTTCTCCGTTTGTCATAGTAACGGAAATTTTAGTTGCATTACCTGCGACGTGATCATTTGTAAGAATATATCCGTCAGGCGAGATAATAAAACCTGATCCCAGACCTCTGACTACCCGCTTCTGCGGCTGTCTGTTTCCGAAGAACTGTCTGAAAAAAGGATCGTTATCAAACATTGAAAACGGATCCTGCACTTCTCTCACTTCTTCAACATTTATTCCGACAATAGCCGGAGAGACTTTCTGAACTGCTCTTGTTATAGCTGTTTCTCTTGACTGGGAAATTCCGGAATTATTTTCCTGCAGTGAATTCTGTGCTGTGGAAACTACAGGATTATTATTATCAGGGGATAAAAATAATTTTGCTATAAGCACTCCGGCAGTCAGGATAAAGACTGCAATTGCTGCTAAAATTAATTTACCAACAATACCGCTGTTCATGAATTGAATATCTTTTTTAATATCAATCGAAACTGATTTCAGATTATCGTTCATATTTTCAGTATTTATTTTTTTAAGTGACTTTTTACTTTATTATAAATTGCCGTTCTGTCGATTTTATATTTGCTCATCAGCTCGGAGAAAATAATACCGCTTTCTCCGAATGTATCATCAATTGCAATATAATCCATTTTTACGGGATGATACAATGATACAACTTCCGCAACAGCGCCGAAAAGCCCGCATTGCCATTGATGATCTTCGCATGTAATAATGAGATCCGTTTCCTGTGCACATTTTATTATTGTTTCTTTGTCAATCGGCTTAATTGTATTTACATTCACAACTCTGGCGCTGACTCCGTCCTTCTTAAGCATTTCCGAAGCTACTATCGCTTCCCATACCAATAGACCGCTTGCTAATAAAGTTACATCATTCCCCTCGATTAAAGTATCCGCTTTTCCGATTTTGAATTCTTTTTTAATGTCAGTAAAATTCGGAGACTTCTCTCTGTAAAATCTTACATAAAAAGGACCTTTGGATTTAATTGCTGTCTTTACTGCATTATATGTTTCATTATAATCACATGGAGTAAGCACAGTCATATTCGGCAATATTCTCATGATCCCTACATCTTCAAAAGACTGATGAGTCGCTCCGTCAGGTCCGACCGTAATGCCGCAATGCGAAGCGCAGATCTTTACATTCATTTCGGCATATGCTACTGACTGTCTTATCTGATCAAAAGGTCTGCCGGTTGCAAATTCTCCGTAAGTGGACGCTACCGGGATCTTCCCTGCAAGCGCAAGCCCCGCCGCTGTTCCAATCATGTCCTGTTCAGCAATTCCCACAGAAATAAATCTGTCAGGATATGCATCTCTGAATAAATTTGTTTTTACTGATCCGGTAACATCGCCGCCAAGCACTACAAGTTCAGGTAATTCTTTTCCGAGTTCTACCAATGCGTCTGCAAAACCCTGTCTCGTTTCCTTTAACTCAGGTTTTTCAATATTATACATCTCTGAATTTATAATTAATAATTCCAAAAATACTTTATTTGGTCTTTCATTTCAAATCATAAATATCTGCAAATAACAAAAATAAAAGCCGGACTTATAAGCCCGGCTTTCATTTTGAAATTCAGAAATTACTAATTATTATTAACAGTTCATTTATTTCCGGTCAGATTATTATTATTATTCAGTAGCGGCGATTTGTATGTTATGAAATTTTCAGCATTGTTATCGCAGAATATCAGATCCGCAATGTCTATAATTCCGTCATTATTTAAATCAGATTTTTTGTAACCGGTTAAAAAATTTTGAGCGTCATTTGAAATTAAGGTAATATCCCTTAAGTCAATTAATCCGTCCTGATCTACATCTCCGGAATAAATGTAATAATTTCCGTTAATGTTTTTTACATTATTACCGTAAGCGCTGCTGCTGTCTGAACTGAAATCATAGTTCAGATTAAATCCTGTAAACTGCTCTCCATATTCCCTGCTCCATGTTTCAATTGAATTTCTGTGTTTCACAACTATATAATAATTATAATTTTCTGCAGGGACAGAAAATTTTCCTTTTAAAATCCCGTCGAAATCAGGATATATTTTTTTTGATTCAAGTATATTATAAGGATAAAAAGTATCTCTTATCTGAATCTGTACAGAATCTTTTCCGGGATGAATGGCTTCAAGTTTTAATATAAGATTTAAATCTGAAGATTTGTTATTCAGCAGTGATGCATTCTGACCGAACTCAACAGATACTGAAGAGTTAAACAGTGTGCCGTAATCAGTCAGTCCTGTGGAGTCTCTGTATCTGTATTTTAGGTAATTACTGCCAGTAGTATTTTTAAACCCGACAAAATGTGGTCTTAATGTATTGCTGAAATATTTTGTTAAAAAGTCTTCACCGGTGGATTCTTTATTGTACTGAACAGAAAACCTTGAATTTGAACTGACATTATTTACTAACTCAAGACATATTTGAAATGATAAATATTCAGATAAAGCACCGGATTTTAAATAAGCATTATCAAATGTTATATAAAGATATTTTCCTGCAAGTTTATAACTTAGTCTGCTTTCAGCCGGACTGCCGCTTCCAAAGTCAAGATCAGACCAGAACGGGCAAATAGCCGGAAGCTGTATAAAAAACAGCGAGTTTATTTTTGTAGGATCGTGAGAAAGCAATGCATTATTTTTTTTAAAACCAATAATGCCGTTTGTAGAAATAAAGACTGAGTCAAAATTTTGATTGAAATATCTGAAACTGTAACCCTGCGGTAAAATATTACCAATGCTGAAATATCCATTGTCAGTATTTCCGGTAAATGGGATCTGAGAATTTACGTCTCCGTTAAGTATGAGACTAATGCTGTTTAATGTATCTTTCCAGCTGAACTCCGGACTGCTCTGCGCATTTTCAGCACAGTCAGTTGAGTTTGAGAAATAATATCCGCCGTTAAAAAACTGTCCTCCTCCGAAATTTGCATTGACCATTTCGAATGCTGAATTTACCGTATCATTACTCAGCACAGGATCTCCGGGGAGTGAAGAATAAACTTTTACGTTATAAATTCCAGGGAGAGAAATAAAAGTTGTATCAAAAAAAACTACTTTTTCTTCACCGGCATTAAGGAGAATTTCTTTTGTACTTATATAATTTACAGGACCCGAAATTTTATATGTAACATTTATTGCTTCAGTTATATTTTCACTCCCTGTATTTCTGAGCTTTGCAGAAGGGATAATATTTTCTACTGAACAAGTTCCGAATTTTCCTTTGGGAAAAATATTTTCAACAAGACTGACATCATAAAGTACTGCTTTGCCGACAGTTATGTTGTCCAACCTTATATTATCCCCGTTTATGTTTTTATGAAGAAACCCTAACCATACAGTCTGCCCTGCATAACTGTTCAGACTTAAAGAATATCTTCCGTAACCGGAGTATACAGGATAATTCACATTCTCATAAAAACTGAACAATATTGTATTCATACTTCCCGGAAGTGAATCAGTATTTGATATTTTCACTTTAAAAGTATCATTATAATTATTCCAGAAAGTCTGCTTAAAATAAAACACAAGCGAATCCCCGTGAGACGGAATAAATCTCTTTGATATAAGATAATTCTCAGCACCTGTTACAGAAAAATTTGAAACAGCGCAGCCTTTCCCTGAATTTGTATTTCTGCCGTTTAATTTCCATTCGCCTTCACTGCTGTTGAAATTTGCAGTCGTCCAGCCGGGTGAGGGAAAAACACCGCTTTCAAAATCTTCATAAAGCTTTAACTGAGCGCAGCTTTCAGGTATAATGTAAAATGTATAAATTAAGCACAGTAAAGCTCCAATGTAAAAACATTTCATTAAATCTCCTTTTTAATTAATAAAATATTTTTCGGGGTGGGGTGCTCCGAGATAAGTATTAAAGCAAAAATTTACTTTAATACTTATTCAGATAATCAGGTAATAGCTGTCCGGATTTTCTCCGGATTCGAAAGGTTTATTTAAAATGTATCTATTTATAAATAATTATTTCAAACAAATTATGGTTTTATCACTGTTACAAAATTAACTGAATTATTTTCAGTAATTGTAATGTCAGCCAGATCAATTACTGTGTCCCCGTTAATATCCGTCGGAGTATATCCGGTAACAAAATTTATTGCGTCGTTTTCAATTAATCCCAGATCAGCCAGATCAATACTTCCGTCTCTGCTTACATCACCGTTGTATATTGCATATCTGACAGGCGAAGAGTCAACAAGTTTCTGATTGTTTCCATATGCCTTTGCCGGTGAATCAGTAAAATTATATGTATAAAAATTCATAGGATTATATGCGATCGGCGCGCTGCTCCATGTTTCAACACTGTTTCTGTGATTTACAACAAGATAATAATCTCCTGAAGTCTCTTTGTAAAAATTAAACTTGCCTGTTAAAGTAGTCTGATTTAAAACCGCTTTAGAAGAATCCACTATAATATAAGGAGATGTGCTTTGTCTCAGATACGCACTGACAGTATCTGCAGTAACGTGACCGTTTGTAATGCTGTTATAAAATCCTTCTACAGCCATTGAAATATTAAATGTGGTTTTTAACACATAAAGTCCGGTCTGCATATCTGAAGCTATGATCTTTCCGGATGGAAACATATATACTCCCCAGCAGCCGCTGTAGCTGGCTGAATTACTGGACGGGTAAGTATCATACCATGCAACTTCTACAGGAGAAGACGGATTCGAAATGTCAACCATTCTGACGCCGGCTCTGTAATGAGCAACAAGAGCATATTTACCGTATGTTTCGACGTTATGAACAATCGAAGTAGTAATACCTGTCGGCTGCCAACCTGTTACAAAAGTAATATCTCCAAGATCTTCCTTATTCCATATTTTTAACTGCCGAGGATTGCTTCCTATCTCATCAGTTACGAGAATGTGTTTATTGTCAGGGGTTATGGCTGTATTATGAGGACCTGAACTTGGAAGATTTATAAAAGATGTAATTAGTGAAAGTGAATTTTTATTTACGGCGCTGATAATACTGACCTTGCTTACATAAATATTTGCCGCATATATTGTATCATTTTTTACGCGGCAGTCATGTATATAATCCGTATTGAATCCGCCTCTTTTTATCGGTGTTTCCGGATCTATCGAAAGATCTAAAACAGTTACTCCCTGTCCGAATCCTGTATTCGCTCCGTTAAGATAAAGATACGGACCTTCCTGAGAAATTGAATGTGTTGATGAATGTCCTGAGGCAAGAAATTTCTTAACATATCTTACTGAGTCAGGAAGATACTGAAGATCTACAATCTGAACACCGCTGCTTCCAACTTCAGAAACTATATAAGCATAATGTGAATAAGTTTTCATTTCTCTCCATGTATTGTTTGAACTTGCAGGATTTGTCGAAGGTACAAAATCAACTTCATGAATATTTGCCTCGTCGGTAATATCAACAAATGACGTACCGTCATAGGAGCCTATGATAGCATATTCTCTTCCGTTTTTCGGATCCTTGTATCCCCACACTGCGGAATAGCTGGCAGTGTGATTATTTATGTTTGCAAGAAGCGTCATATTATTATTCCCAAGCTGTGAATATGAATATCCGGAAACTAACATCATGGCAGTAACAACAAGAATAAATGTTTTCATTTGAATTAAGTTTAATTTTTTATTTATATCTTAAAGTTAATTTATCCCAATTATATTTTTATAATTGAAATTAAAGCACGCATAAAATTTTTTTGGGGAAGTGTACTTGGGTTTGAGTGAAGCAATATATAAAAAATATTTAAAACAATCTCTATAGTAAATTTTTTCAAACCGGTTGAAATTTTTCAGTCAGCGTTACAGCTTATACGGTATTTCTAAATTTTTTTAGTATGTCATTTACTACTTCTTCCGGTGATTTGCAATCTGTATCTATATTGATTATGCGGTTGTCTCTTCTGAACCAGGTCATCTGCCGCTTAGCGTACCTCCTGCTGTTTTGTTTGATCAGCTCCTTCATCTTTTCAAAATCAAACTCACCTTCAAGATGCATTATCACTTCTTTTATACCGACGGTATCAAGCGAATAATTTTTTTTATAATGATATCCTGACTTAAGCAAGTTCCTGACTTCTTCCATCAGTCCAATCCTGATCATTTCTTCAACTCTCCGGTTGATCCTGTCATATAGAGTTTCCCGTTGCTGTGAAAGTCCGAATATTACCGTTTCAAAATTAATTTTGATTTTTTCTTTTTGAAGCTCTGAAATTTTTTTGCCAGTAATTAAAAACACTTCAAGCGCGCGGATTACTCTTCTGATCTTTCCTTTTGGAATTTTATCATACGTTTCCTTATCTGTGCTTTTCAGCTGTTCATACAAATACAATTCCCCGTATTTTTCAAGATCATCGTATAGTTTTTTTCTCACTTCATCAGACTTTGCATCCGATTCAAACAATCCGTCTATAAGAGAATTAATATAAAGTCCGCTTCCTCCGGCAATGACAGGTAATTTACCTCTGTTTAAAATATCACCAATGATCTTTCTGCCTCTGATCCCGAATTCTCCGGCATTGAATTCTTTATTCAGGTCAAGCTCTCCGACAAAATAATGCTTTATTCTTTTTAGATCTTTTTCTTCCGGCTGAGCAGTCGCAATCGGAATACCTTTATATATCTGCCTAGAATCGGCTGAAATTATTTCTCCGTTTAAGCGTTCGGCGATCTCTAATGCTAATTTCGTTTTACCGGATGCAGTCGGACCAACTATTGCAAGAGCTTTGTTCATGTAAAACAGCTATACTTTTATGAGAAAAAATTCTGCGCGAATATTTTTAATTTAAATATTACTTATTTAAATGAATTATACAATTATCATTTTTTGAGCACAATGATGTATCAATACTTCTATTCCTTTAATTACTTATTTATAAATTGAAATTACTTTTATTTAAATTTAATTTTCTGAAACTCAATAAACGAATTTTATTTTAATACTCTAACCAAGAATACCATGAAAATTTTTAAAGTTTTAATGCTGCTCATAGTTACCGGATTTATTTTTACAATATATCAGAACTTAATTGCTTTCCAAACCGGCATAGTGGGATTTACAAAAAAGAACGGCGGAGATATTGGCTGTATATGTCACAATTTCGAGCCGAACGATTCAGTATATGTTAATATTTCAGGACCGGCAGTAGTGAATGCAAATGACACAGCGACTTACTTTCTGAAAATTTCCGGCGGACCGGCTGTCAAAGGCGGATGTGATATTGCGACGAGTCTCGGTCAGGTAATTACTTCACCGCTTGATACTACTCTGAAAAGAGAAGAACCTTTTTCAGGTGCGGGCTTTGAACTTACTCATAAATTCCCGCAGAGTTTTGTAAATGACACGCTTACTTTTATATTCAGATACATCGCTCCGTCTGATGCAAGTATTGCTGACACATTATTCGCTGCTGCTAATTCTGTTAATAATGATACAACTTCCGAAAATGACAAATGGAATTATTCGGAAAATTTTGTTATCAGCATAAATCCTTCATCAATAGTAACTCAGACCGGAAACGTCCCTTCTGATTTTACTCTTTCACAAAATTATCCAAACCCGTTTAATCCGGAAACAAAAATCAGCTTCAGTCTGTCAAAGCCATCTGATGTTACTCTTGTTATTTTTAATTCCGCCGGGAAAGAAATTACAAGAGCCATAAATAATACAAGATACAGCGCAGGTCAGTATTCACTTTCTTTTAATTCACAGGAATTTAACCTGTCAAGCGGCGTGTATTTTTACAGATTAATTGCAGGCGGTTTATCAGATACAAAATCAATGGTTTTATTAAAGTAATTATCTCAGATACTTTTTACGAACTCAGTAATTTTTATGTAACAATTTAAAAGCCGCTGCAGTCAGCGGTTTTTTTATGGAAATAAATTTTAACGTCAAATAAATTTTTCACGCGAAATTTTAATTTTTCATTTATGAATCCTCTGTTACAGTTTATGATTTACAGGGAAGGAATGTAAAAGATCTTGTATGTCAGAAACTCCGGGCAGGAAGATACGGGTCTGAATTCAATGCGCGTAATTTACCGGGCGAAAATTATTTCTATACTTATATAACCGGGAAGTATAGGTATTCCGTGAGTATGATTATGATTAGATAAGTCCATAGAATATTTTTAGTAAAGCCGGGTCGGGTAAAGCTGATCCGGCATTTTTTATTTTTGAAATCTCAACTCCTCCCGTGAAATTGTTTCTTTGTGTCATTTTGATTAAGTTATAAAAAATGTGAAAGCACAAAACTGGATTTTAAACATTAATTATATCTGCATAAAACATATTTATTGAAAAAACTTCTCCTAATATTCT
>DDUU01000060.1 GCA_002344965.1 Candidatus Tepidiaquacellales bacterium UBA2330 | reverse complement strand
TTACACGGATGTCACGGATTTTTATTAGAAAACAAAGAAATATGCAGTCAGGGAATCACTGGAGAAAAATCTCATATTTAACATGTTTGACAAAAAAAGTTTTTTCAAAATTGATTTTATAATTAAGCAGGTTACTGAATTTTAAAATTTAAAGTTTAAAAGGAAAAATAAATTAGGTATTGACGGGTTTGAAATATATGTAATCTCAATAGAGGATCTTATTATATCAAAACTTTTTTGGGCAAAGGATTCGCAGTCTGAAATACAGATGAATGACATTAGAAATCTAATGAGAAATAAAATTGATCAGCAGTATCTTAAGAGTCAGATAAGCAGTTTTAATCTAAATGAACTTTACAATAAAATTCCAAAGGCAAATGAATGATACCAGTCCGGAAATGCTGAGAAAACTTAACGGGTTGTATTTAAGTCTGACACCTGAAGAAAGTTTTAAAAAAATGCAGAGTATGTGCAGCACAGTCAGGGAAATAATCCTTTCCCAAATGCCCGCCGGACTTTCTGATCTTGAAAAAAGAAAATTATTATTTGAGATATATTACAGGCAGAACTTTTCGAAGGAGGAGTTTGAGAAGCTTAAGTGGAGAATGTTTACGGATGGGAATGTTTGACTGCTATAAATAAATTTAAATCCGCCTGTATTTCTGATTAGCTCAGAATAAATATTAATTACAGTTGCCTGAAGAAAGAAAAGTGAGTATAGATATATTCATGGGAGTGTTCAGATACAGGCGTATTATGAGGAGGAGTCTAAGGTTTTGGAGAAGTGTTTGTGATTTATTATAGAAAAATTTGTGTATATTTTGATTTAAAGATTTTTCAAAATTATATAAAAACGAATATGAATTTACCTTTGCAATTTCTGATTTTGTATTTGCAAAGAATTAGTTTTGTACCTCACACTTCCTCAGGTTTTAAAACTTACTTTTAATAATCATTCATTAATTCTATTTTGGAAAAAACTTAAAACCGTTATTTATGAAGAAGCCGTTTCCGCCAGTGTATTATGCGGATTATCTCAAGCTTGATGCGCTGCTGAGCAGTCAGAAACCGAAGAGTGATGAATACGGAGATCCCGCTCATGATGAGATGCTGTTTATTATTGTTCATCAGGCGTATGAACTCTGGTTCAAACAGATACTGCACGAGCTTGAATCCGTTTCGGAAATGTTTCTTAAAGAAAATATTGACGAAAGAAATATCGGCGTGGCAGTCGCGCGGCTGCGCAGGATTACTGTCATTCAGAAACTTTTGATAGATCAGTTAAGCGTGATCGAAACTATGACTCCGCTGGATTTTCTGGAGTTCAGAGACTATCTGATTCCGGCGTCGGGATTTCAGAGTATACAGTTCCGGCTTATAGAAAATAAGCTCGGGCTGAACTTTCACAAAAGAGTAAAGCTGAATAATATGAATTATTATACTCTGGTTTCGGATGAACATCAGAAGATGCTGCTTGAGTCGCAGGATGAAGTTTCGATTTATGAATTAATTGACAAATGGCTTTCAAGAATTCCATTTCTTAATACTGATGATTTTAATTTCTGGAAATATTACGAAGGAGCTGTCGGCGTGATGCTTGAAAACGAGAAAAGCATTATTGTAAACAATCCGAGTCTGACCGATGAGAAAAGGGAGAAACAGCTTGCGATGTTCGCATCGACTATGGAAAATTTCGAAGCGCTTCTCGATGAGAATAAATATGATGAGCTTAGAGCTGAAGGACACAGAAGACTTTCGCACAGGTCAATGCTCGCTGCGCTTTTTATAAATCTGTACCGCGACGAACCGATACTTCATTTACCATACAGATTTCTAACTTATCTTGTGGACATTGATGAAAATTTTACGACCTGGAGATACAAACACGCTCTTATGGTTCACAGGATTATCGGCGCAAAAGTCGGTACCGGCGGATCTTCCGGACATGAATATTTACTGCAGACAGCGGAGAAGCATAAAGTATTCAAGGATCTCTTTGACCTGCCTACATATCTCATTCCGAGATCGGAACTTCCCGCGCTGCCGGAAGAGCTGAAAAAGAATCTCGGATTTTATTACACGGCAACTTTAAAAAAATAATCTTAAACTTTAACATTTACCATTAAATATTGAACATAGATCTTAAAACTAAAAAAGCGGTCGTATGCGGAAGCACGCAGGGCATCGGTAAAGCAATAGCAATTCAGCTTGCCGCTTCGGGAGCAAGTGTAATTTTAATTGCCAGAAATGAGGAGTCGCTTAGGGAAGTTCTGCGCGAACTGCCCGCAGAAAAAGATCAGAACCATAATATCATAGTAGCTGACTTTACCGATCCCGTTTCATTAAAAATGAAGATGTATGATTTCACTTCAGAATCATCTCCGGTACATATTCTTATAAATAATACAGGCGGTCCAAAAGGCGGCGAGGCGATCGCAGCAGATACTTCTGAATATATTCAGGCGTTCTCTGATCATCTTATCTGTAATCAGATATTAGTTCAGTCTCTAAAGGACGGAATGAAACAGGAAGGTTACGGCAGGATCATTAATATAATTTCGACATCAGTAAAACAGCCGCTGAAAAATCTCGGAGTGTCAAACACTATCCGCGGAGCTGTGGCAAGCTGGGCGAAGACTCTTGCAGGCGAACTTGGTCCGTTCGGAATTACGGTTAATAACGTATTGCCAGGCGCAACAAAGACTGCGAGATTAGATGCTATTATTAAAAATAAATCGGAATCTTCCGGAAATACCATTGAAGAAATTACGGAAGAAATGCTGAAGGAAATTCCCGCGGGGAAGTTTGCATCACCTGCTGATCTTGCGTATGTTGTTACTTTTCTTGCTTCGCCGTATGCGGAGTTTATTAACGGAGTGAATTTGCCGGTGGACGGCGGAAGAACGCTTTGCCTGTAAAGCAATTGCAAATTACAAATTACAAATTGCAAATGTCAAATTACAATTATTGAGTATTATATTTTGAGTTATGATAATTGAAAATTAAATAAAATGATATTATATAATGTTACAGTAAGCGTTGATGAGTCAATACATACAGAGTGGCTGGAATGGATGAAGAAGAAACATATTCCTGATGTGATAGCTACGGGTCTTTTCACTGAGTATAAATTTTATAAAATAATTTCCGATGATCCGCAGGAGATGACTTATTCGATACAGTATTTCCTTGCGTCGATGGATGATTATGATACCTATCAGAAGAAATATGCGCAGGCTTTACAGTCGGAGCATTCGGGAAAGTTCGGAGATAAATTTGTCGCATTCAGGACTTTACTGAAATCAGTGTGAAGAAAAACATAAACCTTAAATGGAAAAGCTGAAAAATTATATTGACGGGATACTGATAGCGCCATTTTCAAATAACTATATTAACAGTTATGATCCGGCGACAGGCGAAGTGTTTACTATGTTACCTGATTCGGATAATGAGGATGTTGAGCTTGCGGTAAAGTCAGCTGAAAATGCTTTCCCGCACTGGTCTTCTTTATCTGCGGAGAAACGCGCGGAATATCTTTTAAAGATCGCAGGACTGATAAAAAATAATATTGAGAAGTTTGCATCAGCTGAAAGCAGGGACAACGGAAAGCCCGTTCAACTGGCGAGAAGCGTTGACATACCGAGAGCCGTTAAAAATTTTGAATTCTTCGCTTCGGCTGTTACTCAATTTTCAAGTGAGTCTCATCACACCGGAACGGACATTCTGAATTATACTCTGCGTCAGCCGATTGGAATTGCCGGCGCAATTTCACCCTGGAATCTGCCGCTTTATTTGTTTTCGTGGAAGATCGCTCCTGCGCTGGCGGCGGGAAACTGCGTGATCGCAAAGCCGTCTGAAGTAACTCCGCTGACAGCTTACATGCTTTCGGAAATCTGTATAGAAGCGGGTCTTCCGAACGGTGTTTTGAATATCATACACGGTTACGGTCACAAAGCCGGCTCGGCAATAGTATCGCATCCTGAAGTTAAGGCGATTACTTTTACCGGCGGGACGAAGACCGGTAAAGACATTGCTTCTGTTGCCGGACCGATGCTGAAAAAGATTTCTCTTGAGCTTGGCGGAAAAAATCCGGTAATAATTTTTAATGACTGTAAGTATGATGAAATGCTTGAGACGACTGTCAGGTCTTCGTTTACAAATCAGGGCGAGATATGTCTTTGCGGTTCGAGGATATTCGCTGAAAAAGATATATATGAAAAATTCAAAACGGATTTTGTAAAAAAAGTGAAAGCGCTGAAAACAGGAGATCCGCTGAATGCAGATACTGATATAGGCGCGATTGTTTCCAAACAGCATTATGAAAAAATACTTTACTACATTGATCTTGCGTTAAAGGACGGCGGGAAAATTTTATGCGGAGGAAATCCTGTTGAATTAAAGGGGAGATGCAAAAGCGGCTGGTTCATAGAGCCGACAGTAATAGAAGGACTTGATCATAACTGCCGTGCAAATCAGGAGGAAATATTCGGACCTGTGGTAACTATTATGCCATTTGAAAATGAAGAGGAAGTTCTGCAGAAAGCAAACTCAACGGAATACGGACTTGCGTCCGTAATCTGGACTAATGATCTTTCTAAAGCACACAGGGTATCGGCAAATATACATTCCGGCATAGTCTGGGTAAACTGCTGGATGGTGCGGGATCTGCGGACTCCTTTCGGCGGAATGAAAAATTCTGGAGTAGGAAGGGAAGGCGGTCTTGAAGCTTTAAGATTTTTTACCGAATCGAAAAACGTCTGCATAAAAATTTAAACTACGTTTCTAATTCAAAAAACTTTTTCTGTAAAGTTAAAATAAAATATTTTGCTTTCCTTCTGGGAAATAAATTCATTTACAAATTACGATCACATAATAATCGGCAGCGGGATACTCGGACTGTCTGTTGCATGTGAGATAAAGGAAAAATTCCCGGGAAGAAGCGTGCTGATAATTGAGAAAGGAATTTTCCCGGAAGGGGCGAGCACTAAGAATGCCGGCTTTGCATGCTTCGGGAGTTTTACCGAAATACTTTCGGACTTTGAGAACATCGGAGCTGATAAAACCATAGAACTGATTTCTAACAGGCGCGAAGGGATTGAACTTCTCAGGAGCAGACTTGGAGATAGCAACATCGGATTTCTGAATTACGGAGGTTATGAACTTATTGACAATAAACATCCAGAGAAAATATGCAAATTAGAATTTGTCAATGAGAAGCTCGCGGATATATTCGGCGAAGATGTTTATTTTTTACAAAATGAAAAAATACCGAAGTTCGGATTTAATCCGGAAGAAATATCATCTCTGATCTACAGTCCTTTTGAATCACAGATAGATACCGGAAAGATGATGAGGTCTTTTTTAAATTACGCCGCGACATTGGGAATACATATCATAAACGGCTGCAGCGCCGAATCTTACAGCGAGAAGGAAAATTTTGTAAAGTTATTTGTCAGCGGAAATGCTACGGGAGAAAAGACGGAACTAAACTGCAGGACATTAACAGTCTGCGCAAATGCATTCACAGGAAAAATATTACCTGAGCTTAAGATAAAGCCGGGCAGAGGTCAGGTGCTGGTAACAAAGCCGGTAAAAGATCTTAAGTTCAAAGGAGTTTTTCACTTTGATGAAGGATTTTATTATTTCAGAAATTTCGAAGACAGGGTAATATTCGGCGGCGGAAGGAATCTGGATTTTGAGAATGAGGCGACTACAGATTTTAATGTAAGCGTAAAGATCATTTCTGATCTGGAGAAAAAGCTGCGCGACATAATTTTATATAAACAGGATTTTGTAACTGAACATACATGGAGCGGGATAATGGGTTTCACTGAAGATAAACTTCCGTTGGTGAAAAATATTTCCGACAGAGTGAAGTGCATAGTTTCGTGCAACGGAATGGGAATTGCGCTTTCATCATATACAGCAAGGGAAGTAATAAAAAACAGCGGCGGATAAATTCACCGCCGCATTAAAAATTCAAACTTACATTTGCTCGTCTGCAGTAGGTCCATAGACTGAAGGCAGCGGAATATCATTAATTCTCATATACACTGAAAGCTGTCCGCGGTGATGAATGAGGTGACTCAGTACAAATGCTCTGATCACACCGGCTTTATTTGTAGAGAAATAAACCGTTTCTCCCTGACGCATAGTCCAGTTTTCCGATAACCTTTCATCACTGTTTCTTTTGAAAACTTCCGACGCATCAGCTATACACTTATCAAAAAATGCCAGCAGCTCTTCTTTGTTTTTTACATCAGGCGGAATATATTTAAAGGTTGCAAAATCGAGTTCATCAGCTTCAATAGAAACTTCAACCCAGCCCGGTATCTCAGCAATATGGCCGGCAAGTTTTCCCATAGAAAAAGATTTATCGTGCGGCTTGTAATCGAACTTATCATCGGGGATTCGTTCGAGCATATTGCGTGTTATTTTTGCTTCCATCTGAAATTCAGCCAGAAGGGATTCCATTTGTGTCATTGTTAGGTATTTTTGATTTTTAAAAAGGTCAGGTAAATTAAAAATTTACTGGAAGAATTAATATATAAAATTAGTTAACAATTAAGTTTATGATCGAATATGATTTTAATATTGAAGGAGAGGCTCTATTCCTACAAATAGCAATTTAGTATTTACACTTTAAAAGGAACGTTATCTAGATTAGCTGTGTACACGACAAAACTAATTGAAACGCGCATATCACTGATAAAACGGATTTTCGCTGATATTTTGAATTTAATTTTAGTATTAGAAACTTCTAATATACGTATCTGTCATCCCCGAGTGCTTTTGTCGGGGATCCAATCATTAAGATTTTGAAGAAAAATAAAGTGAAGTGATTGGATTCCCGCCAGGAGCAAGCGGGAATGACAAAGAAAGAAGTTTTTTCTGAATTCTATATATAAGTTTTTTTTATATAAGAACAAGCTGAGATCGTTTCTGACTGAATTTATTAAACAAATAAAAAATCCGTTTTTTTTCCATCTAATACGAGTTATCCGAGTTCATTTTTTGTCGTGTACTATGCTAGATTAGTCATAAGTAAATACTATCTTGATTATTAAGAATAAAAAACATAAACTTTCTCAGTAAAAATTTTTAATTTAATTTTATTAACAAAAAAATTAAATATTATGGGAAATCAAATCTTACTTTTCATACTATTCATATCAAATATTTCCTTCGCTCAGATTTATGAAAACTGGGTAATCAGATATAACGGCTCCGGTAATTACATAGACGAAGCTGTAGCTATTGCAATAGATCAAACAGATAATACATATGTAACCGGTCATAGTTTAAATTTAAATGGAGACTTTGATTACGTGACATTTAAATATGATGCATGTGGAAATACTATTTGGAGTAAAACTTTCAATTATGCAGATTATTTTGCTCATGATATTAAAGTTGACGCATCGGGAAATGTATTGGTAACAGGAGGATTACTTAACAATTCTGTATTTAGTTATGGTACATTAAAATATAATAATTCAGGTGTATTTCAGTGGAGTACATTTAGCACCGGTCCGGTACCATTGGGTAGTAGTAATGCTTTAAAAATGTGTGTAGATGCTAATGGAAATTCTTATGTAACAGGTATTACAAGTCAGTTAAATGCATCTGCAGTAACAGATATAATGACCATTAAGTATAATTCTTCAGGTGTTTATCAGTGGCAAAAGATCTATAATTATGCTGATGGAGATGATAATCCTGAGGACATAACAATAGATACACAGGGAAATATTTATGTTGCAGGAGGAAGTGCTGTTATAGCAAGTGATTTTGATTTTGTTCTTCTTAGATATTCACCGGGTGGTATTTTAACAGGTGAAGTAAGATATAACGGAGAAGCTGATGGATCAGACGGTGCAAAGTCAGTTGAAGTTGATGATCAGGGAAATGTTTATGTAACAGGAATTAGCAAGGAATATGAAATACCTCAGGATGAAACATCAGGTCAAAATACATTTACTACAATTAAATACAATAGTAATTTTGAGCAGCTGTGGGTAAGAAAATACTTTGGTACCGGCGCAACAAGGAATGCAAGAGGAAATAATATCAAAATACTAAACTCGAATGAAATTTATGTTTCGGGATATGCTAAAGAATATGGGACAGATAATGATTTTGTTACGATAAAATACAATAGTTCCGGTTCTGTTTTATGGACTTCCAAATATAACAGAGGCGGAAACTATGAAGACATTCAAACATCTTTAAGTATTGATAATTACGGAAATGCTTATGTCACAGGTGAAAGCAGAACTGATTTTCAAATTTCCGCAGGGGATTATGCAACGGTAAAATATAATTCTACCGGAGCGCTGCAATGGATTAAACATTATAATGGTCCGGCAAACAGACAGGATGTGTCAAATGCAATTGTTAATTCAGGAAATGATGTAGTATATGTAACGGGAAACAGCAAAGCATCTAATGATGAATTTGATTATGCAACGGTAAGATATTCTAATCAATGGTTAGTCTGCTCTGCAGAAGAAAGCAGCAGCAATAATCTTAATGATGTATTTGTAATTAATAATGACACTGCATTCGCTATAGGAAATAATGGGAAACTGATTTTCACAGGAGATAAAGGAAGGACCTGGATAAATTTAAACAGCGGAACTTACAATGATCTTAAAAATATTAAATTTGTAAATCGCAGTACAGGTTTCATTACCGGTGATTCTGTTTTATTAAAAACAACAAATGGAGGATTGAGCTGGAATCTATTAAATTTACAAGTTAGAAATTTAAAAGATATTTTTTATCTGAATAATAGATTTTCTTCGATACCGGGATCAAATGGAAGAATATTAAGGTCATATGATACCTGGAGCACCTGGAGCATACAAAATGCTAATCTGAATGAAAATATTATTAAAGTTTTTTATAAAGACAGTTTAAATGGTAAATGTATAAGTGAAAACGGGAAATTTCTAAAAACTACAAACGGCGGAATAAACTGGTTAAACCAATCAAGCATCAGTATTGATAAAATTAATGATGCTTTTTTTAAAAGTTTTACTGAAATCATTGCAATAGGTGATAACGGTAAAATAAGGTACACTTCAAATGGGGGTATTAGCTGGTTAAACAGAAACACAAGTAATATTGCAGATCTAAGTTCTGCATACGTAACCGAAGAGAATAAATTATATGTCAGCGGCAACAATGGTTTAATATTATTCAGTTCAGATCTGGGTCTTACCTGGGAAAAACAACCTTCTAACATAAATGCAAACATTAATTCATTACAATTTTTTGACAGTAACTCAGGGATAGCTGTGACAGATGAAGGGCAGATTCTACTTACATCCCTTGGTACAATAGAAATGGTGAATGAAAACAGGTTACTTTCATTTAATCCCGACTACATAAAGAATGATTTTAATTCAAATGATGGTTTTGAGCTTTTTCAAAATTATCCAAATCCGTTTAATCCGGTTACTAAAATAAAATTTGCACTGCCTGAAAATTCTTTTGTTACTATAAAAGTTTATAATGTTTTAGGTAAAGAAGTAAAAACCTTGGTAAATGAATATATGAACAAAGGTAACCATTTTGTCACTTTCGATGCTGCCGATTTAACAAGCGGAATTTATTTTTATAAATTATTAGCCGGAAGTTATATTGACCAAAAACAAATGCTGTTAATTAAATAAACTTAAAATGAGATTAATAATTTTTTTAACGATATCATTAATCTTTTATGCTAATGCATCTGTTTCCCAGACCGGCTGGTTTCAACAAAACAGTAACTGCAATACTACATTGGGAGCAGTTGCTTTTCTTAACGCTGACAGCGGTTTTTGTGTCGGAGGATTTGGGAAAATACTAAAAACAACAAACGGCGGTATAAACTGGGATTCCGTAGATACTCCTTTCACGATTCATTTATTTTCTGTTGTCATATTAAATTCAAATGAAGTTCTTACCTGCGGAGTTGATAGAACAGTATTAAAGTCAACCAATTTTGGAGCTAACTGGTATAGAATTACAAATATTAATGACGGGTATAATTTGTATCATATGGAGTTTACAAATGAAATTGTAGGTTACATTGCAAGTGAATCCGGAGTAATTTTAAAATCCACAAATTCAGGTGACAGTTGGTTTAGTTTAGATAGTCCATATCCATTTGCACAAGCGTTTAACGGCTTATCTTTTTTAGATATCAATACCGGACATGTGGTAGGGTATGGATTAACTTTTGGGAGTCCGATCGTTAGAACAACAGACGGCGGTATGAGCTGGATAAGATATTTAAATCCTACACAAACTCCTTTATACTCGGTTAAGATGTTTAATTATGATATTGGGTTGATAGGTGATAATTATGGATTATTAAGGACAAGTAACGGTGGTGTCAATTGGATTGAGACTTCGGTACCGGCAAGTTTTTGTACTGATATATCATTCCCTACTTCAAAGATTGCATACGCTGTCGGAAGCAATATCATAAAATCAACAGACAGCGGGATAAATTGGACTGAGCAACAGATTCCAACAACCGAGTATTTTAATGGGGTATGTTTTATAAATGAAAACACCGGATATGCTGTGGGACAAAATGGGACAATACTTAAAACAACAAGCGGAGGAATTGTCGATATAGAACCGCTAAGTAATAATGTACCGGATAAATACATACTATATCAGAATTATCCAAATCCGTTCAACCCAAAGACAGTTATCAATTACGAATTACGGGTTACGAGTAAAGCGATGTTAAAAGTGTTTGATGTTTTGGGAACCGAAGTTGCTGAATTAGTAAATGAAAAGCAATATGCGGGAAGTTATTCTGTGGAGTTTAATGGCATTGGTTTTGCGAGCGGGGTATATTATTATTCTATTTATTTAAATGGGAGTTTGTTTGAGACGAAGCGGATGGTTCTTTTGAAATAAGGTTATGATTTAAAAATTAGGAATTACAAATTACGATTACGAAAAATTTTATAACTGCAAAACCGCAGAGAGCAATTTTCTTTGCGGGATTTTTTTTATGTTTATCTTCATTTTCTTTTGATCAAAGTTTTGCAATTTGCTCAAGTGTTTCCTTTACTGTAAGATTAGTAGTATCTATTATATGCAGATATGAAGGCCATATGTAATTGTTTAACTGATCGTTTACTATATCAACTCTTTCACCCATTACATCATCGGGTACGCGAAGATTATCCCGCCTGTGGTTTTCCTCTGATTCGCATTTCAGCCAGATAAATGTCAGTTTATGTGCATATTCTATTTTCGATAATTCCTCTTTCAAAAGATCAAGACCTACAGGTGACCATACATTTTCTATGGCAAGAGGCATTGAGAGTTTTAGATATTCGTTTGCAGTGATTACCGCAAGACGTGCCGCCAATAACTCTTCCTCGTAAGAAAACCTCACAAAATTTTTATCAAATATCCATTCTGTAAAATAATCACATTCGACAATCGCTCCGTTTTTTCTGCGGGCCCATTCCTTTGCGACAGTGGTTTTGCCCGCTCCGCAGGCACCGGTTAAAATTAATACTTCACTCATATTAATGTTTTTTGAAAATTTGTTTGAGATAATTTAAGTAAATTAATCAAGTTCAGATATTTTCCTTATGTCATCATCGCTTAACTCTAGCAGTCCTACTGATTTTAATCTGCCGAAAAGAATTCTCCAGTTGTTATCCGTTCTGAAAACTTCTGTGAACAGCGGAAGAGATGCATCTACTCCGCCGGTATTGGCGAGAGTAACAGCATGCCAGAATTTCATCTCTGCATTTTCCGGAAACATTTCTTCAGCGGCTGAATATTCTTTCATAGCGAGGTCCATATCATTTTTTTCAATTGCGACATCACCGTTATTCATATGCTCATAAGCCCTGAAAACTTTCAGCAGACGTTTGAGTTCTTCGACAGGTTCTGAATGATCTTCCACTCTCAAGTCAATAAGTCTGTCTTCCCAGATTTTTCCGGTGGATTCTCCTCTGACGACAAGAATACAAGCAGACTGTTTGCCCCTTATGTCACCGCCTTCTTTTTCGGCGGCTTCGAGAGCGGCGATCATTCTCTCGGCGAGAGGACCTGTTGAATTTTCAAATGCAGCGGACATTGCGCTCCAGACTTTATCGGTTAGCATCATATTCGCCTGCACGGAATAATTTTCCTTTGCAATATTACCGGCTTCGGGAATGCAGTATTTACCTGTATAGGAAGCTGACCTTCCTTTTGCATCGAGAATGGCAAGCTGCCTGACATCGCGTCCCTCGTCAGCTGCAATGAGTTCATCAACTGTTTCCTGCGGACTCTTTCCTTCTTTTAAAAGCTGAAGACCTTTTACGCCGAAAGACGGATTTACAAAAGACTGTGTGGCGACGACACCGACGCCCGCTTCGCCCCAGCTTACTATCGAGCCGACCGAAAACCAGTGTGACTGAACTGCGACTCCCATTTCTCCCGTAACCGGATCTCGCGCTACTATGGAATATGTGTGAGCAAGTTTATCTGAGTAAACGCTTTGCGAATTAGAATTCATTGAAATAAAAAATAGTGAAAGAAATAAAATTATGTTCTTCATTTTATTAGTAAATTATTTTAGGGAAATTAAACAAACTTTTTACGGAACAAAATTTATTTCAAGTTATATAAAGTCAGAATTATTTGCAACTGACTGATTTCGGAAAGTCATTGGAGATCATCACCCATTAAAATTTAAAGATATTAAACTTATGAAAAGATCATTATACTTCCTGCCGCTATTAACGGTGTTAATTTTCACTGCGGGAATTTTAAATTCACAGGACATGGAAACCTCACAGCCGACTGAGGGAACAGAGACATTCCTGAACGGTTACTGGGAAATGACCGGCTTGGGATTTGAGAACATATTAAATGCTTCGTTCAGCAAAGGTGCTCCATTTATTGAGATAAATATAAAGGAGCAGACTGTTTCTGGAAGCACGGGATGCAATACTTTTTCGGGGAAGGTGACTTCTGAAGGTGAAAAGATTAAGTTCGAAAATTTACTTTCTACTGAAATGGCATGTCAGTATTCAAGAGATGCGGAGATATTCAATGCGCTGACGAGCTGCAATAATTATTTTACAGACAATAATAAATTAACCTTAAAAAACGGCGCAACGGTAACAGCGGTTTTTTTAAAAAGGGGAGATACTTCGAAAACAGAAGGAAGTGAGTTAAGACTTAAGAAATTTTTGAAAGGAATAGGATTTTATGCAAACGGAAATGAACCTTTCTGGTCAGTTAATTTCCGCGGAGCCGGAAGAATAGATTACGATTACAACATGGGTCTGGAAAAGAGCAGCTTCAAAATACTAAAGACATTCAGTGATCTGAGATCGGACAGTATTACAATCATAGCCGATGATGACGGGGATGAGGTCATTATCAGAATACTCCGCAGAGAATGTAAGGATAATATGAGCGGAAGGATATTCCCGTATGAGCTTAAGCTGAATTATGATGACATGCTATATACGGGCTGCGGTGAATTTACCGGAAGCGGAGACATTGCCGGTTCATACAGAGTGAATGATATCTGGGTGATGGATAAGCTCGGTGATGAAATTCTTGACAAGGATAAATTTAAAACCGGGCTTCCAATGATTGAGATACAAATGATTGAGAACAGATTTACCGGAACTACGGGATGTAACAGAATGAGCGGTAGTTTTTTGAATGTAGGAAATTTAGTCAGGTTTGATAAGATCGCTACAACCAAGATGATGTGTCCCGGAGGTTATGACAGCAAAGTAACCGGAGCTTTAAAGGACTGCGATAATTTTGAAATAGAAAATATGAGATTATTACTGAAGAAAGGCGATAAGACGCTTGCTGAGTTTAAGAAGATCGATTGAGTAAATTAATTCCTGAATCTGAATTTTAAAATGGTATAAATTGCCGTAACGCCGTCAGTCCATTTAATTTTTTTACCTTCGCTTTTACTGCGGGGATCATATTTGACCGGAACTTCCAGAATGTTTATTTTTTTCTTCAGAGCTTTTGATGTCACTTCGGGACAGAATTCAAAACCGTCGCACTCCAGATCAAAACTTTTCAGCGTATCGCTTCTGAACACTTTTAAACAGGTTGATTCATCAGTAATGTTTGAGCCGTACAAAAAATTTATAAGCTTACTCAGAAACACACCGCCGATATAGAAAGTAAATGAAGAATGGGGATTGCCTAAGAGATTTCTGGAGCCGTAAACTATTTTCACTTCGGGATCATCAAACGGTTTTAAAAGAGCAGGATACTGTGACGGATCATATTCAAGATCGGCATCCTGAATGAGAATAATATCTCCGGACGAAACTTCCAGAGCGATTCGAATGGCAGAGCCCTTGCCTTTATTGACTTTGCCGCCGGTAAGTCTGACAGTATCGGGAAATTCATTTTTCAGCGAGAGAGCAATTTCCGCGGAATTATCAGTAGAGCCGTCATCGGAAAGAATTATCTCATCAGCGAGACCAGTCGAGATTACTTTCCTTACGAGTGTCCCGATGGTTTTCTCTTCATTATAATAAGGAATGATTACTGTCAGCTTCAAATTTTTATTGTCTCTTTCGTTTTAATTTATTCAGTCTGTTTGACACATCCGCTTCTGCCGGAAAAATCTCAAGATATCTGCTTAGACAGTAAGCCGCTCTTTCGAAATCGCCTTCAGTTTCATAATATGAGCCGAGATTAAGGAACAGATCTTTATACACATTCATATTTACAGAACCTTTGACTGCTTTTATATAATTCAGATACAGAATTTCAGCATAAGAATTTTTATTATTATCGAAAGCAAAATTTCCCATATTGATCATAAAAACAGGATCAGTCATTTCTGTATAAAATCCTCTGAGCCAGTCTGAAAAATCCCTGATCTTTACTGAAGCGAGAAGTTTGTTTTTTTCTTCACCGGAAAAAACATTCGTATCGATATTTTCATTAATCAGACCGGAGGCGAAATTAAAATTTCCTGTCATTGCGGTGTCTTTGTTGTTTGCATAGACAGCGGAAATCCCGTCCCAGTATGCAAGACTGTATGACTCATTATTTACAAGCTGACCGGTCCATTTGTAAAATGAAATATCATTAACTATTAAACCCGGAGAATATTGCGCGAGCATTTCATTAAGTTTATTTCCGCTGAAAGATGAGAGATAAATTTTATAAAAATCTTCCATTATAACTTCAAGTCTTCCGTCTATAAAAACTTTCTGTCCTGTTTTCCAACCGAGCCATCCGCCGAATTCAAGATTGTTAAAAATATTACCTTTAAAATTATTGTAGTTTATAAAATCGGCGGCTTTTTCAGGCATCATAAGAATATCGGGACCGCTGCCTGTTTTAATTTCCGATGCAAAAGGCAGGAAATACGCGCCTGTGAAAATTCTCAGGGAAATCAAAATACATATAAAGGTAATGCTGTAACTCAGAATGTGTGTAAGTTTATTTCTGCCGTTAAATAACATTTCAATATTCCTGCCTCTGATAATATCCGAAACGGAAACTGAAATTATAAAAAAGGCATAGATCATAAACAGCGGAATATTTCTGTAGGAAGAAAACGAAAGATAGAAAAATGCCGAGAGCAGCGCGAACTCGTGAAACTTCCTGTGCTTTAGAGTAATGAAGATAAGCGCAAAACTGATCACGGCAAACGAATAGTAAATGTAAAGCTCTGTCTGTAGTGTTCCGGTCATTGTCCACGGAGACTGAAGTTCAGTAATATTTATTTGAAAAATGTTTTCTTTCTGAAGCCGCGTAAAGAGATAAAACGGAAACATAACTCCTTCGGAGAAATACGGATTAATGAATACGACGGCGGCGGAAACTCCAGTCCACTGCAAAAGCTTTTTGTTAACAGTTTTATCACGCACATAGCCGGAAAGCAGATATGAGATCATTATTACAAAACCAAGTATGAACAGTCCGTGCATATTCACCCAAAGCAGCATTATAACTGGGAGCATATACAGCCGGGATTTATTCGAATAAAAATTTCTGTCAAGTATTATGAGAGTGAGCAAAATAAAAATCCATGTCCATATTTCAGGTCTGTAACTGAAACGGATCTGAATACAAACGGCTGTTATGATCATAAATATTATTGAAACAGGCAAAGATACTCCGCTGAGATTATTTCTTTTCAGCATAAGAAAAAAGACGGTAAATATCGCAAGAGAATTTATAACAGCAAGACCCGTATAGCCCGAAAATTTTTCCACGGAAAACATCAATACCTGATACAGCCACTGAATGTCAATGTAGTCGTGAGAATTAACGGTGAATGTAAAAACGTCTTTTACCGGGAAAGCCATATTTTCTATGATCCACCTGCCGGCATTCAGGTGAAAGCCGAGATCATAGTTAGATATCTTTCTGAATGCAAATAAAATAATGACAATGAAAACAGAAATAAGCGAAGGCAGCCAGGCGGATTTCAGAATTACGGAGAAAGAAATTTCAGATGGAATATGAGAAACAAACTTCTTCTTTGCTGAAACTCCGGAAATTTTAGGAGCAGGTTTTTTTTTCAAATTAATTTTTAATGCAGTAACTTATTTTATATTGGATATAATTACAATTTAGAAATATGTTCTTTAAATAGTTACTAAGTACACGACAATAATTTT
>DDUU01000018.1 GCA_002344965.1 Candidatus Tepidiaquacellales bacterium UBA2330 | reverse complement strand
TTACATTTAATTTGATTAAATGCGGTAGGCGTCAGTCATCTGACTTTTTCCTTTTTTTTATTTTCAAATAGGACTATATTAGTCCAAATTAGAATTTAATGATAAGAATTTCCAAAAAAGTTGAATACGCTTTGATGGCATTGAAGTTTATATCACAATCTGATAACAAACTTGTTACTGCCCGGGAAATTTCCGATACGAAAAAAATACCTTACGATCTGTTATCCAAAATACTTCAGAAACTTAAAAACGAAAATATTCTGCTTTCCAATCAGGGCACAAACGGCGGATATTCGCTTAATAAAAGAACTGATGAAATTTATCTTTATAATCTGATGAATATGCTGGACGGTGATATTGCAGTTGCCGAATGTATGTATGAGACAAAGGAAAAGGACTGCAGTCTGGAAGATTCCTGTTCAATAAAATCTGAAGTTGCTAAGCTTCAGAAGGAAGTTGAAGACCTGTTTAAAAATAAAACTATTTCGGATTTTGTCTGAGGAATTTAAATACAAAAGTTTATGAAGTTTCCGGTTTACATGGATTACAATGCTACGACGCCTGTAGATCCTGAAGTTTTAAAAGAAATGCTTCCGTATTTTTGCGAACATTTCGGTAACGCTTCCAGCGCCAATCATAAATTCGGCTGGACTGCGGAGGAAGCTGTATCAAAAGCGAGGAAACAAACTGCAGATCTTATAAACGCATCACCAAGGGAAATTGTATTTACAGCCGGATCTACCGAAGCGAATAATATTTCTCTAAAAGGTGTGGCTGAATTATACAGTGAAAGCGGTAATCATATCATTACCTGCACTTCAGAGCATAAGGCGATCCTTGAAACGTGCGAGTATCTTGCTTCAAGAGGATTTGATATTACTTACCTGGAAGTGGACAGTGATGGAAAGATTGATACTGAAGAACTTAAAAATGCAATTACAGAAAGCACAATACTTGTGAGCATAATGGCCGCCAACAATGAGATCGGAACTTTACAGCCTGTGGAAGAGATTGGAAAAATATGCAGAGACAGAAAAGTTTTGTTTCATACTGACGCTACGCAGGCAGTAGGAAAAATTCCTGTCGATGTCGAAAAAATGAATATAGATCTGATGAGTATTTCAGCGCATAAGTTTTACGGACCAAAAGGAGTCGGCGCGCTGTATGTCAGAAATAAAAATCCCCGCGTAAATTTTACAAAGCAGATGCACGGCGGCAGTCAGGAAAAAGGAATGAGAGGCGGTACGCTCAATGTGCCCGGTATTGTGGGAATGGGAAAAGCTTGTGAGATCAGTAAAAGAGAAATGACTAAAGAAATTGAAAAACATACTGCATTCAGGGACAGGATACTTAATGAATTGTTAAAAATCGAAGACGTTTATCTTAACGGACACAGGACAGATCGGATTACGAATAATATTAATATAAGTATCGGCAAGATTAATATTGAAAGTTTACTCGGAGACTTAAAAGACATAGCACTTTCCACCGGCAGCGCGTGTACGTCGGCTTCGGCAGCTCCTTCGCATGTACTTAGCGCAATCGGAAGAGAAGATGATCTCGCGAGAAGTTCTCTGAGAATAAGTTTCGGAAGATTTACGACGGATGAAGAAATAAATTTTTTAATTGATAAACTTACTTCGTGTATTAAAAAGCTGAGAGTAAATTCTCCTGAATTTCAAATTTCAAAGTAACAGAATTAATAAATTATTTTATAAAAATTAATTTAATATTTTTTTATGACAGAAGTAAAAGAATTTATACCCGGAGTCAGTGAAGATGTGAACATTACTGACAAGGCTATAAAAGAAGTGAAAAAAATAATGGGTGAAAATAAAGTCCCTGATAATTACGGTCTGCGGATCGGAGTCAAGGGAGGCGGTTGCTCGGGGCTGACATATTCACTGGGATTTGATCCCGAAGAGAAAACAGGCGATACTGTGATAGAAAAAGACGGAGTGAAAATTTTCATAGATATGAAAAGCGGACTTTACCTGTCCGGAACTGAAATAGACTTTACAGACGGGCTTACCGGAAGGGGATTTGTTTTCAATAATCCCAATGCTGTGAAAACCTGCGGCTGCGGAAGTTCTTTCGGAGTATAAATTTATATTCATGACAATCCGGTTATTTCCTTTAAATTATTTTACCAGTCAGTCTGAAAATCAGGTATCTCATTTCATTTAAACAAATCAGACCATACCATGAAAATTAAAAGAAGGAAATTCATAAAAGGAAGCATTGCCGGCGCGGGGCTGATCATGCTTGACGGCAAAGGACTAATTAAAGAAATTGAAAAGAATTTTTTAAACAATAAAATAAAAGGAGTAAATAATAAAATGGCTTACGAATGGAAATTCAATCCAAGACCTTATTCAGATGAAGAGGCAAAAGATCTTCTTAAAGATGTGATAGACGCCGAAACTACGGACTGGCATTACAATACGCACCATAAGGGTTATGTTACCTTTATGAATAACATTGAGAAAGAACTGGAGACTGCGGACAGATCAAAGGCAAACGGAAACTACAGTAATGTAGGCGAGCTTAAGAGAAGATTTACCTGGAATCATGCAGGGGCTCTGCTTCATGACGTATACTGGGAAGTGCTCGGCGGCGACGGTGATCCTTCAAAAGGTCCTGAAGTGGCAGCAGCCATTGAGAAAGAATTCGGTTCGATTGATAACTGGAAAGCGGATTTCAAAGCCACAGCAATTTCCGCAAAGCTTTCCGGATGGGCTGTACTGACTTATGATCAGCTTTACAGTCAGAGACTTCTGGATGTATTAGTGGACGAACATCATTACGGCGCAATATGGGGCGGTATTCCGATCATATGCTGTGATGTTTTTGAGCATGCATATTATCATAAAGACGGACCTGCAAGAGCGGCATATATAGATAATTTTCTGAAAAATCTGAACTGGTCAAGAATCAATGACAGGTATAAAAAGTATGCAGTAAAATAAAATATTATTAATTATTTTAAATAAGGGCATTTTAAAAATGCCCTTTTATTTAAAGCATCAAATTTATTTTTGTTGAAAAAAATTTTATCTGCAATACTTTTATTGTCTCTTCTGATTTCTTCCTGTAAAGAAGAAAAGCCGGATGAGCCGGTTTTAAACAACAAAGTTTTCAGCTGGAAACAGGAGCTAAAAATTTCTGAAATTCCGGATACTCCCGTAAAGGGTTTTCTCAATGGAAAAGATATAGAAATAACTTATGTCAATTTTGAGAACTGGAGAGGGAGCGGCGATAATGTACTGAACTTCAGCAATGTTAAACCAAAAAACAACTGCGGCTTCATCGAAAATAATAATTCATTTCAGTTATTAAAAAAAGCCGGAGAGATCAAAGCCGGTGAACTAATAAAAGCCACATTCGATCAGAACCTTGACGGTTACACGGCGTTTTATGAAATCAGGGATTCGTCCGGAACGGAAGTTAAGTCAACTGAACAATGGAATTGCGCGCTTGTTATTACTTTTATGGATGAAAAGACTGTTAAAGGTAAAATTGCGATATGTTTTAAGGATGAAAGTAAAAGCTGGATCGCCGGTACATTTGAAGCAAATAGATGTTATAATTAAATATTTAATAACTAAAATTAATAAATGAAAATAATACTGATTACGTGTCTTCTTATTTCATCAATAATTATTTCGGGATGCGGTAATAAGAATGAAAATTCCGGTAATGACGGTAAAGAGTCAGGCGTAAATTCTTCAGGTAACCAAAGTAATGAAACAACGGAAAAAACTGATGAGCAGATAAAAGAGGATGCGAATAGTGAATCCGGAGATAAAAAAGCTGAGAATGAACTTGGAATGAAACCCGGACTGCCGCTGGATTTCCCAAAGGACATTCCTCAGCCGAAAGATGCTAAGGTGCTTGGTTCTCTTACCACATCAGAAGGAACTGTTGTAACTTTTGAATCAAATTCTAAAGTTCTGGAAATTGTAGAATTTTATAAAGAAGAGATGAAAAACAGCGGATATACTTTGTCGGAAGAAGGCGAAAGTCTTGTAAGTGATAAGGGCGGACTAATCAACTGGAAGAAAGACAATAAAACTGCCGGACTGATGCTTGGACATGATAAAGATAAAAACATAACTTCACTTGTAATAACATATAATTAATATAAAGCAGAATATTAAAAAAACTTTTGGGTGGAAATCTTCATTCAAAAGTTTTTTGCTTTAATAAATAATAAATGAGTAAACTTAAAAAAATACCTCTGTTCCCGTTAAATGTAGTTTTATATCCAGCTTCGAAACTCCCTCTTCATATTTTTGAGGACAGATATAAAATAATGATAAATAAATGTGTGAAAGAAAAAAAATCATTTGGTATAAATCTTTTTTTAAAAGATAAAATTTTTCTGACAGGATGTACAGCATTTGTTGATGAAGTTACGAAAACTTCTGAAACGGGAGAGCTTGATATTGTTATAAGAGGTCTGTTCAGATATACAATCGCAGACTATTCTTTAAACAAAGACGGTTATTTCACAGGTAAGGTAGAGTATAACAGTGAAAATAATTTAATATCCGACAATGCCAGATTTTACGAAGCCGTAAATTTATATAACGAACTGATTGGTATAGTTTATAAAGGAAGCATTAAAGCTATTGATCCGGATGACTGGAAGTGGCTGGAAGGAGATTTGTCAGTATCATTCCTTATGGCTGAGAAATGCGGACTGAATCTGAACGAAAAACAAAAACTGCTTGAAATTGACAACGAAGATGACAGGATATATTTCATTCTGAATTATTTTGAGGAAGTCATGCCGAAGCTTAAAGACGCAGAAAAAATTTCAAGTATTATAATGAGCGACGGTTATATTGTGCAGTAATTTATAATCATTAAAGTTGATAGACAAAGGTAAAGTAAATAACATCCTTGTGACGCGGACTGACAGACTCGGTGATGTTATGCTTACCTTACCGCTGATTTCCTGTCTGAGGAAGATTTTCCCGGACGCTAAGATTTATTTTATGGTGAAAAAATACCTGAAAGGCTTATTGGAAAATTATGAAGGAACGGATGAAATTATTTATGAAGATGAATATGAAAGCAGTGCTGCGCTTAAAGAAATAATAAGTAAAAGAAAAATTGATCTTTCGGTGAATGTAAAACCGGAATTCAGGCAGGCGTTCATGTTTTACCGGCTGGGTATTAAATACAGGATAGGAACTGCATACAGATGGTATTCTTTCCTGTATAACTGCAAAGTCTATGAACACAGGAAAAACTCTGACAGGCATGAATCGGAGCTGAACGTTTCACTGATCAGAAATTTTTTTAAGGAAAATTGTGATGAAAATTTAATCAGATTCCGGATCGAAAATAGCAAAAGAGAAGAACTTAAAAAGAAACTTATAAGTCTTGATACTGATATACATAAAAACTATATCATAGTCCATCCGGGCAGCGGCGGGTCGGCAAAGGATCTCCCTGCCGGAAAATTCAGTGAGTTATTAAAAGAATTAAGTAATGAGTTTAAGGAATACAGTATTTTACTCACAGGGATACAAAATGAGAGAGAACCTGCTGATAAAATCATTTCAGATTCAGGATCAGCAGATATCTTAAACCTTTGCGGAGAACTTAGTCTTGAAGAACTAATGATTTTAATTGATGAATGCAGTTTGTTTATTTCAAATTCTACCGGACCGATTCATATAGCCGGATTACTCAATAAAAGGATTATAGGTTTTTATCCGAATGAGAGACCAATGCATGCAGGAAGATGGAAACCGCTCGGAGAAAATGTTCAAATTTTTTCACCGAAAAATCCGGATGATAATATGAATGAAATTAATATTAATGAAGCGATAAGGTCCGCAAAAGTTTTTTTAAAAAATTAAAAATTATCAGAACATAATCTGAAAATTAATGTTAAAGGATTCAGTAAAAAAATAATAATAATAAAATGAAAATTTTAAAATCAGCAGCAGTACTAATTTTACTTTTACAGGCAGTAAATATTTTTTCGCAGGACAATGAATTCAGAAAGATAGAACAGAATGCATTTGCAGCAGGTGAGAAACTTACGTTTGAAGTAAATTACGGATTTGTGAATGCAGGTACAGCCGTAATGGAAGTCGATCCGGTACTTCAGACCATAAACGGAAGAAAATGTTATGATATCAGATTTACAGTAAATTCTTCAGGCAGTTTTGACTGGGTATATAAAGTAAGGGATTTTTACAGGACATATGTTGACCAGGAAGCGCTTTTTCCGTGGAGATTTGAACAGCATATAAAGGAAGGTACATATCAGAGAGATTTTGAGGCAATATTCGATCAGGTAAATCATAAAGTAAAAACATATACGGGTGAAAAAGAGCCGAAAAAATTTGAAGGTGAATTCGACATTCCGGAATATACGCAGGATGCAATGAGCGCATTTTATTATTTCAGGACGCTTGATTTTAAAAGTATGAAAGAAGGGGATATCACATTACTTCAGAATTTTTATAAAGATCAGACTTATCCTCTTAAGGTAAAGTATTACGGAAAAGAAACAATTGAAGTGCCTGCAGGTGAGTTTAGATGCGTAAAGCTCGAGCCAATGGTGGAAGAAGGAGGATTATTCAAAAGCGAAGGATCTATAATCGTATGGCTTACGGATGATGACAGAAGAATGCCGGTTAAAGTTAAAACAAAGGTTGTGATTGGTTCGATAGATGCGGATCTCAGCGCTTATTCAGGACTTGCAGGACCTCTAACTTCAAAAAAATAAATCAGTAAAAAGCTAAAGCAGAAAGCGATTGAGCAAATCGCTTTTCTTTTTTACAGATGTTTTGACTAAAGCAGAATGAAGATATCAGAATTATTTTATTCTATACAGGGTGAAGGTAAAAGATCAGGCAGACCTTCTTTTTTTATAAGGACTAATTTCTGTAATCTAAGATGTAAATTTACCGGTGGGAACCTGTGTGACACAGCTTATACAAGCTGGGATCCGGATGACAGCAGAAATATTGGTGAAATGGAAATTAAAAATATTATTAATGAATATCTAAAGTTTAATTGCATTGATGTAGTGATAACAGGCGGTGAGCCGACAATGTATCCGGATGAACTTACAGTACTATGCAAAGGAATTATCAAAGCAAATAAAGGTGTATTCATTACAATCGAAACTAACGGCACAGCATACGGAGATTTTGTGAATTATGCAGGTCTGATTAGCATCAGTCCGAAATTAAAAAGCTCTGTTCCGGCCGGTACGGAATTCGAAAAGTTGCATGAAAAAAACAGGATCAATACAGATTCATTTTTAAAATACAGCTTGCTGAAAAAAAATAATGTTACTGATATACAGTGGAAATTTGTATATACAGGCGAAAATGATATTGATGAAATTAAGCAAATTCAGTCTGAGACCGGTTTTGAAGACTGCGATGTATATCTTATGCCGGAAGGAGTTACCCCGTCAGATCTTGATAAAATGAGAGCCGAAACTATAGAGGCATGTAAAAGAAACAATTTTAATTACACGGACAGGATTCATATACTTGCCTGGGGAAATAAAAGAGGAGTTTAAAATAATTTCAAATTACAAATACTTATGACTTGTCATGAAATAAGTTTATAAAAAACCAAATTTAAAATACTTGAGTGTCAACTGCTACGCTTTCAGGTATTTTGACATTGTAAAAGTGGAAACAAGTAATAAATTAAAAAATAATTTTTTTTGTAAACTTTTTTCAGGACGTTACATAAAAAGGAATTTCGAATATCAAGATGTAAGTTCAAATATCATTTTAAAATCTGCTTTTATTAACTACTAACTAAAATCCAATACTGCAGTTCATCATCCCGTAATTATTCCTGACGTCAAACTGCAATGAAGAATTATTCAGTAACCTGCTTTCTGATTTTTTTAAAAAATGATTTAAAACATCAGAAGCTGCGAGAGATATAAAAAAAGAAGCAGGGGCTATTCCGGGATTGTAAGAATCTGTTCTTTCGCTTTGATTGAAGAGATTGTTTTTAGCCTGTATAATTGGTTTTCTTAATGAATAAATCAAAGCTGCGCTTCCTGCGCCGATAAGCATTCCGGTAATAACATCAGACGGATAATGAACTCCCCAGTACATCCTTCCGAGCGATACAAATGCAGCATAAGTGTAAAGACCTGCTATAAGTCCGGGATTATCCGGATATCTCAGAGTCAGAAGAGTTGCTATCGCGAATGACTGTGATGAATGTCCTGAAGGAAAAGAGTAAGTACCTGCTATATCTGAAGTATCGGATAAGAAAACATTATTCATCTTCCTGAAAGGTCTGGGTCTTTGAACAGTAATTTTTAAAATTTGTGTTGCGGAAAGATTTGTCAATTCAGCCAATCCAAGGAGAACGGCAGAGCTTTCATCATAATGATTACCGTTAATTCTGGCAAATGTATAAAGTCCGACCGGCGCTGCAATTGAAACCGGTATGATAGACCGGTTAGTAACATCAACAGCTGAATGAATAAAGCTGCTGCTGATATTGTTGAACAATCTGAATATTTTTACATCTGCAGAGTTTTCACTGTATTTAGTTGAATCCTTTCCGAATGTTTTAAACCTGTATTGTGAATAACCGCTGCTGCTAAAAATCAGAAGAAAAGATAATATGTATAAAATCTTTTGCAAAAATTCAGAGAATTAATTCAGACTTTTCAGTGCATTATCTATATCCTCAAGCAGATCATCTGTATCTTCAATTCCAACAGACAGTCTCACGAGTCCGACAGTAAGCCCGAATTCATTTCTCAGATCTACAGGTACGCTACCGTGAGTCATTGAGACAGGATGGCATACAAGCGATTCTACGCCTCCGAGCGATTCTGCTATCTGAAAAATTTTAAGAGCGTTACAAAAGTTAACTGCTTTTTCATATGAACCTACATCAAGAGAAATTATTCCTCCGAATCCTGACATCTGAGATTTCGCAAGGTCATACTGCGGATGAGATTCCAGACCCGGATAATAAAGTTTTTCTATCTTTTTATTTTCAGAAAGAGCTTTGCATATGCTTATTGCATTTTCATTATGAGCTTTCATTCTTTGAGCAAGCGTTTTAGTGGATCGGAGAATAAGCCAGCAGTCAAAAGGTGAAGGGACAGACCCGATTGAGTTCTGGAGAAATTTAAATCTCTCTGCAATTTTTTCATCGGAAGTTACAAGACATCCGCCGATTACGTCGCTGTGACCGTTTATATATTTTGTAGTGCTGTGCAGTACTACATCAATACCGAAATCAAGCGGATTCTGGAAAAACGGACTCATGAATGTATTATCGACGCATGAAACAATTTTTTTATTTTGTGACAGCTCCGCAAGAAATTTCAAATCCGTAATGTTGAGCATCGGATTAGTAGGTGTCTCGACATAAATAAATTTTGTATTTTCTTTCACGGCTTTTAGCAGTGTATTATTATCCGAAGTATCGACATAAGAAAACTCGATTCCGAAATTTCTCATTATCTGTTCATAAAGTCTGTATGTTCCACCGTAAACATTATTAGTGCAGATAATATGATCACCGGGCTTAAATAAATTAATAACAGTTTGCACAGCCGCCATACCAGAGGAAAAACAAAAACCGTATTTTCCGTTTTCAAGAGCAGCTAAGTTGGCTTCAAGAGCTAAACGGGTTGGATTGATCGTCCTGCCGTAATCGTATCCTTTTGACTCACCGAGTTTTTCATTTGAATAAGTGGAAGTCTGAAAAATCGGAGTAATTACTGCACCTGTAGTTTCTTCGGGATGCTGTCCGGCGTGTATCTGTCTGGTTGCAAATTTCATAGTATAAGTATTTTAGTGAGCGGAATATTTTTCTTCCGCTGAAAAATTTTTATCTGATTAAAAAAATTAATTAAATAAAATCAAGAACATCATATCTGGTAAGAATGCCTTTGATCTTCCCGTGCTGAGATACAAGCAGAGTATTGTCCTTCTGCAGCATTTCAATTGCTTTCGGGAATGCTGTATTAAAGTCAATGATAGGAAGTTTTTTATCCATTACATCATTTACCTGTTTCCCGGAAATATTCCTGTCATTCATAATCTTATCAATGACGTTTTCTTCAACTATCGATCCGACGCAGTCAGACCCGTCTATAACAGGTAATGTGGATAAATTATATTTATCCATAAGCTCAAGAGCTTCGAAAAGTTTATCTGTACTTTTAGCCGAGATCAGTCCGGGTACGCCTGAAGTTTTTTTAGTAAGAAATACCTGACCTGCTGTAATGAATTCAGATTTCATCAGCCTTTTCTCCCGAAGCCATTCATCCGAATGATACTTCGATAAATATCTTTCTCCGGTATCGCATACTATAAAAACAATTACAGCTTTTTCATCAAGCTTTTTAGCAAGCTCAACAGCAGCATAAGCAATTGTGCCTGTCGAGCCGCCGCAAAAGATTCCTTCTTCTTTTGAAAGTCTTTTGCACATTTCCACTGAGTCCATATCATTTACGTTTACAATCTCATCTATATACTGAAACTGAACATTGTCAACCATTACATCCTGTCCGATTCCTTCGATTAAATAAGGGATGGGCTCAGGTGTATTTCCTGTTTCCTTTACAACTTTAAAAATCGAACCGTAGGGATCAGCACCGATGACTTTAATATCAGGATTCATTTCCTTCAGATATTTGCCTGTTCCGGAAATTGTACCTCCGGTACCGACACCGGAAACGAAGTGAGTAATCTTACCTTCAGTATCATTCCAAATTTCCGGACCGGTGGTTTTATAATGCGCTTCTGGATTGAACGGGTTAATATACTGGTAAAGAAAAAGCGAATTCGGAATTTCTTTTGAGAGTCTTTCGGCAACGGTTACATAATGATCCGGTTCTCCGTATTTTGCAGTCATAGGCTGTATCACCACTTCAGCGCCGAGAGCTTTCAGATAATTATTTTTTTCTTTCGAAGCTTTTTCCGTCATTACAAAAATTGTTTTGTATCCTTTCAGCGCTGCAACCAAAGCAATTCCGATTCCGGTGTTTCCGCTTGTTGCTTCGATGATCGTATCACCGGGTTTAATTTTACCTTCACGCTCCGCCGCTTCTATCATATTAAGACCAATGCGGTCTTTGACGCTGCCGCCTGGATTATAGGATTCCATCTTTGCAAGCACAACAGGTTTCATTCCTTTTGTAATGTTATTTAATTTTACAAGAGGCGTATTGCCGATCAGATCAAGTACGCTGTTATAATATTTCATTTTATGCGGATATAGATTTAATTATAAATTTAAATAAATTGTTTTTTGGTTACATCGCCGGCAAAGGTTTTGTATCACATAAACTGTACATTGCCTGAATAAACTTTTCTGATTATACTCCTTCTGACAAGATGCAATGTTCTTATCTCATTCTGAAATTTGAATGTACTTTTACTCGGTTTCATAATATAAAAACCCTGAGCCAGATCTTTCCTTTTTATCAGATATACAGTGTCTTTTCCGTTTAAAAAGTATAAACTGACTTCGTCTTTTACCGGCAGAAAAAATCTGATTGTAAATACATCAGTAACAGGATTCGGAAATACGGGATAAAGCTCCGTCGTCTGCGGAAAATTCAACCAGTTTACTTTTCCGTTTAGATTTACATATTCAAAATTTCCGCCCTGCATTTCCATTTTCAGTCTGTAATAATATATACCCTTTTTTAAATTATTGTCTATAAACCTGTAACTGTTTTTATTCTTTGCATTTGCTTTTCCTTTAATATAACCAATTTCAGACCAGTCAGACTGTTTATCCGAAGAATCCAATACTGATCTTTCTACAGTAAATCCTTTTACATTAACTCCTTTGGCGGTAAACCAAGTCAGAACTAATTTACTTCCTATTATTTCGTAAACAAAACCGTTGGATATGGGAGCGGGCGCTTTGGTTGTATCATACGGTCTGACAAAAAATTTTTCTGATTTTAAAATCTCAGGATAATTTTTCTCTGAGTAGCTCCAGTCTTTTTTATTACCGCCTAAAATATTTCCTTTGCTGTCAGTTCTTAAAATTGATTCGTCTGATGAAACCGGATTATTTTTTTCCTGTGAAACACTATGAGAAGTAAATACAAAATTAACTGAAATTAAAACCGCGGTTACGAAAATAAATTTATAATAAATATCAATCATCGCTGATTTTTATAAAGGTCTCATCAATGGAAAAAATATCACGTCTCTTATTGAGTGGGAATTAGTCAATAGCATCACAAGTCTGTCCACACCTAATCCGACACCGGTAGTAGGAGGCATTCCGACTTCAATGGCTTTTAAAAAATCCTCGTCAAGCGGATGAGTTTCTTTCTCGCCGGCGCGTCCTCTTTCCACCTGCTCTTCAAGAAGTTTTCTCTGAAGCACGGGATCGTTAAGCTCTGTATAAGAATTTCCCATCTCCCATTTATTTACATACGGTTCGAATCTTTCCGCAAAAATAACTTTCTCAGGATCGCAGTTCATTTCCTTAAGCTGCTCCTGAGTGTATTCCCTGAGAGGTTTGCATAAAGGAGTAGTGTCAATCGGGAAATCATAAATAAATACCGGCTGTATAAGATCTTCCTCACAGGTCTCTTCAAATAAATTAGCAATAAGCAGACCTTTGCTGTGAGAAATTTTCGGATCGAAATCAATTCCGTTTTTATTCATGTAATCAATAATTTCCTGTTTTTTAATTTCTTTAACATTTAAACCTGTCTTCTTTAAAACAGCATCTGACATACTGAGTCTTTTCCAGGGGCGTTTAAAGTCAAGTTCAGTATCTCCGTAAATAACTTTTGTTGTTCCGTTGGAATCAATGCAGGCCTGTTCCACAACTTCTTCAAACATTTTCATCGAATCAAAATAATCACCGTATGCCTGGTACCATTCGACCTGAGTAAATTCAGGATTGTGCGTACGGTCAATTCCTTCGTTTCTGAAATCTCTGACGAATTCATACACTCGGTTAAAACCTCCGACAATTAATCTCTTAAGAAAAAGTTCATTGGATATTCTTAAATAAAGATCTATGTCAAGAGAGTTATGATGAGTTACGAATGGCTGCGCATTTGCTCCTCCGTATAGTGTCTGCAGCGTAGGTGTTTCGACTTCGAAAAAATTATATTTCTCTAATGTCCTTTTAATTGACTGAATGATCTTTGTCCTTTTTATAAAAACATCCTTTACATTTTCATTTACTATCAGATCAATATACCTCTGTCTGTAGCGCAGCTCTACATCTGCAAAAGCGTCATGAATTATCTTTTCTCCGGTTTCTGTAGTTTCCTCTTTTACAACAGGAAGCGGATGAATAGATTTTGTGAGCAGTTCATATGAAACGGCATGTACGGATACCTCGCCTGTTTTCGTCCTGAACAAATATCCGTTTACTCCTATTATATCGCCTATATCAAGCAGTCTGAATACATCGTAAGATTCGTCACCGATCTCATCTTTTTTAATGTATATCTGTATCCTGCCGGTTTCATCCTTTATGTGACAAAAAGTTGCTTTGCCCATTTTGCGGATTGCCATAATCCTGCCGGCGACTGAAACAGTTTCGCTTTTTATTTTCTCTTTCTCTTCATCTGTTTCCGGATCTTTGAAATTTGAAATAAGGGAAACGGAATCCGATGTTACGTCAAATCTGTGAGGATACGGATTTATGCCGAGTTCTCTGATCTTATCTAATTCTTCTAATCTTCTTTTGATTAATTCGTTTTGCTCTGACAATTAATTCTTTTTATGTTATACAATATTTTTTAAAAATTGAATCTGAAATTTTATTTTAACTTTGAAACTTCTTCAGCGGTCAGAAATCTCCATCTGCCTTCCTTCAGACCGTCCAGTTTCAGACCTGCATACTCCACACGCATCAGCTCTCTGACGAAATATCCGTAATGCTCAAACATATTATGGATCTGCCTGTTCTTTCCTTCGTAAATCGAAATATATAATTTGTGGAAATCGGATTTTTTTAAAAATTTTATTTTTGCAGGAGCGGTTCTGATGCCGTCGAGCTTAATGCCTTCGCACAGTTTTAATCTGTGCTTCTCTTCAAGAGGTTTTGACAGTTCGACATAATATGTTTTATGTATCCTGCTTTTAGGACTCATCAGATGATTTGCAAATTCACCGTCATTGGTAAGAAGCAGAAGCCCTGAAGTATTATAATCCAGTCTTCCTACCGGAAAAATTTTTTGATTTAATTTTATGAGGTCAATTACAGTTGTTCTTCTTTTCTCATCTTTGACTGAAGTAATAATGCCTTTTGGTTTATTAAGTATTAAATATACTTTTTTAGTGTCAGTCCTTACCAGCTCCCCGTCCACTTTTACTTTATCAAATCCGGGATCGATTTTAAATCCGAGTTCATTAACAGTTTTGCCGTTCACAGTAACTCTTTCCTGCAGTATCATTTCATCAATCTTTCTTCTTGACGATATTCCGTTTGCAGCTATAAATTTATTCAGTCTGACATATTTTTCATCAACCGGTTTTTTATCTGCTGTAGTCTGTAAACTAACTGACTGCATTTTATCTTTTCTGTGCTTTTTGAAAAATGACGTCTTTTTAAAATCAGTTGGTTTTCTATATGCTTTTCGGCTTTTAAAATCATCTGAATTTTTTTCATCTTTTCGATTTAAATCAGCAGATAGTTTTACAAAATCAGCCGGCTTTTTTGAATTTCTTTGATTTTTATCAGCTGATGGTTTTTTATAGACTTTTGGTTTTTTGTAAGTATTTTTTTTTATCACATTGAATCCTCTTCGCCTTCCCTGGTTAAATAATCATTACCTTTTTTAATCAGCTCATTATTTTCCGTATCATAATCAGTAACAGGAAAATCTGAACCGGTATTTACTTCCGGCTCATCTGATTTCTCTTCGGAAGAAATTAAGATCTTATCTTTCTCTTCCGTTTTATTTTCATTCATTTCATTTGATTCACTGATTGAAATTTCATTTTCTTCAGAACCTGTAATGTCTGAATCAGAATCCCGGGTTTCAGAACTTTCTGATACTTGCGGGTCTTTTTCATTATTTGTATCCGTATCCTTACTGCTGATAAGTTCAAGCTGTCCTGTGATTTTATTATCTGATGATTCGAAATTATTGACTGAATTAAATAACTCTATGTCAGCTTCGGTGATACCCTCTATCTCTTCATTTTTCAGAATGTCATTTATTTCTTTAAGCTTTGGAAGATCTTCAAGAGAATTTAATCCGAGTACTTTGAGAAACGTATTAGTAGTAGCGTATAAAATCGGTCTGCCGGGCGAATCCGATCTGCCGTGAATTTTTATAAGATCTCTTTCAAGAAGAGAGTTGACAATATAATCCACATTTACGCCTCTGACAAATTCAATTTCATTTCTTGTTATAGGCTGTTTGTAAGCAATGATTGACAGCGTCTCAAGTGCAGACTGCGAAAGTTTTTTCTTCTGCTTTTCCTCGAAAAGTTTACCAACGAATCTTCCGTATTCTTTCTTGGTGGAAAATGAATATCCGCCGGCAATTTTTATGATCTCAAATGATTTATTGAAAGTACGGTAATCTTCATTTAAAGAATTTATTGAAGCTTCGATATCGTTTACTGAAATTCTTACTCCGCTGCTGTCAGCGATTTCCTTGATCTGCCTCGTGGTAATTTCATCTTCCGACGCAAAGATCAGAGCTTCTACGATATTTTTAATTTCACTGCTGATCATTGATTTTTCTCAGTATAAGTTCTTTTGCATACCGTAAATCTGGAAGGATCATTGTCTATAATCCGGATAAGGATCTCGCCTTCAAGCGAGAGCTGAAGTATCGCAAGAAAAAGACATATAATCTGAAGCTTTACATTCACATTAATTATAAGTTCATCAAATTCAATTTCGCTTTTCGCAGCAAGAGCATTCAAAAGAAATTCTTTTTGATTTTCAGGATTGATATCGAGCAGTTCGATCGGATGAACAATTTCTTTTCTGACGTTGCTTATGACTCTTTTATAAGCTTTAATAAGATTGAAGATTGTTACATTCTTCAGACTATTATCAATCTCAAGAGAGCTGTCATATTCTCTGAAGTCATTGTCAAAATTTCTCCTGAAACTTTTTTTCCTTTGATCATCTTCCAGACCGGAAATCATTTCAGAAACATCCTTAAATCTTTTATACTCTAAAAGTTTTCTGACAAGAGTAAGTCTCGGATCTTCTTCAATGATATTTCCTTCTTCATCAATCTGAGGAATGAGCATCCGCGCTTTAATTTTCATAAGCTCTGAAGCCATTACAAGAAACTCTCCTGCAAGCTCGATATCAAGATCTTTCATGAAATTAATGTATTCAAGAAAATCCTTTGTTATCTTCGAAATCGGAATATTGTAAATATCAAGATCGTCTACTTTTACAAAGTGAAGCAGAATATCGAGAGGACCTTCGAACTGATTTAGTTTAGTTCTGTATTCATGAAAATTTTCTAATTTCTGACCTGCAGAAATATTTGAATCGCTCATATTATGCACATAAGTAATGCAGTAAATATACTCAATTGAGTTATGATATTAAATAAAGATATTGAGTCTTTTAGTAATGAGAGGATCTATAAGATAAAAGAGCTGATATGAGCTTCGGTAAAGTTGTCTGCGGGTTATCTGTCAATTGTTAAATAATCAGCAAATTAAAAATTCAATCTTTAAATTTTCGCTTTAACTTTTCATAATAATTGATTCAAAATTCTATATATATTTAAATACTTGTTTAATTTAATTAATTTAAAAAATATTAATCATCTGTTTGAAAAAATTATTATTTATTTTCCTGCTAATAATGATCTGCGGTAATTCATTTTCGCAGACTGAACTGGTACACGTGTCAAATCCTGTGTATGATTATTTAAAACGCATGCAGCTTAAGCATGTAATCCCTGAGTATAATTCTTCAGCCGCACCGCTATCGAGAAAAAAAATTTCTGCATATCTGCTTATAATAAAGAGTAATGAAAATATTCTGAACAGCGTTGATAAAAAAATCCTGGATGATCTTATGGTAGAATTCGAATATGATATGTACGGAAGCGTTAAATCACAAAGCAGTTTAATCAAAAGAAACGGTTTTGAAAATATTTTTAATGACAGGAAAGAAAAACATCTTTATTTCTATTCTGATTCGGGAAATACTTTTTATTCAAATTTAAATCTGACTTTTTCACAAAGAGGTTCATCCGGAGATTCGCTCGGAAAGAATTCGATTACTCTGGGACAAATCGGACTTGATCTTCGCGGCACATTATTTAATGCTGTCGCATATTCGCTCAATCTTAACAGAGGAGCGATTCTTTCAGGTGACAGCGCTGATATTTCATTTGCATCAGAAACTGATAATAATCTGAAAGGAAATTATTCTTTTTCAAAGGATATGAAAAATTTTAATTCCTTCGAAGGTTATCTCAGATATCAGACAGGATCAGAGTGGATGTCTCTTATGTTCGGCAGATCGAAATTTATTTCCGGTTTTGGTTATGCGGATAAATTATTTCTCTCTCAATATTCTTATCCATTCGACTTCGGAAGGATAGAAATAAATTATAAAGCGTTAAGCTATTCGTTTACGTACGGAAGTATACAGGGAGATTCGGCTGAAATCTATCCGAAGGTTACCGGCGTACCATTATCATCAAAAAATATTGCGACTCATTCACTTAATATAAATTTCTCGGATATGTTTAAAATGGGACTGTGGGAATCAGTGATTATCAGTCAGCAGCCATTCAGTTTCACGTATCTTAATCCGGTTAGTTTTCTTACTTCAGCAGACCTTGGTACCGGAGATGAACAGACTACAAAAAATAACTCGCTGCTGGGAATTGAGTTTGAAGTTATACCTGTGAAGAATTTTTCATTTCAGTCATCACTGTTAATTGATGATCTCACATTCGGAACTCTCGGAAAGAATGATTCGCTGAATGAAAATAAATTCGCCTGGCAGTTTGGCGCATACTGGACTACACCTTTAAATGCAGATCTGATATTTGAATACACCCATCTGGATCCTTTCGTATATTCACACCGGTCGAATAAAAGCACTTACACAAACAAGAGCGTACCGCTTGGACATTCGCTGCCTCCAAATTCAGATGAGATTGCAGCGCAGTTTAAATACAGATTTTCGAACAGACTTGGATTTAATTTTAAATACAGATTTCAGAGATCGGGCGAAGGGATACTTCTCGACAGCGCGGGTAATCTTATTGCAAACTTCGGCGGCGATATTAATTTCGGACTCGGTGACGCATATCTAAGATCCAACGGATTTCTTGACGGCAAAAGGATTAACAGAAATATACTGAGCGCGGAGATATACTGGGAGCCTGTAAACCAGTTTGTGCTGGAATGTAAACTGGAAAATGAAACTGTTACGGATGTTGAAAGAAACATTTCCAAATCAGACTTCTATTTTTTTGCCAATTTGAAAATGAGTTTTTAATCCGAAAATATGAGCGGTCTTATAAATAATTTTTTATTAAAGAATGCAGATCAGAATAATGTTAATTCAATTTCTTACAGACAAAGAAATAAAAGAAAAGAATTGTTTCTGAAATTTATTCTTGATATCCCGAAACCATTGCGGATACTGGATCTGGGAGGCAGTGAATATTACTGGAGAAATCTTAACCTTGTAAATTTAGATGACCTCAGAATATTGCTGGTCAACACGGAATTTCAGGATGTAAGCAATTACAGCAATATAGATTTTTTGAAAAGAGATGTAAGAGATCTTTCAGAGTTCGGGGATAAGGAATTTGATGTTGTTCATTCCAACAGTCTTATAGAACATATCAGCAGCATCTCTGAACAGAAAAAACTTGCTGAAGAAATTGTAAGGATCGGAAAACATTATTTTATACAAACGCCTAATTATTATTTCCCGTTTGAACCTCATTTTATGTTTCCTTTTTTTCAGTTTCTGCCGCACAGTAAAAAAGTAGATATGATCATGAAAAAAGATCTCGGCTGGTATAAAAGAGAAACTGATCTCAGGAAAGCTGATGAACTTGCTTCTTCTGTCAGGCTTTTAAAAAAAAAGGAGTTAAAGAAATATTTTAAAGGCGCGAAAATATACTGTGAAAAGTATTTCCTTTTTACAAAATCATTTATTGTTTATAATTAGCTAAATGGAATTATTTAAGATTGGATTTTTAACGGTAAAGCTGATAGACATAATTGACATACTTCTTGTCACTTATGTTTTTTATAAGCTTTATACTGTGATGAAGGGAACGATTGCGTCTCAGATTTTTATTGCGCTGGTTTTTGTATTCGGATTTTCATTTATCGCGCAGCTTCTGAATATGCAGGCAATGGGCTGGCTTTTGGGAAGTATAACTGATATCTGGATAATTGCACTTATAGTTTTGTTTCAGCCCGAAATAAGAAGACTGCTTCAGCTTATAGGAAAGACAAGAGTGGCAAGAATATTTACGAAAGTAAATGTTGACGCTAATGTTATGGAAATTACTGAGGCAAGTTTTGAGCTGAAAAGCAGAGGATGGGGAGCGCTGATTGTGATTGAGAGAAGTTCCGGACTGAAAAGCGTAATGGAGTCCGGCGAACTTGTCCAGTCAAAGATCTCAAAAGAATTAATTATAACGATATTCACTCCGAAATCTCCGTTACATGACGGCGCCATAATTTTAAAAAACGGAAAGATCGAAGCAGCAAGATGTCTGCTGCCTTTATCGGAGCATGAAAAAATCAGAAATAAAAATTTAGGTACGAGACACAGAGCAGGTATTGGAATTACGGAAGTCTCTGATGCAGTTGCGATTATAATTTCCGAAGAAAGAAAACAAATCTCAGTTGCTGAAGACGGAAAACTGGAATATTATGATGATAAAAAAATGCTGACAGAAAGACTTGTGAAAGCTATGGGAAAAGAATCAGTTGCTGAAAAAGTAAAAGATATCTTTGAGGAAGGTGAAAAAGAGATTGTGACACCGGATGATAAAAAAGAATAAATTTATTAAAAAATATTTTGGATCTTTATACATTACAGCGTAAAGAACTTGTTGTCAGTCTTGAGAAGCTGGGTATTAAAGACATTAATGTGCTGAATGCAATTCTGAAAGTTAAAAGAGAAAATTTTGTAAAGGAAGAATTTAAAAAATATTCATATGAAAATATCGCCCTGCCGATAAATTCCAATCAAACTATTTCACAGCCATTCACGGTTGCATTTATGACAGAGCAGTTAGCGGTGTCACCGGGAGAAAAAATACTTGAAATAGGTACCGGCTCAGGATATCAGACCGCAATACTTTCAGAAATGGGAGCGGAAGTTTATTCAATAGAAAGAATAAAAGAATTATCAGAAGAAGCTGAAATGAAATTATTTTCTTCAGGTTACAGGGTAAGGTTAAAAAATGATGACGGGACGATGGGATGGCAGGAATATTCTCCTTTCGATAAAATTATTGTGACGGCAGGAAGTCCTAAAATTCCGAAAATTTTATTAAGTCAGCTGAAAACCGGAGGAAGAATGGTGATACCGGTAGGAAGCGAATCCGTTCAGGAGCTCACTGTAGTTAAAAAATCAATTGATGAAAAAACATCGCTGCCTGTTTTCAAAGCGAAAAAATTCAGGGAGTTTAAATTTGTTCCTCTTATCGGAAAGGAAGGCTGGCAGCTGATATAAAGATAAATACCGGAGGTAAAATAAATTTTGAGATTAAAAAAAAATATATTATGAACTGATAAAATTCTAAAGAAAGAAAATTATTTTTGAAAGATTTCTATTATACAATATCTTCACACAGTGCTGCTGAAATCAAAGTCATGAAATCTAAATTCATTTCAGAAGCATTCCCGATCAGCCGCAGCACAGATACGGCAATTCTTATAATTGAATTTAAAAAGAAATATTACGATGCATCACATTTTCCATTTGCATACAGAACCGGAATACATACGGACAATTTCAGATTTTCAGATGACGGAGAGCCTTCCGGAAGCGCAGGAAAACCATTGCTTGAAGCGATTGATAAAAATAATCTTACGGATATAATTCTTGTTACGGCAAGATATTTCGGAGGAATAAAGCTTGGTGTAGGCGGATTAAGAAGAGCGTTTTTTGCATCAGGAGAAGCATGCCTTGAAAAAGCAGATATTGTAAAAAAATATATTATGCAATCTGTAAAAGCGGAATTTGATTATTCCTATATCAATTCGATTATGAAACTGATTGAAAGGGAAAAAATAAATATATTAAAAAATGAGTCAGGAAACCGGTGTGTACTTACACTTGAAATTAGAGAATCCCGGTATGAGAAATTAATTTTAAAAATGTCTGATCTTACAAACGGGACAGTTACCTTTTTAAAACATTAATTTTTCCAGACCTAATTATTTATAATTTCTGTTTTTTGTAATTTAAAAAATTGAAAAGTTACTTTTAAAAATATATTAAAAGTATTAATAATCACAGAAAATTTACATAACAGCCATGAAATTAATGCAGCGCCGGCAGTATAATTGTTTCCTTTTAATTTCCGCTGATATAATTTTTAATAA
>DDUU01000016.1 GCA_002344965.1 Candidatus Tepidiaquacellales bacterium UBA2330 | reverse complement strand
ATACAGTCATCTTTGAGTTTTTAGACAGGATATATAAATAGTAATTTAATCATTTTAATGCTTTAGTATGTGAAATCAGAGATTAATGAGACACTGATTTTAAACCAATGATAGAACCAATTAATGTAATTAGAAAAAATATTCTAAGAAATGTTGCCGGCTCTTTGAATACAAGAATACCAATCAAAACAGATCCTGCTGCTCCGATCCCCGTCCACACTGCGTAAGCCGTTCCGATCGGCAAAGTCTGAGTCGCCTTCATTAAAAGTCCCATGCTTATACTAAGAGTAATAAAAAATCCGGTATACCATAATTGCATTTCATTACCTGTAGATTCTTTTGCTTTTCCTAAACAAAAAGCAAATGCCACTTCAAACAAACCTGCAGTAATAAGTATGATCCAGTTCATTGGTTTTGATTTAAATTATTTATGTATTTACAAAAAAATCCCTAAGTGAAAAAATATCTGATCAGTTTAAGCTGTTTATGATTCACTGATCCCTTTTTATTTTTAAAACAATATAAATTTTTTCAGTGCAGTTCGTTTAGAACAAACAGAAATGCTTATCACTGTTTTTTCAAATACTCCGTTATGTCATAACAAATCACGTTCCGCTTTAGAAAAATCTTTTAGGCAAACTGCTGAATCAAAATTACAAAAACCACTTCACTTTTGCAAAGTAGTATGCTGTTTTACAGCAGACTTTGCAAAATCGAAAGGGCTGTTTTTCTTTACCGGTAAGATTTTGAAAAGTTGTATGATTGATTATATTCATAATTACCTTATTAAATATGATTCAATTTATTAAATTGCAAATTAAAAATTACAATGAAGCATACACATATTCTTAAAAACGCTCCGGAAATAAACAAGATCTACACTGTTGAATACGAAGGCAATGAACTTTATGAAGCCAGGATACTGGACTATCAGGGCGGATGCTGGGCTAAAGTAAAGATTGAAAATGTATTGCCTTCCCCGAATGAAAAAATGTATAAAACCGGACAGGAATTTGATCTTAAACTCGGCTACTATAAATTATTTGAGAATACGGATACTGAATGATCCTTTCTCAAAAAGTAATTGAACTGAAAGATGACCAGATCAAACTTATTAAAAGCGGCTGGGGAAATAAAACAGCCGAAAAGACTTCAGTCGAAAGTATTGTTTATGATTCAGATGGTTACAAAGTAAATGGTTACATTGCAAAACCTTTAAATATTAAAGAAAAGCTTCCGTTAATTATCTGGAACCGCGGCGGATATAAAAATGACGGAAGGATTGATGAGTTTCTTGCGAGGGGAATGTTCGGTGAGATTGCTTCCTGGGGTTATATAGTTCTTGCAACAAATTACAGGGATGCTGATGAATTCGGCGGTAAAGATGTGGATGATGTGATGAACTTATTAAAACTTTCCGATGAAATTCCGGAATGTGATGTTTCAAAAATTGGCATGGAAGGCTGGAGCAGAGGCGGGATGATGACATATAAAGCTCTGACACTTACTGACAGAATTCAATGCGCTGTGATAATTTCAGGACTTGCTGATGTAGAAAGAAGTATTAAGGAAGAAAAAGTTTTAGTGAATACTTTTGCAAAATTATTTGGCTCAAAGGATTCTTATGAAAATAAAAAGAAAATAAAAGAAACTTCAGCTGTAAGCTTTTATAAAGAAATAAACAAAGATACTGCTATTCTATTAATTCATGGGAATGAGGATGGGAATATTTCTTACCGGGATTCTGAAGATATGTACAGACTATTAAATAAAAACGGAAATTTATGCAGACTTGAACTGATAGAAGGAGGTGATCATTATCTCAAAAGACAAAGAAAGATAGTTACAGATCTGAGGAGGAACTGGTTCAACAGATTTTTAAAATAATGAACTTTATACTTTATATAAATTGTTAGAAAACTTACTTAAATAATCCAGAAAGGAAAAATAATAAATGTATGATCCAATAATGGTACAGCCAATGAGGGAAGAAGCAACAGAAATAGGATTCAGAGAATTATTAACACCTGATGAAGTCAAAAATGAATTAAGCAAAGACGGTACAACTTTTGTGTTTGTGAATTCCGTATGCGGCTGCGCAGCGGGGAAAGCGAGACCGGGTCTTTCTCTGGCAGTAGAATGGGCGAAGAACAATAATGCAATGCCTGATAATCTTGTAACCGTATTTGCCGGAATGGAAAAGGATGCAGTTAATGAAGCCAGAACATTTTTCACAGGAGTCCCGCCTTCCTCACCTCAGATGGCATTACTAAAAAACGGAGAACTTATACATATGATCAACAGAATGGATATTGAAAATAATGATGCCAATACAGTTGCAAATTTAGTGGCCGGAATATTCAACAAATATTGTAAAAAGGAAAAGGCTGAAAATGCTTAATCTCCGGTAAAAAATATTTTTATTAATGACCGGAGAAATTGCTCCGGTTTTTTTTTGAATGGTTAACAGAGCAATAAATATTTAAATAAATACATTAGTTTAATACATTAATTCTTTATAAGTTTTTTAATATATTTGACTAAATATCAGGAAAAAAATGTAACGCAATTAATGCAGATTTTAAGATCCGCATTAATTATTCCCCAAATAAAACATAAATAAATCAGAATAAAATGGACAGTAATTTTTCAAGCAGAGTTCAGGATGTTATCAGATTAAGCAGAGAAGAAGCGATCCGGCTTGGTCATGATTACATTGGAACAGAGCACCTGTTACTGGGAATAATAAGAGAAGGCGAAGGGATTGCAATAAAGATCTTTAAAAACCTCGGAGTTGATGCATTTAAAATCAAGAAGACAATTGAAGATACCGTCAGACAATCAGGCGGAACATTAACGGTAGGTAATATACCTCTCACGAAACAGGCGGAGAAAGTTTTAAAAATAACATATTTAGAAGCGAAGATTTTCAAATCCGATATTATAGGAACTGAACATTTACTTCTTTCGATATTAAGGGAAGACGATAATCTTGCCGCGCAGATCCTGCACCAGTTCAATATAAATTACGAAGCAGTTAAATCAGAGTTGATGAATATTCTCAGCGGAAAGCCTTCAGGCAATCAGCCGGGAGCAAAATCAGCAGCTGAAAAAAAACAGGAAAGAAGCAAAACTCCGGTTCTTGATAACTTCGGAAGGGATCTTACAAAAATGGCAATTGAAAATAAGCTGGATCCGATTGTCGGCAGAGAAAAAGAAATAGAAAGAGTTGCGCAGGTTTTAAGCAGAAGAAAAAAGAATAATCCGGTTCTTATAGGCGAGCCCGGTGTCGGTAAAACTGCAATTGCAGAAGGACTTGCATTAAGGATCATAAATAAAAATGTTTCAAGAGTTTTACACAATAAAAGAGTCGTAACGCTTGATCTTGCAGCTCTTGTCGCAGGCACGAAATACAGGGGACAGTTTGAGGAAAGAATGAAAGCTGTTATGAATGAACTCGAAAAAGCCAAGGATGTAATTCTATTCATTGATGAACTACACACGATAGTCGGAGCAGGAGGCGCAAGCGGTTCTCTTGATGCTTCAAATATATTCAAACCTGCACTTGCAAGAGGAGATCTGCAGTGCATTGGCGCAACTACATTAAATGAATACAGGCAATATATAGAAAAAGACGGAGCGCTTGACAGAAGATTTCAAAAAATTATGGTGGAGCCAACTTCCGTAGATGAGACTATTCAGATTTTAAATAATATCAAAAGCAAATATGAAGAGCATCACAATGTAAACTACTCTGATAAAGCAATAGAAGAAGCTGTAAAATTAAGCGACAGATATATTACTGACAGATTTCTTCCGGATAAAGCTATTGACGTAATGGATGAAGCGGGTTCGAGGGTTCACCTGTCAAATATTGTCGTACCGAAAGAGATAGTTGATCTTGAAGCTGAAATTGAGAATATAAGACAGTTCAAAAATCAGGTTGTAAAGAATCAGAACTATGAGGAAGCCGCAAAGCTTCGTGATAATGAAAAGAAAGTCCTTGCTGATCTGGAGCAGTTAAAACTAGACTGGGAAATTAAATCCCAGAGTATGGTGTATGAAGTTTCAGAGCAGAGCGTAGCAGACGTAGTAGCAATGATGACCGGTATTCCGGTAAATCAGATTGCTGAAGCGGAATCTGAGAAACTTGTAAAAATGGAAGACACTCTCAGAAGCGAAGTGATAGGACAGGATGAAGCTGTTAAAAACATTTCCCGCGCAATAAGAAGAGCGAGAGCCGGGCTAAAAGATCCGAACAGACCTATAGGTTCATTTGTTTTTCTCGGACCGACAGGCGTCGGAAAGACCGAACTTGCAAAGCAGCTTGCTAAATTCCTTTTCAATTCGGAAGATTCGCTTATCAGAATTGATATGAGCGAATACATGGAAAAATTTAATGTATCAAGATTAGTCGGAGCTCCTCCCGGATATGTCGGATATGAAGAAGGCGGTCAGCTGACGGAAAAAGTAAGACGCAAACCTTATTCTGTAGTTTTACTTGATGAAATCGAAAAAGCGCATCCGGATACTTTCAATATACTTCTTCAGGTTCTGGATGACGGCGTTCTTACTGACGGTCTCGGCAGAAAAGTGGATTTCAAGAATACTATCATTATTATGACATCAAATATAGGAACAAGAGATCTAAAGCTTGATAAGGTATTTGGATTCGGCGAAGGGACATCAAAAACGAATTATGAAAAGATAAGGACGACGATTGAAGATTCAGTAAAGAGAGTATTCTCACCGGAGTTTCTGAACAGAATTGATGATATGATAATTTTCAAACAGCTTGAAAAGACTGATATTCTTAAGATCGTAGAAATCGGAATTGAAAAACTTCTAAAGAGGATACAGCTTCAGGGAGTTAAAGTGGAAGTCTCAAAATCCGCGATGGAATTTTTAAGTGAAAAAGGATTTGATAAAAATTTCGGAGCAAGACCTCTAAGAAGAGCTATTCAGAAATATCTTGAAGATCCGCTCAGTGAGGAAATTTTAAAAGGTAATCTAAAAGACGCCGGTAAGATAAAAGTGAAATTTAAGAAAGGTAATGACGAACTTACTTTTACGGATGATAAAAAAGAACTTGTATCCGAAAAACAATCGGTTGATGTAACTGAAGATAATAAAGATAACGCTGAAGAATAAGTATGATTAATAAAGCTCCGTTCAATGCGATGATAACAGCTGTCGGCCATTATGTCCCGGACAGAGTAATTGACAACAAATATTATGAAGAATACCTCGATACTTCAGATGAATGGATAAAGACAAGAACGGGAATTTCGGAGAGAAGAAAACTTGACGCTGAAACTCCGACTTCATTTATGGCAATAAAGGCGATTGAAAATTTAATGAAGAACAGAGGAATCGGAATTGAAGAAATTGACCTGATAATAGTAGGTACTGTAACACCTGACATGATATTTCCTTCTACTGCATGTATTTTGCAGAGGGAATTAAAAGCAGTTAACGCCTGGGGATTTGATCTTCTTGCCGCCTGTTCAGGATTTATTTTTTCACTTGCTACTGCCGTGCAATTTGTTCAGAGCGGTTCACATAAAAAAGTAATTGTTGTAGGAGCGGATAAAATGTCTTCAATTTCGAATATGGAGGACAGAAACACATGCATACTTTTCGGAGACGGAGCGGGCGCTGTGTTACTTGAACCGACAGAAGACAAGGAATACGGGATACTTGATTCGATTTTAAGAGTGGACGGAGAAGGTGAAAAATATCTTCACATGTTAGGCGGAGGAAGTTTAAACCCGCCGTCTGTTGAGACTATCGAAAAGAGGATGCATTACGTTTACCAGGACGGCAAGACTGTTTTTAAAGAAGCAGTAAAGAGTATGGCTGACGTATCATATGAAATAATGACTAAGAATAATATCACTTCAGATCAGGTATCGTTTCTTGTTCCTCATCAGGCAAATATGAGGATCATCACTGCTTGCGCTGAAAGGATGGGAGTATCGATGGACAAAGTTATGCTGAATATTCATAAATACGGAAACACAACTTCGGGTACAATTCCGATATGTATTTCTGAATACTGGCAGGAAGGTAAAGTAAAAAAAGATGATTATTTAATTTTATCCAGTTTCGGAGCCGGATATACCTGGGGATCAATACTTGTAAAATGGGCATTTTAAAGAAGTAAAAAAAATTAAAATATTTAAAAGCTATCCCCGGCTGATTTATTTGTCGGGGATTTTTTTTTGAGGAAGCATAACTGTAAAACATTAGTATTAAAATTAACTCAGATGATACAGGAAATTTTAAAATCGTATTCAAAAATTAATATCGGATTAAGGATTCTGGGAAAGCGCGGGGACGGATATCATGATATTGAAACAATTTTTTATCCTATTAAAATATTTGATGAGCTGGGATTCACAATAACTCCTGCAGCATCGGAATTTAACTCAGTTTTATTGAAATCCAACAAATCTTACATCCCTTTAAATGCAGACAATCTTTGCTATAAAGCCGTTTTGAATTTTTTCAAAACATTCAGAATAAAAGAAACATATAAAATAGAAATAGATATGATAAAAAACATTCCGGTCGGCGGCGGACTGGGAGGCGGCAGCTCAAATGCAGCAACGGTTTTGAAATTTTTAATCAGATATTTTAAAATTGACATTGAGATCAACAGAATCAAAATCATTGATCTTGCATTATCATTAGGCAGCGATGTTCCATTTTTTCTGATACTGAAACCTTGTTATGCGGAAGGCAGAGGTGAGAAACTTAAACCTCTGAAAAATTTTAAAATCAACTATAATATACTTATAGTAAATCCGCATCTCCATGTTTCCACAAAATGGGCTTTTGAAAACCTGAACCTGCCTAATGGATTTCGTAATGAAAAATCTCTTGATAAAATCACAGAATTCGAACCTGATAAAAAAAATGAATTTGAAAATGATTTTGAAAAAATTGTTTTTGAGAAATATCCTTTGCTCAGAGAAATTAAAAACTATATGCTTGATAACGGATCTGTTTTCTCCTCAATGAGCGGAAGCGGCGCTACGGTTTACGGATTATTTGAACCGAATAAAAAAGGCACTTTATTAAAGTGCCGAGAAGATTTTTATAAAAAAAAATATCTGACTTTTATCTCGAATTCAGAATAAGATCAAAATGTAACGTTAACATTAGCAAATGGCGTTAATTTTTTCTCGCCGTAAAATCCGTAAACATCTCTGAAATTCATACCCGTCTTTACCTTCAGATCTTTATTAAACATTGAAACAGTCCATGCCGCATCTGCAGCGCTGACAAGGTGATTAAGTATTACAACTGCAATAGAAGCGTTCGCCTTGTTGTAGTAGTCATTTGCCGTCTGTCTGTCCACAGCATAGTTTTTAAACATAGCCGTTGAATAAGTTCCGTAATAGTTAGGACTTGCGGAATTTTTACTGATAGTTGGATCAGCATCTGCCCATCCTACTACAAAATTCTGATACTTCCCTATCAGTTCATAATACTGCTGATCCCCAAACGGCGGCAGCTGATGAGAAAAGTTCTGAGCTTCCACTATGTTTACTTCTCTTCTTAATCTGTTATGATCGGAAGTCTGCGGATCTGTAATTGAGCCAAAGCCGGTAAACTGCTGATCCACAAGCCACTGAGCATATTTGTTTATGCTCCAGTTCTTATCAGCGAACCCTTTGTAATAATCGGTCTGATCATCACCTTTATTTTCATAAACTGCATAAGCAGTCCAGAGACCAACTTCGATTGCAAAAAATATTGCTGCTTTGAGATAATTCTTACCGTAAAATTCACCTGTACCCGGGAGCAATCCTGATAATACTGCACCGAGAACAGGAGATTTTTCCCTTGGATCGTTTTTGCTAATGCTGCCTAAATTCTTTTTAAACAGATTATTATTTGTCTGAAATCCGGATTCCTGATTAATGATTTTTTCTTTAAGATCCGATTTTATGTAATTACTTTCGCTTTGAGAAAAACTCAACCCGGAAAATGCAAACAGAAATATAACCAAACTGATCTTTTTTATTTTCTTCATTTATGTTTTAATAAAATATTTTATTTAAAAATAATGCATTAGAGGGTAAATAATAAATTCTGATTTTTTCTCCTTTTAATACCGCTTTTTTAGTTTCTGTAATATCTTTTTTTGAAGAACTGATTTCAAGCCCGCATCCGATAACAGATCTAACCATTGAGTGTAAAAATCTGCTGGCTGAGATTCTGAAAACCAATTCCTTTCCATTTCTTTTCCTTTTTAGATCAAAATCAAAAACATCACATTCGAAATTATGTTTGTCCTCCCGGTTTTTACAAAATGTCCTGAAATATTTAAGTGACTTTATAAATTCGAAATACTCATTCAGCTTATCAAATTCGGGCTGAAAATTAATATAGTAAAAAAACTCTCCTCCGACGGATCTTTTCTCTCTTGATACATAATACAGGTATTCCCTTTTTTTTGCTGAATATCTGGAATGAAAATCCGGAGAGACTTTCTTAATACTTTTAACAGTTATGCTTCCCGGTAATACTGAATTTAACGAATATAAAAACTTTTCAGGATGAATTATTTTTTCAGATTTGAAATTAGCAGTCTGATTAAAAGCACTGACTCCGGTATCTGTCCTTCCGGCACCGTAAAGGATTACTTTTTCCCGGAGGATTTTTTCCAGAGATGATTCGAGATATTCCTGAACAGTTTCCTTTGTCTGCTTTTGTTTTTGCCATCCGAAAAAATTTCTTCCGTCATATTCAATAATCAGTTTATAATTCAACAAAACTCTTTAAAAATCCCTGTTGAAATTTAATTTAACACCGTCGAATGTCAGATCTTCCTTATAAAGAAGTTCGGGACTGATATTTAATGCGGCAGAACTTTTTCCTGTATTGTTTGCAATAAAGAATGCGCTGATACCGCTGACAATTCTGTTTGCAATAAGAATACTTGAAAAAATAATTCTGTTATTATAAACTCTTTCGCTCTTCTTTCTTTGCGATTCGTAAAAATTTCTGTTGTCAGTATTGTCCCAGTTCCAGAAGTTTTGCTGAGTATTGTACAACAGACTATACTCCCCTCTTGTAAGTTTATCATTATTATATTCATAGACATTGTTAAAGCTCCCGATATTTTTATAAAATTCGTCATCTTTATTATTCGGATCATTTATTGCAGCATGAGTTGATGAGTATGACCTGGAGTCATCCCGGATTGCGTCACCGTAAATATTCATAGACACAAGACCCAGCCAACCGGCAGCGTCAGCTCCGAGAAAATATTTACCGACGTCCATTCGGTCGAGATAGTAATGACCGGCACCCGGCAATACTAAAGAAAAGAGCAAAGCAAGTCCCGGTGACTTTTTGGATTTAGCTGTATTCTGATTTATTTCTATACCGGAGTTTTCGTTTTTTGATGAGAGAATTTTTTCTTTAAGCTCGATATTACTGTAAGTTTTTGAATTAAACTCAATATGGGTTTTTTTATTCAAATCATTTTCCTGCGAATAAGATTCTGTTACGCAAAAGCTGAATATAATCAGCAGATAAAAAAGTTTTCTAAACATTCTTTAATTTAATTTAAAATTGAATTTATTTTTTTCTTGAACTCTTCAGGATTTTCAAACCCGGTAACCCTGAGTTCCTTTACTTCTGTACCGTCTGCATTCATAAAGATCACAACAGGCAGACCTTTAATATTGAACCGGTCGGAAATCTCAGTGTTTTCTTTTGTAAGATCTACTTTAATATTTGTAAATAATTTGGAAAGTTCTGCGATCTCGGGATCCGTGTAAGTAAATTCATCAAGCTCCTTGCATTGCGCGCACCAGTCAGCATAAAAATCTATCATCACTGGTTTGTTACCGGATTTAATACTGTTGTCAATGGATTCAAGCGAAGAGTGGATCTGCCACTGAACTTCCTCAACTGCGCCTTCAGGTTTCAGATTCCAGGTTCCGTAAACAACAGCAAGTATAGCAATAGAATATTTAATGCCGGTATATACTGCAGCTGACTTTCCTTTTTTGTCAAATAAAATCAGATAGGCTCCGGCAAGGATTATGTATAACGGGAATGCTGTTTTAAAAATTTCTTTAGGTATTAGCGGCTCAAGAGTAAAGAAAGCCATTCCGAAAAGTATGAATCCGAAAATCACCTTCACTCCTTCCATCCACTCCCCGGATCTGGGAAGTTTTCCAATAGAACTTGATGAAGCTGCAAGAAATATATAAGGGAATCCAAGACCTAAGGAAAGGACAAAGAAAAACAAAAATCCGGTGAATGCATTTCCGATCTTACCTACATAGACTAAAAGACTTAATACAAAAGGTCCTATGCAAGGAGCAGCAATAAATCCGACCGTAAGTCCCATAAAAACCGATCCGAGATATCCTGACCGGTTTTTATTTCCCATCATTGCAAGACTCTGCGGTACTCTGATTTCAAACAAACCGAACATACTAAGACCCAGGGTAAACATAATAAGAGCAATGAAAATTATTACAAACGGATTCTGCAATGCTGTTCCGAGCAGACTTCCTGTCAGAGCTGCAAATACACCGAGCGCTGAATATGTTATTGACATTCCGAGAACGTAAAAAATACCCATCAGAAAACTTTGTGATTTAGTGCCGCTGGACTGCGCTCCGAAGAAACTGACAGTAATCGGTATCAGCGGATACACGCATGGAGTGAGATTAAGCGCAAGACCTCCTATGAAAATTAAAAGAAGTGTTACAAATAGCCCTTTCTCTTTGATCCAGTCACCAACCTGATCACTCTCTGTTTCAGGAGATTCAGTTCTGACATTTTCTGTAAGACCTGACTTATTTTCAGAAGAAGAATTAACATCTGACGGTTTTGTGAAATCAATTTTTTCAAACACACCTGCATTTGATACTATATCAGATTTTTTATCGCTGTCAATATTTATAGCTATCGTATCAGTCAGTGATGCGGGCTGGTAGCAAACTTTATCGTCACATGCCTGAAAGCTTAAAACCACAGGAATTTTATAAATGCCTGTTTTCACATTATCACCTGCTGTTAAATTTAATCCGACAGTAATATCTCCTTCATAAACATCTATTTCGTTTTCCGAAAACTCAAACTTCAGTTTCTTTGATTCCGGGAAAAAAGAATTTAAAATTTTAAAATTACTGTCACTTACTGACACTGAAGTGGTGATTAAAGTCGGATCGTCGACTTTGTAAGAATTTATATGATAAGGCTTGATAATGGAAATACTTAGAGCGATTTTAATAGTATCGCTTTCAGAATAATATTCCCTTTCAGTTAAAACATCAAAGCCGAGATATTCAGATTTCTGAGAGAAAGATAAATTGCTGAAAAAAAATACAGAAAGCAGAAATGAAATGAAAAAAACAATTTTTAATTGCATCGAGGAACGGAACTTATTTTGATTGATTAAAAGTTAAACGAGTTACTTTACAATATACCATAAAAAATAAAAACAAGATATTAAAATTTGAGGTTTTTAATATTTTTTAAATGCAAGGTTGACTTTACTACTGTTTTTGCTGTATATTTGTATAGGTTAAAACACTGAAAAGTTCGATTACGCTTAAGAAATGAACTAAATTCAGATAATTATATAAAATTAAACTTAAATAAGGAGAATTACAATTTGAAACCAGCAGTAAAATCAAAAAGCGACAACCCTTTAAGTGAGCTTATAGATGATAATGTATACAATACTCTGAAGAAGTATAAACTCCTTGATGAAAAAGCTATAAGAGATTACAAGATAAGACAGATGTACAAAGAAATGAGAAGAGAAATGAGCGCGGGCGAAGCAATAGATAAAATTCAGGAATTATTCCCATATTTACAATTTGATACAATCAGAAAAATTGTATACCAGGTTTCAAAATAAGTTCAAATTTTGTCATAACAGCCGACCTTTTAAAAAGGTCGGCTTTTTTTTTGAAATTTTTATATTATGAAATTAAATTACGTTCACACTGAAAAGATCCTCACAGATTTCATTAAAAACGAGACACACAGAATTGGAATAAAAAAAGCTGTAATTGGCTTATCCGGAGGTATTGATTCAGCTGTTTCAGCATACTTAACTGTTAAAGCTCTCGGTAAGAGAAATGTAACATTCCTGCTTATGCCTTACAAAACAAGCAGTAAAAGCAGCATTACTGATGCATTGCAAATTTCCGAAATTCTAAGAACAAATTCCAGGATCATAGATATTAGCGAAGCTGTAGATTCAATTTCTGATTCATTAGATGAAAAGGAACTCCCGAATGTAAGAAAAGGAAATATAATGGCGCGGGTAAGAATGATATTACTTTATGATGAATCAGCAAAAAATAATGCATTAGTGATTGGAACAAGCAATAAGTCTGAAATTTTACTCGGGTATTCAACGATTTTCGGTGACTCGGCTTGTGCTATAAATCCAATCGGGGATCTTTATAAAACTCAGATAAGAGGATTGGCAAGACATCTTGAGATTCCTGAGAAAATTATTGAAAAAAAGCCATCCGCTGATCTATGGAAAAGTCAGACAGATGAAGATGAACTGGGATTTACATATGAGGATGTTGACAAGTATTTGTTTGAGAAAGTGGATGAAAGAAGATCTGATGATTATTTAAAAAAAGCCGGCTATTCGGAAAAATTTATGAAGAGAGTCAATTCAATGATAATCAGGAGTCAGTTCAAAAGACTGCCGCCGCTTATTGCCAAAGTATCAAACAGAACAGTCAATATTGATTTCAGATACAACAGAGACTGGAATACTTAAAATTTTATGAAAACAAGAAAATTCATACTGTTAATTTCCATTTTATTTTTTTCATGTAATTCTTATTCAAACTATGACAAAGGCGGAATGGTTAGTTCTGCAAATGATCTGGCAACAAGAGTAGGAATTGACATTATGAAAAAAGGAGGTAATGCAGTTGATGCTGCAGTAGGAGTAGGATTTGCGCTTGCAGTGGTTTATCCGCAGGCAGGAAATATCGGCGGCGGCGGCTTTATGATCATTCACCTGAATAATCCTGAAATGAAGATCAATACCTCAATAGATTACAGAGAGAAAGCTCCTCTGGCTTCTTTTAAGGATATGTATCTTGATGAAAGCGGAAATGTGATAGACGAGCTCAGCACTACAGGCAGTCTGGCAGCCGGCGTACCGGGCTCAGTTGCGGGTATGCTTTATGCTCTGGAAAAATACGGAACAATGGGCAGAAAAGAAATTCTTGAATACTCAATTAATATAGCCGATACCGGATTTTTTATAGAAGAAGGACTGGCCGATGCTCTTAACAGTTATCAGTCTGAATTCTCGCAATTTCCCGGAACGATGGAAACATTCGGTGGTAAATTTAAAACCGGTGACAGACTTGTTCAGAAAGATCTTGCCAATACTCTTAGAAGGATAAGTGAAAAAGGCAGGGACGGGTTTTACAGAGGTGAAACTGCCGATAAGATCGTACAGCTTATGAAAATTACCGAAGGTATAATTTCCTATGAGGATCTTGAAAGATATCAGCCGGCTGAAAGGGATGTGGTAGGAGGTACATACAGAGGTTATGAAATTATTTCCATGGGACCTCCAAGCAGCGGAGGGATCAGTTTAATTTATCTTCTGAACATTTTAGAAAATTATGATATTTCAAAAAACGGTTACGGTAGTTCTGAAAACATACAGATCATGACAGAGGCAATGAGAAGAGTATATGCTGACAGAAGCGAATTTATGGGTGATGCTGATTTTGTAAATGTACCGACAGATAAGCTGACTTCAAAAAATTATGCTATCAGCCGGATGAAAGATTTCACATTGACAAAAGCGGGTAAAAGCAGTGAGATCACACCCGGAAATCCATATGCAAAAGAGAGTGAAGAGACCACGCATTACAGCATTGCTGATGGAAAAGGTAATCTGGTTTCAGTTACAACAACAATAAACGATGTATTCGGAAACAAGCAGGTTGTGGAAGGAGCGGGATTTTTTCTGAATAATGAAATGGATGATTTTGTATCAAAGCCAGGAGTACCAAATATATACGGACTTGTGGGAAATGAAGCAAATGCCATACAGCCGGAAAAAAGAATGCTCAGCTCCATGACACCGACTCTGGTATTTAAAAACGGGAAACCATTTCTTGTTACCGGATCTCCCGGAGGCGGAAGAATAATTACTACTGTCCTTCAAAACATAGTAAATCTCATTGATCATAAAATGACTCTAAAAGAATCAATAGACTCTCCGCGGTTTCATCATCAATGGCTGCCTGATGAGATTCAGATTGAGAAAGGATTAGTTAGTAAGGAAACTGATGAAAAACTTACAGTGCTGGGATACTACTTAAAAGAAATCAACGATTTTGGAAGAGTAAACGCAATACTTATAAAAGAAGACGGAACTATGGAAGGACATTCAGACAGAAGAGGATACGGAAGTGCAGTAGGATTTTAAAACAAAGGAGACAATTGACAGAGCTGACAGATAAAAAGAATAAGTTACTTGATACTTTTTTTAAGATATATTTCAGGAATTCACTTAAGAGAAATTTTTACAGGATAAACATTAAAGGAAAAGAAACGCTTGAAAGAATAAAGAGCATTTCTCAAAAACAAAATTCCCCTGTAATAATTTGCGTCAATCATTCCAACTGGTGGGACGGAGTTCTTTTGAACTGGATATCGCATTATTTAATTGGAAAAGAATCTTACTGTCTGATGGATACTACAGATCTGAACAGACACAGTTATTTTAACAGGATTGGCGCATTACCGCTGGAAAGAAAGAATAAATTTAATTCATACCGTACATTGAAATACTGCTCCAAACTCCTTGAAAACAGGAACAGATATTTATGGATCTTTCCTCAGGGAGAGCTTATCCCGGCGGAAAGAAAGCCGTTTAAATTTTATAACGGAGTTTCAATGATTTCAGAAGATATGAGCAGGCTTCATATACTATGTGTATATTTTGAATATAAGTTTACATTTCATCAAAGACCTGAAATATATATAGATTTTTTCAATACCTTTGAAAAAAAAGACACTGAAAATAAATCGAGAAAAGAAATCACGATGTTTTTGGAAAAATTATTTAACGATCAAGCAACAAATTTTTCAGAATGTTTTGCCAGCAATGATCTGAAAGATTATCAGATAATGCTGTCGGGAAAGAAATCTGTAAACGAGCGAAAAATAACGCGTACTAAACTTAAGTGAATGAAAGCATCCTTTTCAGCGGGTTTCATCATTAAAAAACCCGTAAACATTTTTCAGAATACTTACTTCATTAACTGTTACATCAATTATTGAAATATATTTTTCACCAAACTCACTGGATTCAATATTAATGTCATTTTTCAAACTAATTTTTAAATCAGAACTTTTTATTTCAAGGGATTTAACTTTTGATGAGAATAAAGTTTTCTTTACTGTATAATCAAATTCTTCTTTTTCAATCATCAGCATATTATTTTTATATACAAGTATTTTCTTATTTTTATTACCATCCTTTATCTCTGATACAAAAAAAACAAATGAATATATATCGCTTATAAATTTACCAATATAAGTAGTCTTAATTTTCAAATCCCGAGAAACATTTCCAAATGATTTTTCAATATATCCTTTCCCTTCAAAAACGGACTTCACTCTTTTGTAATTTTTATAAAATTTTATTTTTGCCAAAACCTGATTTATTGGAGAGACAGGAAGCCAGTACAATCCTGTTTGATTATCAGTGGTAATTTTTTCGAAAAAAGACAGTTTTTTGAAAATCGGAGTAAATTCGAATTCCGCTTTAAATTTATTTTCAAATTCCTGAGATGAGTAATTTATGTTCAGATGAAATTTATTATTCGCATTGTCAAAATAAAAACTGTTTTTTTCAAGCAGCATTTTAAAATCATTATCATTATTGTCTGTTTTAAATTCATTTTTTTTGTAATCGAAGACAGCATCATAAATTAAACGGTTTTGAAAATACAAATAAAATCTGATACCGCAGGATAATTCCGAAGAATTATCAGAACCGGTTTTCTTCGCCCCGGAAGTAAAAGGACTGCCGTTAAAAATTCTTGCAGTAAAAAAATACTCACCGTCATTATCCAGAGCTTCAAAGTACCACATTTCAAATGAACCCGGATCATGATTACCGGAATAGTTGAATTTTTCGGAATCTGTAATGAATTTCAATTGTTCGGGGAAAATTAGAATACAATATTTTGATTTTAATTATAAAAACAAATATAAAAAAACTAAAACCGTGATTTATAATTTTTAAATCAATAAAGTTGACAGCAAAAAATTTTCAGTTGTATTTTTAGTATAATTTCTTTCTTTTAATTCAATTGTAAAAACATCTTACAAATTTTCATCATCATTCAGTCAAAATTCGAAATTAAATTTAATAAAAATTCATATAAACCCGAATGCTCATTAAAAAATACCTGACGTTAATTTTTTTATTAACCGGGTTACATTCTCCGGCTCAAATTGACACTAATATCAATGTAATAAAATACGATCTTGAGTTTGATCTGTATGATTCATTTACCAAACCTTACCCAATGTCATACAGCGCATCAAATAATATTACTTTTATAGTAAATGAATCAGCAGGACAGATTACACTAAATGCCGAAGAATACTCTCTGATCATAGATTCAGTATCAGGATCCGCACAGTCATTTTATCATGATAATGATCTGTTAAAAATAAATCTTGACAGATTTTATAACAGCGGTGAAATGCTTGATGTAAAAGTTTACTTCAGACATAAAGATATTTTTGATACTGCATTTTATGCATTTAACGGAATTGTGTATACAGATTCAGAGACAGCAGGAGCCCGAAGATGGTTTCCGTGCAAAGATATTCCAAATGACAAATCAATGCTAAAGCTGAAAGCGCGGGTTCCCGGTGATGTGCTTTTTGTTTCAACCGGATTGCTGGTTGATTCGGTTTATAAAAATAAATCACTTTTTTATACCTGGGAGACAAACATTCCGGTATCAACATATCTTATTGCAATGGCGGGAAGCAATAAATTTAAGTTAGAAGTATTCCGGTGGAACAAACTTTCCGAACCCGATGAAAGCATTGAAATCCGATTTTACTCACAGCCCGGCGAGACTATTCACAACATAAACAATATTAAAGAAAAACTTCCTGAAATGCTTGAACTTTTTTCAAAGCTTTACGGAGATTATCCGTTTGAAAAAATTGCTTTCTTAACAACCGATAAAAATTTTCCGTGGGGAGGAATGGAGAACCAGACACTGGTTACATTGTGTCCTGACTGCTGGTATGAGGATCTGATAGTACACGAACTGGTTCATCACTGGTTTGGGAATATGATATCGCCAAATTCATGGGCTGATATCTGGCTTAATGAAGGGTTTGCCACATACAATGAAGCTATATGGCATGAGTATAAAAACGGAAACAAAGCATACCGAAAAAATATTCAGAATGAAGCAAGAAAATATCTGAGTAATGATCCGGGCTGGGCGTCTTATTCTAAAGAATGGAATGATCCTAAGCCCAATGACGGAATAGTATTTAATTCCGCAGTAACTTATTCCAAAAATGCATCAATTATATATATGCTGAGATATGTACTTGGAGATTCAATATTTTTTAATTGTATGCAGGCTTACGCATCACATCCGGAATTCAGGTATGGAAATGCATCGACAAGTTCATTTGCAAATTTATGTGAGCAGATCAGCGGACAGGATCTGGACTGGTTTTTCAGTCAATGGTTATTAAATCCGGGATATCCGGAGTATGATATAAATTACAGATCAGAAAAAATGAGCAACGGTAAATGGAAAACTGATTACACAATAAATCAGGTTCAATCGAATAAAGTATTTTATCAAATGCCGATTGAACTCAGAGTAACATTTACAGACGGCAGCACAGAAATAATAAAAGAAAGGAACAGTTACAATTTCCAGACATACAATTTTGAGTTTGATAAAAAACCTGAAAAGATATCTTTTGATCCGAATAATGAGATTGTATTAAAAAAGGTAAAGTAAAAATTAGGGGATGAATCGGTAAATTCGGGTTAAGGCAGCTGAAACTAAACCTGACAGGTTTTTCTTAATTTGAATGCCTCTATTATTTTTTAAAAAACCTGTCAGGTTTTGCTATGCTCTGCATCACCCGCTCCCTTTGTCAGTATTGTTTTATGAATTCCCTATTTTTACTTACGTTTATCCCATATCTTCTTCAGTCTTTTCCTCATCTCAGCTTCTGCTCCGTTCTCAGATGGTTCATAATAAATTTTGTTTTTAATCTCTTCAGGCAGATAATCCTGCTGAGTAAAATTATTTTCATAATCATGCGGATACTTATATCCGCTCCCGTAATTTAAATCTTTCATTAGTTTTGTAGGAGCATTTCTCAAATGCATCGGAACTCCGTAAGCAGGATTATTTTCCACGTCTTCTTTTGCATTACTAATTGCAAGATATGATGCATTACTCTTTGGCGCAGCAGCAAGATATACAGCCGCCTGTGATAATACTAAAGTCGCTTCAGGCATTCCGATATAATCAATTGCCGTAAATGCGCTCACTGCTATTGTCAGAGCCAAAGGATCTGCATTTCCTATATCCTCGGATGCAAGCACTATCATTCTCCTTGCTATGAATTTAGGATCTTCTCCTCCTTTGAGCATTCTTGCCATCCAGTATAATGCAGCATCAGGATCACTCCCCCTGATACTTTTTATAAAAGCGGAGATTATATTGTAATGCTCTTCCTGATTCTTATCATACTTTATATAATTTGCCTGAAACGCCTCTTTAAAAATATCATTGGTTAGTCTGATTATTCCATTCTGATCTTCGGAAGTCAGTTTAACCGCAAGCTCAAGACCGTTCAGCAATTTCCTAGCATCTCCTGAAGCCAGTCCGATAAGAAAATCCCTGTCTTCAATTTCAATTTTTTTTTCTTTAAGTATAACATCCTTTGAGAGCGCATTTTCTATTATTTTTTCAAAATTTTTCTTTGATAATTCTTCCAGTACAAAAACTCTGCTTCTGGAAAGTAAAGGAGATATCACTTCAAACGACGGATTCTCAGTAGTAGCTCCGATTAGTATTATTGTTCCTTTCTCCGAACTCTGCAGCAGCGAGTCCTGCTGTGACTTGCTGAATCTGTGAATCTCATCAATGAATAATATCGTCTTTCTTTTTTTATGTTTTAAATTATACTCAGCTTTTTCAATTGCTGCTCTTACATCCTTTACACCTGATGAGACTGCAGACAGCTGGACAAATTCTGTTTTCACAAGACGAGATATCAGAAGCGCAAGAGTAGTCTTCCCTACTCCCGGAGGTCCCCAGAATATCATCGAAACTGGTTCGTTCTTTTCTATCATTGTCCTAATAGGTTTACCGGGAGCGATCAGATGATCCTGACCTGCAAAACTATCCGGATCAGCAGGACGCATTCTTTCTGCAAGAGGAATATTATAATCTGTTTCCTTATCATTAACATTTCCAAACAAATCCATTTATGCTTTAGATTTATTTATATTAAAATTTTTATTAATTAAATATACTCCTGAAAGTATGATTAACATTCCGGCATAATGCACAGGATAAAGTATTTCTCCGTCCAGTAAACCCCAGATAATTGATACTATCGGCAGCATATATGTAACTGTAGTAGCAAAAATTGCATCAGTAATCTGTATCAGTTTCGTATAAAGTATCATAGCGAAAGCAGTTCCGACTATTCCGAGTATTGCAATATACAGCATTGACATTCCGCTTCCCGGAACAGTGTTAAACCTGTGAATGAAATCAGTAGTGAATAAATAAGCCATACAAATCGGACCGACTGAAAGAAGTGATACCGCACTTACTATAACTGATCGTATATCTGAAAGATATGCCTTTATCAGATTCAGACTTACAGCATAACACAAAGTAGCTATAATCACTAACCATACATAAATATTTATGCTGCCGAGTACACCTGTCTCATCTATAAAACTTAAAAGAAGTATCCCGGAAAATCCGAGGAGCATACCGGCAATCTGCATGCCTCTTATTTTATATTTAAATATAAAAACTGCAATCAGCATAGCAAATATTGGAGTCAGCGCATTCAAAATTCCTGTTACAGAACTTGCAAGCACAGTCTGCGCATATGAAAAAAGAAGATAAGGTAATATATTTCCGACAAGACCAATCAGAAATAACACCAGTAATTTATTCCCGGGTAATCTGAAAACATTTTTTAACGCTGTAGGAAGCAAAATCAAAAAAGCAAAAGTCAGTCTCATTGTCCCTACCTGTTCAGGTGTATATACATCAAGACCTCTTTTAATTAATATGTATGAACTGCCCCAGATCAAAGAGAGTATGATCAGTAAAACCCATGCTGTTAAATCACTTTGCCTGCTGAACCGCTTTACATTCAAATTCAGTTATAATAATTTTCTTAAAGATAGTGTTAATTTTTTAAAACATTAATGAACAATGCTCATACAATTATTCGAATGCTTTACAATAAAAGCCGGAAATCAAATTAACAAAAAAAATAACTTATGAATTGAGCATTAAATACTTCACGTCTGATTAGAATATTGAAATAATCTTTCAATTAAATTAAGTTTGAATAAATGACCGGACAAAATCACAAAATAATTTTTCATGTGGATATGGATGCTTTCTTTGCATCATGCGAAGAAGCTTTAAATCCTGCACTGAAATTAAAACCTCTGGTTGTAGGGGGGACTAAAGAGGATAAGAGAGGTATTGTATCATGCCCGAACTACCTTGCTCGGGCTAAAGGAGTGAGAACTGCAATGCCTCTTACCCGTGCGCTGCTGCTTGTTCCTGAAGGTAATTTTATCAGAAGTACACGCGGACTTTATTCTGATTATTCAAAAAGAGTCAGAGATATTTTTTATAAATATACTCCCATCGTTCAGCCGGTCAGTGTAGATGAAGCATATCTTGACGTTACAGGTGTACTTCACCTGCATAATAATGATTATCAATTACTTGCTGACAAATTAAGAAATGAAATTAAGAATACATTAAAGATCACATGTTCGGTTGGAATTGCTGTCAATAAGATCTGTGCAAAGATTGCTTCTAAAATTAATAAACCTGACGGAGTTACTGTTGTACCTTTCGGGAAGGAAAGAGAATTTCTGAGTAATATGACTATAGATAAAATTCCCGGTGTAGGTAAAGCCGCTCAGTTAAAATTAAAAAAGTACGGCATAGAGTTTATCGGCGATATTTTGAAATTTGATCAGAGCTTTTATGATAAGGAAATAAAATTCCACACATCTTTTCTGCTTAATGTTGCAAACGGCAAAGGAAGTGATAACGTAAAGGAAAATGACGAAATAAGAAAATCCCTGTCAAAAGAAAATACTTTTTATGAAGATATCTCTGACAGGGAATTTCTGCTTTCTGAGCTATACTACCTCATGGAAAAATGCTGTCAAAAATTAAGGAAGGTCAAACTGAGAAGCAGAAGCATTACAGTTAAAGTCAAGTATTTTGATTTCAAAGTTAATCAGAGATCATATACTGCAGCGAAATATTCAAATCTCGAAACTGATTTTTATGAGGATGCAACTTTGCTGCTAGATAAAATGCTTAAGAATAAGAAAAAGATCAGACTTCTCGGAGTAAAATTTTCTGAATTTGTAACTGGTGATGAAGCTGTTCAGGAAAGTATCTTCGATGATTATGACAAAAAAGAGAATCTTCTGAATAAACTTGATACCATCAGAAAAAAATATGACTTTGACATTGTAAAATTCGGAAGGACAATTAAACTTAAATAAACTTAGTTCTCAAAAAGCATTACAAAATCATTCATTACAAATCCGCCTCCGATATCAATATCAATTATTTTTTCTATTTTGTATCCGTTTTTAAAATAAAAATTTATCGCTTTAAAATTTTGCCTGTTTACTGTCAGTCTGATAGTATCAAAATCAATTTCAGAAAAGACATGTTCAAATAAACCTTTGCCAATTCCTTTCTGAAACAGATCAGGATCCACATATAATTTATGCAGGAAAAAATTTTTTCCATCTTTACTGCTTACGGAAATAAATCCGGCTATTTTATCATTAATAAAAGCACCTGTAAAAACATTTTCATCTTCAAAAATCTGTTTCTTAAGACTTTCCTTAGTGTACATCAGTTCAAGCATGTAATTTACCTGATCCTGTCCGATGATAGGAGGATAATGAATATTCCAGATCTTCCGGGCTAACACGGAAAGCTCTTCTATTTCTTCATCCGTTTTAATTATTCTGTAATCTGTTTTCAATCCGTAAAAAGGTTTTATTAATCATTTAAAAAAAGTAATAAAGTCAGAATTTTTAATTTTTCTTTGCATATTTTAAATTAATAATATTCAGACCATCCACATAAAAACCTTCTATATTTTTTTTAAGAAGATATACTTTCTGATTATAATACAGAAACAGCCATGCTGCATCTTCAATAACAATTTTCTGCATCTGATCATATATTATTTTTCTCTCATCGAAGTCAGTAATTTTCAACGCCTCTTCATAAAGTCTGTCTGCCTCGGGATTGGAATATCCCACCCTGTTCGGTCCATTTGGCGTAATGTTCTTACTGTAAAAAAGCGCCATGAAATTTTCCGGATCATAATAATCTGCTCCCCAGCTTGCGCGCCAGAACGGAAATAATCCTTCTTCCTGTTTTGAAATAAGCGTAGCCTGAATCATCTGATCAAGTTTCAGTTCAATGCCTATATCCTTAAGCTGCTGCTGAACAGCTATTGCCAGCGTTTTTTGTATCTCTTCATTTCCGGTAACCAAGGTAAGATCGAGACCTTTCCCGTCAGGATATCCCGCTTCTTTTAAAAGCTGCAGTGCTTTTTCCTTATCATATTTATAACCTTTTATTTCCGGATTAAAACCGGGCATTCCTTTAGGCAAAGGACCGTTTTCTGCGGAAAAACCTCTGTTCTTTAAAACAAATTTCAATATCCTGTCTCTGTCTATAGCATAATTCAACGCCTGTCTAAGTTTTAAATTATTTACAAACGGACCTTCTTTACCTCCGGGTAATTCAGGCGACTGCATCATACCGAAAAATACAGTCTGCAGCCAGGGCTGTCTGTTAAGCGTGAAAAGATCTTTCTGAGAATCAATTAAATTTCCGTTATCATCGGTGATCTGATCATAAGTTTCAGAAGAAGGATCATGATAATCATACCTGCCGTTTAGAAAATCCATAAACTCTGTCTCAGATGATTGTGTAAAAGTAAATTTTACACCGTCAAGATAAGGGATTGAATTACCTTCTTTATCCTTCTCCCTGTAATTTTTATTTTTTTCAAACACCAGCTCTTTATCAAGATCCCACTTTACAAATCTGAAAGGACCTGTGCCCACAGGATTCTGTCCGAACTTGTCACCGTAATATTCAACTGCTTCTTTCGGATACACATAACCGTATGACATGGTAAGTACGCTGAGAAAAGGGGCAAATGGTTTTGTAAGTTCTATGATCAGTGTCGAATCATCCTTTACAGTAAGTCCGGAAATTCCTTTCACATCTTCTGTTGATTTACCTGACATGAAGTCAATAAACTCCTGAGCTCCTTTAATTCTGTCCCTGTAAACCCATTGTCCGCGCGTTTTTGTCTTGGGATTATTCACTCTTTCAATACAGTATTTAAAATCCTGTGCTGTTACTTTTCTTCCTTTGCCTTCAGATCCCTTAAAACATTCGTTGTCATGAAAATAAACATCGTCTCTTAAATGAAAAGTATAAGTCAGCGCATCATCAGAGATTTCCCAGTTACGAGCTATCGATGGCCTGATATTATTTTCCCTGTCAAATTCCACAAGACCTTCCATCATTACAGAAAGTCCCCAGATAGTCTGATTGGAATTTGACATTACAGGTTCAAGAGTTTCTATATTCTGACTGATATTAATGGTGAATACATTACTATCCGTTTCTTTTTTATCCGAACATGAATAAATATTTAAAAACAAAATCAAAAACAAACTCAGCGGAAATTTTTTCATTTAAAGATAAATTGTATTTTGTAATGTTGTAAAATAAATAAATTAACTTTTAAAAAATATTGTAAGAATATACTTAAATAATAATTCAAACTACTGATGGATAAAATTACTCATGACAATATTCTCAAAGCTCATTACTTTGATAAATATTCAGCAACTGACTATCTTGTAAAATACAGGAACATTGCGGAAATAATCAGGGAAAGACTTTCTCTTAAACCGGATATGGATTACATAACTTTTTATGATGAAAACGGCAACAAGACAAGTCTGAGTTACAGAAATTTTATCCGCAGAACATATCAGCTTTCTGATTTTCTTCTGAAAAGCGGATTAAAAAAAGGAGACAGAGCGGCAACTTTTTCTCACAATCATTATGAAACTGTTATATTGTATTTTGCAGCATGGACTATTGGCGTAGTCATTGTACCGATAAATGTAAGTGAAGAAACTGAAAGGTTAAATTTTATTCTAAGTGATTCAGAGTCAAAAATTATTTTCACGCGTGAACAATATATAGAAAAACTTTCAAAGACAGAAACAGCAAAACACATTATTGTAACAGATTTTGACAATTTTAACTTTGACCAGTTTTCAGAAAATTTAGATAATGAATATTCTGATTTTGATAAAGAAGCTGAATGTCTGATTGTTTATACATCGGGTACGACGGGCAATCCCAAAGGAGTAGTTCTGACACAGTATAATCTGATGGCCGACGCACATGCAATTTCAGAATGGCACGGACTTCATAATGACGATGTGATGATGTGCGTACTTCCTATACATCATGTGAACGGAACTGTCGTTACTATTATGACAACAATGTTTTACGGCGGAAAGCTGATACTGAATCAAAAATTCAATACAGATCTGTTTTTAAAATTACTTCAGGATGAAAAGGTAAAAGTCGTCAGTGTAGTTCCGACACTGCTGCAGTTCCTTCTTCATTCAGAAAATCAAAGTAAGGATTACAATCTGAAAAATTTTTCACACATTATCTGCGGAGCGGGTCCACTGACATGTGAAATCGCTTCAAATTTTGAAAAAAGATTCGGACTTAAAATAGTTCACGGTTACGGACTTTCGGAAACAACATGTTACTCTTGTTTTATTCCCGTAGATCTGCATCGGGACGAACATCTAAAATGGCAGAATGAATTCGGATTTCCATCGATCGGTATTCAGATAAACTGTAATGAAATGGATATTCAGAATGATAAAGGAGAATCTCTTCAGGAAAATGAAAAAGGAGAGATAGTAATTCGCGGACATAATGTAATGAAGTATTATTTTAATAATGACGAAGTAAACAGAAAGACATTTGAATTCGGATGGTTCAGAAGCGGTGATGAAGGTTTTTTTATATTGGACAGAAACGGGAAAAAATATTTTTTTATAACAGGAAGAATAAAGGAGCTGATCATCAGAGGGGCGGTAAATATTTCACCTTTAGAAATTGATGAGGTGCTTTCCGGAATCGAATGTGTAAACTCGGGAATTGCTGTCGGTTTTGACAATGACTGGTACGGCGAGGAAGTCGGAGCATTGATCATGCTAAAAGACACTCTTAACAGTATTTCAGATTCAGATAAAGAGAAACTGAAAGAGGAAATTATAATGAAATGCCGCGAGCATCTTCCGTTCTTTAAATCACCTAAGGTAGTTGTTTTTTCAGATTTCATCCCTGTCACTTCGACAGGAAAATATCAGAGAAATAAAGTAAAGGGACTGTTTAAAGAATGGAAGGAAGTTCAGTTCAAGAAATAATCAGAATTTTCAGAATGAAAGATTTCCGGAATTTTAGTTTTTAAAAACCAATAAATAACATAGAAACATCAATAGTAAAAAAATATCTGAATAAACGAATTTTGAAATCAGCAAAATTAAAGGATAAAATAATATTGAAAATTAATTTTTCAGACAATCATATTTCAATAATTTTTTATTTCAGATCAATTGAAAACATCTGAAGATCGTCTCTTTTTCTCCACTGCATTTTAATCCAGAAAGATTTTGCATTTTCATTTATACTGTCAGCCATAAGCATACACCTTTTTATTCCCTGAGATTTAAGCTGAGTAATACTTTTATTTATTAATGTTTTAGCGATTGACATATTTCTGTAATTTTTATCCACTGCAAGATGGTATATGAATCCCCTTCTCCCGTCATGTCCGCAAAGTATTGTCCCGATTAGTATACTTTTGTCTTTACAAATGAAACTCATTCCTTTATTTCTTTTCAGAAAGCTTTCAAATTCATTTTCAGAATCTCCGATTGTGAGCTTTATCCCATCAGTACATTCCCAAAATTTCCTGACTAAACTGTAATGATTTTTTCTCATCCCAAAATATTTCAATTCACGTTTATCCAATTAAAAAGATTTTACAATAAGAAAAAATTAAATTACATTTAATCCTCTTCTTCCGATCTTAGTTTCTCAAGCACAGAAAAATCTTCAAGCGTAGTTACATCGCCTTTCACTTCCCCGCTGTGCGCAAGTTCACGCAGCAGTCTTCTCATAATCTTTCCGCTTCTGGTTTTTGGAAGAGTATCCGTAAATCTAATTTCATCCGGTCTTGCGAGTGCTCCTATTTCTTTTACCACCCATTCTTTCAGTTCATTTTTAAGTTCATCAGAGGGTATCTGACTTCCTTCAAGAGTTACAAAAGCGCAGATTGCGTTGCCTTTTACTTCATCAGGTTTGCCTACAACTGCAGCTTCAGCTACTTTTAAATGAGCTACGAGAGCTGATTCTACCTCTGCAGTACCGAGTCTGTGTCCGCTGACATTCAGAACGTCATCTACTCTTCCCATCACCCAAAAATAACCATCCCTGTCTCTGCGGGCACCGTCACCTGTGAAATAAACTCCAGAAAATTCACTCCAGTATTGCTTCCTGTATCTTTCATCATCTTTGTAAATTGTCCTTAACATTGAAGGCCAGGGTTTTTTAATAATAAGAAGTCCGCCTTCTCCCTTTGCTACCTTGTTTCCTTTCTTATCAACTACTTCCGGTTCAATGCCAAAGAACGGCAGAGTTCCTGAGCCAGGTTTAGTCGGAGTAGCTCCCGGCAGCGGCGAAATCATAATTGCCCCTGTTTCAGTCTGCCACCATGTATCCACGATCGGACATTTATTTTTACCGATCATTTTATTATACCACATCCATGCTTCAGGATTTATCGGTTCACCAACAGTACCGAGAAGTCTGAGAGATTTCAGACTGTACTTATCAACCCAATGATTTCCCCATTTTATAAAAGCTCTTATGGCAGTAGGCGCAGTATAGAAGATAGTTACTTTATACTTATCGATCATCTGCCAGAACCTGTCAGGATGCGGAAAATTCGGTGCGCCTTCATAAAGAAAAACCGTCGCTCCGTTTTGAAGCGGACCATATACAACATAACTGTGACCGGTAACCCATCCGATATCCGCCGTGCACCAGAATATATCATCGTCTTTTATGTCAAATACATATTTAGTTGTAATATAGGTCTGGACAGAATATCCTCCTGTAGTATGCAGAATGCCTTTTGGTTTACCGGTTGTGCCGCTAGTATAAAGAATGAACAGCGGATGTTCAGAATCCAATTTTTCCGCAGGGCAGACATCGCTTGAGTCTGCCATTTCATCATGATACCATTTATCAAAAAAATCATTCCATTTAATATCACAGTTTGCTCTTTTTACGACGATCACATTTTTTACAGTCGGACAATCAGGCAACGCCTCATCCACATTATTTTTAAGATGAACAATCTGACCTCTTCGGAATGCACCGTCTGCAGTGATAACAAGTGAAGCTTCAGCGTCGGTAATCCTGTCAACCAGTGCGTGAGCTGAGAAGCCACCGAAAATAACCGAATGCACGGCACCAATCCTTGCGCATGCAAGCATAGAAACTACAGCTTCCGGTATCATCGGCATATAAATGCAGACTCTGTCACCTTTTTTTATACCGAGATTTTTCAATACATTGGAAAATTTTCTGACTTCCGCTGCGAGCTGATTATATGTAAGAGTCTGAGTGTCGCCGTGTTCACCTTCAAAGAAAAGAGCGACTTTATTTTTTCTGTATGAATTAAGGTGTCTATCAAGGCAGTTATAACTTAAATTAATTTTCCCGCCTGTAAACCATTGTGAATGGGGAGCTTTCCATTTAAGAACTTTTTTCCATGGTTTAAACCAATGCAGTTCTTCAGCTATTTTAGCCCAGAATTTCTCAGGATCCTTTACAGATTTATCATATGCTCTTTTATACTGCTGAAAGGATTTTATAAAAGCTTTAGAGGAAAAACTTTTTCCGGGTTTAAACAGTCTGTTTTCTCTTGAAAGAGAAGTGATGTTTTGTTCCTTCTTCTTTTTCTCGGACATATTAAAGTTTTTTTAATTTGAAGTAAATTAGTCAAATAGATTTATAATTAAAATTACATCTGTTAATTGACTTTTAAAAGATCACAGGATTTTATTTTTGCAAATTTATAATTTTACTTTATTAAATTTTAAAAAAAATATATTTCTCTCATTATTTATAGAATTAGGATTACTGCGAAAAACGGTTTTAACCGTTTTTCCATATCTGCAAATCTAAAGACTCTAAGCATCTGAGTTATAGAAAAGTAACAGATTTAAACTTCTTACTTCTTCCAGCTCCTGAGCCAGTGCAGCGAAAAACGGTTAAAACCGTT